>CAYYCX010000023.1:0-45750 GCA_964470455.1 uncultured Wenzhouxiangellaceae bacterium
TCGCGGAGTGCAGGGATGCACGAGAGCGATCAGAGTCTGCGAGGGTACCCGAAGGTCAGCGGATACGGGACGCGGGGGGAATACCAGGTGCTGGCTCAATCGAAGTGAGGAAGCGGACCGGAAGGCCTTACCGGCATCGGGCCTGTTATTGGCGTTACGGGTAAACTGGATCCCGGATCACGCGCTACGCGCTGTCCGGGATGACGTTGTTGGTGAGTGGCGGTCCGGGATGACGCGGCAAATGTTGTGGAGCACCGCCGTTCCCGGGCGGTGCTCGCGATACCGCTTTAAACGTTGAGCAGCAGGAACTCGCGTTCCCAGGAACTGATCACCTTCTGGAATTCCGCGTATTCAGCCATCTTCACCGCCTTGTAGCATTCCACGAAGCGTGGCCCGAGGATGTTGATCAGTTCCTCGCAGGCATCCAGGTAGCGGAAACCTTCCTCGATGGTCAGCGGCAGGCCGTACGGCAGGTTGTGGGCACTGCCAACCACTTCATCCGAAGGTTGCACCTGGTTCTTGATGCCCAGGTAACCCGTCGCCAGCATCGCCGCAATCGCGATGTAAGGGTTCACATCCGCGCCGCTGAGGCGATGTTCGACGCGGCGGTTTTCCGGATCGGATCCCGGCACCCGCAAGCCCACTGTACGATTGTCTTCCGCCCAATGCGGGTTGATCGGCGCCGAACCGCCCGGCTGCAGGCGGCGGTAGGAATTGATGTTGGGTGCAAAAAACGGCACCGCGGCATTCATGTATTTCTGCTGGCCGCCGATGAACCAGTAAAACAGCTGTGATGGCGTGCCATCCTCGTTGCTGAAAATATTCTTGCCATCGGCAATATTCACCACGCTCTGGTGCACGTGCATGGCACTGCCCGGTTCGTCTTCGTGCGGCTTGGCCATGAAGGTGGCGAAACATTTGTGCTGGATGGCCGCTTCACGCACCGTGCGTTTGAAGACAAACACCTGGTCCGCCAGGTCCAGCGCATCGCCATGGTGGAAATTGATTTCCATCTGCGCCGCGCCTTCCTCATGGATCAGCGTGTCGATACCGAGTTCCTGCGCCTCGCTGTAGTCGTACATCAGCTCGAACAGCGGATCGAATTCGTTGACCGCGTCGATGCCGTAGGACTTGCGGGCGGTTTCCTTGCGGCCACTGCGGCCCACCGGCGGCTCCAGCGGGTAGTCCGGATCCTTGTTCATCTCCGTCAGGAAAAATTCCAGTTCGGGCGCAACCACCGGCGCCCAGCCTTCATCGTTGAATAATTTAAGCACCGACTTCAGCACATTACGCGGCGCCATCTGCACCGGCGTGCCGTCACGGTAGTAGCAGTCGTGGATGATCTGCGCCGTGGGCTCATGCGCCCAGGGCACCAGGCGCACGGTGGATGGATCGGGGTTGACATGCATGTCCCGCTCCGCCGGGTCGACGATGGTTTCGTACAACTCGTCGTCCGGCCAGTCACCGGTCACCGTCTGGCCAAACAGGCTTTCCGGCAGGCGTATGCTTTCCTCGCGCAGGTATTTGTTGGCCGGAGTGATTTTGCCGCGCGCAATACCGGCAATATCGGGCACCAGGCACTCAATCTCCGTGATGCGTTTTTCTTTCAGCCATTCTTTCAGGTCTTCGAAGTTCATTTTGAAATACTCTTTGTTGCCCCAGCGGGGCGGGTTGCGCCTATGCGGTAACGCGCCCGGCGGACCATGCCGCGGGCGCAGTCCGCTCAGGCGCGGATGTAAAGCATTTCCAGGGCCAGCGTGGCCGCGGCCAGCGCCGTCAGCTCGGCATGGTCATAGGCGGGTGACACTTCCACCACGTCCATTCCCCGGATATCGAGGCCTTTCAGGCCGCGAATGATCTGCAGCGCGCGATCGGATGTCAGCCCGCCAGCCACCGGCGTGCCGGTTCCAGGTGCAAAGGCGGGGTCCAGCGCATCGATGTCAAAGCTCAGGTACACCGGCTGGTCGCCGATGACTTCGCGAATCCGGCTGATTACCGCCGTCGCCGGCTGTTCGTTCACCCAGGAAGCATCCAGCACCGTAAACGGATGGCCCTCATAGGTGTAATTGGTACGAATTCCCACCTGTACGGTGTGCTGCGGCAAAATCAGCCCTTCCTGCAGCGCGTGGTGGAACGGTGCTCCGTGATCAAAAGCGTTGCCATGGCTGTCGGTGTCGGTATGGGCATCGAAATGCAACAAAGCCAGCGGGCCGTGTGTTTTCGCGTACTCACGCAGTATGGGCAAGGACACGTAATGATCACCACCAAACGTCAATACCGTCTTGCCAGCATCCAGCAATTCCCGGACGCGCGCCTGGATGGCATCGCTGGCAGCCTGTGCATCGCTGTAAGGAAAATCCACATCGCCGCCATCGGCCAGCTTGAGGCGGTCACTTAATTTGAAATCCCACGGCCAGCGCGGGCAATCCCAGATCAGGTTGGCGGAAGCCTGGCGGATCGCGCCCGGGCCAGAGCGGGCACCGGCGCGGCCGGAAGTGCCCATGTCAAAAGGTATGCCGATCACCACCACATCGGCATCGGGTGCATCACGCAGCCAGGGAGCTTCCATGTAGCTGAACGGATTACGGTATATCGCTGAAGTCATTCAGTTGCTTTCCAAGAAGTCGTTGAATCAGATACTCGGGGGTGAGTTGGCGCTGATCAGGTGCACCGGCTCATCGCCCTTATTGCGAAAACGGTGAGGTAAGCGGCTGTCAAAGTAGTAAGAGTCGCCCGGCAGCAATGTCCAGGTCTTGCCGGCTACGGTCAGCTCCAGTTCCCCGGCGATGATCACGCCACCCTCTTCGCCGCTGTGGGTGAGCAGGTCTTCGCCGGTATCCGCGCCGGGCGCATAAACCTCATTCAGTATCGACATGGCGCGATCACGCCGGGTGGCTGCCACCAGGCGGAACTCGATGCCACGGGTGCCCATGTCCGGCTGATCCGCAGCCCGGTAAACCACATCTTCCTGCCGGCTGAGGTCGCGAGTGAAAAACTCCGCCAGTGTCATCGGAAAGGCGCTGAGGATTTTCTGCAGGGAGCCAACCGACGGGCTGGCGCGACCCTGTTCGATCAGCGAAACCATGCCGTTGGTGACGCCGGCGCGCTTGGCCAGTTCACGTTGACTCAGGCCAAAAGCGGTACGCGCCGCCTTCAGCCTCTTGCCTACGTCCTCCGCCATTTCCTCACCACCTGTGTCTCTGTTGAATAAATTAGACAGACGCAAAGCACTTTAACCAAGTCTGCAAGGCTCAGCAAGCGCGGGCCAGGTTGGTGGTCAACGGGGAAGCTGTCCAGCCGGGAATAATCGCTGTCGCCACCCGGCGGTCGGGCAGCGGGTTTACCGAAAAATCAACACCAGGCGGTGTTCAGGATTCAAGCGCCTCCAGCGGCGGGACATACTCGTAGCCGAGATCACGGGCAACGTCTTCGTGTGTCACCTTGCCATTGCAGACGTTGAGGCCGGCCAGCAGATGCGGGTTGTCCAGCATGGCCTGGCGCGCGCCCTTGTCAGCGATGGCGATGGCGAACGGCAGCGTGGCGTTGTTCAGCGCGAAGGTTGAAGTGCGTGGCACGGCTCCGGGCATATTGGCCACGCAATAATGCACGATGCCATCTACCACGTAGGTGGGCTCGGCATGCGTGGTGGCGTGCGAGGTTTCAAAACACCCGCCCTGGTCGATGGCTACATCCACCACCACCGATCCTGGACGCATCAACTTCAGGTGCTCACGCGTCACCAGTTTCGGTGCCGCGGCTCCCGGCACCAACACGCCGCCAATCACCAGGTCAGAATCAGCAATGTGGCGTTCAATGGCATCCGCGGTAGAGTGCACGGTTTCAATACGGGTGGCGAAAATGGCATCCAGGAACCGCATCACGCGGGCGCTGCGGTCCAGCACCACCACGCGCGCACCCATGCCCACGGCCATCTGCGCAGCATTGAGGCCAACGGTTCCGCCACCGATGATCAACACCTTGGCCGGATCAACACCGGGGACACCGCCGAGCAGGACTCCGGAACCACCCTGGGCTTTCTCCAGGCAACGCGCACCGGCCTGGATGGACAAACGGCCGGCCACTTCCGACATCGGCGCCAGCAGCGGCAAACCACCCTGGGAATCGGTAACGGTTTCATAGGCGATGCAGGTTGCCCCGCTTTCCACCAGGTCTTTGGTCTGCGGCGCATCGGGCGCGAGATGCAGATAAGTGAACAGCGTGTGGTGCGGCTTCAGCATGGCGCGCTCGACCGCCTGGGGTTCTTTCACCTTGACGATCATTTCCGCGGTTGAGAACACCGCCGCGGCATCCGGCAGGATGGTTGCGCCCGCGGTTTCATAATCCGCGTCCAGCACACCGATACCAGCGCCAGCGGAAGCCTGGACAAAAACCTCATGTCCACGTGCCGTCAGTTCACGCACCGATGCCGGTACCAGGCCCACGCGGTACTCGTGATTCTTGATTTCCTTGGGCACACCGATTTTCATCACCACACTCCTTCAGATTGATATGCTGATTTTAAAGGCTTTCCTGTGATATTTTTCTCTTTTAATAGTAGATCAGTAGCAGATAATTCTGCATGAACGGGTAACCATGGTGATATCTCCAGAGAAAAATGCTGCGGCCCCCAAGCCGCTGGATCGGATCGACAGGCAGATTCTTGAAGCGCTGCAGGACGACGGGCGCCTGTCCAACGTGGCGCTGGCGCGCCAGGTCAACCTCACACCCACCCCCTGCCTGGAGCGGGTGCGCCGCCTGGAGCGCGATGGCTACATCACTGGCTACCACGCCCACCTGGCGCCCGGGCTGGTGGATGCTGCCCTGCTGGTATTCGTGGAAATCAGCCTGCTGCGGAACTCGCCGGATGCGTTCCGCCAGTTCCGCCAGCAAGCGCGGAGGCTTAACCACATTCTTGAGTGTCACCTCGTTTCCGGCAACTTCGACTACCTGATCAAGGCGCGGGTCCGGGACATGAACGAATACCGTGACCTGCTCAGCGAAAAAATCCTGGCGCTGCCGGGAGTGAGCAATTCCCGCAGTTACGTGGTGATCGAGGAAGTGAAGGAAACCAGCCTGTTGCCCCTCAGCCGTGACTGACCAGGATCCAGGCGGCAACCGGGCCTGGGCAGGGGCCGGGCCACAAACCCGGACTGCCGCCAGGCAAACCGCGACCAGGCCAAGATTCCGCTTGACCCTGCCCTGCGCCAGGCCTAGCCTGTGCTCCCGATGAGCACCCTGATCCTGCACCACGATGATTGCCTGGCACATGACCCGGGCAAGATGCATCCTGAATCCATCCAGCGGCTTCGAAGCGTTCTGGACGCCCTGGAGTCTCTGCCAGGCACCGTGAAGCTGCCGGCGCCACGAGCCAGCCTGGAACAGGTACTGCGCGCTCACGACGCAGAGTACTGGCAGTCCTTGCTCGACGCGGAACCCCTCGAAGGCCGCGTGATGCTGGATGAAGACACCGTACTTTCACCCGGCTCCATCAACGCCACCCTGCGCGGCAGCGGCGCCGCCTGCTTTGCCATCGACCAGATTTATGCCGGCAAGGCAGCCAATGCGTTCTGCGCCACCCGGCCTCCCGGACATCACGCCGAAGCCGCCATCGCCATGGGCTTCTGCCTGCTCAACCACGTGGCGGTTGCGGCGCGCCATGCGCAGGCGGAACACAGCGCGGAGCGGGTGGCCATCCTTGATTTCGATGTGCATCATGGCAACGGCACCCAGGCCATTTTCGAGGATGACGACAGTGTGATGTATATCTCCAGCCACCAGGCGCCGCTGTATCCTGGCACCGGACACGCCGATGAAACCGGCTGTGGCAATATCCTCAACCTGCCGTTGCCACCGGATTCCGGAAGCGAAGCATTCCGTAAAGCCTGGAGCGTGCTGGGCCTGCCGGCCTTGCACGCCTTCGCCCCCGACCTGATCCTGGTCTCCGCGGGTTTTGATGCCCACGAGGCTGATCCGCTGGCGCAATTGCGGCTGCACTATGACGATTACGACTGGATCACCCGCGGCATTTGCGAGTATGCCGCCTCAGCCTGCAACGGCCGCGTAGTGTCGGTACTGGAAGGTGGTTACAACCTCGAAGCGCTGGGCCAGAGCGCCCGCTCCCACGTCCAGGTGCTGGCAGAATACGCCGCCCGCTGACCCCCATGAGTGCGCAACCGGCCAAGATGCCTGGCCCCGCCCTTCCAACCCTGAGGTTTGACGGCAGGGAGTTGCTGCAACTGGACCCCGCGCCGCTGTTCAGCCACCTGCAGGCCTCCGGCGCGCTGCTGTTGAGGGGGTTCGCCAGCACTCTGCAGGAATTCCAGCGGTTTACCGCCCTGCTGGTGGAGCAGTTTCACCAGGTGGGCACTCGCCGTGCGGTTGAGGACCAGGCCAGCGACGGTCACACTTCCGAGGTGCCACGCCGGAATTTCAACCTGTTTGTCCACAGTGAAGGTCATTACCGGCCTGTTCCTCCACCGCCGGACCTGTGCTTTTTCAACTGCGTGAAACCTCCCACCTGCCGTGGCGGGGAAACGATTCTCGTTGATGGGGTTCGCTTCCTGCAGCAGCTGCCCGCTGCCTTGCGCCAGCGTTTTGAGCAACAGGGCGTTATCTACCAGGCGGTTTGGGATACCGCGCGCTGGCACACCGAATTCCGCGTGAACAGCCTGGCGGAACTGGACCGGCTCATGGCGCAAAACCCGCAATGCAGTTATGCCCTGCAGGGGGAGGCCATCCAGGTACGTTGCCAGATGGCTGTCGTGCAGACCACACTGGGCGGCCAGAAGGCTTTTGCCAACGGGCTGCTGGCCCATTTGCCCGCCATCAACCATCCGCGCTGGCAGAACCGCGATGCTTATGCCAAGCCCACCAACCGCGTGTTCTTTGGCGATGGCGAGGAGATCGGCGAGGATGTGATCAACACTCTGATCGATATCCAGGATGAACTGGCCGAGGCGCACACTTGGCAAGCAGAAGACCTGCTGATCCTCGACAACGCCCGGTTCATGCATGGCCGCAACATGACCGAGGGCGATTGCGAACGGCAGATCCGCAGCCGCTTTGGCCGGCTGAGGGAGGAGTTCCGCCGGCTCACCGTGAGCACGGCATGACCAACATCAGCGCAACATGCCCTTCAGCGTGGCAATGAACAATCCGCCCTTGTCATCAAACATGCGGCAAGCCACCTTGCCCACCAGCGTATCGCCTGCCCAGCGTTCCGACACCATGTCCATTTCGACCTGGATGTTCTCAGTGCTGCGAATGACGTTGCGGTAATTGAAGTGACATTCCCGCATCCACGATTCACGGCACTTGGTGGTGTGGCCGGCGGATACGTGCAGGTGAATGTTGGCCAGCTGCGCCAGGATTTCCTGGGTGCAGAAAATCGTCAGGTGAAAGCCTTCGGGGTCCGTCGGAGAAACGAAGGTGGAGGTCATGTTCACGCTGGCCGTGAGTACCGTGCCGCGGAATTTGATCTGCTGGATTTCCCAGGCTTCCTGCTTGATGCCCCGGTTGATATAAACCGAAGACAAGGCATCGATTTCGGTGCGCCCAAGATCCAGTTTCCGGTCGGATTTCATTGAACAATATCCATGGTTTCGCCTGAGTGATTTCTGCCCGCAGGCAGGAGTGCAAACAAATCCCGAACATTATAGGCTAGCGACTGTGCGCCGCGGCCAGAATTTCCCATGAATCCCCAGAACCCGTTCACTGTCGAGTTTTACCAGGACCCTTACCCCGTTTACCGGCAAATGCGCGACCGGGAGCTGTCCAACTGGCTGGCGCTGCCGGATGACCCGGGCGGCGGCGCCTGGCTGTTCACCCGCTATGACGACGTGAAGGAAATACTGCGGAATGCGCAGGCGGGTTCGCAGGACATCAAAAAGCTCGTGCCGGAAAGCCAGCGCACCGCCTTCCATTACATGCTGCTGTACTCCGACCCGCCGGACCACACGCGCTTGCGCGCGCTGATCAGCGCCCCTTTCAGCCAGGCCGGCGTCAACGGCCTCAGCCACATGATCGAGCGCATGGCAGACGGGTTGATTGCGGACCTGCGGGCGCGGGAAGAAGTCGATTTCATGGCCGGTTTCGCTGAGCCTTTCCCGGTGAACGTGATCACGCAGATACTCGGCACGCCGTTTGAGGAAGCTTCCCTGCTGCGCAACTGGACCATGGCTCTGGGGCTGGGATTTGATTCCACGGTAAGCGAACCCGGCGTGCGTGAACGTGGTATCCAGGCGCTGGCTGAGATGACCGACTACTTCGCCGAACTGATGCGGCGCCCCAGACACCCGCCCGGTAGCATCATTGAAAGCCTGCAGCAGGATGTGGATGCCGGTCGCTGCAGCCCGCAGGAATCCATGGCGCAGTGCATGCTGTTGTTGCTGGCCGGGCATGAAACTACGCTCAACCTGCTGGGCAACGGCATGTACTGCCTGCTGTCCCATCCGCAGGAACTGGCCCGGTTGCGGCAACACCCCGAATTGGTGGACAGCATGATCAACGAAGTGCTGCGCTTTGAAGCGCCGTTCCAGCGGGCGACGTTTCGCGTCACCACCCGGCCGCTGCAGCTTTCGTCCCAGCAAGTGCAGGCCGGTGAGCGCATATCCGCCGTGATGTCTGCCGCCAACCGCGACCCGGCGCAATTTCCAGAACCCGACTGGTTCGACATCGGCCGCAAGCCCAACCGCCACCTGGCATTTGGCCTGGGCATCCATCGCTGCCTGGGCGAAAAGCTTGCGCGAGCCGAGGCTCGCATCGCCTTCCAGCGCCTGCTGCAGAGTTTCCCGAATCTGGAATTGCTCGAACCACAACCGCGCTGGAAGCCGCGCTCGCTGTTCCGGGCCCTGCAGGCATTGCCTGTCAGGCTGGGCTGATCCGGGCGGGCTGCCATGCAGGTACTGGAAATCATCTCAACCATGGGGCCGGGCCGCCGCGCTTCGGTGACAGTGGTTGAGATGGTGTTGCGGGCTGAGGCAGATGAGGAACAGCAGTTCGATAACATTGCCGCCACCCTGCAACAGGACCTGCCGGCCCGGCTGCAAGCGCTGGGGCTGGCGGTTCCAGCCAATGAGTGGGCGGAACTGGACCAGCGTACCGGCAGCGCGGCGCGAATCGGCGGCTATGTATGCCGCACGGCGCTGGCCCTGCAGCAACTGGCCGGGCACGATCTTCAATTCCACGATTTTCTGCAGGACCAGGCCCCGGCCGACGGCTCCTGGCGCTACCGGTTCATCTTCCAGCACGACGATATTCCCAGCGGTGAGCAGGCCGGCGACCTGGCCCTGTGCATTGCTTCATCGGTCTGCACGAAGCTTCGCTGGCAGGCTCTGCTGCACGATGCCGGCCAGTCGCTGGAAGCCGGCATCGCGGATTTTGTCGCCGGCAGCCGGCCGTTTGTAACCCCGAAGGAAACCCTTGCCCTGATCGCAGCCGCGCAGGCCCGCCGCATTCCGGTGCTGCGGCTGGAACGCGAACCCTACGGAAAGCTGCCGGCACGCTTTCGCGTGGCGCCCAACGGCATGGTGATGCTGGGCCACAGCCGCTACCGCTTGATGCTGGATGGCCTGTTCTGCATCAACCGGCCAGGGCCGGGCTTCAGCATCATGCAGGACCGGCAGGCCATGTGGAACCTGTTGCGGCAACTGGGCTTTCCGCCACCCGCGGCGGAACCACACAACGACGGCCTCGAACTGGACCTGCTGGTCGTGGGCGGCAAACTGCTGGCAGCGCTGGGCGCAGGCAAAGCCGTGGCAGTCGATGCAGCTATGGAAAACCTGGCCCGGCACATGGGCCGGGTGATGAACTGCGGTGTGCTGCGGATCCGCTGCCGGCAGCAAGAGCCTGCTGTACCCGGCGGACCGGGCTGGAGCATTACCGGGCTCGACCCTTCGCCACCGGTCGAGACGCTGTTGCGCGATTATCCCGACCTGCGCCAGCGTACTTACGACCTGCTGCTGGACTGGCTGTTCCCACCCGGCCAGCCCTGCCGCATACCGATCATTTCCATCACCGGCACCAACGGCAAGACCACCACCTCCTCCATGGTGGCGCGGATTGCCAAAGCCGAATCAAAGTTCGTCGGCATGGCCCGCACCACCGGCGTTTATTTCGGTGATGAACTTCGCGAACTGGGCGACAGCTCGGGCTTCCTCGGGCACTGCATGGTGTTTGAGCACCCGGAAGTGGACCTGGCGGTGCTGGAAACCGCTCGCGGCGATGTGTTGCGGGCGGGCTTTGCATTTGATTCCAGCGATGTGGCCATCTGCACCAATGTGACGGCCGACCACCTCGGCGAACACGGCGTGGAAACCGTGGCCGACATGGCAGTCGTCAAACGCTCGGTGCTGGAGCGCTGCGTCGGCACGGTGGTCCTGAACGGGGACGATGAACTGTGCCGGGAAATGCTGCCTCACCTTTCCGGCCGCCGCATCATCCTTTCCAGCTTCAATTCCAACCCGAACGACCTGCTGCGAAAGCTTCCCGCGGAAACTGCCGGGCTGATCGACTTTGTGCATGTGGCACCGCACCAGGGCGAAGACTGGATCATGCTGCGCGAGGGTGACAATCTCACTCCGGTTATCGCCGTGAACGCCATACCCGCCACCTTCAAAGGCGCGGCGCGGCACAACATCAGCAATGCCATGCACGCCATTGCCGGCGCCAGGGCATTGGGCCTGTCCCTTGCCAGCATTCGCCAGGCGCTGGGCGGTTTCGAAATGGGCTACGACTCCCTGCCCGGCCGCCTGAACCTGCACTTCAATGGCCGCTTTCACACCATCATGGACTACGCGCACAACGCCGATGGCCTGAAACAGCTGGTCCGGTTCACCAACCAGTATCCCTGCAAAGGGCGCAGGATCCTGCGTTTTGGCGTGTCACCGAAGGCTTCCAGGGCAGCGTGCCGCGGCGCGGCTGCCACCGTAGCCGGGCATTTCGATTACTACATCTGCTCGGCGAAGCCCGGCCATGACCCGGGCGATGGTATCGACACCGCGGCAGAACTCCGGCTTGGCCTGCTGGAACGGGGCGTGAATGAGGCTGCGATTGAAATTTTTACCGATGTTGAGCGTTCGGTGGAGCACCCCGCCAGCCTGTGCCGAGAAGGCGACCTGCTGGTGCTGGTTACCAGCAATGCCGGCCTGGCCTCCACCTGGGAGAAAGTGCTGAAAACCTGAACCGGCTGGCTGAGAATGCGGATGACGGCGTGCTTCCGCCGGTTTAGAATCAGCGGGAAATCGACGTTTCGCGGGTGTAGTTCAATGGTAGAACAGGAGCTTCCCAAGCTTCTAATGTGGGTTCGATTCCCATCACCCGCTCCAGTTAAATACCCGTTCCAGTTAATTACCCGCTCCAGTTAATTACCCGCTCCAGTCAATCACCCGGCGACCGCAGCGCCTTTGCGCGCTGCACACTGGCCCGGTACGGGCCAATGGCCAGGTAACAGCACAAGCCGGCCAGCGGCAGGATGACCCCGATCACCAGCGCCATTGAATAGCGCAGCATGGCCGGATCAGCGAAGACATAGTCCGTTACCAGTGCGTAAAACGTCGGGCCCAGCCCATTGGCAATCAGGTTACCGACCAGGAAATACACCGCGGTGATCTGCGCGCGTAGCGAGTTTGGCGTGATGACCTGGAGCGCGGCTGTGGGCAAACCTTGCGGCAGGGCCAGGAAGAAAATGGTCAGCGTCAGGCCCGCAACCGCCAGGCCGGCGGTTGGCATCAGCGGGGTCAGCACGGCAAACGGCAGCATCATGCCGATGCCATACAGCGCAGCGCGGAATATGGCATCGTCACGGCCCCGTTTCTGCAGCCAGTCGGCCAGGAAACCCCCGGCATAGACGCCTGCGGTTCCGGCAAAAAACAGGATGATGCCAAACACAAAACCGATCCGGGATGCTTCCCAGCCATACGTGCGAATGAAGAAGGTGGGCGTCCAGACGAAGTAGCCCGAAATGGCGATGCCGATGAAGGAGAACGTCGCGAAGTGAAACAGGATCAGCCGCCGGTTCAGGCGCAGGAAACCCCTGAGCGCGGCAAACGAACTGGCTGTCCGGGCTTCCGCGGAACCCTGCCGGATGGTGCCCCTGCGAACCGGTTCGCGGATGGTCAGGTTCAGCAACACCACCGGTATGCCCAAAAGGCCAACGATGATGAAGGTGACCTGCCAGGGAAAAATTTCGCCAAACAGTGGCAGGGTGATGCTGCCCGCCTGCGCGACCATGCTGATGACCAGGCCGCCGATCACCATGGCCAGGCCGGCCCCGAAATAGATTCCCATCGAGAACACGCTGATGGCCCGCGCCAGGCGGCTCACCGGAAAATAATCGGCAATGATGGACATGGCGGCTGGTGACAGCGTTGCCTCGCCGATGCCCACGCCGATGCGCGCCAGGAACAGTTGCGGGAAGTTGCGCGCCAGGCCACAGAGCGCGGTCATCAGGCTCCACAGGGAAACACCGGCGGCGATCAGGGTGCGCCGGTTGCCGCGGTCGGCCAGGCGGGCGATGGGAATGCCTGCCAGGGTGTAGAAAATGGAAAACGCCAGGCCGGCCAGCAGGCTGACCTGGGTATCGGAAATCTGCAGGTCCCGGCGTATCGGTTCGATCAGCAGGCTGAGAATCTGCCGGTCGATGAAGGAGTTGGTATAGGTCACCATCAGCACTCCCACCACGTACCAGGCGTACAGCGGTTTGGGCCATGGCGGATTTGGCGCCGGAATTGCGCCAGCCTGCGCAGCCGGTTCGCCTACGGCTGGTGTGCTGATGACACACGCTCCCCGGGCCAAACGGGCTTGACTTCATGCAGGCGCAGCGGTTCATCGCACTGGTCGCAGATGATTTCGCCCTGCGCCAACTGGCCGCAAATGCGATGCCGCAGCGTCAGCGGCGGCTGCCGGCCGCGCAGCAGCCAGCGATCGGCCCACTGGTGCAGGGTGAATGCCGGCAGGTAGAGCGCCCGGCCCTTTTCGGTCAGGCGATAGGAATAACGCGGCGGGTTGTCCTGGTAGGGCCGGCGGCTGAACACCCCGGTATTCACCAGCAGGCGCAAACGGTCGGCCAGGGTATTGGTGGCAATGGACAAGGCCGTCTGGATGTCGGCGTACCGGTGCAGGCCGAAATACATGGATGCCTGCACCAGGGCCGTCCAGCGATCTCCGATCACATCCAGGACATGGGCTTCAGTACTGTCGCCATCCGCCCTGATGCGGTTGCTTACATGCAGGCTGGAGCGCTTCGGCGGCTCCTGTGGCGCCCGGTCATAGTCCTCCAGCACCTCTACTTCGATATCGGTAATTTCGATGGGTTGGCGGCAATGCTGGCAGATCAGCAACGGTTGCGCGGATTTTCCGCAGGAACGGTGGACAAGCCCGGATGGCAGGCTGTGATCGCGGCCGTAGCGCTTTTCCCAACTCCAGTACATCAGCGCGGTGGGATACAGGTCTTCTCCCACGCGCGTCAGGCGGTATTCATGCCGGAGCGGCCGAGCTGAATAGGGGTGGCGATACAGTATGCCTTCCTGCACCAGGGCCTTCAGCCGGTTGGTGAGGATGCCGCGGCTGGCGGAAGTTGCCGCGAGCAGGTCTTCAAACCGGTTGGAGCCGAGGAATATCTCGCGCAGTATCAATGCGGACCAGCGGTCACCGAGCGCATCAAACGCCATCGCCACCTGGCTCCTGGCCAGGATGGCACCCGCTTCCGCCGGCCCGAACCGCTCCGCGATGCTTACCGTAGGCTGCTGCCGGACCTGTGCTACTTCGTCAATCGGATGTTCCTTGGCGCTGGCCCCGGCCAAACCCTGTCGTGCCTCATTCATGTGGGTAGAAACTCCGCCAAAGCGTTTGGCGGAGTATAAAGCTACCGGCTGCCGTGATACGGCTCAAGTGGGCTCAGAACGTCCAGGTGAAATCAACGCCGTAGGTGCGTGGCGCGCCCCAGACCTCAACCAGGTCGCCCAGGAACGGCAGGCCCAGCTGCGAGTACAACTCATCGGTCAGGTTCTTGCCCCAGAAGTTCAGCGACCAGCTGGCGTTGGGCGGCTGCACATACAGTGAAGCATCGAGCAGGCCGTAACCCGGTTCATAACTGACGTTTCTCGGTTCCCAGTAGATCTTGCTTTGGTGGGTGTAATTGGTACGCAGGGTGAAGGCATCGTCCCAGGAGCCGGCTCCAAACATGTAGTCGAAGCCCACGTTATATTTGAATTCCGGCGTGCGCTGCATGGTATTGCCATCATATACATTGCCGGAGAGATCGTCATAGTCGATGTACTTCGGATCCAGCGCTGAAGCAGAACCGCGCAGGGTGAGACCTTCCGTGACCAGTGCCGTCAGCTCCACCTCGACACCATCAATGCGCGCGCTGCCGGCATTGGAGGTGATCAGGCACAGGCAGGTCAGGTCGGTACGCTGCGCCTGCAAGTCGGTGTAGTCCATGCGGAACACGGCCGCGTTGAGCCGCAAGCGGCGGCTGAACAGGTCGGACTTGATACCCAGCTCGTAATTGACCACTTCTTCCGGATCGAACGAAATCGTTGCCGCCACCGGCGTGGGAGGAATGAAGTCCCAGCCTCCGCCCTTGAAACCCTTGGCAATCGTGCCGTAGACCAGCGCTGCGTCATTGATGCGGTATTCCACGGTTCCCTGCGGTGTCCAGGCATCCCAGGTCTCACTGTAGGTCGTGGTCCAGGTCTGGCCTGTGCTCAGCCGCAAAGGCGTTACGCAGGAACCGTCACCGGCATCGTCGATGCAGGTGGCAATCTTCTTGCCCGACTTGTCATCTCGCAGGTAGCGCAGGCCGCCGACGAACCTCAGGCCATTGTCGAACTCGTAGCTGGCCTGGCCGAAAATGGCCGCGGTGCTGATGGATGCCGAGGCGTCGTAGAAACTGTGGCCGCTGAACACCGCCAGGTTGGCGTTGGTGGAGGCAATGTGCTGGTACGGGCGATCGATATCATCATGCTGGTAATAAGCGCCTACCAGCCACTCCCACGGCGAATCGTCGTAGGTGGAGGCCAGCCGCACTTCCTGGCTGAAAGTCCGCGGGGTTTCCGTCTGGAAAACAAAGGTATCGACGATGGCGGGAGGTGAGCCTGTACCGATCTGGTTGTAGCCCCAGGAGGCTTCCGAGTCCCGGAATGATGTGATGGACGTCAACTCGGCGTTGGCGAAAGCCTGCCAGTCGATACGCAACATCGCACCAAAGGTATCGCGTTCCACATACTCGGGCTGGGTGCTGAAGTCCTGGCGTGGACCAATGCCATTGGCAGTACGGTATTGCTGGACGGTGCCAATTCCTGGAATCGCGAAATCATCTATGGCGGCACGGATAGTGCCATTGCTCTCATCATGGCCGACATCAAAAGACAACAGGGCCCGCAGCGTTCCGTCGGCGCCTTCATAGGCCAGCTGGCCACGCGCCTGGTAAGAGCTCAGGTCGTCCAGTTCACGATCCAGCAGGATGTTGTGGTTGTAGCCCGAACGTTCACGAACCTGGAAGGAGAAGCGGCCGGCCCACTGCTCGGACAGGGGCCCGGTGAGAAAGCCGTTGGCCATGTAGCTGTCGTAGTTGCCGATGGACAGCGTGGCCTGGGCGCCGCGCTCGAAACTGGGCTTGGCGGTGATCACGCTCAGCGCGCCACCCACCACGTTCTTGCCCAGCAGCACACCCTGCGGGCCGCGAATGACTTCGATGCGTTCGAGGTCGTAGAAATCGGTGAATGCGGAACCCATGCGTGGCACATAGACTTCATCCACGAACATGCCCACCGAAGGTTCCGCCGAAGCATCGTTCAGCTTCACGCTGACCACGCCGCGTATGTTCAGCTGCTGCGACACCGCCGAATCCTGGGTCATGTTGAACGAGGGGACGGTGGCGGCCAGGGCCCAGACATCGTTGATCTGGTTGCGCTTCAGGTCATCGCCGAGTACGGCGCTGATGGCGGCCGGAACGTCCTGCAGGCGCTCTTCGCGTTTCTGCGCGGTGACCATCACCTCCTCCAGCACCAGTTCGCTGGAAGAAGTTTCGCCCGTTTGATCCTGGGCAAGAACCGTAAAGCTGCCGAGCCCGGCAAACAGGGCCGAAACCAGCAATGTGAAAGTGCGAGCGTGTTGAAAAAGCTTCTGCATGTCGGACTCCTTCTGGCGAAAGGTCATAAGTTGTGGGCCGTTATGGGCGCGTGATTATCGGTTCACTTATGCAAGAATGTAACTTGCAAATTTAGACTAGTCAATATAGCCTTCTTCAAAAGTACCGATGAAGCATGAAATCTCCTGTCGGAATTCAGGTTTCACAGCCTGTTTAAAGGCATCAGGGGCTTGTTTCGTGATTGTTGCCGGCTTTTTCGCAAGCCCGGACATAAACTTTCAATCTGAGACTCTGTAATCGGTATTGCTGAAGTCGACCGTCGAATGCAGCATGGTTCCACCGTGGGGGCCAATACTGCTGGCGCCAGCGCCGAACCTTTTCATGGGAGCATTCATTGCCATGCCATCGCAGCCAGACACACCCGACCTGCTTGAATTCGATTCCCTGCGCCCGGCTTGCCCGCGCCTGAACCAGGAACATGCCGCCTGGCGTGAACGCATCCGGGCTTTCGTGAGCGGGTTCATCGAGCCACACATCGAGGACTGGAATGCAGCCGGCACTTTTCCTGACGACCTGTTCCTGAACGCTGCCGAAGCCGGCATTCTCAGCATGGGTTTTCCCGAGGAACTGGGCGGTTGCCTGCCGGATGCCAGCCTGTATCACCGCATCATATTTTCCGAGGAGTTGCACCGGCTTGGGTCGGGAGTCGTCTTTGCCGACCTGGCAACCCACTGGATCGGCCTGCCGCCGGTGGTGCGGCAGGACAGTGAACTGCTCAATGAAAAGGTGGTGCGCCCGGTGTTACGGGGAGAGAAGAAGGTTTCCTTCGCGGTCACCGAGCCGGGCGGAGGCTCCGATGTAAATGCGTTGACGACCCGCGCCGAGCCAACGGACGACGGTTGGTTGGTGAGCGGTGAAAAAACGCTGATTTCCGGCGCCATGCGCGCGGACTACATCCTCACCGCGGCAAAGACCGCAAGCGGCGACCAGCAGGGCATTTCGCTGTTGCTGGTCGACGCCCACAGCGAGGGTGTGCTGCGCGAGCCGGTGAATGGCCTGAGGTGGTACAACGCCAGCCTCGGCACCATCCGGTTCAACCGCACTCCGGTTCCCAAGGCATACCTGATAGGGCCTGAACACCGCGGGTTCTTGCAGCTGCTGCCGCAGTTCAACATCGAGCGTTTCAGCGGCGTGGCCGCAACGCTTGGCATGGCGCGGGTATGCGTTGCCGAAGCCATCGCCTTCGCGCGGCAAAGACAGGTATTCGGCAAGCGCCTGATCGACCAGCAGGTCATCCGCCACAAACTGGTGGACCTCATCCGCGCGATTCGTACCGGTTATGCCTACCTCGACCAGTGCGTGGAACAGTTCGAGCTCGGCGCGAACGTGGTTGCCGACCTGGCGCTGCTGAAGGTGCAGGCCACAACCACGCTGGAGCACTGTGCGCGCGAATCGATGCAGGTGCTGGGCGGCACGGTTTACCGAGACCACTGCCCAGTGGAGCGAATTTTCCGCGAGTCGCGCACGTTTGCCATTGGCGGCGGCACCGAGGAAGTGCTGCGCGACCTGGTGGCCAGGCAGCTGAAATTCTGAGCCCGGCTGAAGGCCCGGAAGACTCACCCCGACAACTGACCCTCAACGTGGAGCAATACCGACCATGAGCAAGTACCTTGACACCGTGCATCGAATCATCGCCAGTTGGGATGCCCGGGATTTCGACACGTTTCTCGACCTGCTCACCGACGACATCGTGTACCACTCGCACGTGGGATCGCCTGAGCATCGCGGCAAGCCGGCGATCCGCAAGTTCCTCGAGCAGTACGATTCGGTCAATTCCGATGTGGACTGGCGCATCCTGAACTACGCGGAAAACGGCGACCGCTTCCTGCTGGAAGGCTGCGTCGACCAGTTCAATTCCGAAACGAACCAGAACATCACACACCGTTACATGGGTATTTTCGAGTTCCGTGATGGCAGAGTGTGCGGCTGGCGCGATTACTTCCAGAAATAAAACCGGAAGTAAATCGTGGGCGGCTCCCCGCCGCCACGTAAAGCGCCAGCTTTTTGGCCGGTATTCAACTCATCTTCCGTGGAATACCGGCTTTCTTTTTTCCATGAAGGCCCGCGGCCCTTCCACCGCATCCTGCGAGTGCGTGACTGGTTCGGCAAGGCGTGCTTCCACCTCCAGGGCCTCGGCTTCGGGCAGGTTGTAGCAGGCGCGCACCGAGCGCCGGATCTGCCGCACCGCCAGCGGACCGTTGCCAGCGATCCGCCCGGCCATGGCCAGCGCCGCGGGCATCAGTTCACCAGGCTCAACCACATGGTTGACCAGGCCGGCCAGCTTTGCCTCATCGGCGCTCATCAGGTCCCCGGTGAGCAACAGTTCCAGCGCCTTGGCGTAGGGTATCTGGCTGGGCAATCGCACGGTTGATGCGCCGGCCGGAAACAGGCCCCATTTCACTTCCTGCAAGCCGAATTTCGCCTGTGGCACGGCGAACCGTATGTCGGTACCCATCACCAGTTCCAGCCCGCCGGCAATGGCATGGCCGTTGATCGCGGCAATCACCGGCTTGCCGATGTCGCGTTTGAACAGATACATCCCATCCGGCGCAGCCATCAGCTGCAGGAACCGTTCATCCCACTCGTTCTCCGGCTGCCTGCCGCCGGTCATCAACGGCGCCGTCAGCGCCAAATCGGCGCCGGCGCAGAATGCCTGTTCCCCGGTGCCGGTCAGGATTGCGACGCGAATCGAATCGTTGGTGGCTACTTCGTGCCAGGCATCGTGCAACCTCACCATCACCTCGGGGCTCATGGCGTTCCGCGCCTTCGGGCGGTTCAACCGGATGACGGCGATGTGGCCATCAACGGCAAATTCAACGGCGAGTTCCGCGGGGGGCATTGCATTCTCCTGCTCGGGTTCTGAAACCTGATACTGCTATCCCTGGCCATGAGCGTCAATCAGCTTGCGCATCGTGTTCGGGTCCCACCCAATTTCATTTGTTTATGCCTTTTTTCAGCACTATTCATGACGTCAATCAAGACAATGATATTTTTCAATTCGATTTTCCCCGCCTGATCCGCTTTACTCAGTGTACGAATTGTTCTTGTACCAACCACGAGGAGTACAACCATGCAGTCATTGAACCGAAGTCACATAAGGTTGTTGCCGACTCTGTTGGCCACAACCCTCATTACCTCTTTCGCGGCCGGCAATACCTTCGCCGCGGAAGGGCCCATGTCCAACAAGCACTGGTGGCCAGACCAACTCGATCTCACGGCATTGCGCCAGCATTCCGCCGAGTCGAATCCTTACGGCGCCGATTTCGATTACGCCGAAGAGTTCGCCAAGGTTGACCTGGATGCCCTGAAGAAGGACATCGAAGCCGTCATGACCGACTCCCAGGACTGGTGGCCGGCGGATTATGGCCACTACGGCCCGTTCTTCATCCGCATGGCCTGGCACAGCGCCGGTACCTACCGCGTGGCCGATGGCCGCGGTGGTGCGGGAGGCGGGCAGCAGCGCCTGGAACCGCTGAACAGCTGGCCCGACAACGCCAACCTCGACAAGGCCCGCCGCCTGTTGTGGCCCATCAAGCAGAAATACGGCCGCAGCGTGTCCTGGGCCGACCTGATGATACTTACCGGCAATGTCGCTCTGGAGTCCATGGGCTTCAAGACCTATGGCTTTGCCGGTGGCCGCACGGATGACTGGGAACCCGACCTGGTGTACTGGGGCCCGGAGTCGGTCTGGCTGGCGGATGAGCGCTACAGCGGCGACCGCAAGCTGGAGAACCCACTCGCGGCCGTGCAGATGGGCCTGATCTACGTGAACCCGGAGGGCCCGAATGGCAACCCGGATCCGCTGCTGGCCGCCAAGGACATTCGCGATACCTTCGGCCGCATGGCCATGAACGACGAGGAAACCGTCGCCCTCATCGCCGGTGGCCATACCTTCGGCAAGGCGCACGGAGCGAAGTCGCCGGCCGATTGCACCGGTCCGGAGCCCGCGGCAGCCGCCGTCGAGGAACAAGGCCTGGGCTGGACCAGCAAGTGCGGCAAAGGCAATGCCGAGGATTCCATAACGAGCGGCCTGGAAGGCGCCTGGACCGGCACCCCAACTGCATGGTCCATGGCTTACCTGGTCAACCTGTTTACCTACGACTGGGTCAAGACCAAGAGTCCCGCGGGCGCTACGCAGTGGATTCCGGCTGATGGCGCCGCATCGACACTGGTTCCGGACGCACACCTGAAGGACAAGCGCCATGCGCCGATCATGTTCACCACGGACCTGGCGCTGAAGGAGGACCCGGCCTACCGGGTGATTTCCGAGCGGTTCATGAAAGACCCGGCCGCCTTCGAGCTGGCCTTCGCCAAGGCGTGGTTCAAGCTGACCCACCGCGACATGGGCCCGCGGGCCCGTTACATCGGTAACCAGGTTCCGGCCGAAGCATTGATCTGGCAGGATCCGGTTCCGGCGGTTGACCATCCCCTGATCGACGAGACCGACATCCAGAACCTCAAGGGCGAAATCCTCAGCTCCGGCCTCAGCCATGC
The DNA here is from genome assembly GCA_964470455.1 of uncultured Wenzhouxiangellaceae bacterium. GTDB lineage: Bacteria > Pseudomonadota > Gammaproteobacteria > Xanthomonadales > SZUA-36 > JAWXBM01. The sequence goes on from CAYYCX010000023.1 coordinate 20,645, forward strand.
TGAACTCGTGCGGGCTGCATGGGCTTCCGCAAGCTCCTACCGCGATACCGACATGCGCGGTGGCGCCAACGGCGCCCGTGTCCGCCTGGCACCGCAGAAAGACTGGGCCGCCAACAATCCGGCTGAGCTGGCCAAGGTCCTGAAAACCCTGGAAGGCATCCAGACTAAATTCAACAAGGCTCAGAAGGGTGGCAAGCAGGTTTCGCTGGCTGACCTGATCGTCCTAGGCGGAACCGCCGCTGTGGCTGATGCGGCCAAGCAGGCCGGCTATGACATAACGGTGAGTTTCTCACCCGGCCGTGGCGACGCCACCCAGGAACAGACCGACGTCGAATCGTTCGAAGTGCTGGAGCCCACCGCTGATGGTTTCCGCAACTACTATTCGTCCGACGCCATGACGTCACCGGCGGAGGCCCTGGTGGACAAGGCCAGCCTGCTCGGGCTGACGGTTCCGGAGATGACGGTACTGGTGGGCGGCATGCGCGCCCTGAACGCCAACACCGGCGGCTCTGCGCATGGCGTTCTGACCAGCACACCGGGCCAGCTGAACAATGCGTTCTTCGTGAACCTGCTGGACATGTCTTACCAGTGGTCGAAGTCCGGCAGCGAGGAAGGTGTGTACGAGGGCAAGGATCGCGCCAGCGGCGAAGTGGTGTGGACCGCCACGCTGGTGGACCTGGTGTTCGGCTCCAACTCAGAGCTGCGGGCGGTGGCGGAAGTCTATGCTTCCAACGATGCCCAGGAGAAGTTCGTACAGGACTTCGCCGCAGCCTGGACCAAGGTGATGAACGCGGACCGGTTTGACCTCCGCTGAAACCACACCCGGCAACCGGCCGTGGAGCCCATCTTCACGGCCGGTTGCGATCTTCTCCCTACGAACGGCGGCGTACGATACGCCGCCGTTTTTTTTAAACCCCTGACATTACAGCGAAAAAATATTACACCTCCTGACGGGTCACGGGCTAGAATCGCGGCTTCAACCGGAGCAAAGTGATCAGCCTCATGCGTACGTTTTTGATGATTGCCGTCCTGGCATTGTCTGTAATCTCGGCCTCACCGACCGAAGCCGCAAAAAAATCCGCCTACGTCAGCAAGCAGGAACAGGCTGACCAGCTGTATGCCAAAGCCAGGTACCCGGAAGCTTTGAAGCTCTACCTGCAACTGGCCAAGCAGGGAGATTCCTTCTCCCAGTACCGGGTTTCCTACATGTACCTGGAAGGCCAGGGCCACGAGGAAAATATCGTGGAGGCTTTCGCCTGGTCTTACCTGGCGGCGCAGAACAAATCGGACCCCCTGGTTGATTACCGCGACACCGTGGCCAAAATGGTGCCCCGGGATCAGCAACGCAAAGCCATGCGCAAGCTGGATTACTACATGCGCAAATGGGGCAATCGCCAGCTGGCCAGTGACATGATCACCCAGACCAAGCGTGAACTGAACGAATGCACCGGCTCGCGCCTGGGCACGCGGTGCGAAGAAGTCTACGCCGCGCAGATGCCCAAGTTCTGGGGCATGAACCCGGGCAACGGCAACGAGATGGAAAGCGTGGGCGGCAGCGCCTCGGCTTCCGGCTCGCATTCCTCCATCATCGGCAACCAGCCTGGCTCGCCGCAGCGCGACGTGGCCTATTATCAGGGCCTGCGCCAGCGCATCGACGAACTGAACCGCTACATTGGCGAAAATTCCGGCACGGTGGAACTGGGAGAACTACAGGTTCTGGAGGAAGGCAAACCCCCGGCAAATGACGACGAAGGCTTGCAATAGCCGCAATTTCTGAAGGCCTGAAAAAGACCTGAAGAGCCCCTGAAGCGAGGCGGGCCGACAAACCTCGGCCAGATTCGGTTCAGCGTGGATCGGATTCAGGGTGGACCGGGCTCAGCGTCAATGGGCCACCGCTGTTTCAAGAATGCCCAACACCGGCTGCAACCATTCCGCGTAGTGCCGCCAGCCACCCGGCTCGGGCAGGCCGGGCGCCGACTGGTTGAAGGTTTCCTCAACGGGTCCCTCCCAGGCCAGCCCCAGGGCGCTGACCAGGTCGCGCAGGCTGTTGGCCGTGCTGGCCTGCAGGCGTTCGGCGGAAACCTCGATGTACTTCAGCGGCACGCCTTCCTGGCAACGCTGCAGCAACGCAGCCTGCTGTACGTAACGGCGGGCCATGCCTTCGGGATCGCGAAACGAAGATTGCAGCCAGGCCACTGCCAGGTCGCGAGGATCGGACGACAGCACGATCACCCGCGCCTGCGGGAACAAGCGGTAAATGGTCGGCAGGGCTTCCACCTGCAACCACAAGGCATCGATGGTGAGCTGTTCGCCGGCACGCGGCGCCACCCGGCGCAGGCTTTTCCAGTACTTGCGCCGCGCCAGCTGGATTTGCGCCACCGTCAGGTTATTCAACGGCTCGCGCCCTCGCGGGTGGGAAATCAACTGGCGGCGCTCCTGCTGGGTGGCCATCCTGTCCTGCACCGCAAGGATCTCGCTGTGCGCGCCCAGCGCCTGCAGCAGCCGGCGCCGACCGCTGCCAGGCCAGCCTAGCAGGAATACCGGCTCCGGCCGGCCGTCATCCAGCGGTTGCGGCGGCCATGACCATGCCACCTCGCGATCCATGGCGGTTTCAGCCGGCTGGTCCTGCTCCAGTTGCAGGGCTTGTTCCTGCGGCAGGTGCATCACGTCCGCCACCTGGGGATCCAGCCCCAGATACTGTTCCCAGGCCGACTGGTACTCTCCCGCCCGGTGCAGCGCGTTCGCCAGCATACTCACCGCGCGCTGCCGTTGTTCGTGACTGAGGTCATGACGCCGTTGCACACCGCGCAGGCGTTCAATGCCGCCCTTGAGGTCGCCATCGGCCAGTTGCTCCCGCGCGGCAAACAGCAGCGCATCCACCGGCGGTTCATCACTCTGCAGCAGCCGGTCCAGCTGCGCCTGCGCGGCCTCCTTTTCTCCGGCCTGGCGTAACGCCCGGGCCAGCAGCAGCCGCGCCTCGTCATCCGGCGCGCCACCCGCCAACAGCGGCCGCAACAGGTCGCGCGCGGCCACGGCGTCGCCGCTGTCGAGTTTGGCCCGGGCCAGGATGCGGGTTACGCGGGCCGGATCCTGGGCCTGCTGAAGGTCGTTTTCAAAGCGCCCCTGCAGGCGCTGGATCACTTCGCCATGTCGTTCCTGCTGCAACAGGTCGGTGGCGAAATCCAGCAGCACCTCCTCGAATCCGGCACCGGAAGACAGGCGCAGTGCCCTGAGGTAAGCACCCTCTGATTCGCGATGACGGCCGAGTGCCGCCAAGGCCCGGGCCATGCCCGCCAGTGTTTGCGGGGTTTCCACGCCAAGGTCCAGCGCGCGGCGATAGCTGCGCGCGGCCTCCTCATGCTGCTGGTTGCGGCTTTGCGCCTCGGCCAGCAAGACCACGGTTTCGGCAGATTGCGGCTGCAGTTTCGCCGCCTTTTCAAAAGCGCCGGCGGCGAAGCCAGGGTTACCCTGGGCCAGGAGAGCCCGGCCCAGGTGGAACAGCGCGAAATGATTTTCCGGCTGCTGGTCGATCACACGTTGCAGCCAGGAAATGGCATCGGTGGCGCGATCCTGCTCCAGCATGGCGATGCCCATGTTCAGCAACACCTGCGGGTTGTCCGGTTCCGCGCGCAGCGCCTTGCGCAAAGTCTGTTCGGCGGCGGCAAAGCGGCCACGGGCCAGCTCCACGGCGGCGATGCCGTTCTGCGCAGCGGCGAAATTCGGGTCGATGCCAACCGCGGTATGAAAGGAACGCTCCGCATCATTCAGGTCGCGCCGCTGCAGCTGGATCATGCCCAGCGTGTGGTGCAGGGTCGGGTTTTTCGGTTGCACGCGAATGGCCTTGCCCAGCAGCTCGAGCGGGGCATCGAGATCGTTCTGCCCCTGCCGGCTGAGGGCCAGCATGTACAGCACCTCGGGGTTGTCCGGCTCATCGGCCAGCATTTGCCGGTAGAGGGTTTCAGCGGCGGTGTAATTGCCGCTTTTCAGGTGTTGCAGGGCTTCTTCAATCATGCGCGTATTTTACCTGTTTCACGTCCGCAAACCCGTATCCTGCCTGCTGTTCCGCCAGGTCCAGGATCAGGTCTTCAGCCATGCTTTCCAGTTTCCAGTTTTTGAGAAAGCCGCAATGCCCACCATAGTCGCTGATGAGGATATCCAGCTGTGGCAGGTCCGGCAGCCCATTGAAATCATCCACCGGCACCACCGGGTCATCGGCCGAGGTCAAAATGGTGGCCGGAATGGACAGGGGCGCCAGGCGCTGGCCGGCGATGGAATAGCCGTCGTAATAAGCCTCGGAATCCGCGAAACCGGCATATTGCGTGGCCAGGTAGTGGGTGCGCTGGCGAATACTGCGCTGCCGGATCAGTTCATCTTCTCCGTACAACTCCGGAAAACATTTCTGCTTGATGGCCAGTGAACGGCTCCACTTGCGCTCGAAATAACGCTGGTAGAACCAGTGGCCGTTTTCCATCGCATCCAGCGCCCGCGCCGGATCGATCACCGGGCAGACACTCGCCACTCGGCGAATTTCCAGGCCAGCGACCGGCGCCCGCAAGGCCACGCGCAACGCGAAATTCCCGCCCAGCGAATAGCCGGCCAGGAACCAGCGCCCATCCTGCATTCCAGCCTGCAGTTTATGCTGGAGGTCAGCCAGGGCATTCACCACCTCATCCAGCCGGTTGGAATGGAACATGCCCGGGTTGAGGTGGTGGGTATCGCCATGGTCGCGGAAATTGAGCCGGAACACGTCAAAGCCGGCGGCAAACAGGCGCGCGCCGTTGGACAGGATGTAATTCGAATTCACGCTGCCTTCCCAGCCGTGCAGCAGCACCGCCAGCCCGCGGCTGCTCCCCTCCGGCTGGCTGGACAAATATCCCTCAAGCCGCACCCCATCGCCGCCGTCCAGCAACAAGGGGTGCTGCGCCGCGCGCAGGGCTTGCGACCGCCGCCACACTACCTGCCGCCTCAGCGGGCTGCTGCTGATGAGTGACTGCGTGTGCCGGCTGCGCAGCCCAAGTGGCGGCACAAAATCCTCGAGCCGCCGTTTCACCGCAACAGGCCCTCGTCGTAGGCTTCCGCCACCGCCGCACAGGCGGTATTGGCCAGTTCCTTGCGCGGCCGGCCCGCGGAAGGCAGCGGCTGCAGGATGGCCACTTCGGCCAGCCGTGAAGGCTGGGTCAGCAAGCGGAAAAAGTTGGCGATGAAGCCCTCGCCGGGGCGGAACCGGATGTCCCGGTAATGCCGCCCGTCCTTCACGTACCGCAGCATCATGGGCTGAACCGGCGCGCCACTATCCGCGGCGGCCGCGAACATCCGAGCGTGGAAAGGCTTGATGTGTTCGCCGTCCAGGATGCCCCCCTCGGGAAAAATCGTTACGCGCTCGCCGCGCTGCAATCGCGCGATCATGGCCGCCAGCACCGTACGCGCGGAATCATGGCAGCCACGGTCGTGAAACAGCGTGTGGCCGTGACGTGCAATGAAACCAAGCACCGGCCAGCGATCCACTTCCGCCTTGGATACAAAACCCATGGGCGCCACGCTGTAGAGCAGCGGAACATCCAGCCAGGAAATATGGTTGGCCACCACCAGGCTGGGCGTATTCTCAACCAAGCCGCTGATCTCGATGCGCAAGCCAAAAATCCGGCAAGCCGTGGCCGTCCACCAGGATTCCATGATCACATCCAGGGGCCGGCCGAACAGCCGGATACGCGGCAAGGGAGGGATTGAAGCCATCAGGGTGATGGGCAGGGCCACCAGCAGGTGCAGCAGCAACAGCGGCAGGCGCAGCAGCAGGCGCAGGGCTTTCATCAACATCCAGGCGCCGCCTCGGCGCAAGGCCAAAGGTTCACGCCCGCGCTGCCCATGCTGTCTTCCCCGTGCTGTGTTCCATTTTGGGTGAATTGTCTTTCAAATGAAGCCCATACCGTTTTTCCGGGAAGGATTTTCGCGACGCGCAAGCCTAGCACAGCCGCGCCCGCGGCTGAATCCAGGCCGGGGTTTTCAATTCCACCGCCGTATCAGCGACAATAGACCCTTTTGGGGTGAAAAGCAGTGAAGCAATTCAAGGTCAGCCTGGCCAACGGCGAGCGCAGTTTTGTAGTCAGGGAAGGCGAAGCCGTCCTCACGGCGGCGTTGCGCCAGGGCGTGATGCTGCCCTATTCCTGCAAGAACGGCACCTGCGGCAGTTGCAAAGGCAAGGTGCTCGAAGGCGAGGTTCATTATCCCTTCCATCCACCGCTGGCGCTGACCCGCGAGGACTTTGCCCAAAGCCAGGCCCTGATGTGCCAGGCCGAACCCCTCGAAGATCTCATCATCCAGGTGCGTGAAATCGAAGCCGTGCGCGACATCGAAATCCGCATGCTGCCGGCGCGGGTTGTGGAGAAGTCGCAGCTATCACCCAATGTGGTGCGCCTGCGGCTGAAACTGCCCAAGAACCAGCGCCTGCAATTCCTCGCCGGGCAGTATGTGGATGTGCTGTTGCAAGGCGGCAAGCGCCGGGCGTTTTCCATCGCCAGTTGCCCCAGCCTGGAGGATGAATTCGAGCTGCATATTCGCCATGTGGAAGGCGGCGATTTCACCAGTTACGTGTTCGATACCCTGCAGGAACTGGACATCATCCGCTTCGAAGGCCCGCTGGGAAATTTCTTCGTGCGCAACGACGCGCCCGAGCGGCCCATGATCATGCTGGGCGGCGGCACCGGTTTCGCACCGCTCAAGTCCATGATCGAGAACCTGCTGGAGCAGCATGACCAGCGCGAGATTTACCTCTACTGGGGAGCGCGCAAACGCGAGGAACTCTATCTGGACGAGTTGCCGCGCCAGTGGATGCAGCAGCACCCCCATATCCACTACCACCCGGCAGTCTCCGAGGAGGAAGAAGAGCTACCGGGCTACTACCCAGGCCTGGCGCACGAAACCGTGCTGGCCGACCACCAGTACCTGGGCGATTTCGATGTGTACATGAGCGGCCCGCCGGCCATGATCGATGCAACGCGCGCGGCCTTTTCCAGGCACGGCCTCAACCCCGAACGCCTGTTCTACGATTCGTTTGAATTCGGACTGGATGTGCCGGTGAAGGTGTTGGCGCGGCCTCACTGAGGCCTTGCGTCATGCTGCCGGCGAACCGGTGACTGCCAGCCGTTTCAGATCCGCCGGCAATGGCACGGGCGATTCGCCCTGGCTGAGGCGCAGTGCGTTGCGAAAGCAGGCGGTGGCCAGTTCGAGTTCGCCGCGGCGGTCCAGCAACTGGCCCAGCGAATCGTAGCCGCCCACGCTGGGTTGCAGCTCCAGGCTGCGGATCATGTGCTGCCGCGCCTTGCCCCACAATTCCTCGCGAGCGCACAAACGCCCCAGCGCCAGGTGCAGGTTGGGGTCATCGGGGTGATCGACCAGCCATTTTTCGCAATGGCGGATGCGCACGGCGGCATCGCTGGCCTTGGGATCGCCGTACGGCAGCAACAGGGCCGAGGACCACTGATGCTTCAGGGCCGCGCGGATGACGGCTTCAGTGCGGTCGGCGCCGTCCAGCCTTGAAGCGCGGTTGGCGTAGGCTGCGACAGCGCCGGCATCGGTGCGCAACGCCTTGGGCAGCGCCTGCCAGGCGGCATCCAGGGCGCTGAGGTCCTGGCATTGATCGAGACCGGCAACCGCCGCCTGGCTGCTCCACTCCTGCGCCTGGGCTTCATCGATCAGCCCCGCCTTGCGCATGTCCGGCAGCAGGGCCAGCAAATCCTGCCAGCGCCGGGTTTCGCGAAAGCAGCGTGCCAGCAGTCCCAGCACCTTGTTGTTTTTGCGTCGTCCGCGGTTCAGCGTTTGCAGCACCACAATCGCCTCGTCATAACGCTGGTTTTCCACCAGCATGCGGCCGCGCGTGAGCTCCACCAGGAAATGCCGGTGGCGCCCACCTGAATCCGCCTGCTCCAGGTAATAGTCCGCACGGTCGGCGGCATCCTGGCCATCGGCCGCCCGCGCCGCCGCCAGGTAACGGACGGTGGACGCGCTGCGGCCCGATTCGGATTTCTGCAGCGCCCGCTCGGCATTCACCCAGTCGCCCTCGGACAAAGCCAGCAGGCCTTTTTCCAGCTGCTTCATGGCGCGCTCTTCGCGCATCCGGCGGGCAGTTTCAGCGGGCAACCGCCACAATCGACTGACCAGGTGAAAGACCAGCCAGGCCAGCACCACGCCCAGCACCAGCACCAGCAGGCTGGTTTCCACGGTCCACTGGCCGAAGCGGATCTGCACCAGCCCGGGATCGGCGAGGAACACCGGCGCCAGGGCCGCGGCGAGCACGGCCAGGGCGACTGCGATGAGGACCAGGAACAGCGCTTTCATCAAGCATCCACCCGGCCGGTTTGGATGCCGGCCTCGATGCCGTCTTCGACTTCACCGTCCTGGCCCACCTCGGGATCGGTATCTGACCCGCTGCCGGACCCGCTTGCCGGCGCATCGTCAGCCGCCGGTGGCTCCGTCGCATTCGCGCCGGCTGCTGGTGCTTCGCTGTGATCGCCAGGCTCGGTCAAAGGATCGTCCGCAGGCTCGTTGGCGGTTTCGCCGGAAGATTCGCCGGGAGATTCGCCGGAGGATTCGCTGGCGGATGTTTCCTGCGGCGCGGGCGACAAACCTGCGTTCCTGAGACTGCGCAGGGTGTTCCAGGGCGCGCTGATGTCCGGCATCGGCGGGTCGATATTGCGCTGCTGCAACGACTGCAGGCTGCTGAGGGCCAGCTTGACCTGCGGGTCATCGGCCATGAACCAGCGCCGGATGGTGGCCTCGGCTTGCGCCAGCGAATCCCGGTATATGGACTGCTCACGGCTCAATGCCGCCAGCCGCGCCTGCTCGATCTGCAACCAGGCCCGCTGCCGCAAGGCCAGCTGGTCGGCCAGTACCGGCATGGCCAGCTCGGCATCGGCCACGCGGCGCACGGTGACCAGGCCGGACAGGGTGTTTTTCAGGCGTTCCCACCAGGGCAAATCCGCGGTATCAGCCGCTGCATCCGCTGCCTCAGCGGCCTGTTCCACACCATTGCGGAACGGCAGCAGTGACAGGCTGTCCTGTACGCCATCCAGCTCCGCGCCCAGCGTCACCATATCGGGCACATCGGCAGCCGCCAGCGCGCGGCGGGCCGCGGCAATTTCGCGCCGCAGGGCGATGAACATGGGGTTGTCAAAGGCCAGCACCTGCTGGTCGGCCAGCTGCAGGGCACGATCGGCGGTACGGGTGTCGCCAAACAGCTCCAACCGTTCCTGCGCCATGCGCAGCAGGTAGTCGATTTCTTCCAGTTCCAGCTCGGTGTCGCTTTCGGCGCTGCGAGCCGACAGGGTTCGCAGCTTTTCGTCCATGCGGTTCAGCCGCGCCTCGGATTCTTCCAGCGCCGCCTGTGCCGAACGGGTCCAGGCGGTGGTTTCGGAGCGGAAATCCTCGGCGGTGTCGCGGCGCGACTCCAGAGCCTGCAGGCGTTGCTGCAGGCCGCTGCTCAATTCAGACGATTGCCGGCTGGATGTATCCTGCGCCGCCGCCAGGCTGCTTTCCAGGCGCTTCAGTTCATCCTGGTACTGTTGTTGCTGCGCCTGCCAGGCCAGCTCTTGCTGCCGGTTGGCCTGGTCGCCCTGCCACCACATCCAGCCAGCCAGTGCCAGGGCCACGGCCGCCAGCAACAGGGCAAGCCATGCCGGTATCGATGAACCCGGCGCCGGTGAACGTGGCACTGATGAACTGCCCGATGATGGGCGTTCGCCAGGTGTCCGGCCAATGGGTGGTGTTGAAGAGGCAGGGCGGCCGGGGTCTTCCCGGTTCTCAGACGCGGACGGCTTTTGCTCTATTTCCGCCGGCTCGGTTTCCAACTCGTTCGCATTCACTGCTGCTTACCTCTGGTGGCATTTCTGGTGGCGTTCCGGGCGCCGGCCAATTATGCCCGCTGCCCGGCATGGCCGCAAAAGCACGCCGGGGCATTTGGAGGGCCCGCGTTTACACAGCAGCACGGATTTCCCGGATGGCCGCGGCCAGTTCCGTATTACCCGGACCCGCTGCCTGGCGCACCACGGTTGCGCCGTGGCTTTCAGCGCTGCGCGCCAGGCGTTGCGAAACCACCAGCCATTCACCGGCGCAAACCTGCCGCCAGGCCGCCGGGGAAAGTCCGCGCGACAACTGCTGCATGGCATCCGCGCTGGTCCAGACCGAGAGCACTTTCCGGCTGTTCTGCAATACCCGCTGGTTTTCCTCTGGTACCGGAGCCGGCTGGCGCCGGTACACCAGCAGCATACGCGCATCCACGCCGCGCTGGCGTAGCCCCTCCAGCAGGGCCTGCCGTCCACCGGCTGCGGCGACGATCCAGGCATGCCGTGTCGGAACCCCATGGGCATCCAGGGTTTGCAACAGGTCTTCGCTGCGGTAGCCCGTTTCCGGCAGCAGCACCTTCTTCAGCCCGGCGTCCTGCAAGGCTGCGGCCGTGGCCGGGCCGATGGCAGCGATCCGGCAATTTTGCAGCAGGGGCAACGGCAGTTGCGGCAGCGCAAATTGCACCGCGCGCGTGCTGGTGAATACCAGCAGGGGCGCGGGCCCGGTTACGGCCGCGGATTCGATGGCTTCGAGTTCCGCCGGGCTGATATCGGCCTGGCTGAACTCGTGAGCGGGTTGCAGCACCATATCAATATCCTGCAGGGAAAGAAGTGCAGCCAGGGCCTCGGCCTCGGCCTGTGGCCGCGTGATCAACAGGCAGTCAAAGGCGGCAACCGGTATTTCCCGGCTGCCGGGCATTTCAGAAACGTCAGGCATTCCGGCCCTGGCCCGCCCGGGCCTGGATGATCTCCGCTGCGCCCTGTTGCAGCAGGTCTTCAGCCAGCGAATCGACCAGTTCAACGGCATTCGCCGCAGGGCCCTGGCAGCGACTGCGCAACAAGCGGCTGCCATCCGGCTCGCCCACCAGCGCCTGGAGGTGCAGCACTTCAGCTTCCAGTTCGGCATACACCGCCAGCGGTACCTGGCAACTGCCCTGCAGCCGCCGCGCCACGCCCCTCTCGGCCCGGCTGCGCAAAGCCGTTGGCGCATCATCCAGCGGCAACAGCCAATCGCGCGTGGCCGCATCGTCCTCGCAATACTGGATGCCGATGGTCCCCTGCGTGGGCGCCGGCAACCAGTCGGGTGCCGCCAGGGTTTCGGTGATGAGGTGATCCAGGCCCAGCCGTTCCAGCCCGGCACGGGCCAGGATGATGGCTTCGTATTCGCCTTCCTCCAGCTTGCGGATCCGGGTGTTGACGTTGCCGCGCAAATCCAGCACCCGCAGGTCAGGCCGGGCCGCCAGCAACTGGCATTGCCGCCGCAGGCTGCTGCTGCCGATGCGGGCCCCGGCCGGCAATTCCGCCAGGGTGCGCCCATCGCGCGACAGCAGCGCATCAAACGGGTTGGCGCGCTGCAGCACGATATCCACCGGCAGGCCGGGCGTGCCTTCAGCCGGCACGTCTTTCATGGAATGCACCGCCAGTTCCGCTTCGCCGTCCAGCAGGGCCCGCTCCAGTTCCTTCAGGAACAGGCCCTTGCCGCCGATGCTGGCCAGGGGCTTGTCGAGGATGCGATCGCCTTCGGTGACCAGCGGCAGCAGCTCCACTTGCAGGCCCGGATGATGGCGGCGCAACAGGGCCGCCACATGTTCGGCCTGCCACAGCGCCAGAGCGCTTTTGCGCGTAGCGATGCGGAGTTTGCCGTTCACAACGGGTTCGGATATCGGTTTATCGATCATCGGTTCTGTTCAGTATGGGTTGGTGGGGTGATGGGCACACAGCGTGGTACCACTTTACAGCTCGGCGAGCAGTTTGCGCAGGGCAGCCACATTGCGGCGGCTGACTTCAGGACGTTCATCCGTGCCGCTCAGCACCGCCACGACACAGCCGTTGTCGCCACGTTCCAGGCCGCGCAGATGGCGCGTGGAGATCAGCGCATTGCGGTGTATGCGGAAAAATTCCGTGGGAAAACGAGTTTCCAGCTCGGTGAGGGAATCATCGATCACGGTCCGGCCCTTTTCATGCACCACCGTGGTGTATTTGTCTTCAGCCAGCAGGCAGATTACGCGCTGCACCGGAGTGAGCAGCACTTTGCCGCCGACGGTGGATTTGAGATAGGCATTCGGCTCACTGGTCGCGCGGTCGCCGATGAAACGCCGCGCTTTCTCCAGCGCCTGCGCCAGCCGCTCGGCCCGCACCGGCTTCACCAGGTAATCCACCGCTTCGGCTTCAAACGCCTCCAGCGCCTGGTTCTGGTAGGCAGTGCAGAAAATCACCGCAGGCTGCAAGCCACCCTTCTGCAGCGTGCGTGCCAGCGTCATGCCGTCCATGCCGGGCATGGAAATATCCAGCAGCAGGATGTCGGGTGACCATTCCTCTATCGCGGCCAGGGCCTGCTGGCCCGACCCGGCCTCCCCGGCAATCTCGAAACCCGGCAGCTCGGACAACATGCGCGCCATGCGCTCACGCGCCGGAGCTTCGTCATCAACGATCAGTATGCGCAACATAGGGCAGGCTCATTACGACGTAAAAGTTCTCATCGTTATTGTAAGTGACCAGGCTGGCGCGTGAACCATAGGCCAGCCGCAGGCGGTCGCGAATGTTCGGTATGGCGATGCCATGGCCGGCAGCCTTGTGGCCTTTGGGCGCTGCCGGGTTGGCGATGGTGATCACCACCTGGTCACCCTCGGAGCGTCCGTACACGCTGATTTTCCCGCCTTCCGGATTGGCTTGGATGCCGTGCCCAACGGCATTCTCCAGCAGCGGCTGCAGCATCAGTGGGAAAATCGAGGCATGTTCGGGCAATTCACTCACCCGCCAGTCAACCTGCAGCCGGTCGCCGAGGCGGCGCTTCTCCATGTCCAGGTATTGTCGCGCCAGGCCCAGTTCATCAGCAAGGCTGATGGGCTCATCGGCGCGGCGCATGCTGCCGCGGAAAATGTCCGCCAGGTCTTCGATGGCGGATTCCGCATTCTTCGGGTCAACGGTTACCAGGTTGGCGATGGTATTCAGGCTGTTGAACAGGAAATGCGGCCGGATACGCGCCTGCAGCGCCTGGACCCGCGCTTCAGCCTGGGCCATCAGCTCGGCCCGCCAGCGCGAGCGCACCAGCAGGTAGCGCAAACAGGCCGCGGCGACGATGGCCACCGCGAACACGCTTTCCAGCACAAAGACGGCGCGGCTGGGGAGCGCGCTCTCCAGTTCAAGAAACTCGTAAGCCTGCCAGGCGGCGTAGCTGAACACGGTGGCCAGCAGCACCATCAGCAACCAGCTGCCCACCCAGGCTCCGCTGGCTGACATGCGGTTGATCCAGCCGCTGCTGACGCACAGGCCGGCGATGCAGAACAAGGCGAGCCACTGGGCATACAGCGTGGCCAGGCCCAGCCAGGCCCAGCCCGGAAGCTGGTCCTTGCCGATGCCGACCAGGAGCACCGCCAGTTCCGTGATGACCATCACGGCCAGCAGCACGCGCCAGTTGCAGAAATCGGGCGGATAGACGCCGGGGGATTCGCGTTGCAGGTCCGCTTCCAGCCAGTCCTTCACTGCCAATCCGCCGCCTGTCCCGCCGCCAGTCCGGCCGCCAATCCCGCCGCCTGCCCAACCAAGTGCTCCGCCGCCCGGATGGAAACCATGGCCCTCTTGCCTTCAGGACGTGCGCGCAAGGCTCACCCCAGCCTGGCCTTCAGCCAGTTTCGAATATCGCCGATTTCATCCATGCTCACTGAATGCGGAATCGGATAGGTATGCCACTCCACTTCGCAACCAAGCTGCCGCAATGTTTCGGCCGCCGCCTCGCCCATGGACAGGGGAACCACCGGGTCCTGAATCCCGTGCGCCATGAAAGCCGGCAGCGTCTGCAGTTGCTCCGCATCCGCCAGCAGGCTGTCCCTGAGCAGCAGGTAGGTGGACAGGGCCATCAAACCCGCCAACCGGGGCCGATGCCGCAAGGCCAGCTGGATGGCGATCGCGCCGCCCTGTGAAAAACCGGCCAGCACGATGCGTTCCGGCGCAACCCCACGCTCGACTTCCCGCGCGATCAGTTCACGGGTCTGTTGCACACTGCGTTGAATACCGGACTCGTCGTGGCCGCGGTCGCCGTCGATGGAGACGATGTCATACCAGGCACGCATGCGCATGCCTCCGTTCACGGTAACCGGGCGAACCTCGGCATGCGGAAACACAAATCGAATGGCCGGCGCGTCCGGCCACAGCAGGTGCGGCACCACCGGTTCAAAATCATGCCCGTCCGCGCCAAGGCCGTGTAACCAGATCACGGCACTGCGGGGCCGGTCGCCCGTTTCGATTTCAACCGCTTCAAGCATTCCCTCTTCCCTGTTCTCGCCCGCCTTGCAGGACCACCACGGCATGTTGCCGGGCTGCCATCCCCCGGTTCATGGCGTATAGTGTAGCAGCCCGTTTCCGCCGAATTCTGCTGTGAATCACATGACCGTTTACCGAATGCTTTGTGTATTGGTGCTGGCCGGGGCATTGGCCAGTGTGCTGGTTGCCTGCGGCCAGCGCGGACCGCTGTACCTGCCCGAAGACGCACGCCCACCCGCAACCAGCCAGGATGGCGGAATTGAGCCCGAAGCAGAGCCCGAAATGGAAGGCGAAGAAGAACCGCAGAACGAGGATGAAGTGCATTCCGGAAGTTTTGAAGGCGGGCGGCCACACTGAACACCGCTACTGAATTTACCGCAACACGCATGTCACAGACGTTTCACAAGATGCACGGCGCCGGCAACGATTTCGTGTTGCTGGACTGGCGCAATTCAACGCAGCAGCTGGACGCCCGCCAGGCCGCCTTGATGGCCGACCGGCGCCGCGGCATCGGTTGCGACCAGATACTGATCCTGCGCTCACCCACCCTGCCCGGCTGCCTCACCGCCTATGAAATCCGCAATACGGATGGCAGCCCGGCGGGCCAGTGCGGCAACGGCGCGCGTTGCATTGCCCTTTACCTGCAAATGAACGGTGCGGACTCAGAACAGTTCATGCTGGAAAGTCCCGCCGGCCCGATTGCCGTGACCGCCTGCGCCGATGGCGAGTTTGAACTCGACATGGGCCAGCCGCGCTTTGAAGCGGCACAGGTTCCGGTGAACCTCGCCGGCGAGGATGGCTTCTACCAGCTCGATTCGCCGTTTGGCCCGCTGCGTTTTGGCGCGGCTTCCATGGGCAACCCGCATGCAGTATTGCAGGTGGAAAACGCCGATGAGGCGCCGGTGGAAGCCATCGGCGGTTTCCTGGGCAAACATGCGGCATTTCCGGAAGGCGCCAATATCGGCTTCGCGCAGATTCTTGATCGCGGTCGCATTCGCCTGCGGGTTTTTGAACGTGGCGTGGGCGAAACGCCGGCCTGTGGTTCCGGCGCCTGCGCTGCCGTGGCCATACTGCGTCGCGCCGGTCTGGTGGATGGAACCGTGAGTGTTTTTCTGCCCGGCGGAACTCTTGTGATAAAGTGGCCCGACAGTGAGCTCGGAGTACGTATGAAAGGCCCCGCTGCGCATGTATTCAGCGGCAACGTTCCGTGAGCAAAGGGGCCCTGAGTACCCGATCCAGTGGCCGAACAGAGCCATTTACCAATGAGAAAGCGCTGATTGATTCATCCTAGGATTTTCAGACTTTCCCTAACCTGGAATGAGCCGGATAAATGTCAGATAACAAGGCCTCGTTGAAGGATGTCGTTGCCGCCTGGTTGCGGAAACATCCCGACTTCCTGAAAGACTATCCCGAACTTCTGGAACTGCTGAACCTGCCCCATTCCACCGGCGCGGCTTCTTCGCTGATCGAACGCCAGGTGAAGCAACTGCGCGCGCAGAACCAGGATCTCAATCGCCAGCTCAACCGCCTGGTGCACGTGGCGGCGGAAAATGAACAGCTGATGACCCGCCTGCACCGCCTGACCCTGGAGTTGATGGCCATTCCCGACCCGGGTGAATTTTTCCGCCTGCTTGAATTGCGCCTCAAGGAGAATTTTCGGGCCGACATCACCCGCGTTGTGTTGCACGACGCTGAACTGGCCGCTTTGGCCGGCAAACCGGTTCTGTGGCTGGATGCGAACGATGAGCAAGCGCAACTGCTGCAGGGTTCCATGGCGCCGGGTGCCGCTCGCGCGCTGTGCGGCCGGCTGAGCGAAGCCAAACTGTCCATCCTGTTTGAAGACAAGTCCCCATGGGTGAAATCCACTGCCCTGGTGCCGGTGGGTGAAAACGGCCGTGAAGGAATCCTGGCCATTGGCAGCAGCGACCCCACCCGTTTCTATCCGGGAATGGGCACCCTGTTCCTGGACCTGCTGGCCGACGTCATTGCAAGCAACCTGGCCCGGGCCAGGGAACTGGCCCAGCAGCAGGTGCAGCCGCACGAGCAGCGCCGCACCGCCTGAAGCTGCGCTTGATCCATGACCAGCCGCAGCCAGTGCAAGCCTTTGCCCACGGCGCGGACTCCGGTGCTGATCCAGGCGCGGTTGTGAACACTGAACCGTCCACCGACCTGGTTGCTGCCACAGAACGCTTCCTGGAATACCTGCGCATCGAACGCGGGCTTTCACCGCTGACCATCAAGGCCTATGGGCGCGACCTGGCGTTGTTTCGCCAGGGCATGGCGCAGCGCTCGGTGCAGCAGGCCACGCGGGTTTCCGAACACGACGTGCGCGCTTTCATCGCCGCCATGCATCGCAATGGCCAGAGCGGCAAGACCCTGCAACGGTTGTTGTCCGCCATCCGCAGTTTCTACGTCTGGTTGTTGCGTGAAGGCCTGGCCAAGGCCAACCCGGCAACTGGCGTGCGCGCGCCCAAGTCGGGCCGAAAACTGCCGCAAACCCTGGATGCGGACGCCGTTTCCAGCCTGCTGGATTTTCCCGCCGATACCCCTATCGCCAAACGCGACAAGGCCATACTTGAAACTTTTTACTCCTCCGGCCTGCGCCTGGCTGAGCTGGTGGGCCTGCGCTGGAACCAGTTCGACCTGAACGGCGGCATGCTGACCGTGACCGGCAAGGGCAACAAAACCCGCATGGTGCCGGTGGGCGGCAAGGCGCTGGCGGCCCTGCTGGATTGGCGTAGGGTACGGGTTGAATTTGCCGGCGCCGATATCGAGCATGTGTTCGTTGGCCGCAATGGCCAGCCGCTGTCAGGCCGCGCGGTGCAAGGCCGCATCAAGTACTGGGCCAGGCGCCAGGGTTTGCCGCAAAACGTCTACCCGCACCTGCTGCGCCACAGCTTCGCCAGCCACATGCTCGAATCCTCTGGCGATTTGCGCGCCGTGCAGGAACTGCTGGGCCACAGCGATATTTCCACCACGCAGATCTACACCCACCTGGATTTCCAGCACCTGGCGCGCGTATACGACCAGGCGCATCCGCGGGCGAAAAAATCCAGATTGAAGGATACAGAAAAAAAGCCTGAATAATTTACCGTGGGGCAGAAACAAAAGCGGCCATCCCGTAGGATGGCCGTCTATTTTGTGTTCTAAAACTTGTTAACAGATTCTAGAACGCGTTTCCTAAGTTGCTACTGTAGCCGTCGCTACGAAGTAGAAAATATCCCCTGATGTTGCTAATGTCAATGCCTGATTGCTTTTAACTAGGGGTAACGTGTCATGCACCAACCGTATCTTCTGGCTCTTGATCTCGGCACTTCGTCAATCGGCTATGTTGCTTTCGCAATAGATGATGAAAACCAGCCCACGGGAATTCTGGATCTCGGAGTGCGGATATTCTCTGACGGTCGTGATCCTAAGACCAAGGAGCCCCTCGCGGTGGCCAGGCGAGTCGCACGGGGTATTCGCCGGAACCGTGATCGAGGGCAGAATCGAGTTCGGCGCCTTGTGAGGGAGTTAATTGAATTCGGTCTTTTACCCGAAGATGAGAACACTCGGAAAAAGGTTTTCGTCGAAATTTGCCCCTATCAAGCGAGGCATCAGGCAGCTGAAGGCCCAGTCAAGAAGGAAATTCTGGGAAGAGCTCTTTTTCACCTTGGCCGTAGGCGCGGGTTTAAATCCAACCGCCTGGCTGGCGAAGCTGAAGAATCCGAATACAAGGAGAAAATATCTGCTTTGCGAAAATTGCTCGGCGACTATGGAACACTTGGCCAGTACCTTTTCAGCCAGATTGAAGAAAACAAAAAAGTGCTCGAGGAAAAAGGTCCTAAAGCACTGAAAGTTGTGCGATTTCGTAACGGCGAGACCGAGTTCTACGCTGATCGGCAAATGTACCAGGATGAATTTGACAGAATCCGGGAAACCCAAAGTAGTTCTTGTCTGTCAGACGCACAGTGGGAGGCGTTAAAGGAAACTATCTTTTGGCAATATCCATTAAAGCCAGTCCCAAAAGGGAAGTGTCGTTTTTACCCTGAAGAATCTCGTGCTCATTCTGACCTTCCGATTACGCATGATTTCCGAATTTTGCAAGAGGTAAATGCGCTTCGGTATGCCTCCCAAAATGTCGAATATGAGCTGGATAGCCGCCAGCGTACAATGTTGCTGGATGCCTTGAATACCACTAAGGAATTGCGTTTCACGACACTCTTGAAGAAAAAAGACGAGCACAAATCACCCTACTTTCCAAGCGATTCGACGTTCAATCTGGATGTTCCGAGCCGCAATGGAAAACTACTGGGAAACAAGGTCCGCATTGACCTATCCAAACCGGAGTATTTTGGTTCGTTGGCTGATGAACTCCCAGCCAGTGAATTCAATGACATCGTCAATTACCTTATTGAGCCAACCAAGGAAGTGGCTGGAAGAAAGGTTGTTCTGGAACTGCCAGAACTCAATATGTGGTTGCAAGGTCGCCTGCCCAATCTGACTTCGAAACAGGTTGAGGCTATTTGTGGTTACCGCTTCAAGCGCCAGACTGCCAGTGTTTCAAGAAAATTCATTGAGAAGATCAACCCTGTGCTGAAAAGTACAGGGTGCGTCTACAGCGAGGCCGTCGCTCAACTTGAAGATGCCAATGGCGTGAAATTCCACCACAGTTACTTCGAGGACGGCGAAGTTTTCCAAAAGCTGCCCTATTACGGCCGAGTAATGCCGGAATCAGTATGGGGTGAGAAGCCCGACTCGGACATAGACAAGGCTCCTCACGAAAGAGACGAAAACGCCTATCAGTACGGCAAGATCGCCAACCCAACTGTTCACGTTGCTCTGAACCAGCTGCGAGTGGTTGTAAATCGGGTGATAGACCGACTGGGCTGCGCTCCAGCACGAATTCATGTTGAGTTGACCAGGGATCTAAAGAACTCAAAGGACGCCCGAAAGGAAATTGAACAGGCTCAGGCAAAAAACCAGAAGAACAATGAACGAATTCGAGAATTTTTGAAGCAGGATTTTGGCATTTCAAATCCGAGCAGAGAGGACTTACAGAAAGTTAAATTATGGGAGGAGTTGGGCAAACAGGGCTTTCGATGTTCTGTCTTCAGTGGAAAGCCCATCAGTGGAAGCCAGCTGTTCAATGGCGAGGTAGAAATAGAGCATATTATCCCTTTCAGCCGTTGTTATGACGATGGCATGAGCAATAAGACTCTGGCGTTCAAGAATGAAAATCTGGCCAAGGGTCACAGAACTCCGCATGAAGCGTTTGCGGGCAGCACCCAATACCCCTACGAAGAAATCATGAAGCGCGCTCTTTCCAGCTTTGGCCAAAGCAGTAAATTTGACCGTTTCAAGGAAAACGCATTTGAGTCGTTTTATGGGGGTGAAAAGGGCGACATGATTGCCCGCCAACTCAACGACACCAAGTATATTTCGCGTAAGGCAGCCCAATACCTAGGATGCCTGTGTCATCGACAAAATGTTGTGTCTGTGAACGGGCGCATGACTTCGGTATTGCGCGATGTCTGGCAACTGAACCAGTTCAAAGACAGGGCTGCTGGGCATTATCGTGATGACCACCGTCATCATATTGTGGATGCCTTTGTGGTTGGCTTGACTTCGAAATCACTGATTCAGAGACTTAGTACCAAGCGTTCCACTGAAACTCAAAACAGCAACGATTTGTACCACTTTCTCAAGTCCAGGGCACCCGATATTTCTTTCCTGAAAGCTCAGCTTTTTGATGGATTGGATTCTGTAATCGCATCGTATAAACCCGACCGGACCAGCAGTGGATCCATGTTCAACGACACCGCTTACGGAATTCAGACCGATAAAGAAGGACAGCAGGTCTGTGTGACCAGAAAGCCCGTCAAGGCGCTCAGTTATGAGGAGATATTCCGAATACGTGGGCACTCGCTTCGTCATCAAATGTTGCAGTTTTTGACTGAGGGCGAAGGCATTGACTTTGATACTCAATCCATCAGGAGCTACACCGCTCAGCTTAAACAGCACTTCAAGAACGACAAGGAGTTTGCCCAAACCCTGGAAAAATTTTCGCAAAAAACCGGAATCAAGAATATTCGAATAAATATACTTAACAACAGTGTGCAACCTATACCCAGCGCGCCCTACAAAGGCTATGGCAGAAATTCCTACGCCTACTGTGATGTATGGCAAATACCCGAAAAGCGGCACCCTGTTACTGGCGAATGGAGCTATAAATATGAGGGCACATTTGTAGCGTTTGCGGATGTCAAAAAGTTCGAAAGCAGCCCGGAGCTTTCACGACCGAGGGATAAAAATGGAAAGAGTCATCCTGCTGCCAAGAAACTGATGCGGCTTTTCAAGAACGACGTAATTCAATGCACCTGCATAGAAAAACAGCAAGCGAAGTGCATCAGAATTGCTGGATATAACACTGGACGCAACAAGATTTTTACTGTGCCCAACTTGGCAGCAAATCCACCAAAATTAGACGAAATCAGCATCAACGTTTTGTTCAATAATCACCGAGTGAAAAAACTGAGAGCTTAGAAATAGTGTGATGCGCTGGAATGTAATAGAGCTGGCAGAAAATGGCCGCTACGCGAAGCTGCATCGCGGGTTCCTCGTTGTTATGCAGGGCGATGAAGAATTGGGACGTGTTGTAATTGATGAAATGAACTGCCTTTTGCTCACTGCCGAACAGGCCACTCTATCCAAACAAGTAATGGTTCGCTTGGCTGAAGAGGGGGTACCAATCGTCGTATGCGGCAGTAACTACCACCCAATCTCAATTAACTTACCTTACACAGCTCATCATCACTCGACAAAAATCCTTCAACACCAGTTGAACACTGGCAAGCCCCTGAAGAAACGCCTCTGGCAATTGCTGGTCAAGTCGAAAATTCAAAACCAACTTTGGGCGCTGAAGCAGATTTCTGATTCGCCTCAAGAGGTATTCAACAGGCTGGAACGACTCGCAAATCTGACAAGGTCAGGCGACCCTGACAACACTGAGTCCCAGGCTGCGCGCATTTACTGGAAGGCACTGATGGGTTCGAATTTTAGTCGAAGGCCCGAAAGCGCCGATTTTGCAAATTCCGCACTGAATTATGGCTACAGCATTATCAGGGCAGCTTGTGCAAGGGCGGTGGTGGCCGCAGGACTCTTACCAGCACTAGGGCTCCACCACAAAAATCAGAACAACCCATTCTGTCTGGTAGACGACCTTATGGAAGTCTACCGGCCATTGGTCGACATTCAGGTTCAACTCTTTGGAACGAAGAAGCAGCTCGATCCAGAGACAAAACAAACACTGGCCAGAACTTTGCAGGCTGACGTGCGCGTCGCAGACCAGACAACTACTGTGAACTCTTCCATGCAGTCACTTGCTTTTTCTTTGGTAAAGAGCTATGAAAAGAAGACGTTGGAGTTGCAGTTACCACAGCTTTTAGCTTGAAGCGGGGAGAAACTACCAGATTCAACTCGGGGAGGCATACGCCATGGGCCCAGTTAAACATTTGAATGGTTATCGGCTCATGTGGATGATGGTTATGTTCGACCTGCCCGTAGTAAAGGCAGCTGACCGCAAAGAATACACTCGATTCAGGAATTACCTGCTGGATTGTGGGTTCGATATGTCGCAATACTCGGTCTATATGCGCCTGGTTTCCAGCAAGGAAAGGGCGCAGAAATTTGAAAACATGATCGAAGATCAGCTACCCAAAAACGGTGCCGTTCACATAGTTACAATTACCGACAAACAGTATGAAAATATCAAGGCATATCATGGCCACAACCAGAAGGAGCTTAAAAAAACTCCTCAACTGCAACTTTTCTAGCCGCGTCCGGCCTCGAAAGTCTGGGCTATTTTTCCATCTTTTTCTTGCTAAATCAGAGCCTTTCAGGGCATAGAGTGTAGCAACTTAGGAAACGCGTTCAATCTGCAACCGCGGTCAGCTCCGCCTGGTCGATGGCGGTAGTGTAGCAACTTAGGAAACGCGTTCAATCTGCAACTCCTGACAGTCAGCCTCAAACCCGCCAGCAAGTGTAGCAACTTAGGAAACGCGTTCAATCTGCAACAACACTTCCCGTCCCGCGTTCTGCGTCTGTAGTGTAGCAACTTAGGAAACGCGTTCAATCTGCAACCGCCGAAGGTGGCGAGGGTGTTGCCTACTAAGTGTAGCAACTTAGGAAACGCGTTCAATCTGCAACAACTTGCTTCGGGTGGTTGATAACAACCGAAGTGTAGCAACTTAGGAAACGCGTTCAATCTGCAACAGAAGTTGGTAAAGCCAGGATCGGTCACGTAGTGTAGCAACTTAGGAAACGCGTTCAATCTGCAACATGACCCGTGTAGATCGGGCGCGGTTGCTGAGTGTAGCAACTTAGGAAACGCGTTCAATCTGCAACGGCCCCGGCGAATATGTCATCAAGTTCCAGAGTGTAGCAACTTAGGAAACGCGTTCAATCTGCAACGGGGCTGGGGTCGTCGAGGTCAAAAGACTTAGTGTAGCAACTTAGGAAACGCGTTCAATCTGCAACCGTAGGCACCGCAGTTGACCAGCTTGAGTAAGTGTAGCAACTTAGGAAACGCGTTCAATCTGCAACGGCCGAAGTTTTCTGGTCTGAGGGGTTGGCAGTGTAGCAACTTAGGAAACGCGTTCAATCTGCAACCTACTACACAAACAACATGCAAGAGTGGTTAGTGTAGCAACTTAGGAAACGCGTTCAATCTGCAACGACCATGAAAGACTTGTGTACATCACAGAGAGTGTAGCAACTTAGGAAACGCGTTCAATCTGCAACCCAGCATCCGCGTGGCCACTTCGGAAAGCTAGTGTAGCAACTTAGGAAACGCGTTCAATCTGCAACGCACGGATACCGGCTACACCGCAGGCAGGAGTGTAGCAACTTAGGAAACGCGTTCAATCTGCAACCGTGGCGGTGGTGGGTGTTATTACCTGTCGAGTGTAGCAACTTAGGAAACGCGTTCAATCTGCAACCGTCATCGATTTCGTTGTCTGAACGCTGGGAGTGTAGCAACTTAGGAAACGCGTTCAATCTGCAACCACAAGGGCGAACGGCCCAACATGACCGCGAGTGTAGCAACTTAGGAAACGCGTTCAATCTGCAACTGCTTCGAGGTCCGTGGAATGATGCTTTCTAGTGTAGCAACTTAGGAAACGCGTTCAATCTGCAACGGCTACATGGGTTGTAAATGCCCTCCAGCTAGTGTAGCAACTTAGGAAACGCGTTCAATCTGCAACCACTGGATTCCCTTGGCGCAAATCGAACCTAGTGTAGCAACTTAGGAAACGCGTTCAATCTGCAACGGCTTGGGGTTTCGCTTGCGTACCTCGCCGAGTGTAGCAACTTAGGAAACGCGTTCAATCTGCAACTGGAGCGGGCAAAACGGCTGCGGCGGATGAAGTGTAGCAACTTAGGAAACGCGTTCAATCTGCAACTCTTCTTCAACTGGCCGTGGAACTTGCCATAGTGTAGCAACTTAGGAAACGCGTTCAATCTGCAACAGTAGATGAATGGCAGCCCGATTGGAGCCAAGTGTAGCAACTTAGGAAACGCGTTCAATCTGCAACATGAATGGGTGGGTTTCAAGCGATGGGCTTAGTGTAGCAACTTAGGAAACGCGTTCAATCTGCAACTTGAAAGGCCATAGATCGCAATGAGGCTCAAGTGTAGCAACTTAGGAAACGCGTTCAATCTGCAACCAATAAGCCTGCCTTTAAAGTATTCAGCCAAGTGTAGCAACTTAGGAAACGCGTTCAATCTGCAACGATATCCGTTTATATTGGTGCAAACGCAGCAGTGTAGCAACTTAGGAAACGCGTTCAATCTGCAACCGACTGGCGCGAATGTGACCATGAGTTCAAAGTGTAGCAACTTAGGAAACGCGTTCAATCTGCAACCTGGTTCAATGTGTACCTGCATCAAATCCTAGTGTAGCAACTTAGGAAACGCGTTCAATCTGCAACTTCTTGCCGGGTCTTGAAATCAGCCCGTAAAGTGTAGCAACTTAGGAAACGCGTTCAATCTGCAACTCCAGCCGCGTGCATCGCATCACCGGCACCAGTGTAGCAACTTAGGAAACGCGTTCAATCTGCAACCGCCCTGACTGGCGTTCTGCTTGTTGAGCAAGTGTAGCAACTTAGGAAACGCGTTCAATCTGCAACCGGGGCGATTCTCACGGATTCTGAGGACGCAGTGTAGCAACTTAGGAAACGCGTTCAATCTGCAACCAGTGAACCAGAACTTTGTAGTGGTCAATGAGTGTAGCAACTTAGGAAACGCGTTCAATCTGCAACCAACCACCCTTGCAGTTCACGCCTGATCTGAGTGTAGCAACTTAGGAAACGCGTTCAATCTGCAACTCGAAGGCAGCAAGGCGTTTGCTGAATATCAGTGTAGCAACTTAGGAAACGCGTTCAATCTGCAACTGCAAAGGGCGGTTGATAACATGCCGGCGCAGTGTAGCAACTTAGGAAACGCGTTCAATCTGCAACTGAATCCGCAACGCTCAGGACGGCATCGGCAGTGTAGCAACTTAGGAAACGCGTTCAATCTGCAACCACAAATCGAAACCCTCCGCCGCTGGATACAGTGTAGCAACTTAGGAAACGCGTTCAATCTGCAACAACTGGCGGCGATATAGGGCAGCAAGTCCTAGTGTAGCAACTTAGGAAACGCGTTCAATCTGCAACAGGTTTTTGCGAACGACTACAACCCCAACAGAGTGTAGCAACTTAGGAAACGCGTTCAATCTGCAACCTTCACCGACTGGAAAAAAGCCTGGTGGTAAGT
>CAYYCX010000024.1:0-15314 GCA_964470455.1 uncultured Wenzhouxiangellaceae bacterium
CTGGCTGAAACGGCACGGCGCGCGGCGGCCGAGGGCGCCCAATTCATGCGCCTGGCGGTAGACCGGGACAACCAGTCGGCGCGGGATTTCTACCTCAATGCCGGTATGATCCATGCTGAGCGCGATTGCATCTACAAGGCCTGGGATGAAGCGTTTACCGCCCTGCAGCAATCCGCTCCGGGCAACTGACCACGGCGGAACGAACCATGAAAGTCATCTTTTCCGAACAGCAGAAAGCGCATTACCCCGATCACTTCCTGTCCTCCGGAGCACGGCAGGCCAACCCCGAGGTGCCGGAGCGGGCCGATCGATTGTTGCAGGCGGCCCTGGATGCCGGGCTGGAACTGCTCGAGCCTGAAGACGCAGGGCTGGAACCGTTGGCTGCCGTCCATACGCCCGAGTACCTGCAGTTCCTGCAGAACATCTATCGCCGCTGGTGCTATATCGATGGCGCCTCCCCCGAGGTAGTACCCAACATCCACCCGGATCGCCGCGGTGGCGCCTATCCTGCATCCGCGGTGGGCCAGGCGGGCTACCACATGCTGGATGCCGGTTGCCCCATCTCCGGCGACACCTGGGAGAGTGCGCTGGCCAGCGCCCATGCCGCGGCGCAGGGCGCGGCCCTGCTGCTGGATGATGAGCCCGCCGCTTACGCACTGTGCCGTCCGCCCGGGCATCACGCCGGACGGGATTTCGCGTCCGGGTTCTGCTATCTCAACAACAGCGCCATCGCCGCGCAGGAGCTGCTGGCCGAATTCGACCGCGTGGCCATCCTCGACATCGATGTGCACCACGGCAACGGCACGCAGGATATTTTCTACCACAGGTCCGATGTGTTGACGGTATCGCTGCACGCGGATCCGGCACGGTTCTATCCATTCTTCTGGGGCCATGCGGCCGAGCGTGGCGAGGGTGAAGGCCTGGGCTACAACCTGAACATTCCGCTGCCGCGCGGCACTGGCGACAAGGCTTACCTTGAAGAGCTGGATCGTGCGCTGGCCCGCATCGAATCCTTTGCGCCGGCCGCCCTGGTGGTGGCGCTGGGCCTGGATGCGCACGAATCCGACCCGTTCCAGGGGCTTGCGGTCAGCACCGCGGGTTTTGGCCGCATCGCCACCCGCATCGCGGCGCTGGAATTGCCCACCCTGCTGGTGCAGGAAGGTGGTTACCTCAGCGATGACCTGGGCGACAACCTGCGGTCGTTCCTGGACGGTTTCTCGGCCTGATCAAACCTCGATGGCGCCGCTCGCCGGCACCGGCCAGTCCAGCGCCTGGTGAATGGACATGGCCCGTTGCAGCCCGCGCGCAATCGGCTCGGGAAACGCGGCTGTCCGGCGTGTGTTGAGATCCACGCCCGCCGTGAGGTACTCGATGCAGCAGGCCAGCTGCTCACGTGTGTCATTGACAATGAAGTACATGCCGGTGAAGCGCTTGTCGTTCATGGTGAACAGGCGGTTGTAGGTGCTGACCCGGTCACCCACATGCACTTCAGCGCGGAAATACAGGTGGTGCTCGAAGTCGAACAGGCCGAAGTTGTGCTGGTTGAGCAGGTCTTCGTTGAAATCATCCTCCTTGAGGATTTCATAGCCGCCCAGTTCGTACAGCTTCAGGTAGTACTGCACATTGACATGGCCGTTGCGGTCTTCCCATTCGGGGGGAATCACCATGCTCAGTTGCAACGGCAGCTGCCGGACCTGTTCCGGTTTCGGGAAAACCGGCCGTTTCATGTGCTCCCATCCTCAGCTGTTGCGCGGTTACCCGTCAGCTCGGCGGCAATGTCCTCGTTGATCTCCCCGGTCATTTCTTCTTCCTGCAATTCTTCACGCCAGTCCTTCACATTCATCTCGATGGCAAAAAAGCCCAGTATCCACAGCACCTGGTCCCAACCATACACCCAGTGCCCATGCCACACCCACCAGGCTGCATGGAAAAACAACAGCCCGTAAAAGATTTTCGCCGCATAACTCGCCAGCATCAACGGGCCGCCGGTGATATTTCGCTCCTGTAACCAGATGGCCACTTCAATGGAAAACATCACCAGCAGCCAGGTGATGGCGTCCTGCAGGTCGATGTAGCGCGAGAACCATTCACGCTCCAGGCCGGCGCGGTCGGTGATGACGGTGCTCTCCACCGGATAGAATTCGCTTTCAGTGGAAAAGCCGTTGCAATTGCCCGTGCCGATGTCCTGGTAGTCGAGGTTGAAGGTCCAGGACCAATGCTGGTCCGCCAGCTGGCAGGGTGAATCCACGCCGGCCAGGGGTTGCAGGCCATCCAGCGCCCGCAGGTCTACCGCGCGCGAAACCACGGTGTTGAGGATGAACACGTAGCACACCAGCCGCAACAGCTTGAAGCCGCGCTGCAGCCAGGGTGAGTGCCAGTCATAAGGCAGCCAGTAGGTTTCCAGCTCCCACAGGAACAGCAGGCCGAACCAGGCGGCTTCGTCGATGGTGGTGGCAAAGGCGATCACCCAGTCCTGCAGGCTGCCGCCCTGGCGCAGGGTATGTTGCGCCATGTTCCATTCATCCCAGGCGTAGTAGGCCCAGTTGAGCAGCAGCAGTATGTAAACCGTCCACTTGATGAGCTGCGCCGGGTGGTAGCGGCGCAGGACCTGCATCAGTCCGAGGGTTGCCTGCTCAGGGGGCATCGGCTTCGGCCAGGGCCTTGCGTAACAAGGTGCTTTGGCCACCCAGGGCCTTCTCCGTCAACTCCAGCAAAGCTCGGCCGGTGATGTCACCGGCATTCACCATTTCCTGCACCAGGTCGTCCAGGCTGGCGCTTTCGCTCTGCTGCAGCTCCTGTTGCAGGTTCCACAGCAACAGCACCGCGCGGGCGGTGTTGGCGCCGCTGGAAGGCGACTTCAGCCGACCCTTCTTGCGCTTGACCCAATCCGCCAGGGTGCGCATGGCATCATCGTAGCGCTTCTGGCTGATACCGCCGCTGCGGCGCAGGATTTCCAGGCTGTAGTATTCCGCCAGGCCCTCGATCAGCCAGTCATCCCGTTGCGTTGCGGACCCCGTGGCCACATGCACCAGTTCATGCAGCGGCGCTGAAGTACCGTTGCCACTGATCAAGGGCCGATCGTTGTGCAGGTACAGCGAGGCCGGGCCGGACAAACCACCGCGCCACATGTCATCGCTGGCGCCGACGATCAGCAGGCGGTCCGGGAAGTTGGAAAAAACCTTCAGCAGCCGGGGCAGGGTCCAGCGCAGGAATGCCAGGGTGTCCAGCCGGCGCATACCCTGGTCGGTGGGGCCGGCCAGCGCCACGCGCCGGCCACGGATCACATCACGCCGCACGCCCAGCTTGCCGGCCGCCAGCCAGCCGGTAGGGCGGTCGAAATTGCGCCCTTCATTGCTGATTTCCAGCGTGCCGTTAACCGGGCCGTAACGGCTTTCGAAACGCCACCCGTCGGGACCCTGCAGGCTGAAGGAAGAGCGTGAAGCCGAGCCGATCAGCGAGCGAACACGGGCGGCAGGAAAGAGGTCATCGAGGCGCAATACCGCCCAACTCTCCGTCATGCGGGCATCATGAGCATCGCCTTTGCGGTGATTCACCCTGGCCCTGAACTCCAGCGTCCCGCCATCGGCAGGAACGGTCCACAGCAACCGGCCCTGCCGGTGCTCGAATTCGCCGTCGCCGCTGAATTCGCTGTAGCGGCTTGCCGGCGCCGCCAAATCGACCAGCCGGATCAAGGACTCGGACTGGCGAATGGTAATGCGGATGGCGGCGCTGTCGGTGGCCGGGTCGAACCGCGCTTCAAAGTGGGTGTCGTAAAACCGGGTTTCCTGGTTTTCCTGGGCCCACGCCGGAACCGGGAGAAGCAGCACCAGCAGGGAACAGAACAGGATGCGGCCTGGCAAACGCAAACAAAAATTCAATAGCTGCTCCACAGTCTATAAACTAGTCTCCAATTTCATATACTGAGTGCTTATGAACACCGCTGCAAGTGCAAGTCCCGCCGCATTCGGGAACTTCGAACTGGAACAGGAAGCCCGCCGCCTGCTGGCTTCGCTGATGCACGTCGAATGCGTCACCGGGCGCAAATGGAACCTCGACAACTGCCGGGAAATTGCGCCGTTGACGCTGGAAATCAACCGGCTCAAGAAGGAAAGGAATGCGGTGATCCTGGCGCACTCCTATGTCGAGCCGGAGATCATTTACGGGGTGGGTGATTTCAAGGGTGATTCCTATTACCTGTCAGACCGGGCGCGCGAATCAAAAGCCGAAGTCATCGTGTTCGCCGGCGTGGTGTTCATGGGCGAAACGGCCAAGATTCTCTGCCCGGGCGCGGAAGTGCTGGTGCCGGACCGGGGTTCGGGCTGCTCGCTGGCCGATTCCATCACCGGCGGGGATGTGCGGCGGCTCAAGGCGCTGTACCCGGACGCCGCCGTGGTTTGCTACATCAACAGCACGGCTGAGGTGAAGGCAGAGAGCGACGTCTGTGTCACTTCCGGCAATGTCTACGACATCGTTGCCGCGCTGCCGGAGCGCCGCATCGTGTTCGTGCCCGACCGGCTGATGGCGGACAACCTGCGTCGCGAACTGGCGCGCCGTGGCAGCGACAAGGAAATCATCTCCTCGGATGGCACCTGCATGGTGCATGAGGAATTCACGCCGCAGCAGATACTTGAGGCCCGCGAGCAGTTTCCCGGCCTGAAAGTGGTGGCGCATCCGGAGTGCACCGAGGAAGTCGCCGGCCTGGCGGATTACGTCGGCAGCACCAGCGGCATGATGAAATTCGTGCGCAACAGCAACGCGCCCTATTACCTGATGCTCACCGAGTGCGGGCTGGTGGGCCGGTTGGCGGTTGAGGATCCGGAAAAGTCGTTCATCGGCGGATGCCGATTGTGCCCCTACATGAAAAAGAATTCTTTGCAGAAAATCCTCGAAGCCCTGAAAAATCCCCGGCCCGAACAGCGCATCGAACTGGATGAGGAACTGCGCGTGCGCGCCGCCCGTTGCATCGACCGGATGTTTGAACTTGCTCCCGTCAACTGAAGCGCTGATCAGCCTGGCACTGCAGGAAGACCTCGCCTTTGGCGACCTGACCAGCATGGCCATTTTCCCGCCGGCGCACCGGTCGCAGGCCCGCATCGTGGCGCGCCAGTCGCTGGTGCTGTGCGGCGTAGACACTGCCATCCGCGTGTTTGAACGCATCGACCCGGAACTGCAAATCCAGCGCATGGCCGCTGACGGCCAGTTGCTGAAGAAAGGCGATACCGTGTTGCAGGTCGAAGGCTCAACCATCTCACTGCTCAGCGGCGAACGCACGGCGCTGAATTTCCTGCAACGCCTGTGTGGCATCGCCACCTGGTCGCGGCGTTTTGCCGATGTGGCCAGGGCTCACTCATCCACCATCCGCATCGCCGATACGCGCAAGACCACGCCCGGCTGGCGTGCGCTGGAGAAGTATGCCGTGCGGTGTGGCGGCTGCTCCAATCACCGCCTGTCCCTGGGCGAGCACGTGATGATCAAGGACAACCACGTGGCGGCGGCCGGCTCGATTCGCAAGGCGGTTAATGCGGCCCGTGCGGCGGCGCCGCACCTCAGCCGCATCGAAGTCGAAGCCGATACCCTGAAGCAGGTGGATGCAGCGGTGGCCGCCGGCGCTGATGTCATCCTGCTGGACAACATGCGCCCGGCGCAGATCCAGGAGGCAGTCAAACGCATCGCCGGCCGTGCGATGGTGGAAATTTCCGGCGGCGTGACCCTGGAAAACCTGGCTGAATACCTGCTCCCCGGCGTGGATGTCATCAGCATTGGCGCCCTGACGCATTCCGCGGTGGCGGCCGACCTGAGCATGGAAATTGCTACGGCAAGGGCCACGGCATCGGCGTTGACAGCGGCCGCGACACCGGCCAGTGGCCGAAGGCAGCCGGCAAAACCCGGCAGGCGCGGGCGAAAGACGGAACGCCCATGAGCGATCGTGTTCTCGCCACCGATTGCCTGGTAATCGGCGCCGGGCTGGCCGGTTCGGCTTATGCCCTGCAGGCGGCGCGGGCCGGCCTGAGCGTGCAACTTCTGTCCATGGGCCAGCCCGACGAGGCCAACAGCGATTGGGCCCAGGGCGGCATCATCTACGACACTCAGGCCGAGGTTTCGTCCACCGGGGGCGGCAGCCTGTATGACGACATCATGGCGGCCAGCGACCATACCGCCAACCCGGCGAGCGTGCGGCAACTGGTGCGCGAAGGCCCGGCCGCCGTGCGCAGCCTGCTGCTGGATGAACTGCAGGTCGATTTTGACCGCAGTGCAGCGGGCGAACTCGAGTACACCCGCGAGGGTGGCCACAGCGAGCGGCGCATCATCCATGCTCGCGACCTGACCGGGCGCGCCATACACTCCGCGGTTTCAGCGGCGGTGGACCGCAATCCTCTCATCCGGCGCCAGGTGGGCGCCACGGCCATCGATCTGCTGACGCTGTCGCACAACACCGATGAACCGGCCGCCCGC
Organism: uncultured Wenzhouxiangellaceae bacterium; assembly: GCA_964470455.1. Taxonomy (GTDB): domain Bacteria; phylum Pseudomonadota; class Gammaproteobacteria; order Xanthomonadales; family SZUA-36; genus JAWXBM01. Next base: position 6,454 of record CAYYCX010000024.1, read on the forward strand.
TATGCGCCACTGACCTGCTTTGGCGCGTGGGTATTGCCGCAGGATTCTTCCGAGCCCCTCGCCATCGTTGCGCGCAAAACCATTCTCGCCACCGGCGGCCTGGGACGGGTGTTCCAGTACAGCACCAACCGTCCCGGTACGGTGGGGCATGGCATCGCCATGGCCTACCGGGTGGGCGCTCGCGTGATCGACCTCGAATACGTGCAGTTCCACCCAACGGTTTTCCATGCCGGGAACTCACCCCGTTTCCTGGTTACCGAGGCCTTACGGGGTGAGGGCGCGGTGTTGGTGAATGCGGCCGGCCGGCGCTTCATGGACGGTGAGCATCCGTTGGGCTCGCTGGCGCCGCGTGATGTGGTGGCGCGGGCGATTCACCGCGAACTGGCGGTCAGTGGCGCGCCTTGTGTCTACCTCGATACCTCAGCCATGCAGGCTGATTTCCTGCGCCGGCGTTTTCCCGGCATACACCAGCGCTGCTCGGAATTCGGCGTCGATATCGGCGCCCAGCCGATACCGGTGGTGCCGGCCGCGCATTATTCCTGCGGCGGCGTGCATACCGACCTGGACGGACGCACCAATGTGCGGAATCTCAACGCCATCGGTGAAACAGCCTGCACCGGGCTGCACGGCGCCAACCGCCTGGCCAGCACGTCCCTGCTGGAATGCCTGACCGGAGCATTCGCCACGGCCGCAGCCGACATCCGCGATCTGCAGCAGGGCGAAGTGGACTTGCCGCAGCCCAGGCAATGGAGCAGCCCGACGAAAATTCCCGATGCGGCGCTGATCCAGCAGGACCTGTCGCTGGTGCAGCAAACCATGTGGAATTACGCCGGCATCGTGCGATCACCGCAGCGCCTGGCGCGGGCGCGCCGCATCCTGCTCGGGCTGCGCGAGGAGATCCAGACCTTTTACCGTGACTGCCGGCTGACCCGCGAACTGGTAGAACTGCGCAATGCGGTCCAGACCGCGCTGCTGGTGGTGCACGCGGCCGGCCTGAACCCGGTGAGCAAAGGTTGCCATTACATCACCGATGATGAACGCGAAGATGTGGCGGCGGAAGTTCACCCGGAGGCTGCGGCATGATGCGGGCGCTCACTCCGGTGGCCGCGCTGCTGTTGGGTGTGGCCATCCTGCTGGCGGGGCAGGGCCTGCAAAGCACCCTGGTGCCCTTACGCGCCAACCTGGAAGAGTTTTCCACCATCGGCATAGGCCTGATGGGTGGCGCCTATTTCCTGGGTTTCACCATCGGTTGCCTGCGCGGCGTGAACCTGGTGCAGAAGCTCGGGCATGTGCGTGTATTTGCCGCCATGGCGGCCATCGCATCGGCCGCGCCATTGATCCTGGCTTTGTTCGTCAATGTCTGGGCCTGGTGGCTGCTGCGCCTGGTCACCGGCTTCTGTTTCGCCATACTGTACGTGGTGATCGAAAGCTGGCTGAATGAAAAGTCGGATAACGAAAACCGCGGCCTGGTTTTTTCGGCTTACACCTTCATCAGCCTGACGCTGATGGCCGTGGGCCAGCAATTGCTGCTGTTTTCGGATCCGAATGGCCTGACCCTGTTTGCCATCGCCTCGGTGCTGGTATCACTGGCGGCAGTGCCGGTGGTGATGTCAACCTCGACCACTCCACGGCATTCCGATTCGGTGCGGCTGGATTTCAAGCGCCTGTTCATCATTTCCCGCACCGGCACCATGGCCTGCCTGGCTTCCGGCATGACCAACGGCGCATTCTGGTCTCTGGCGCCGGTGTTCACTTCCGGCATTTCCAATGACGTGGCGCTGGCCGCGACGTTCATGACGGCAGCCGTCATCGGCGGAGCGGCCGGTCAATGGCCGCTGGGCTTCTGGTCGGACCGCACCGACCGCCGCATCGTGATGGCTGCCGTGGCCATCGTTGCCGCTTGTGTCGGGCTGGCCATGGGCCTGGTCTATGACGGCCTGGGCATCACCAGCCTGGTGCTGCTCAGCGCCGCGTGGGGCGCAACCGCGTTCCCGCTGTATTCCGTTGCGGTGGCGCACAGCAATGATTATGCCGAGCCGGGCGAATACGTGATGGTTTCCAGCGGCCTGCTGCTGTTGTATGGCATCGGCGCCATCATCGGGCCGTTCCTGGCGGGCGCCGGCATGACGGTATTCAGCAAGAGCACGCTGTATCTCTACACCGCGGTGATCCATGTGCTGATATTCGTTTACGTGCTGACGCGCATCCCGCGCCGTGCTTCGGTGGCCAGGGACAAACACGTGCCGTTCAGCGAAGCGCTCACCGCGGTGCAGACTGCCTCGCAGATTTACGAAGAAGAGGAACAGAAAGCCGGCAACCGATAGCGGCCTGCAACGCCTTTGGGCAATCAGCGGTGGCTGAGCCCCAGGTGGACCAGGGCATAGCCCGACAGGACGATCTGCGCCACCGCCATGCCGATCACTTCACCGTCGGCGTTGGCTTCGACGCTGGTTTGGCGATCGGTGAGCGGGTCGACAATGGTTCCCAGCCGGTCACCTTTCTTCACCTGCTGCCCCAGTTCGACGGCCGGGAAAAAATAGCCCCCTGATCCGGACGGCACGCGCATCCAGCTGGTTCGCGTGTAGATGCGCGATTCCGGGACCTCGATCTGTTCCGGGCCCTCCACCATGTCCAGGTAGGCCATGACGGAATCGATGCCGCGCACGCCCTGGGCGATCTGGTCCAGGTCAAACCGCGAAGGTTCGCCCGCCTCGTAAATGATGGAGGGAATGCCCATGTCGTTGGCCTCGCGGCGAATGCTGCCCTTGGGGCCTTCGTTGATCACCACGATGCCCACGCCGAAATGCCGTGCCAGGTCCAGCGCCCGCGGGTCATCGCCGGTTACGCGGATCTGCGGATGGTTGTTGCGGCTGAACGAACCGGTGTGCAGGTCGATCAGGTAGTTGCAGTTGCGGGTGATCTCGGTGAACAGCATGTAGGCGATGATGGCGGTAACGCTGCCGTTGTCCCGGCCGGGAAACTCGCGATTCAGGTCGCGCCGGTCCTGCATGTAGCGGTTGCCGGTGCGCACGCCGGCCGCATTGACCATGGGGAATACCACTACCGTGCCTGACAGCAGCGCCGGGTCGATCCAGCTGAAAGCGCGCCGGGCAATCTCGGTGCCGTTGATCTCATCGCCGTGGATGCCGGCGGTGATGCACAGCGTGGGGCCTTGCCTTGCGCCGCGCGCCACGAACACCGGTGAGTCGAGGTAAGCCGATTCGAAACTGGTTTCGCCGCCCCAGGGAAAGCGCAGGGTCTGGCCTGGCCAGATTTCGCGGCCGGCGATGTTGATCGGCCCCCACTGGGCGGCCGGCAACGGCGCGGAGCAGAGCAGCGCCGACACCAGCGCCACCACCATCAAGTCCGGCGCGAAACGTTTCCGGCGGGCGCGTGCCGGGCGATGGTTGGATAGCGGCCCTGCGAACATCTCGATTTCCTTATTCATTCCCCGGCATGCCAGCCCGGTACCGGTGCGGTGCAAAGCCGCAATTATAGCCGGAATCCGCCATGCGCCCCGGGGCAGGCAAATTTCCGCTGGCAGGATGGCGGCAAGCCGGTAGAATGTTGCCTTCTATGCACGCAACCTCTCCGGAACAGGTACTCATCCATACACCCAGCGTTTTTGACGGCTGGCGTTCGATTTCCATTTCCCTGTACATGACCCTGGTGGGATACGGTGTGCTGGTGGGCATTCCGGTGATCAGCACCGCCTGGGTGGAGTTGTTGGGTTTTACCGAGGAGCAGGTGGGCCGGGTGGCCGGAGCCGACCTCGGTGGCCTGGCGTTGGGCGCGGTGCTCACCTCCATGTTCATTGGCCACGTCAACCGGCGCCAACTGGTGCTGATCGGCGCCGCCCTGGCCATCCTGGCGAACGGGCTTTGCACCATCTACGTGGATTACGATGCCGTACTCTGGCTGCGCGTGATCGCCGGCATCGGCAGCGGCGTGTACACCGCGGTTGCGGTTTCCACCCTGGGCGGTTCTTCCAAACCGGCCCGTGCCTACAACATGATGCTGTTCGCCTTCGCATTTTCCCAGGCGCTGGAAATGCAGGTGTTGCCTAAGTTGTCCATGAACGGCATCTACTTCGCGTTCATCGGTTGCTTCGTGCTGGGGCTGGCGTTCATTCACTGGATTCCGCGTTACCCGCTCAAGGCGCCGGTGGAACGGCACCCGAAACTGGAAGCGGCCGATGCACGCGTGCCCCGGTTCGTCCCGTGGCTGTGCCTCGCTGCCATCTTCGTGACCTACATCAACATCGGTTCCTACTGGACCTACATCGAACTGGCCAGCATGGACGCGGGCATCGACAATGACTTTGTCGGGCGATTGCTGGTGTGGGCCTCGTTCAGCAGCATTGTCGGCTGCCTGGTGGCCACGGTCATCAGCAACCGTTTCGGACTGGCGCGGCCGCTCATGCTGGCGCTGGTGGCGATGGCGACTATCGTGATCCTGCTCAGCTTTGGCATGACCGACCTCACCATGCTGGTCAGCGTGCTGGGCTTCAACCTTTTGTGGATCTTCATCGATGTATACCAGATGGCGACGGTGGCCAATGTGGATCACTCAGGTGCTTTTGCTTCGCTGATGCCGGGAGCGCAGGGCCTGGGGCAGATTGTCGGGCCGAATATCGCCGCCAGCCTGCTGGCCATGAACCTGGGCTACAGCGCGGTGTTTACCATGGGCGCGATGGCGGCCCTGATCGGCCTCACCATCTACACCGTCATGTATGTGATGCTGCGCAAACGCATTCCCGCGCTGGCGGATGCCAGCTGAGGGCCGTTCCGGAATTCCCCGTCCATGAAAATCCGTTGCACCGACGATCCCGCTGACCGCGACTGGCTAAAATTGCGCGCCGAATTTTTTCCCGAGGACTTTCCCGGGGAGCACCGGCAGTTCCTCAGCAGCCTGGAATGGGCCGGGCGGTTCACCGCCTTTGTCGCCCACGATGAGGCGGGAACCGCCACGGGTTTTGCCGAGGTTGCCATTCGGCAGGATTACGTCAATGGTTGCCACCACCGGCCGGCGCTGTTCCTGGAAGGGATTTTTGTGCGGCCGGTATTCCGTGGCCGGGGCATCGCCCATGCCCTGTGCGCGGCCGCTGAAGCTTTTGGAGCTGAAAACGGTTGCCGTGAATTCGCCTCCGATGTCCTGATCGATGACCACGACAGCCTGGCCGCGCATGCAAAGCTGGGTTTTGCGGAAACCGAGCGGGTGGTCTATTTTTGTAAGCCCATCACTGTAGTGGCAAATTCCGGGGAGCAGCCATAGTGTCGCAGAACCGCAGGAAATCTTCGCTGGAAGGGCGCGTGCTGCTGGTGGTGAACACCGGCAACCGCAAGAAACGCTTCACCCTGAAGCGGCTGCATGAACTGGGTTGCCGACTCATCATCATGCACAAGCAGGTGAACTGGGCGCGTGCCTACGCCGAGCAGTGGATCCTCACCGACACGGCCGACCACACCGCTTCGCTGCGGGCAATGACGGATTTCTTTACCCTTCATCCCGAACTGCAGGCCGATGGCGTAATCACTTTCTGGGAAGACGACGTGCTGCTGTGCTCGCGCATCCGCGACCGCCTGGGGCTGGTCGGCATTCCCTATGAGGTGGCGCGCATCGCCCGCGACAAGCACCTGTTCCGCGAGTTCTGCAGCAGCAATGGGTTGCCGGCGCCGGGACATGCCATGATTGCCGCTGATGCGCCGGTTGAAGAGTCCATCGCAAAACTGCGCTTTCCGCTGGTAGTGAAACCGGTGTTCGGCAGCAGCAGCGCCTATGTGGTGCGGGTGAACAACCTGCAGGAGCTGCAGGAAACCGTGGATTACATCCGCAGCACCATCAATGCCGAGGTGGAGAGCTCACTGGCGGCGGGCACGGCCATCATGGCCGAGGAATACATCGACGGCAACGAGGTGGACATCGACATCCTGTTGCAGAACGGCAAGGTGAAGTTCTGGTCGATGAGCGACAACGATGCCACCCGCGAGCCGTTTTTCGTTGAGACCGGGCAGTGCATCCCCAGCCGCCTGGCGCTGTCACAGCAGGCGGAACTGGTGGAACAGGCCGAGGAAATACTCGAACGCCTGGGCGTTGAAGACGGCTGCGTGCATTTTGAAGCCAAGTACAGCTCGCGCGGCCCCATGCCCATCGAGGTAAACCTGCGCATGGGCGGCGACGAAGTGTACTACTTCGTGAAAACCGCCTGGGGCGTGGACCTCATCGAGAACGCCGCGCGCATCATGCTGGGTGAGTACATCAGCCCGATTGCGAAACCGGAAACACCGAAAAAATTCGTGTCCGGAAAATACTTCCTGCCGCCCCATTCCGGCGTGCTGGCGTCGCTGGACTTGCCGGAAGACGTGGAATCGGGCGAACTGCAATTCTTCAAGAAAGTCGGCGATGCCGTGTTGGCCCCGCCTTTGGGTTACGAGTACATGGGCTGGGCCTATGCGGTAGCTGACACTCTGGGCGAGGCGGAAGAGCGCATCGACCGCATCATGCAGAGCGTGAAACTGGAGGTGGCCAAGTTCTCGCGCGGCTCTTCGCTGGGTAAAACCGTGCGCCGCAGCGGTATGAGTTCGGCCAGCATTGCGCGCCGCGCGGTGATCGGCGCCGCGCGTATCGAGCACATCCGCAACCTGCCCACGACTGAGCAGCGCAGCCTGCGCGTGGGCATCGCCAGCAATGGCTTTGCCGACAGCGACAATCCCATCGAGGCGGAGCTCACCTCCGATGCGCGCGCCATCGCTGCAGCGCTGGAACAGCGTGGCTACAAGACCACCTTCCTGGATTTCAACCAGCCGTTCGATGCGGTGCAGCAGATCCAGCGTGACCAGATCGCCATCGTCTTCAACCTGTGCGAACGCATCAACCACACCAGCCTGCTGGAGCCGCATGCGGCCGCGCTGCTGGATATCCTGCAGGTGCCGTATACCGGCTCCAATCCCTTCACGCTGGGCCTGTGCCTGGACAAGATCCGCGTGAAGAAACTGCTGGCTTTTCACCACATCCCCACGCCGCGCTGGGACTACCTGTACGAGGCCTCCGAGCAGTTTGACGAGGATTTTCCGCTGCCGGCCATCGTCAAGCCGGCCAACAGCGACAGTTCCATCGGCATCAGCAATGATTCGGTGGTCACCACCCGCAATGCCATGATGGAACGCATCGACTATGTGCTGCATGAACTGCAGCGCCCGGCGCTGATCGAGGAATTCATCGGTGGCGATGAATACGATGTGTCCATTCTCGGCAACTGGCAGGATGAGCAGCGCGTGCTGCCCCTCTCCCGCTCGGTGTTCACCAACCTGCCGGAAGGCTACTGGCACATGTATCCCTACGAGGCGAAATTCCTTGGCAGCGCGGTACACAAGCAGAACATCGAGGTGCAGCGGCCGCCCAAGGGCGTACCTGGTAAACTGGCCGCGCTGATTTCCGAAATCGCCCTGGATGCCTTCAACGTGGTGGGTTGCAGCGATTACGGCCGCGCCGAAGTGCGCATCGATGCCAAGGGCAACCCCTACGTGCTGGAAGTGAACCCCAATCCATCCATCGGCCCGACTGACTGCGTGCCTTCAGTAGCGGCGCTGGCCGGGCTGAATTACTGTGATTTCCTGGAAGAGATCCTGCGCCTGGCCATCCGCCGTTACCGGGACAAACCGCCGTATTACCACCTGCAGATGTCCACGCTCTAGCGCACTGGCATGCCAACCGTCAGAATTCGACGGTAACGACAATGGTGTCGCCGTAGTTTCCCGCTGGCAGGTTCTGCCCGGGCGGGATGCGTCCATAGACGGGCAGGTTCACGTTGTCGCCGGTTCCCCCGCCGACGCTCGTGCCACCCGTGCCGTCGCCCCACACGATGCTGCGCGAAGCGTTGGTGTAGAGGTTGTAGTCCAATACGCCACTGGTGCCGGTCATTTCACGCTGGCCGTAGCTGCCTCCCCCGGTGCTTAACTTCACCGTGAAGCTCGTTACCGGGTCGCAAGTCACGTTGATATTCCCGGCGCCGTCCAGCGCGCCCGGGTTGAACACATCATAGGCGCCGAATACCACGCCACCGGCGCTGACGTTGCAGTCGGCCAGCAGCGTCGGTGCGCTGAAGGCCGCAAGCAGGAGGATTGCCAGGCTGGCGAGATTTGACCGGCGACGGAACAGTGGGCTGTGGGTCATGGGTGTGACTCCTCGCAGGTGACGGCACCCAGGTCTGGCAGCGGATCTTCGTTGTCAGGCAGCGCCAGCTGAAAACGGCACACCGTGCCGTTCCAGCGGGCCGCCATGCCGGCGCCGTTGTCAATGCCGGTCACGAACGCCGCGCCGTCATAGCCCACCGGGAACTGCTCGCCGTTGGCGGTGGTGATGAGGCTGCCCGCCGGTACCGGTTCGCCACCCTTGCGTTGCAGGCGGAACATGGCGCCACGGGACCGGGTGACTTCGAAATCGAGCACGACGCCACTGCGGAAGTAGGGTACGGCGGGCTGTTCGATGAAATTGATTTGGGCATCGAGCGGCAAGTCTGAAACATCGATACGCACCGGATTCTCCTCGTAGGCGCGCAGGCGCGGCAGCAGGGCCCGGCCATTGGCGTCGGTGGTGGCCACGTGCTGGTTGTCGGCGTAGATACGCACGCCTTCATACGAGCCCACCTGCACCACGGCAAAGCTGTCTTTCATCTCGCGGCTGAAATGCGGCGAGCCGCCCAGGAAGGCCAGTCCGCCGGCGGCCGAGGCGCGCAGGCCGGTTTCGCCGCTGGCATGGCTGGCATCCAGATGCACCGTGCCGTAGTCGTTCTGGGCACTGAAGCCGGCGTCCACGCGTTCCCGGTCCAGCAGGCCAACCCGCGCGCGATAGCCGATGCCGCG
>CAYYCX010000024.1:15414-44885 GCA_964470455.1 uncultured Wenzhouxiangellaceae bacterium
GGAGCCAGTTCGTCATCGCGCAGGCCCAGCTGGGCAAAGTCCTCGGTGGCCATCTGCACCACGAAGCCGAAACCCAGCCGGCGCGAGGAGTGCTCCAGGCCCAGCGTGAACTGTCCGCCTGCGCCCCGGTCACTGTTGTGGCTGCCGGCCACGGAGCCGTGGACGATGCCGAACCCGCCCAGCAGCAGCGCGCCGCCCAGGCCGGCGGTGTACTGGCCGGAAAGTGCTTCAACGCGTGCCTCGGCGGTGAACGCATCGGTGATGCCCAGGCGGTGGGTGCCAGCGGCGAATACGCGGTCGTAGTCGTTGCTGCGCAGCCCGTAGCTTTCCCGTTCGGCGCCCAGTTCGTAGGAAAATTCGTGCAGGCCCGGCTGGAGCAAGCGATTCGAGACGTAGAAACTATCGCTAATCACCTGCTCGCGGCCGAGCAGGTCGCGCACCACCAGCGTCACTTCCCCCTGGCCGGTCACGGTAGGCAGGTCGGGAATGCTGAACGGCCCCGTGGGCACTTCGGACTGCATGCGGCGCATGCCGTTGATGTACAGGTCCAGGGTGGAGGGCAGGTCGGCTTCGCCTCGCAGGGTTGGCAGCGGAAAGGTGATGAACCCGGGCTGGGTGGCAAAATTGGTGGCCAGTTGCACTCCGCCAAAGCGAACCGGCCGGCCCCAGGCGCCGCCGATGCCGATGGCGTCGCCGACTCGCAGGCTGGCGCGACGCTCCGGCATGTCCCGGGTCCAGGTGGTGTCCAGGCGTACGATGCCGTCGTCGCTATCGCGGGCGGAACCATTGCGCCAGATAAAGGTTGAGGTGGCGACGCCCCAGCCGCCGAACACCCCGCCTTCGAGCAAACCGGCAGTGAACAGGTTGCTGTCGCTGTGCGAGACGTTCAGGTCGTAGTTGATGAAGGCGCCGGGGCTCACCCGCGGCGTGGCAAAGCCCTCATTGATGCCGCTGTTGACCCGATTGCCGGTAAACCAGCCGGGCTTCGCCTCGATGTCCAGGGTCAGGCGGGAGAGGTCCACCATGTAGGACAGCCCCGGCTGGTCATCCAGCTCGCGGAAATCGCTACCTTGCCACTGCAGGGAACGCGGCGGTGCGTTCATGTTCCAGGCCTGGAAATGTTCCGCGGGAATCCACAGGCTGCCCGTCGGGCTGCGCAAGGCCAGCACCGTCAGCGCGGGCGGCAGGCCGTTGATGCGGGCTTCCAGCAGGAGTTCTTCGAAATCGGTGGCCAAATCGTGAGCGGGAATGTCCTGGCGCGCAGCCACGCTCTCGCGGTTGGGCTGGAGGGCGGCAACCGCATCGGCATACGAAAGCCTGTCACCTTCAGCCGCATGTAACAGCGTGCTCACCAGCAGCAGCGCGGACCATTGCAGGCGCCTGATGCCGAGTATGAAACGCGCACGCAACACCGGTTACCCCCGGAACAAGCCCGAGAAAAAGCGAGTGGGCAAGCCACTTGAGGAAACGCAGCCGTTGTGACGATGGCCAGCGTCATCCTTTCGGGTAATGCCTGTGTTGAGAGTTTCCATCATCAGCCCTCCATGGCTGAACCTTGCGCCGCGGCATCCGGCCTGCGGCGTGCCGGCAATGGCGATTGCTCATTTCTTTTCGAGCACCAGTTCCGCTTCCATGTCGCCCGCATCGGTATCGGCCAGGAGGATCCACGGTCCGGCGGCGAGATCCGGCGCCAGCGGCCAGCTGCGGGATTTGCCGGGCAGCAGGTAGACGGGCAGGTTTTCTCCTTCGATCACGGTTCCGTCCGGGCCGGTCAGGCCCACCTTGCGTACCTGCGCATGGGCATTGCCGCGATTGGTCAGGTGCAGTTGCGGCCCGCCCTCGGGCGAGTGCTGCATCTGCCACACCAGGTCGGGCGCGGCGCCCTGCGGCGGCAGCACGAATACGGGCAGGCTGAGATTCAATGCAACCTGCAATCCGTTGAAGCCTTCCGCCGGCGGTGGCGGCACTTCCCGCAGCAACAGGCGGTAGGTGAGTTCGCCTTCGGCCGCGGGCGCACGCCGCAGGCCCACGCGCACCACCTGCGAAGCGCCCGGCTTCAGGGTGAACAGGGGCGGTACCGCGAGCAGGTCGTTGCTGGCTTCCAGCACATCGCTTCCGTCGGCTTGCTGGGACCAGGTATTGGCCTGTAGCTGCACCACGGTTTCCTCATCGCTGGTGTTGCGCACCACGAGCATGCCCGCCGACTGCTGGGCGGTCAGCGTCAGCCGGGTGGGGCTGACACTGAAGGAGCCCGCCAGCACCAGCTGGCTGGCCAAAAAAAGTGCCAGGCCGGTGAAGGCCTGGCATTTCGTTACACGCAACATCGAACTCAGAAGGTTACGGTAGCCACAACCGTGTCCGAGTAGGCACCGGCTGGAACATTCTGGTCCGCAGCCACCAGTCCGTAGACCGTGTGGTCTTCTTCCAGGCCCGTGCCCTCATCTTCGAGGTCCACGGTGGCATCGTTGCCCCACACGGCAGAATGGCCGGCATCACTGTAGAGGGCGTAGCTCAGGAAGTTCGTGCCATCCGTCATGCGACGCAGTGGCGCGATATCGGTTGAGCCGGTGTCGGCGTTTGCGCCCTGGCCCAGGGTGATCGCAGCGGCGGCGTCCAGCGTGCAGGTGATGGATACGGTTCCCGTGCCCGCCAGATCGTCCCCTTTATTGGCGTCTACCGGGTCATAGTTGCCAAACGCCAGAGCCTCGGTGCTGATCAGGCAGTTGTCGATGACGGTTGCTGAAACCCCCAGGTTGTCACCGGCGGTGCCGGCGAACACATTGCCGCCGGCGCTCAATGCCATGGCGGAGATCGCTACAAACAAAGCCTTGCGGCCAAAATTACGTGATGATTTCATCATCAGTTCCTCCTTGAAGTGAAACGCTTTTTCCCTTGATAAATCGGGCTCTTGAAGCAGACTCCGCTCGCGTTAGGGAAATTGAGATCACACTGAATGCCAGGAATTGCCGGCCAGAAGTCAGGTCCCCTTGAGTGAGCAGCCAGAACTGCCGGGACCTATACTCAAACAATTACCGGTGAAGACGAACTGTCAGTTGTTACAGGAAGGAATTGAATTTTCGCCACACAGCGGCCAGATCAGGGTTCCGGAACGCCGGCGCAATCCCTGCGAATGGCCTGGGTCAGTTGCAGCATGGTGTCATTCAGGGCGCGCTGGTGGGCGGAAACCAGTTCAGCCAGGCTGGCTGACTGGACGTTCGCATGGTTTTCCAGGCGCAACACCTTGCGGTTTTCACCGCACTTCAGGTTACCTTCCATTTGCATCCGTACCAAAGTGGTGGCACCGGCGCTGTCCTGGATGCCATAAAAGGCCTGCAGTTCCAGTTGCAGCTGCCAGTCTCCGGGCCGCGCCAGGTCATTCACGGTTACGTGGCTGAAATCACCGGAATCCACCAGCGTGCGCCGGGCGAGCGAAGACATCACTTCCGGCAAATGATCCGGCCAATGGGCATTCGCCACCGGGATCAGCCGCGCATTCGGCGCCAGCACCTGGATGTCATCGGTGTCCAGGCCAGGCACGGTGACCAGTGACAGCACCAGCCGGGGTGCGTCCGCCGCGGGGGTTTGCGGCGTGACGGACGGCGGCTGCAACAGGTAGATTTCGCGCGCCGGCCGGTTGCTTTCCAGCACGCCGGCGCAAGCTGCCAGGAAGGCCAGCGGGACGAGGGCCAGCAGCCGCATACGGGTGGTGTAGTGTTTGCGATTGCGCCTGTGTTCGCGCATGTTCTTGTGCGGGGTCATCAGGGATTGACCTCCAGGGCATCGTTGGGTGGGCGGTGGATCAGCTGGGACGGATCCTGCTGCAGTTGCCGCAGCAGTTTCTGTAGCTCACGCAAAGATCCGCGCAACTCATGGATCATCTCCGGTGCCTGGCCCAGGCCATTGTCGATAAAGTGCTCGATTTCGGATTCGTTGTCGCTGAGCAGGCGGTCCAGCCGGGCGGTGAGCTGTTCGGCGTTGACCGCGGTCTGGCGCGTCGAGGCCAGCGTGGCCGACAATTCAGGTTGCAGCGTGGCCACGGCTCCATCCAGTTCCTTCACCAACCGGTTGGCGTCACCCAGCAATTTTTTCAGCTCGGCGGGCAGGGCAGCCCAGGCCTCGCGGTCGGCGGCCACAGCCGCCACCAGGGTTTCAATATGTTCCAGTGATGCGGCAATCGAGTCCCGATTTTCCGGGCCCAGCAGCAGGTTGAGCTGGTCCAGCACATCGTTCAGCTTGGCCACCGTCACCGGAGCCTGCGCCAGCATGGCCGACAGCCCGGTTTCCCGCACCGGAATGGTCGGCAGTTCTCCATCCTCCGGTTCCGGCAATGGCGCATGTTCACCGGGCTCGGCGGCGATGTTGATGACATTCACGCCGGTGATGCCCTGGGCCACCAGGCTGGCGTAGGTTCCCTGGTCGATTGGTGTGTCCGCCAGGATCAGGATGTCCACCTGGACTTTAACCGGATTGCCGGGCACCAGTTCCATGCTGGATACCTGGCCCACGCTGACGCCCATGAAGTAAACGGGCCCGCCCAGCGACAGGCCGCTGATATCGCGTTCGAACAGCAGCGCATACTGCGCCATCGGTTCATTGCCTTTGGTGCCGGCCAGCCACATGGCGAATCCCGCCAGCGACAGCAGCGCCACGCTGACGAACACGCCGACGGCCAGGCTGGGATTACCCTTGAACATTCGGGCTTTGTGGCAGTGAGCGGGCGCGGCGTGCTCCCTGGCGGGCGCGCACGGCCCGTGGATCGCCGAAGTAGGACCGGATCCATTCGTGCGGATGTTCCACCAGGCGTTCCGGCGTATCCACCACGATACCTTTGTCAACCAGCACCGCGATCCGGTCGCAGATACTGAACAGGCTGTCCACGTCGTGAGTCACCATGATCACCGTCAGGTCGAGATTGCTTTGCAGATACGATATCAGCTTATCAAACTCGGTGGCAGCAATCGGGTCCAGCCCGGCGGTGGGTTCATCCAGGAACAGGATTTTCGGATCCAGCGCCAGCGCGCGGGCCAGCGAGGCTCTCTTGCGCATGCCGCCGGACAGTTCATTGGGGTACTTGGACGCGGCTTCCAGCGTCAGTCCCACCATGAAAATCTTCAGGCAGGCCAGTTCGCGGCGCATGTCCAGAGAAATATCGGAATGCAGCGCGATGGGCAGCTCCACATTCTCCTGTACCGTCAGGCCGGACAACAGCGCTCCGCCCTGGAACAGCACGCCCCATTTCTGACTCGGGCCCGGTTGCCGGTAGCGGATTTCCTGGCCCAACACCTCGATGCTGCCGGAATCAAAATCGTGCAGGCCAAGTATGCTTCTCAGCAGGACGGATTTGCCGGTACCCGAGCCGCCCACCAGGCCCAGGATCTCATCCCGCCTGACGTTGAGTGACAGGTTTTCGTGCACCGCCTGGTCGCCGAAGTGGTTGACCAGCTTGCGGATCCGGATGATGTGCTCATGGCCGTCTTCGCTGACGTCATTGAGCTGCGCAACCTCGGTTCTCTCAGGATCCATGTCAGATTCCAAGCCGTGAAAACAGGATGGTGAAAAAGGCATCGACGATGATGATCAGGAAAATGGACTGCACCACGGCCATGGTGGTGAGCCGGCCCAGTTCTTCCGCAGAGCCGCTCACCTGCAGGCCGCGCAGGGTGCCGGTGGCGGAGATCAGCAGGGCGAATACGGGCGCCTTGATCATGCCCACCCACAAATCCATCATCTCCACGCTGGACGCCACCCGCTCATAGAATTGCACCAGGTTGATGTCCAGCACCATCACGCAGATGAAGGCGCCTCCCGCCAGCCCGGCCACGTTGGCGAACAGGGTCAGCATCGGCATGGCGATTACCAGGCCGAGCACCCGTGGCGCCACCAGCACCTGGTTGGGGTTCAGGCCCATCACGCGCAGGGCGTCGATTTCCTCGTTGAGTTTCATGGTGCCCAGGGCGGCGGCAAAAGCCGAGCCTGAACGTCCCGCCACCATGATGGCCGCCAGCAACACGCCGATTTCGCGCAGCACCGAACTGGCAACCAGGTCGACCACGAAGATGGTCACGCCGAATTTGGCCAGCTGGCCGGCGCTCTGGTAAGCCAGCACAATGCCCATCAGGAAGGAAATCACCATCACGATGGGGATGGCCCTGGCGCCGGTTTCATTCACCTGCCTGAGCGTTTCGCCCACCATCAGCATGGAAGGTTTGCGCACACCGTCGAGGATGGCCTTGGCGATATCGCCAAAATGCTCGAAGCCCTGCAGCGTGGCATTGCCGATTTTTTCCAGCCGGGTTTTCAGCAGCCGGCGCGGCACCGGTTTGAAGAAATCCGGGTCATATTCATTGACGGCCGCCACATCGATGATGTGCTTCAGGAACTTGAGGTGTCCTTCCTTGAAGTCGATGAATTCGGCTTCCAGGCCGTCGGCTTCAAGGTCCAGTGATTTGTCGTACAGGGCCCAGGCGCCCGCCAGGTCGAATTCCTGCAGGCCGCCACAACGAAAGGCAACGCGTTCACAGCCTTCGACGGGCAATGAATTCAGTGCTTGCTGCAGTTGCGACAGGTTGGCAAACAGCCAGTGATCACGAAGGCTGACCGACAGCGTGCTGCCACTGCGTTCCGCCTCCAGGTACTGACTCATACTGCCCCCGCATGTCCAGGTTCATGCCGATCCGGACAGGCAGTCTAGCAAATCACAGAAACGGCAAGCAGGTTTGTGCCACCTGGTACGGTGGTTCCGTGCGGATGGGTGAAGAGTGAAGAGTTTGGAGCCGGATTCAGGCCTGGCAAAGCGTGAAGTAATGGTTCCTGATTTTCTGCAACATCGAAGCCCGGGTGGGCGCCCACACTTCCTGGTTGGCGGCTTCCGCGCAGTTGATTTCGTGCAGGCGGTAAAGTACGGGTGGCAGCGAGCCCGTCAGGCCAAGTTCCGGGCCGCGGTAGGTGGTAACCAGGTAAGGAGAAGACCGGCGCTGCGCCGAATTCCGTCCACCGCTCACGTTGCACAGCTTTTCGGCAGAGAAATAGGTGATACGCAATGAGGAAAGTGACGCTGCAACTGACATGACTGTGGCCCTCCTGGCCTGCTGAATTCCCTGTTGGAAGCATCGGTTGAATACTTCGGTCTCATGCCTGTTAATGCAGGATACGTGCCAGAAGCTCCGGCGTTATCCTGAAACATTCCCTTGTTAATGTATATCATTGAAATATAAGATTATTAATCTCTTCTTGTGGGATCAGGGCCGAACTTCGCAGCGCTCGCCTCTGTCGATTTGCATCAAAAACTGCCGCGTTTTGTCAGTCCGGCCGGAAGAGTGCATGCAAAGCCGGCATGCTGGGGTATCATGCCGCTTCGGTTAATCACCCGCGAATCCCCCGCAATGTCCGCAGACCCGACCACCAGCACAGCCCGTTTCCATGCGCTGTCACGCCATGGAAAACGCCGCGGACTGGTCGGCGTGATCGTGGCCATGGCCATTGTCAACCTGGTGTACGGCATCACCTTTCCGCTACTGGCGCTGGTACTGGATGGGCAGGGCGTGAGTAAAACCCTGATCGGCCTTAGCACGGTTTCGCAGGCGCTGGCCATCCTGGCGATTGCGCCCTTCGCTCCGGCCTTGCTGCATCGCTTCGAACCGGCCCGCATCATGCAGACCGTCACCGTGGTGGTGGCCATCCTGTTGTTGGTGGCCGGCAGCTTTCCGAACGTATGGTTGTGGTTCCCGCTGCGTTTCCTGATCGGCGCGTTCAACGCCATGCTGTGGATCGCCAGCGAAGCCCTGATCAACGACCTGGCCGAAGAACGCAGCCGCGGCCGGGTGATTGGCATCTACAGCTCGGCCGGAGCGGCCGGTTTTGCGCTCGGCCCGTTACTGTTGATCGCCACCGGCTCGCAGGGCCTGTTGCCGTTCATCGCCACCAGCAGCCTGGTCCTGGCGGCTTCGGTGCCCTTGTTTTTCGCCCATGGCCACCGTATGGGCGCCGGGGAAATTTCCGGCGAAGGCGTGTGGAAACTGTTCCTGCTGGCGCCGGTGATCATGCTGGCCAATGTCACCTACGCGTCGGCGGCCGAATCCATCATCACGTTCTTTCCCCTGTTTGGCATTCACCTCGGCATATCGGAAGCGTTCGCGCTGATGCTGCTCACCATGGTGGGTGTGGGCAGCATGGTGTTGATGTTGCCGCTGGGCTGGCTGGCCGACCAGGTCAACCGCATGGGCATGCTGGTGGCCTGCGTTGTGCTCACCATGGTTGGCCTGCTGCTGATGCCTTACGTTCTGTTCAACCCGTGGCTGGCCACCGTGTTTTTCTTCGTATTCGGTGGCGTTGAAGGCATGATCTACGCCCTGGGCGTGATCCTGGTGGGTGAGCGGTTCAAGGGGCATCAACTGGCCGGAGCGAGTACGGCGTTCACTGCCTGCTGGGCAACCGGCACCATCATTGGCCCGCTGTTGGCGGGTGTGGGCATGGATTACTGGGGTGCCGACAAGCTGCCGCTGGTGATCTTCGGCTTCTTCCTGCTGTACCTGCCGCTGCCGCTGCGTGACTGGCTGGCGCAGCGGCGCCAGTCGCGATAGGCCACATGGTTGGGGCTTTTGTGCAGGGATGCAATTATGTCGCGGAGGGCACGACTGCAGGGATGCAGGAGGTAAAGCAACGCAGGAGCGGTTGCCGAGGACGCCCGAGAGCGACAAGCCCTTCCCATCACAAGCTGTGGGAGGCGCTTTAGCGCCGAACCTTCCCCTGTCGGGGCTGAACCCCCTCCTTCGCGGCTGTAGGAGGCGCTTTAGCGCCGAACCTTCCCCTGTCGGGGCTGTAGGAGGCGCTTTAGCGCCGAACCTTCCCCTGTCGGGGCTGAAGCCCCTCCTACAGCCGCGACGAGGTAAGCTCCACATCCGCCTGCATCCAGGCATGGCTGAACATTTCCTGCTGTTCCGCGGCATCCTTGCCCTGGGCTTCCAGCGCCTGGATCAGGCCGAACAGCGACCAGCCGTTGTGCGGGTAGATTTCCAGGTCGCGGCGATACACCGCTTCGGCATCCGCGGCCCGGCCTGCCGCCAGCAGCGCCTTGCCGAGTGACTGGCGGTTGGGGTAGTACCAGAACGGCGGCTCGGTATAGGGCAGGGTGTCCTGGCTGGCGACTGCGGCCTCATAGTGGGCGATGGCCGCGTCCAGATCTCCGGCAGCCATGGCGATATCGCCCTGCACCAGTTCATCGGCAATCTGCAGCAACTGGGTGGCCGGGTACATCACGCCGTCGAGGTAAAGGATCTGGCCGGAATCCCGCAGCGGCTGCATGGCCGCATGCTCGGCGCGGGCGGCATCCAGGTCACCCTGCGCGGCAAACGCAGTGGCGCGCACGTAATGCCAGATCGCGTTGGAATAATCCAGGTCGGCCGCCGGCTGCGGTTGCTGCAGGATTTCATCCCAGCGGCCGAACTGGGTGAGCGCCAGCAGCGGAATGGTGTGGAAAAACTCCACCATGGGGAATTCCTCGATTACCTCCACCCGCACATTGGCCGCCACGCGGTTGGCCGCATCGATCGCCACCGCGCTGCGGCCCTCCATGCTGGCCGCGGCCCACAGGAAGTGGATGTTGTGCGGGTAGTACATCGCCGGGTAGAACCCCTGGGCATTGCACTGGGCGATGTAGGCTTCATCCACCGCCGCGGCGCGCACATTGGCTTCCGACGCGTCGTGGTAGCGGCCCACGCGCCAGAAAATATGCGCCGGCATGTGCACCAGGTGGCCGGCGCCCGGCACCAGCTGTGTCAGCCGGTCCGCCGGAGCTTCAGCCCGTTCCGGTGTTGACGACGCTTCCACGGCATGAATGTAGAGGTGCAGCGCCATGGGATGGTTGGGTGAACGGGCCAGCACGGTTTCCAGCGCAGCCAGCACTTCCTCGGTATGCGGTTTGGGGTTTTCCGGGTCCACCCAGTAATCCCAGGGCATGGTGGTCATCAGGGCTTCGGCAAACAGCGAGGCCGCATCATCATCGTCGGGATATTTCTGGTACAGCGCGCGCATGGCATCGGCGTAGGCCATGTCCTGCGGTTCACGTGGCAGGGTGATGTCTTCGGCGTAGCGCGTGGCGAGGGCGTCGATGTAGTCCTGCTCGCGTTGCGTGGCGTTGCCTTTAAGTTGGATCGCCCTCTGGATGGCGGCATAAGCAGCATTTTGCGAGGCCTCGTCCATCACCGCCTTGCCGTTGCTGGTGACATTGATGTTGGGCCCCAGCGCCAGGGCTTCGCCCCAGTAACACATGGCGCATTCCGGATCGAGGGTTTGCGCCGCTTTGAACGAGCGTACCGACTCGGCGTGGTTGAAGGCGAAATCGATCACCAGACCCTGGTCGAAGTACTTCTGCGCCCAGGGGTCATCCGTAGTGATGGCGTGATGATGGTCGCCCATGCCCTCGAACAGGGGCGCGCCGGCGCGCCGGACGATTTTGGCCTGGGTCTCTGCGGGACTTTGGTCCGCCGCAGTTGCAGCCGGTGCGCTTTCGTCCTCGGCTATGAATTGCGGCGGTGGGCTGTCCTGCTGGCAGGCAGCCAGGCCCAGCAGAGCGCAGATCATCAGGACGGCAAGTGGCTTCTGGCGGACATGCATGGCGATCCTCCATCAAAAAAGCAATTCCGTTTCAACAAAATTATAGACCAGGAATTTTTTCCTGCAGGATGGCCCGCAATGGCCCGCAATGGCCCGCATTGGCTCTGGCCTGCTACCGCGCCAGGCTGGCCCCCAGCTCGGCCAATGGCCGGGCCATGCGGCCGGTGGCCATGGCCTGGTCGTTGGCGGCGTTGCCATCGAGGGCACGTTTCATCACACCCTGGCAGATGGAAGCCAGGCGGAACATGCTGAAGGCCAGGTAGAAGTTCCAGCGCGTGATACCGGGCAGGCCACGCAGATCACAGTAGCGGTCCACCAGTGCCTGTTCATCCGGAATGCCGAGTTCAGCAATCGGCATGCCGGCCAGGCCTTTCATTTTGTGGTCGCGCGGCAGCCTGAGGCACATGCAGTAATACGCCAGGTCGGCCAGCGGATGGCCCAGCGTGGAGAGTTCCCAGTCCAGCACCGCCAGGATGCGGATCTGCTGGGGATGGAATATGAAGTTGTCCAAACGGTAGTCACCGTGGATCAGGCTGACCTGCCCATCGTCTTCCGGCAGGTTTTTCGGCAGCCAATCGATCAGGTGTTCCATTTCCGGAATGGATTCGGTTTCCGCCGCGCGGTACTGTTTGCTCCAGCGACCGATCTGGCGCTCGAAGTAATTGCCGGGATAGCCGAAATCCGTGAGGTTCGCGGCTTCCAGGTCGATGTCGTGAATGGCCGCCAGTACCCGCAGCATTTCGAAGAAGGCCTCGCCGCGCTGCGGTTTTTCCAGCTCGGGCAGGGCAGGGTCCCAGAACACCCGGCCTTCGACGAATTCCATCAGGTAGAACATGCTGCCGATGACGCTGTCGTCATCGCACAACAGCACCGGTTTCGCCACCGGCACATCCGAGCCGTGCAGGGCCTTGAGCACACGGAATTCCCGGTCCACCGCGTGGGCCGATTTCAGCAACTGGCCGGGCGGCTTGCGGCGCAGCACGTAGCGGCCCGAGGGGCTTTGCAGCAGATAAGTCGGGTTGGACTGGCCGCCGGCAAACTTCTTTGACTGCAATGGCCCGCTGAAGCCGGGCAAATGCTGTTGAAGCCAGGCAGCCAGGGCCGCATCGTCAAGCTGGTGAATTGGGTTCATATCGCGATCCTGGGCATGATCCTGCTGGGCAGCCAGTATTTTACATGGCTCGATTTTACATGGCTCGATTCCGCATGCCATGGCGGTATATGATCGGGTGCATGAGCCCGGTCAAAAAAATTCTCAGCTACGCCGAATCGCTGCGCTTCCCGTGGCTGGTGCTGCTGACCGCCGTGTTGTTCGTCGCCGACCTGCTGATCCCGGATGTCATTCCGTTTGTGGATGAACTGCTGTTGGGCCTGTTGATGGTGGCATTGGGGCGGATTCGAAAGCCCAGGAAATCTGTTTAAGGTTGCTCATATCAACAGCGCCCTTCCACTACCTGCACAATCCAACCCTCGACGATACGGTCAGTTGGCTGCTTTTCCAGCATTCAGCATGTTGTTGAGCACATTGACAATCTGCTCATGGATATTGGGTGCCAGTGTGTAGCGATGAATATCAAACAAATTCCAGCCCCGTTCACAGTTGCCCG
Organism: uncultured Wenzhouxiangellaceae bacterium; assembly: GCA_964470455.1. Taxonomy (GTDB): domain Bacteria; phylum Pseudomonadota; class Gammaproteobacteria; order Xanthomonadales; family SZUA-36; genus JAWXBM01. The sequence continues at coordinate 27,633 of CAYYCX010000024.1, forward strand.
TCAGTACGCAATATTCAAGCACCCTGAAGTCATGGGATTCGCAACCGCCAAATCGAACGCATCCGTAGAGTTCGAATGCGGTTTCCAGAATCTTCTCTGCTTCAGGAGCCGTAACCAGGCGATCCCTGGTCATGCCAAAAACAAGCGGTGCTCCGGAACGCTGCAGATCCCTGGCAATGGATTCAGCGGCTCTTAATTCCTGAGCAGTGTTTGTGTTGGCAAGAAATTCCATGAAGTATTGATCAAACTCACCGGTCTCCAGTTCAAGGAGTTGGCTCCTCAACTGACTTGACGCCAGACTGTTAGTTAAAGAAACCGGAATCCCTGCTGATTCATCGCTCCTGGGCAGATAGTTACTGCAGTATTTCACGATCAATTCATGGGCCCACCTCGTTCGTTCATAAGGCGGCTCAAAGTCCTCAAGAAATCCGCAGCGCCCGCGAACTTCCAGCTCCAGATCATTGGCCAAGGCAGAATCTCCCGTCGCGCGGATATCATCAATCACGGCCTGCGCGTGCCGGACATCGCTGGCGCGCATGAAGCGCCTGGTGAATTCGAGGCGATAGTCTGGTACTGCGACACCTTCCTGGTTTGCTGTCAGCTGCAGCTCGCTGCCGCTTTGTTCCGGAGTTTGAACTTCGGGCTCATCGTCGGTTGAATCAAGCACCGTCCGCTCTGCTTCGAACCGGCGGCTGTCAGGAAAGGAAACCGGATCACGGCTGATCCAGAAAACAACGCCAGCAAGAAAAACGATGCCTAACCAAGTGCCCAGGGTCAGCCGGACTGGCTGCTTCACGGCCCGACCGATTCCAACTGCTCCCGCACCCAGTCATCAAATTCCAGCAGGCCGTACTCCTGCGGCATCAGCACGCCGTGCTGGTGGCGGCTGGACTTCAGGCCTTGCTGGTTCAGCTCGCAGGCGCGGGCGTCTTCGCTGACGACCTGCCGGGCAAAGGCGATGATGGATTCGACCTGCTCTTTGGGCGCGCTCATGGAAGAAGGTGGTAACAGCCAGTCGACCGTCAGCAATGTGGATTCCGGGCCGAGTGGCAGCACGCGCACGGAACGCACGAAGTCGCGATGGGCCACCACGAACACACCGGGTACGGCATCCGCGAACGTCATGCCGCGGTTGAGTTCTTCTTCACTAAGGCCGTGAATGTCTGGAAGGCCGGACGTACCCCCTTCGGCCCAGGTCTTCGCCTCGTCCTTCAGCCAGCGGCCTTCCTCGCCTTTCACTTCGCGGCCCGCGGCGCGCAGATCGTCATTGCCCAGCAAGCCCTGGCCGTAAACGGGCACCAGGCGGCACAGTGCCGGGTGGATGCCCGGGCAGTGGTAGCACTCGAGGTAGTTTTCCCAGAAGATTTTCCAGTTGCAGCCCACCACGTGCTTTTCGCGATGCGCCAGTTGCAGCTCTGCGAGTGGCCAGTTGCGCAGTGCGTGCGCGTCCTCGCCCAGGCTGTCCTGCAGGTTGCGCTCGGGTTGCTCAGCAAAGCAGATGAATACAAACCCGCCCCAGCCATCCACCGCAATCGGGTACAGCGAATATTGCGCCGGGTCGAAATCGCTGGTTTCTATCCGCCCCGGCGTCTGCAAGAGGCGGCCTTCGAGGTCGTAACTCCAGGCGTGGTAGGGGCAGACGATGCGTATTGCCCGGACTTTGCCGTTTGTTTCGGTGCACAGCGCCGAACCGCGGTGCCGGCAGGTGTTGTGGAAAGCATTCAGTTTCCTGTCACCAGATCGCACCACCAGCGCCCGCTGGTCGCCCAGCTCGATCAGCTGGTAGCTTCCGGTTTCCGGCCAGTCGGTTTCGCGGCCGATGCATATCCACTGCTGCTGCCAGATGGCTCGCAGTTCCCGCTGGTAGTGTTGCGGGTCGTAGTACCAGTGGGCCGGTAATCCGGGATGGGTTTGCTCAAGCATGAAACAGGAAAATATTCAGTCGGTGTTGAGTTCGTATGCCAGCCGCAGGCCCTGCAGTACCAGTTCCGGAATTGCCAGGTCGTACAGTCCCGTGCCCTCGAACAGCGAGGCAAAGCCGCCGGTGGCCAGCACGGTGGGCCGCACGCCGGCGTATTCCTCGGCGCTGACTTGTTCGATGATTTTCTGCAAACCGCCCAGGTGGCCAAAGAACAGGCCGGACTGGATGCTGGCGGCGGTGGTGCGCCCCAGCGCCTGGCTGCTGCGGACGATTTCCACCGCGCGCAGTTTGGAGGTGCCGGAATCCAGCGCCTGCATGGACATGCGCAGGCCCGGCACGATCACGCCACCCTTGTAGAGCTTGCCCTTGCCGATGGCGCACAGCGTGGTGGCGGTGCCCAGGTCGATGATCATCAGGTCCTGGTCAGGATAAAGCTGCACGCCGGCGATGGCGTTGGCAATGCGGTCGGCGCCCACTTCCAGTGGATTCTGGTAGCCGATTTTCAGCCCGGTTTTCACGCCGGCCTGCAGGATGAACGGGGTCAGGTTGAAATACTTGCGGCAGCTGGCACTGATGGCGTACACCACTTCCGGCACCACGCTGCACATGGAGATGGCGGTGATGCTGGCCGGGTCGATGCCGTTCTCGCGCAGCACGCTGCGGAAGAACAGTCCGAATTCGTCCGATGACGAACCCGACTTCGATGCCTTGCGGAAAGTCAGCTGCAGGTCTTCGCCGGCAAACACGCCGCCATAGATGTGGCTGTTGCCGATGTCCAGGCACAACATCATTGTGTTTATTCTCCGATCAAGCGGGCCAGGCAAAGTGCGAGCTGTTGCGCGTCGGCGCAATGCTCAGCTTCGCCCGTTTGGCGGTGCAGGGTGAAGCTGTGACCACTGGATTGTATCTCCCTGAGGTCATTATGCACCACCGCGCAGACGCCGGCGCGCTCAAACAGCTTCGCCACGGCCTCCGCGCGCTTTCCCGCATCGGCGGTGTCGGTGAGCTTGAAGCCGATGATTCGCACAGCGGCATTCCTGGACCAGCCGTGCAGGGCATCCAGCAGCTTGGGATTGGGCTGCAGTTTCAGCGTCATGGCCGCATCGGAAGCCAGCTTGGCCTGGCCGGCGGCCAAAATGGTTTCACCCTGCTCAATGGCCGCTACCGAATAGTCGCTCACGGCAGCGGCGTGGATCACGCCGTCGAAATCCCGGCTGGAAAGCAGCTCCCGCAGTCGCGACTGCAGGTCCTCGAAGCTGACATAGGTGATCTGCTCGCAGGGCAGGCCGGGCCGCTGCGCGCTCTCGGCGCCCAGCCACAGCACTTCATGGCCGGCCTGTGTGAGCGAATCGCAGAGTTGCGCTGCCGTCCCGCCGGTGCTCATGTTGCCGATGTAACGCACCGAGTCGATGGGTTCGCGCGTGCCGCCGGCGGTGACCAGGATGCGTTTCCCCTGGGTTGCGGTGCTTGAAGGCTGCAACAGGACATCCACCCGTTGCAGGATTTCATCCACTTCCAGCATCCGGCCATCACCGTGCTCGCCGCAAGCCAGGTCGCCGGAAGCAGGCTGCAGGATTCGCACGCCCCAGGACTGCAGTTTCGTCAGGCTGTCACGCGTGGCGGGATAGTTCCACATGTGCGTGTTCATCGCCGGCACGATGACCATTGGAATGGGCCCGGTATTCGGCTCGACCTGGCCACGGCCCCAGGCCGCCTGCCACAGCGAAGTGACCGCATCATCGGCAATGCCGGTGGCGAATTTGTTAATCAGGTTCGAGGTGGCCGGCGCCACCACCACGATATCGGCCCATTGCGCCAGGTGGATGTGGTCCATCACCCGGCCGGGTTCAAAGGCATCGCCCAGCACCGGATTGCCGGAAAAACCCTCCAGGGTGGCATGGCCGACAAACTGCGCCACCGAGCGCGTACACGCCACTTCCACCGCGTGTCCGGCCTTGGCCCAGGCGGATACCAGCCCGCTGGCCTTGGCGCAGGCGATGGAGCCGGACATCAGCAACAGGATGTTCCTTTTCATTCCGGTCGCCTGTCCAGCGCCACGTTGTCGATCAGGCGCACCTCGCCCAATGAAGCGGCAGCCAGGCGGCGTGTGCCTTTGGCATCGGTGAGATCCTCGACGTAATCCACCGCGAAGCCGGCGGCGGCAAGTTCAGCAATGGCAGTCTCGCAATCCGGCGCGCTGCTGAGAATCCGGTACAGCTCCGGCGCCAGCCTGCGCTGCTGCGGGCTGAGGCGCAGGTTGCGGGAGGACATGGCCAGGCCGTTGCTTTCCCGCACCGTGGGGCAGGCCACGATTTCCACCGGCAGCATGAAGGCTTCCACCATGCCCCGAATCAGGCTGAGCTGCTGGTAGTCCTTCTCGCCAAAATAGGCGCGGTCAGGCGCGACGATGTTCAGCAGTTTCAGCACCACCGTCAGCACGCCGTCAAAATGCCCGGGGCGGTGAGCGCCGCAGAACCTGTTGCTCAGCTTCGACTCCGTAACGCGGTAGCGGTAGGCGTCCGGGTACAGTTCGTCATACTGCGGATACCACACCGCATCCACGCCGGCATCCTGCAGCATGGCCAGGTCCTGCCGGTCGGCACGCGGATACTTGGCCAGGTCGTCGGGGTTGTTGAACTGGGTGGGATTGACGTAAATGCTCGCCACGGTGACGTGGTTATCCGCCAGGCTGCGCTGGATCAGCGACAAATGCCCGCGATGCAGCGCGCCCATGGTGGGCACGAAGCCCAGCGGCCCGCTACAGGCGCTGCGCCAGGCGCGCCAGGCGTCCAGTGTATCCAGTACCTGCGTGGGCACCTGCATGGGGCCTATCCGGCGTAGCGCTCTTCGGTTGCCGGGAAACTGCCGTGGCGCACATCGGAGGCGTACTGGTTAAAGGCGTCCAGCATCAGCTTGTTGCCATCGAGGTAGCGGCGCACGAATTTGGGTTTGAAGTCCAGATTCAGCCCCAGCAGGTCCTGCATCACCAATACCTGCCCATCGGTTTCGGCGCCGGCGCCGATGCCGATGGTGGGTATTTTCAGCACGGCGGAAATTTCCGCCGCCAGCGTTTCGGGCACGCACTCCAGCACCAGGGCGAAACAGCCGGCGCGTTCGCAGGCCAGCGCTTCGTCCTTCAGGCGCTTGCGATCTTCATCCCTGGCACCCTGTACGCGAAAGCCGCCCAGCGTGTTGACGGATTGCGGCGTGAGGCCGATATGGCCCATGACCGGCACGCCGGAATGCACCAGGTGCCGGATGGCCTCTTCATTGCCTTCTATGCCTTCCAGTTTCACCGAGCTGGCACCGGCTTTCATCAGCCGGCCCACCGCTTCCACGGTCTCCGGAAGTGAACGGCGGTAGGACAGGAAGGGCAGGTCGCCGACGATGAACTTTTTCGGCGCGCCGCGTTTCACCGCCGCTGTGTGCCAGGCCATTTCCTCGATGGAGATGGGGAGGGTGCTGTCGTAGCCATGCATGGTCATGGCGGCGCTGTCGCCCACCAGCAGCATGTCCACATCGGACTGCGCCAGGATGCGGGCCGAGGTGTAGTCATAGCAGGTCACCATCACGATTTTCTCGCGGCGGACCTTGCGTTCGGGAAGTTGCAGTATGTTCATGCCGTTGCTCATAGCCGGACCTCCTGCAGCTGGCTGCAGTGCTGTTCATTGCGGTAAAAATCGACAAACGACTGGTACAGGCCCTGCAGCCCGTCGCCCTGCAGGGCGTTCAGGTTGCGGCTTATCGTGCCGTCATCGCCTCGTGCCAGCGGGCCGGTCAGGGCGCCATCCGGATTGGCCAGGAAATTCTGCAGCGACTGTTGCAAATAGGGCCCCATCGCATCATCGCCAACCCCCAGCGCCGCAAAACGCTGGCTGACGGCGCGCCACAGGATCTGCGGGAAATTGCCCGCCATCACGCACAGGGCATGGTACTGGGCCTTGTGCTCCACGCTGATGTGGTTGTGCGGATTGGGCAGGCCGGGCAGCAGCTGTTCCATGCTGAAACCCTGGTCGATCATGAACGGGATGCGTCGATAGCTTTCAAGCGGATAGAGTTCCGGGCCAAAAGTCATGAGTGGATGGGCGCCGGCAATGCCCGGTATGCCCAGCGCACCGGAACAATGCACCAGCGTTTTTTCGCGCAATGCCGGATAGCGTTTGGGCAAGCCGGCAATCGCACCATCGGAGACCAGCAGCAGTACGTGGCTGGCATCGCGTATCGTGGCGTGCAGGCGTTCAGCGGTGTTGCTGATGTCTAAGGTATTGAGTTCCGGATCGGGTTTACGCGCCCAGGCAGAGCAGGGCAATCCGAGCTGTGAGAGGTAATGGCGCAGGTGCCGCGCGAGGCGGCCGCCCCCGAGAATGGCGTAGCTTTCGTGTGTCATATCGGTACCTGTCCTTTTGGATCAAGTCCATGTTCATGGAATATTTCATCGCACTGCCATGTCTTTGGTGTGACCGCTGTTTTCGAGTCGGTCCGCCGCAGGCATCATGGACAGCTGCGGGCAGTATACAACAGCAATTTCTCAAGTTCACTCAAGCAAGCAGGGTTCAAGCAAATGGGGTATCGCAGCTGGCGCCATCCGGCTGTTGTCGTGGTTAACGCCGCGCACGGTGGCGATGTGCCAGTTGAACGGCACATCGTACTCATTGGCTGCCACCCGGGCCGATTCGAAAAAGCTGAAACCGCGCGCCAGGCGGGTGAGACCCTGGGCATCGGCTTCGGGTGTATGCCGGAGGTTGGGGTCATTGCTGTCGATGTCGCGATCACCCAGCAGTAGGGTAACCGGCAATTGCAGCGCCGCCTGGAGTTGTTCCCGGCTTACTCGTGAGCCGTTGAGTCCGTAAGGGAAATGCTGCCGGAAGTCGGGCATGGTATACCAGCCAGCATTGGCGGGCACGTAGCTGCAGACGCGCGCTGCTGGGTTATGCAGCAGGAATCGGTGCACATATTGGCCACCGGCGGAATGGCCGTAAAGTGAATACCTTTCGGTTGTGAGGCCATAGCGTTCGCGTAATGCTTCAAACAGCGGTTCCAGCACCGCGAACGACCACGTTTCCGGAGGGTTCGGCTGGCCTGAGGAATCCATCGTATTCCCCAGGTTGTAGCCATCCGCGCCGGGAAATTCAGCCTGGGTGAATCGCGGCACTGCGAGCAGGAAGCCGTGCCGTCCGGCCAGTTCATGCCACTGGTCGCGGTACACATCGGCATTGCGTTTTACGCCGTGCATGACGATGACCACCGGAACGGCGCCGACAGGATCATTGGGCCGGGATACGAACACGCGCAATGCCGGGCCTTGCCAGCCGGAGAACTCGAAATCCTCCTTCATGGCGGAATCGGTCGCCCGCAGGGAAAGCGGAATGGCCAGCAAGGCGCAGCCCAGCCACAAAGCCTGCCGGCAGGTCATTGCCGCGTACGCCAGGCGAAGCCAACCAGACCGTCACGGCGCGGGTCGGCACTGCCGGTCCAGACACCCTGCTCGCGGGCCAGGGCGTGCACCCCGCCGAAGTACGGATCGAGCTGGCTGTCGGAGACACCATAGGTGGGCCGCACCAGGCGCATGCCGCGCTGCGACATGTCGCCCATCAGGCGGGCGGACAGGCTTTCGCCTTCTACATAGGCCTTGTCGGGTGGCACGGCATGCACCCGATAGGCAGCGACCGCATCGACCACGCCGGTGTTGACATCCAGCCAGTGGCTGATGACCTGCGTCACCGCCGAAATGATGCGCGCGCTGCCCGGGCTGCCAAGTACCAGTACGGGCTCGCCATCCTGCAGCACCATGCTGGCGCTCATGGAGGATTTAGGCATTTCCCGCGGCACCAGGTAGTAAGGCTGGTCCGGGTTGGCAACCTGGAAGCCCTGCATATAGTTGTTGTAGAGAAAGCCGAAGTCGGGATGCGCCACCTGCGCGCCGAAGTAACCATCGATGCTTTGCGTGACCGCCACGGCCATGCCGTCGCCATCGACCACCGAAAAATGCGTGGTCTCACCGCCGCCGGGATGCCCATCTGAACTGCTGTTCCGTTCCAATGAAGACCAATAGTCACGCAACAGCTGTGCTGCCGTTTCCTTGTCGATACGGCGACCCGCTTCACGCAAGTAATCGCGGTAATCACCGATGGGTTGAGTGGCGCGCGAAGTTTGGGCAATCATCAAGGCATCGAGCAGTGCCAGGCGACGCGAATCCTCATTCGTGGCCAGTTCCGCGGCTGGGAACTGCTCCAGGACATTCAATGCCTGCAACATCACCCAGCCGCCAAACGGGGGTGGCAGGGTGACGATCTCCCGTCCGCGGTAGGTACTGCTCAGGGCCGGAACAATTCCAGGTTCCGGGAAATCCCGCAGATCCGCGGCGCTGATCCAGCCGCCGTTGGTGGCCATGTCGGCAGCGATCCCGGCGGCGATATCGCCCTGATAGAAGTCCATGGCTCCGGCATCGGCCAGCCGTTGCAGCGTGGCGGCCAGGGCCGGTTGGCGCAATACCTGGCCAGCCTGCCACGGCAGGCCGTCGGGCCGGACGAAGATGGCTGCCGCCGCGGGCTGTTTCGATAGTCCCTCGTGATAGAAGCGGAAGGCGTGGGAACGGAACGGTCCGATCAGGATGCCGTCACGCGCCAGGCGGATGGCCGGTTGCAGCAGCGCCGGCCAGGGCAACCTGCCGCTGCCGTACTTTCGATACGCCAGGTCCAACACCCGCAGCGACGAAGGAACACTGCTGGCGGTATGCCCGTACGCCAGTTGCTCCGCGGTCACCTGCTCCGGGGCGGGCATAACCGCGGGAGACCAGGTGGTTCCCTGGATGACGAAGGCATCCTCGCCCGGGCGTTTCACCAGCATGACGGTCTGCCCGCCGATGCCGGAACCGGCCGGTTCGCTGACGCCGAGGGCCAGCGAAACCGCGATGGCCGCATCGATGGCGTTGCCGCCGGTTTCCAGTATCCGCACCCCTGCCGCGGTGGCCTCGGGGGTGGCGCTGGAAACAGCCCCGGCAAACTCGCGTTCGGCCGCATCCAGCAGCGAGCTGGCCAACAGCAGGGGCAGGAGGACGAAACGGATCTTGTTCATGCAGGTAACTCCGTAGGTATTCAATCAGCTGCGGGCAGCTCCAGCAGCACGCGCATCAGCGCCTGGGCCGAGACGTGAGCCTGGTGTTCGACCTGGACTCGTGGGGTACGGTCACCCACTTCATAAGTGATGGCGGATACGCCGTATTCGCGCCGCGCCCAGGACTTGGCGGTGGGCAGGCCGGGATTGTTCTGCCCAGACCAGGCAGGAGTGTCTTCCCGCAATTCCGCGCGGATGGCCTCATACCAGGCCTGGTTGAAACCAGCCGGGGTGGGTGAGTCGGATGGATGCTGGCCGTACAGCACATCGTTCCAGGTCGAATGAAAGTCCAGCAGCAGGGTGAGCGGAGTAACCTGGTTTTCAGCGGCAAGCCAGTTTGCGATTGCGCGGGTTTCCGGCTGGGTGAAGGGACCCCAGTCGCGGTTCAGGTCCATGCCACCACGGTTCATGCGCCAGTGACCGAGCTCAACCCCGTCCGGGTTAACCATGGGTACGAGCACCACGCGGTACTTCGCCAAGAAGTGCTTTGACAGCCTCTCATCCTTGAACAGCCATTCGACAAAATCCTGGTAGGCATGAGCCCCGGTCAGTTCTGGTGGATGTTGTCGCCCCAGCAACAGGATCATGCCCTCGGCAGCGCTATTGGCGCTATCGTACAGATCCACGCCCAGGCCCAAACTGGTTTGCAGTAATTCGTGATGTTGCAGCCCGTGTTCAGCTGCCAGTTGTTGTGCCCATTGGCGGCTCTCTGCCACGCCCAGCGGAGGTTGGGCGGAGACTTCGATTCCACTGTCAGGAACCACCAGGCGGTAGCTGGCCCTGCTGCCGTCCTCAGCCACCTGCAGCAGTGCTTCCGGAAGCAATTGCCAGTCGTGACCGGTTGGCCGGATCCAGGGTTGGTACCGGTGCTCACCATGGATGTAGCGCTGGGTGATGGTGACGGGCTGGTCATTCAATGACTCGTCCACGGCGGTAATGCGGTATGCATACCAGGGACTGGGATTGACAGGTGCGAATTCCGGAGCAATCACCAGCTCCGGGCCGGTGTCCCCTTTCTGGCAGGCATACAGGCGGGCACCGGGAAAATCCGTGTGAAAAGCATAACCGTTGGCGACGCAAAAAGCGTTCGGTTTGACTCCGCTGGCACAGCCAGTCAGGCACAGTGCCGCCGCGAACACGGAAGCCGTGAAAACTTCACGGCTTCCGTGGTGTTTCCCAACATCGGAAATCTGCTTTTCCTTCAGAACGAATAGCCCAGTTTGAACCAGTATACCCGGCCATAGGAATCATGCAGCGCGGTGAAGTAACCCGGTGACTCATCAGCAAACGGCGGCAGTTCATTGGTGAGGTTGCGGATGCCGGCGGTCAGCTCAAAGCCCTTGGCGGCGGCGCTGATGCGGCTAAAGTCATAGCCGACGGCGAGGTTGTAAACCGTCCAGCTGTCCACCAGCCAGTAGTACTGGTCGCTGACAGCGTCATACCAACCCTTTTGCGGCGGTCCGCTGGCGGCGATCTTTGCACTGTCGTAAACCAGAGAGGTGTCATAAACCTCGTCCACGTAGCGCATCGACAGGTTGGCGTTGAAGCCCTGGAACTGCCAGTCCAACGAGAAGGTGTAGCGCCATTCGGGGTTGCCGTTACGACCAATCAGGTCAGACTGGGCCAGGCCCTGCTGCTCGAACTTGGTGATCTGCGTGACATCCCCCCGCAGGATGAACTGGCCGGCGGCGGTTTCCGGCGTGGCGAAACTCATGAAGCCGTCCCAGCCGGCGACTTCACGCGGGTCCAGGTTGCGGTACTGGCCGATGATGTCGATAGCTTCACCCACGGCGATTTTCTGGTCGTTGGGGTTGGCCGCGTTATAGGCGGCGAACAGGGCCTCATCCGCTGCAGTCAGCGGAGCGCGTATCACGTTCGGATTGGAACTTCCTTGCTGGCGCAGCAGTTCGTCCAGTTCAAGCTGGTCCTCCTCCTCGATCAGGCCAACCACGCCTTCCAGGCGAATTTCCCAGAAGTCGGCGCCAATGGTAAAGCCATTGGCCCATTCATTGCTGAATTCCGGTTGCCAGACAAAACCGATCAGTGAAGTTTCGGAATCTTCCGGTTCGAGGTCGGGATTACCGAGACGGGTAGTGCGGCGATAGGTGGCGCCGGTATCAATCGGCGCACCCGTGACATCCGAGCGCATGGGGTCGGCGATGCCGTCAATGCGGCGGATGATGTCACCCTGGTTCATCTGCGGCAGGTTGGGTGCGCGGAAGCCTTCGGTGTAGGAAGCGCGGATGGAGAAACCACCGCCCGGCTCATACCGCATGCCGATCTTGGGCTTGAGCGTGGATTCAAAATCATTGGTGTTCTCGTAACGCGCCGCCAGTTGAACTTCAAATGCCTTGGCAAATGGCTTGGCATTGGCTTCGCCGACCAGCGGAATGTACAACTCGCCGTAGCCGGAAGCAGTGCTGCGCGAGGCTTCCGAATCAAAGGTTGCTGATACGCCGATCAGGTCGCTTTCATCAAAGATGGCGCCGTTATCGAACGGCATGCTGCCGTCCAGCCGCGGATCGCGGTCGTCGATGTACTTTTCGTTGCGGAACTCAAGGCCAAAGGCGGCGCCCACGTCGTTGCCAAACACACGGAACAGGTCGCCGCGGTTGACCCGCAAGTCAGCCAGCCAGAGTTCGGATGTACGCACATCGGTGGAGGAAACCCGGATGCCATCCAGCGCCGCCTGCGTGTTGCCGCCGGGGCCTACGAACGGATTCAGGGCATCCGGGCCGTCGACCAGCAACTGTTGTGTGAACAGCGACTTGGCCTGGCGGTTGCCTTCGGTATCGGTGGATTCCGCTTCCGAGTACAGCATGGCGGTTTCCCAATCCCAGGAACCCATGCTGCCGCGCAGGCCGCCCATCACCCTCCAGCTGTCCTGGTCTACATCGATAACGCGGGGGCCAAGGTCCACCGGTCGCCAGCCTATGATCAGCACTTCCTGGTCGGGGTAGGGGTTGTGGTAAGCGCCTACCGGTACGATCAGGAAGGCCAGGCTGTCGTCCAGCGGGCTGGCCGCGCGATAGGTGTGGGAAGTTGCCTCGTAGTAGAACGCGTCGGCGAAAATTTCCACGCCATTGTCGATTTCCTGCGTGTAGGTGGCCATGAAATTGAAACGCTCGGAAGAGGGCGTGGCAATCTGGTCTTCGTTGAAATTGTACCGAGCCGGGCCACTGCCATTGCCGATGGCTCCGGTGGTGGGGTTTATGTGCCGGGTTGGTCCGGTGAAAGTGCCGTCAGGATTCAGCTGGCCAACGCGGAAGCGGGCATAGGGCGTCAGTGTGGATGCATTCCGCAGCTGTGTGTCGCTGGCCCATTCTTCAGGGATGCCGGGTAATCCCTGGCGATCCAGCTGGAAGTACAGGTCAGGTAATTCGTTCTGGTGAACCTGTGAGCGGTCGTAATAGGTGGCAAACAGGCTGAGGTTGCTGCGGCCTTCATTGAACTGGAAGCCGCCGGCTGCGGTGATCTCGGTTTCGTCATAACTGGTGTCGTCACTCCAGCCATACTTGCCGGTCAGTTTCAAACCGTCGTAGCTGGTGTAGGGCACGAAGTTGACCACGCCGGCGATGGCATCGGCACCGTACAGCGGCGCGGCGCCGTCACGCAGCACTTCGATACGCTGGATGGATGAGGATGCGATGGAGTTGACGTTGTAGAACGTCACCGGAACGCTGTTTATGGCCTGAAAGGTCGGGTGGGTAACCATGCGCCGGCCATTCAGCAGAACCAGCGTGTTGCCTGAGCCGAGGCCGCGCATGTTCACGCCGGCCACGTCGCCGCGGGCGCCGTTGGTGCCGGTGTTGGTATCATCAAAATCCAGGTCGGCAATGGACGGAATATAGGAGAGGATGTCCTGCATGTTGGTGGCGCCCAGTGCCTCGATCTGCTCGGCGCCCATCACAGTAACCGGCAACACGGCCGGGTCCAGGCCGGCAATGTGCGTACCGGTCACGATCACTTCTTCAAGTGCGCCGACCGCTTCGGCATTTTCCTCACTGTCTGAGGTCTGGGCCGACAGGCCTTGTGGCTGCAGCGTGAGGGGCAGCAGGAACAGGGCCGTATAAATGGCCCTGCTGATCGAACTCAGGCTGAAAATTTCTTTGGTCTTTGACATGTTCATCCCCGGTATTGGATTGCGACACGGTGACGGGAGTAGCGCGCAAGGTCACCTAGCCAACAGGCTTCAATGGAATGCGTCATTACCGACTCACGCCATTAACCAAAGCTTAACCTCTTAAATCAATTTGGTAAATGTTTTTTCATTTTCCATAATGTGTATTTATATAATCATAGATATGGATGAACCTTCACCCTGGAATCGTCAGGCACCGGGCCTTTCAGACGCGGCGTAGGTAGCCTTGAAACTGTCCAGGAAGCGTCGGGCCGGGTTGCTCAAGGCACCGCGTGCCGGAAATATGGCAAGCAGCGGCAGGCTGGGCCGGCCTGCAAGTTGGCGGACATCCAGGTTCGCGCCCAGGCGGTCCGCCTGCAGCGCCCGTACCGTCACCTTGTCAAGTATGGCGAAGCCGAGGCCGCGCTCGACCAGGCGACCTGCCAGCAGGTGCGTATGGATCCGGGCGACGATGCGCGGTTCAACACCGGCTTCACTGAACAGCGAGCGGCAAACCCGTTCCAGCGCGGTGCCATCAAAGCCTGCCACATAGGGCTGTTGCTCGAGTTGTGACAACTGCAGAGGCCCGCGCGATGGAATTTTCCAGCTGGCCGGCAGCACGGCCAGCAACTCGGTTTCACCCACCTGTTCAGAATTGGTTTGCAGGTCGCTGATGTTGCCCATGGTCAGGCCGAGGTGGAATGAGCCTTTGCGATTGCCCAGCTGGTCGAGGATGTCTTCGGTATTGAGCGTGGACACTGAAAAATTGAAGCCTTTGTGGCTGGCCAGGAAATTGCCGATGGAATCGGGCAGCAACTCCAGCGAGATGGATGGAATGGCGGCGATGCGCACATGCCCGCCCTGGCCAACCTGCAAACGCTTGGCGAGGTTCTTGAACGAATCCAGTGCCTCGTGCGCATGTCGGGCTTCCTCAAAAAGCGCCCGCGCTTCCGCGGTCGGTATCAGGCGCCCGCCTTCGCGCTGGAACAGGTTGATGCCCAGGTTGCGTTCGGCCTGTTTCAGCGTGGTGGTGACCGATGGCTGGGAAACGCCCAGCAGCCTGGCTGCCTCGGTGACGGTGCCACTGGTCATCACCGCGAAAAATACTTCGATATGTCGGAAATTCATGGCTGTGATCATCCCTTCGAGGCCCTGCAATTAGACCATAAATATGACTTATATTCAGGTAAAAAAATGTAATTTGACTTATATCCTGGTTGGCCGCATAAATAGCCACTGTCCTTCATCGACCTTACGGTCAGAACTGTAACAGGGGTAATCGCATGAGTTCGGTGTTGTACCGATCAATCGCAGCGCGCTATCCGGAAGTGGCCCGTGCCAAAGGCATGTATGTCACCGATCGCGCCGGAAAACGCTACCTGGACATGAGTGGCGGCGCCGCGGTTTCCTGCCTCGGGCATGGCAATCCACAGGTGATAAAAGCCATCACGCAACAGTTGCAGGACACGGCATTTGCACACACAGCATTTTTTACCAATCCGCCGCAGGAGGCCCTCGCCACACGGCTGGTGGAGCGGTTTGGCGATGGCGGCGCGCGTTGCTACTTCACTTCCGGCGGATCGGAAGCCAATGAGGCGGCCATCAAGATGGCCTGGCAGTACTGGAGTGCCAGTGGCCAGGCCCAGCGCAAGATCATCATCGGCCGCGAACACAGCTACCACGGCAATACCTTTGGCACGCTGATGATCAGCGGCAACGAGAGCCGGCGGCGTGCTTCGGCTGCGCCATTGCCCGACTGGCCGCGTGCCGCCGCTTTCTATCCTTACCGTTACAGGCAGCCGGAAGAGAGCCTGGATGGCTATGCGGACCGGCTGGCAGCACAACTGGACACATTGATCCGCAAAACCGGGCCGGAATCCGTTGCTGCTTTCATCTGTGAGCCGGTAGTCGGCTCCTCGCTGGGTGTGGTGGCTGCCGAAGGGGGCTATTTGCGAAAAGTCCGCGAGGTATGCGACCGTCATCAGGTGTTGCTCATCTTTGACGAAATCATGTGCGGCAGTGGCCGTACGGGAGCTTTTTTTGCCCACCAGCATGAGGGTGTAAAGCCCGACATTGTCACGCTGGCCAAGGGCATCGCCGCGGGCTACCAGCCGCTTGCTGCTACGCTGGCCAACAGTCGTGTGATGTCCGTCCTGGCGGAAAGCGGTTTCATTCATGGGCACACCTATGTCGGCCATCCGGTGGCTTGCTCCGCCGGGTTGGCCGTACAGGATGTACTCGACCAGGAGCAGTTGTTGCAGCGTACGCAGCAAATGGGCACTCGATTTGGCGAACGGTTGGCAGAAAGGTTCGCCGACCATCCCAATGTCGGGGAAATCCGCGGGCTCGGATTGTTCTGGGCCCTGGAACTGGTGGCCGATCGCACCAGCAAATCCGGTTTCGCCGACGCCCGCAAACTGCCGGAACAGTTGCGGCTCGCGGCCATGCAGCAGGGGCTGATCTGCTATCCCGGCGGCATCAGCGTGGACTCTCTAACGGTTCCCCACATCATGCTGGCACCGCCCATGATCCTGCAGGAATCCCACATGCTCGAATGCATGGACAAACTGGAGGCAGTGCTCAGCCACTGCCTGGGCCTGCCGGTGGCCTGCCAGGCCTGAGACAGTTGTCCCATGTGCCGGGCCGGCAGGGTTGCGACCGATTTTGAAGCGTCGTGTTACCATCTCAACGCAGAATCGCACCATACAGACGCACTACAGGCGCATTGATGACACCTGCCGGGAGCACCATGTCCAAGAAGAAACAAACAAGCGACCCTCATCACCACACCCAAGGTCACGATCTGGGCCATAAACCGGCTACCAGCCCGCAACCACCCGAGAATGAAGGCCTGGCGCTGCACTGGAAAATCCTGATCGCGCTGGTACTGGGTGTGATCGCCGGCTACCTCAGCAGCGACTTCAGCATTGCCGGGGTGAGCCTGTTGTCGGTGTACGAATTCGTCGGGCAGCTGTTCCTGAACGCCCTGAAAATGCTCATCGTGCCGCTGATCGCCTCGTCCATCGCGCTGGGCGTGGCGGGCCTGGGCAATTCCGATTCGCTGGGTACCATGGGCCTCAAGACCCTGGGTTTCTACGTACTGACCATTTCCCTGGCCATCCTGGTGGGCCTGATCGTCGTCAACCTGGTGCAGCCCGGCATCGTGGACGGCCAACCTGCCGGAGACCTGCTGGCCCTCACCGCCAGCACCGAGGATGTGGCGGCGCGGATTGGCGGGCGCGGCCTGGGCGAGATTCCCAAGATCATACTGAACGCGGTTCCCTCCAACATCGTCGCCGCGGTGGCCGCCAACGAGATGCTGGCGTTGATTTTCTTCAGCGGCCTGTTCGGCTATTTCATGTCGCAGATCCAGCACGAGCTGGCCGAAACCATGTTCCGCTTCACCAACGGCGTGTTTGAAACCATGCTGCTGATCACCAGCTGGGTGATGAAGTTCGCGCCCTACGGCATTTTCGCCCTGGTGGCCGCGGTGGTGGCCAAAACCGGCTTCAGCGCGGCCAAGCCGCTGGTGACGTTCAGCCTGGCGGTGGTGGGCGCCCTGTTGTTCCATACGCTGGTGACGCTGCCTTCGCTGGTTCGGCTGGTGGCCAGGGTCAATCCGCTGCGGCTGTTCCAGGCCGTGGCCCCGGCGCTGCTGACGGCGTTTTCAACGGCGTCTTCCGCCGCCACCCTGCCGATCAACATGAACAACCTGGAACAGCGTGCCGGCGTGCCCAACAAGTACACCAGTTTCGTGCTTCCGCTGGGGGCCACGGTGAACATGAACGGTACCGCGCTGTATGAATGCATGGCGGCCATGTTCATCGCGCAGGCCTACGGCCTGGACCTGAGCTTCACCACCCAGTTCCTGATCTGTACCATTGCGCTGATCACTTCGATCGGCGTGGCGGCCGTGCCCTCGGCTTCGCTGGTCGCCATCGCCATCATCCTCACCGCCATCGGTTTGCCGATCGAAGCGCTGGCGGTATTATTGGTATTCGACCGTGTGCTGGACATGCTCCGCACCACCACCAATGTTTTTGGCGATGCCTGCTGTGCCGTCATTGTGGCAAGATTGCAGGGTGAAGAGCTGCCCGCA
>CAYYCX010000025.1:0-44711 GCA_964470455.1 uncultured Wenzhouxiangellaceae bacterium
TCAGGATGGCGAGGTAGGCGAGGCAAACCGCCAGCCGGACGCGCATCGCCGCGCTCTTCCAGGAAGGCCCGAAGCTGGTTGGTTTCCTTCGTCTGGATATTGATCAGGAACTGGTTGGGCGCGTTGTCGGGCAGGTTCTGCCGCCAGTTGTCGAGGAGTTCGTTGCGCACGATGGTCAGCAACAGCAGCACCATCAGCCCCAGGCCAAAGGCCACCAGCTGCACGATGCTCTCGCGGCCGCGACGTGACACACTGGCCAGGCCGTAGCGCCAGGCGGCGCCGGCCGCGCCGCGGAAACCGCTGAGGGCCCGCACCAGCAGCCAGCCGGCGATGCCAAGGATCACGAAGGTAATGCCGGCTCCGGCCAGGATGGTCAGCACCAGCCGCGTATCGCGCACCAGCCACAGCAACAGCAGCACCAGCGCGGCGACGGCCGCAATCCAGGGTATGCCGTATCGCAGCGGCGGCGGGTCGAGGTCATGGCGCAGCACGCGCATCGGTGAGGTGCGGCCCATCTGCCACAGGTCGGGCAGGGCGAAGCCAGCCAGAATGCTGATGGCGGTGAACACGCCCACCAGCACCGGCTGCAGGCCGGGTGGCGGCAGTTGCCCGCCGATCATGTCGCGCATCAGCCAGGCCAGCCCGTATTGGGCGGCGTATCCGATCAGGCTGCCGAGCAGCGCGCCGGCCACGGCCAGTACCAGCAATTGCAGCATACTGCTGCGGATCACATAAGCCTGTGAAGCGCCCATGCACTTCATCAGGGCAATGCGGTCGCGATGCCGGTGCGCGTAGCGGCGTGCGGCCATGGCCACGGCCACGGCGGCCAGCAGCACCGAGATCAATGAAGAAAGATTCAGGAAGCGCCCGGAACGCTCCATGGCGCTGCGGATCTGCGGGTTGGTGTCGCGGATGTCTTCCAGGCGTTCGCTGGTGGAAATGCGTTCCGCCAGCGCGGCCTTGAAGTTCTCGATCGGCGTGCGTTCGCCGGCAAACAGCATTCGGTGGGAAACCCGGCTGCCCGGTTGTACCAGCCCGGTGGCTTCGAGATCGGCCAGGTTGATCAGCAGCGTAGGAGCCAGGTCAGCAAAGCGGAATCCCTCATCCGGCCGCTGCTCCAGCACGCGGCTGACCCTCAGTTGCACCCGGCCCACTTCCAGGGTGATGCCGGTGTCGGCGCCCAGCCGGGCCAGCAAACGTGGCGAGGCCCAGGCTTCTCCGGGCGGGGGCACATGGTTGGCAACCGAAATGTCGCCGAGCAGTTGCGGCGCGGTTTTAAGCTGGCCGCGCAGCGGGTAATTTTCGCTGACGGCATTGATGCCGGCCAGGGTGTTGGCGCCGTCATTGTTCTCATCAACCACGAACACCACGCTGGGCATGCTGGTGACGCTGGCCACCCGCAGGCCGGCGGTTTCGGCCAGGGTGGCGTACTGCCCGTCGATTTCCATGGCCGAGGCCAGCCGCAGGTCAGCGGCCAGGGATTCAGCAGCGCGGCGTTCCACCGCCTGGCCCACGCGGTCGGTGAGAAAGGCCACGGCGGTCAGGGCGCTGACCGCCACCAGCAAGGCGACGGCCAGCACGGTGAGTTCACCGGCTTTCCAGTCGCGCAGCAGCAGGCGCAGCGCCAGCCGAGCCGAATGCCGGGTTTTGAATGGGGGCCGGTTCATGCGGCAGCGGCTTCGGGGCCAGGAACAAATCGTCCGCCTTCCATGTAATAGATGCGCTGGCAGCGCGAGGCGAGGTTCAGGTCATGGGTCACCAGCACCAGGGTGGTGCCCGATTCGGCGTTGAGCTTGAACAGCAGGTCCACCACCTGTTCGCCGGTTTTCTGGTCGAGATTGCCAGTGGGCTCATCGGCAAACAGGATGGAGGGTTGCATCACAAAAGCCCGGGCGATGGCCACGCGCTGCTTTTCGCCTCCGGAGAGCTGGTGCGGATAATGCCGCCGGCGCGGCTCCAGTCCCACGGTGCGCAACGCCTCGCGGGCAGCCTGCGCCGGATTGGGCGTGCCGGCCAGCTCCAACGGCAACATTACATTTTCCAGCGCCGTCAACGAAGGCACCAGGTGAAAGGACTGGAACACAAAGCCAACCCGGTCGGCGCGCAGCGCGGCGCGGCCGTCTTCATCCAGCGCCGTGAGTTCGGTGCCATCCAGCCACACCCGGCCGGAGGTGGGAACATCCAGGCCGGCCAGCAGTCCCAGCAACGTGGATTTGCCGGCACCGGATGCACCCACGATGGCAATGGTTTCACCGCGTTCGATCTTCAGGTTGGCATCATCCAGTATGGTGAGCGGCCCCTCAGGGCTGGTAACCTGTTTGCTCAGGCCCAAAGAGCGCAGGACAGGCGCTTGCCTGCCGGTTTGTTGAGAAGGAGTTGCTTCACCCATGAGTTCTTTTTCCGGATTATTGATGTCAGTTTTGATCACGCTTTCGGCAAGCGCCAGTGCCATTGGTTCAGTCGACGAGCGGGTGATCCTGGTACTGGGAGACAGTATCAGCGCGGCCTACAACATGGAACAGTCGCAAAGCTGGCCTGCGCTGCTGTCCGGCCGTCTTCAACAAGATGGCTACGCTTACCGTGTTTTCAACTCCAGCATCACCGGTGACACCACCGAAGGAGGGCTGAACCGGCTGGGCCGTTTGCTGCAAAGCGAGCAGCCGGCGGTGGTGATCGTGGAACTCGGTGGCAATGACGGTTTGCGGGGTTTGTCGCTGGACGTGACGCGAAGCAACCTGGAAGCGATGATCACGCAAAGCCAGCAGGCCGGCGCCGAAGTGGTGCTGGCCGGCATCCAGTTGCCGCCCAACTACGGCCAGAGTTACACCGAGCGATTTGCGCGGATGTACGGGGAACTGGCTGAGGAACATGGGACGCAGCTGATTCCTTTCATCCTGGATGGGGTCGCGCTGAACCCGGAGCTGATGCAGGAGGATGGCATACACCCGAATGTGGCGGCGCAGCCTGTGCTGCTGGACCACGTTTGGGGTGCATTGCAACCCCTGCTGAGCAAATAGGCGGCCATGCCGCAAGGGCAGGACCAGGACCAGGGCCAGGGCCGCAACCTGCTGGTCCTGCTGGCTGCGCTGGTGGCGCTTTGGGGAATCATGGGATGGTTTGACATTGCCCGGCAGGCAGAAGCGGGCATCACGCTGGATAACCACCAGGCCATCATCGCCGTCCTGGCCGGCAGTCCGGCGGAACAAGCGGGGCTGCAGCCGGGCGACCAGCTCATCTCGATTGCCGGGGTTGCCGCCGCCGACGTACGCGCCATGGCGCAGTTGCCACGCGCGAAGGTGGGCGATACCCGGGTGTTTCGACTGATCCGCGCGGGAGAAGAGCAGCAGGTACAGGTCACCTACGCAGCCCTGCCTGCATCGGCCCAGCACAAGGAACGCAGTGAACGGTTGCTGGGTTTTGCTTTCCTGCTGTTTCCGCTGCTTGCCCTGCTGCGCTGCAATACCATGGCCACGCGCATCCTCGCCCTGATGGGTATCGGCCTCAGCCTCGCTTTCCTGGCGGGGCCGCACATAGGAGTAGCCAGCGCCCGCGGCCTGGCGGCCACCATCGCCAGCCTGTTCGTGATGGTTGGCCTGGCAGCCATGCTGCACTTCCTGCTGGTTTTTCCGCGGCGGCGCGGCCTGGTGGATACGGGGGCGGGCCGGATGCTGGTTTATGCGCCCGCACTGCTGTTGTGGGGGTTACTGGCCTGGCGCCTGCTGTTCCTGCCGCCTGCCACCGATTTGCTGAACTCGGCCAGCCGGCTGTTCCTGGGCCTGGTGGAGGGCGGGTATTTCCTGGTGGCGCTGTTCCTGCTGCTGCACAATTACAGCAAAACCGATCGCTCGCTGCGGCGGCGGCTGGCCCTGAATGGCATGCTGTGGTGCACGGTGATTGGTGTATTGCCCGCCTGCATCGGCCTGCTGGTCGCGGTGTTTTCCCCGGCGTCACACTTACCCGGGCAGGACTATTACTTCCTGTCGCTATTGCTGGTGCCATTGGGCTGGGCGCGGTCCGCCCGCCTAAGCTGTTGAAAATTGGTTGTTTAAATTCTGTTAAGCCCCGTTTTTGCAGTAGGCAATCGGGAAATTACAGGTTATCATCCGCGCAGAACGTGTGGGTGGAGCACTGGAAAGAGTGTTGAAGCTTTGAATCGAATTTCCCGATACCTGTTTTGCAGCCTGATGCTGCTGGCCAGTGCGCCGGTTTTGAGCGACCCGCCGGCCGATTTTCCCCTGTTGATGAATTCCACGGATCGCAGCCTGCAGATCCAGATGGAAAACATCGTCCGCTCGCAGGGCCTGTGGCGCAATGTGGAACGCGGCGAACTGGCGCTGCTGCTGGCCATCGTCACCGACCCGGATCATCCGCGACTGGCTGAGCTGAATGGCCACAAGATGATGTACGCCGCCAGCCTGCCCAAGATCGCCATCCTCTTTGGGGCCGCCGTGGGGCTGGATGAAGGCCGCTTGCAGCTGGACGATGCGCTGCACGAGGACATGATCAACATGATCCGCTACTCGTGCAACGACTGCGCCACGCGCGTACTGGAGCTGGTGGGCCGCGATGAATTGCTGGAACTCCTGCAGGCGCCGGAATACGATTTTTATGACGCCAACGGCGAAGGCGGCCTGTGGGTGGGCAAGGCCTACGATTCGCGGCCGGCTTACTCACGTGATCCGCTGAACAACATTTCCCACGGCGCCACCGCATTCCAGGTGGCGCGTTTCTATTACCGCCTGCAAACCGGCACGCTGGTCAGCCCGGAGTTCACGCAGCTGATGCAGGAAGCACTATCCAATCCCGGTATCCAGCACAAGTTTGTCAAAGGCCTGCGCCGGGTGGGGGGTATCAATATCCTGCGCAAGTCCGGTACCTGGCGGGACTACCATGCCGACAGCGCCCTGGTGCGTGGGCGCGAGGATACCTACATCATCGTCGGGCTGGCCAGGAACGCCAGGGGCGGCGAATGGCTGACCCAGCTGGCCGAGCCACTCAACGACCTGGTGCGGGACCACAGCAAATCCCCCAACCGCCGGTTGGCGGCTTTGGGTTCGGTCAGTCCCTAATCAGTCCCTGATAAAAATTGTTGCTGGCTGTTCCAGGAAGTCTTTCAGGCACTGGATGACTTCAGCCGCATCGTAGCCGTCGATGAAACGGTGATCGAAAGACGAAGACAGGTTCATCATGCGGCGTATCACCACCTGGCCGTTTTCCACCACCGGCCGGTCCACCGCCTTGTTAACACCGAGAATGGCAACCTCAGGCAGGTTGATGATGGGCGTGGTCACAATACCGCCCATTTTCCCGAGACTGGTGATGGTGATGGTGGAGCCGCTGAGCTCCTCGCGTTTGGCGGTATTGTCGCGGGCTGCGCCGCTGACCCGGCGGATTTCCGCCGCCATGTCGTGCAGGCCGCGCGCTTCGGCATGCCGCACCACCGGCACTTTCAGGCCATCCGGAGTCTGCGTGGCGATGCCCAGGTGCACCGGGTTGTGGCGGATGATCACATTCCGCTCTTTGTCGTAGTGCGCATTGCACTGCGGGAATTCCGCCAGCGCCCGCACCAACGCCATGCCGATGAAGGCCAGTGGCGTCAGCTTCTCTTCGCGCGCGGCGATTTTGCTGTTGAGGTGGTTGCGCAGTGATTCCAGGGCGGTGATATCCACCTCCTCGACATAGGCGATCATGGGAATTTCGCGATTGGCGATTTCCATGCGCTCGGCGATCTTGCGCCGAAGGCCAATGACCTTGATTTCGGTGCTGCCCACGGCGCGCTTCAGGCCGCCGCCGGCGCTGGCCGGGCTGGCTGAGGTGGTTGGCTTGGGCGCTGTGGTGCCGGCCTGGAAAGCTTCGAAATCCTTCTTGAGGATGCGGCCCCGTGGGCCAGTGGCTGGAACCCGGCTCAGGTCCACGCCGGCTTCGCGTGCCATGCGGCGAATGCTGGGCGAGGTGCGGACTTTTTCGTTGCTGGCCGGCACTGGCTCAGCTGCCGCAACGGATGAGGCAGGTTCGGGTTTCTCTACGGTCTTTGCTGCTGCGGGCTCGGCCGCGGCAGCGGCGCCACCCGAGGTTTCAAACACGATCAGAGGCGAACCCACCGCGATCACATCACCGATGTCGCCGGCGATGGACTTTACCGTGCCGTTGACCGGCGAGGACAGTTCCACCGCGGCCTTGTCGGTGAGCATGGAGCAGATCGGGTCTTCTTCCTTGACGGTGTCGCCGACTTTCACCATCCACTCGGCGATTTCGGATTCCACCGTGCCTTCGCCCAGGTCCGGCAGCTTGAAAACATACTCGTTAACGTTCTGGCTCATGCCGCCTCCATCACTTTGCGGATTCCGGCAATCATGCGCTTCTGGCCGGGGAAATACTGCCACTCGTAGGCATGCGGGTAGGGCGTGTCCCAGCCGGTGACGCGCTCGATCGGCGCTTCCAGGCTGTAGAAACATTCCTCCTGCACCGTGGCCACCAGTTCGGCGCCGTAGCCGCAGAAGCGCGTGGCTTCGTGCGCCACCAGGCAGCGGCCGGTTTTTTCCACCGAGGCGCGCAGCGTGTCCACATCCAGCGGCATCAGCGTACGCACATCGATGATGTCGGCGCTGACGCCGGCGGCTTTGGCCGAGGCCTGTGCCACATGCACCAGCGTGCCGTAGGTGATGATGGTCAGCTCGGTGCCTTCCTCCACCACCGCGGCTTTCCCGAGCGGCACGTTGTAATAGCCTTCCGGCACCTCGCCCAGCGGATGGCTGGCCCAGGACACGGCCGGCTTGTCCGGGTCGCCGTCAAACGGGCCGTTATAGATGCGCTTGGGTTCAAAGAACACCACCGGGTCGTTGGATTCGATGGCGCTGATCAGCAGGCCCTTGGCGTCGAACGGGTTGGAAGGCATCACGGTTTTCACGCCGGAAATGTGCGTGAAGATGCCTTCGGGGCTTTGCGAGTGGGTCTGCCCGCCGCGAATGCCGCCGCCGCAGGGCGTGCGGATGGTCACCGGCGAGTAGAACGTGCCGTCGCTGCGGTAGCGCAACCTGGCCAATTCGCTCACCACCTGGTCAAAACCGGGATAGATGTAGTCGGCAAACTGGATTTCGGCCACGGGCCTGAGGCCATTAACGCCCATGCCGATGGCGGCGGCGATGATGCCACCCTCGGAAATCGGCGCATCGATCACGCGGTGCTCGCCGTATTTTTTCTGCAGGCCCTCGGTGCAGCGGAACACGCCGCCGAAGTAACCCACGTCCTCTCCCAGGATGACCACCGAAGGGTCATTGGACATCGCCAGGTCCATGGCCGAGTTCAGGGCCTGGATCATGTTCATCTGCGCCATGTCAGAGTCCCTCCAGCTTCAGCATTTCCGCCTGCTGCTTTTCCAGGTGCGGTGGCATGGTTTCAAACACGTCCTCGAACATTTCGTGCGGGTCGAGGAACGGGCCCTCGGTCATGGTTCCGTAGCTGCAGGCTTCCTTCCAGCAGTCCATCACATGCTGCTTCATCTCTTCATCCAGGGCGGCCTGCTTTTCATCCGACCACACGCCCAGCCGGGTGAGGTGGCCGGCGAGCCGCTTCAGCGGATCGCCCAGCGGAAAGCAGGACCATTCATCCTTGGGCCGGTACTTGCTGGGGTCATCACTGGTGGAATGCGCGCCGCCCCGATAGCTGACCAGTTCGATCAGGGTAGGGCCGCCACCGCTGCGGGCGCGCTGCGCCGCCCAATCGGTTGCGGCGTAGACCGCCAGCAGGTCATTGCCATCCACGCGCAACCCGGGAATACCCAGGCCCAGGCCGCGGGCCGCAAACGGCCGCTGTTCGCCACCGGCCACGCCCTGGAAAGTGGAGATGGCCCACTGGTTGTTGGTTACGTTCAGGATCACCGGCGCCTGGTAGATGGCGGCGAAGCTCAGCGCGTGGTGGAAATCCGCCTCGGCCGTACTGCCATCGCCGATCCAGCTGGCGGCAATGTCGTCCTCGCCCTTGATGGCGGCACCCATGGCCCAGCCCACGGCCTGCGGGTACTGCGTGGCCAGGTTGCCGGAAATGGTAAACACCCGGCCGGCCGCGTGCTGGTAGAAAATCGGCATTTGCCGGCCGCGGCAGAAATCGCGCGTGTTGGACAGGCAGTGGCTCATCATGTTGACCAGGCCCGCTCCACGCATGATGTACAGGCCCTGGTTGCGGTAGTGAGGGAACAGCATGTCGGTTTCGCGCAGGGCCATGCCGGCGCCCACGGAAACCGCCTCTTCGCCCAGGCTCTGCATGTAAAAGGTGATCTTGCCCTGGCGCTGCATGCGCTGCATGCGGTCGTCGTACTGCCGCACCAGCGTGATCAGGCGTAGCGCTTCCAGCAACTTGTCGGTGGACAGCTCCGGATTCCACGGGCCCACCGCCTGGTGGTCTTCATCGAGCACCCGGACCAGGCCGTAGGCGAGAAACTCGATTTCAGACACGCGGGAATCGTTGGCGGGTTTGGCGGTTTCACCGGCCGGCGTCAGGCTGAGGTAACTGAAATCGGGTTGTTCGCCCGGACGCGCGTGGGTCTGGGGAATATGCAGGGTGGATTTACCGCTCATGAGTTCCTTTCCGGGTTGCAATGTTCGGATTCAACAAGGTGTGCGCTATTGTAAGTGATCGACTGTTTCGATTCAGGTAAAGCAGACGAAATCCACTGCTGTCACCCCAACCGCATCTACAGGCCCTGTGGCCCCTGCGTGTGCTTGATGGCCGGGGCCAGGATTTCCAGGGCTGTCTGGTTGCAGGGCGGCAGTTCGGCGTCACTGGATCCGAGCGGTTGGGTTCGCTCTCCCCACCGCACCAGCCCGGCGCCGCGCGTAAGCCCGGCGCCAAACGCGGCCAGCAGCAGTTTGCTGCCCGGTTTGACGCGACCGTCTTCGATGGCCTCGCACAGCGCCACCGGAATGGTGGCAGCTGACGTGTTGCCGTAATGGGCGATGTTCAGCACCACCTTGTCCATGCTGATGCCGAGGAATTTAGCCAGTGATTCGATGATGCGTTCGTTAGCCTGGTGGGGGATGATCAGGTCGATATTCTCATCGCCCATCTTCAGGTCGGACAGCACCTTGCGGGTTTCTTCCGCCATGCCCTTGACCGCACGCTTGAAAATTTCCCGGCCATCGAAATCCACGCTGAAGATGCCGTAGTTCTTCGAAAACCGGTCTCCGGCAGTGCCGAAATTGGGCACCAGCAGGGCGCCCAGGGCCTCGCCTTCGCAGCCCAGGTGGGCGGACAGCAGCCCGGTTTCGGCCTGGCTGGGTTGCAGCACAACGGCGCCGGCGCCATCGCCGAACAGTACCGCGGTATCGCGCAGGGCCCAGTTGAGGAACCAGGTGATGCGCTCGGCGCCGATCAGCAACACGTTTTTGTATCCGCCGCTGCGCACCATGGCGGTGCCCACCTGCAGGCCGTAGAGGAAACCGCTGCAGCCGGCGTTCAGGTCGAATACGGCGGCATTGCCGGCGCCCATCTTTTTCTGCACATGGGCGGCGGTGCTGGGAATCACGGTATCGGGCGAACAGGTGGCGACGATGATCAGGTCGACATCATCGGCGGAGATGCCGGCTGCGGCCAGCGCGCGGAAACCCGCCACAGCCGCCATGTCGCTGACCGGCACATGCGACACCCGCCGTTCGCGTATGCCGCTGCGGGTGCGAATCCACTCATCCGAAGTGTCGATGACGCTGGCCATGTCATCGTTGGTCATGATCGCCGGCGGCATGCATTTGCCCCAGCCGGTTATCTCCGCGTAAACAGTCATTGCGTTTCGCCTGCTGAATGGGCGGCCATTATATATAAAAGCCCTGTGCCGATTGCAGCTTTGCCATACCTGGGCGAATGGCCGGGTCGAATGGACGCCTAATGTTTCAGAACGACGGTCCGGCGACCGTTTTCAAACACGCGATGCTCGGCGTGCCAGCGCACGGCGCGGTTCAACACCACGCTTTCAACGTCCTGCCCGAGGCGTTCGAGTTCCTCGGCTTTCATGCTGTGGTCCACGCGTTCCACGCCCTGCTCGATGATGGGGCCTTCGTCCAGATCCAGGTTCACGTAGTGCGCGGTGGCGCCGGTGAGCTTCACGCCACGCTCGTAAGCCTGGTGGTAGGGGCGGGCGCCCTTGAAGCCGGGCAGGAAGGAGTGGTGGATGTTGATGCAACGGCCGGCCAGGAGTTCGCAGGCATGGGGCGTGAGAATCTGCATGTAGCGGGCCAGCACCAGCAGCTCGGATCGGGTTTCCTCAAACAGGTCGAGGATGCGCGCTTCCTGCTGCGGCTTCTTGCCTTTTTCGATGGGGAAATGGTGGAACGGCAGCTTGTACCACTCGACCAGGGAGCGCTGGTCATCATGGTTGGACACCACGCCGGTGATATCGATGGGCAGGTGGCCGTCATTCCAGCGGTGCAACAGGGCATTGAGGCAATGGCTTTGCTTCGAAACGGCGATCAGCGTGCGCATTTTCCGGTCGGCGGGATAGAAGCCGAAGCGCATGCCGAAATTCCGCGCCACCTCGTTCTTGAAACTGGACTGCATGGCTTCCAGGTCATCATCATCGACAGCGTCATCGTCGAACACGGTGCGGATAAAGGACTTCTGCGCCTCGTCATCGACGAAATGCGACATCTCGGTGATCAGGCCGCCGCGCGCGGCAATGAAGCCGGTCACGGCCGCCACGATGCCTACGGTATCAGTACAGCTGGCTTTCAGGGTATAGCTTGCTCTGCTCATGATGGTTTTTTCACTTTGGGGTTTCAGTTCAGGGGTGGATCAGGGTAATTGTTGTGGACGGCGACCTAAAGCGGGCCGTGTTGCTGCCACAAATCACGTGCGTGCGGAAATTTTTGCAACAACATATTCCAGCCATGGCGGGCCAGGCTGCGGTCCAGCATGACATCAAACACATACGGCCCGGAAGCGCTGCCTGGCGGGTGGTAGTGCACGATGGCGGGTAGCTTGTCGAGCAGCGTACGGCAACAATGCGGGCCGCCGGCCATGGCGCGTTGCCAGTCCAGGCCGGAGCATTTGCTGAGCAGCCAGGGTGCAACCGGGCCACCCAGCCGGAATACGGCAAATGCTGCGGTTTGATCCAGCAGGGCGGTTCGCAGCGGGTCAATGGCCGGCTGCACCATGGGCAGTAGCTGGTTGCTGCTGAGGTATTCGCTGAATACCAGCCATTCCGAAGGCGCCAGGCAGAGTATCGAAGGATCCTGTCCAAGCGATGCGTTGACCCGGCTGGGCAGTTCCATGCCGGAGGATTGCAGCCCCGCTCGCAGCTCTTCCCTGGGCTGCAGCGTGTGCAAGCGCAGCAGGGTGATGCCGGTGAGCAGGGCCAGCTGGAAGTCTTCAGCCTGGTGGACGCTGTGCTGCAAGCCCGCCTGCTGCAGGGCATGATCCCCCGTTGCTGGCAGTTTGGCTGGAATGTCGGCAGGCCGGTTCATGATCGCAGGCGTGAGTTTTCCGGGTCGAGGAAACAGGGCGGAACAATTTTTACCGGATAGATTTTACCCGCATCATAAATGTTCACATTTGCACCTGTGCGCACGCGGCCACCCCGCAACATACCCAGAGCGACATATCGCTCGAGGTTTGGGCTCCAGGCAGCCGAGGTCACCCAGCCATCCGTGGGAGCGGGCGCCCGGGTGTGCGAGGCCGGCAGGAAATGTCCGCCCGGGTGGATGGCCTGGGCCTCGTCCAGCGCCAGCAAGCCCACCAGCTGGCGGCGGTTTTCCGCCAGGCTGGCGGCGCGGAACAGGGAACGTTTGCCAATGAAGTCCCCGGCCTTGTTCCGCACCACATGGCCCCAGCCGACATCGTCGGGGATGGTTTCGCCATCCGTGTCCGAACCCACGTGCAGATAACCTTTTTCCAGCCGCAACACCATCAATGCCTCGATACCATAGGGCGTGACGCCCAGCGCTTCGCCTTGCTGCAGGAGCAACTGCAACAGGCTGTTGGCATGACTGGACGCAATATTGACTTCATAACTCAGTTCGCCGCTGAAACTGATGCGGTTCACCCGCACCGGCTGGCCCTCAATCTGCCCTTGCGCGGCCTGCATGTGGGCCAGGGCCGCGGCTGAAAAATCCAGGTCGGAATCGAGGCTTTGCAGCAGTTCGCGGGCTCGCGGGCCGGCCACGGTGAAATTGGCCCATTGCGCGCTGACATCGTCGATCAGCACTCGCAGCCCGGGCCACTCGGTTTGCAGCCACTCCTCCAGCCAGGCCAGGATCCGGCCCGCGCCGCCCGAGGTGGTATTGAGCAGGTAGTGGTTTTCCGAGAGGCGAATGACGATGCCATCGTCAATGATGCTGCCGCCCTCGTTCAGCATCAGCCCGTAACGGCAGCGGCCAACGGCCAGCCCATGGATGTTGTTGGCGTAAATCCGGTGCAGGAATTCAGCCGCATGCGGGCCGCGCACTCCGATTTTGCCGATCGGTGAGTTGTCGTAGACGCCGACGCTGTTGCGTACGGCCAGAACTTCGCGCTGGATGGCCTGGGCGGCGGACTCGTTGGCTTTGGGGTACCAGTCGGGCCGCTGCCAGCCGCCGTAGTCTTCAAGCCGGGCGCCCAGTTTGCGATGGGTGGTTTCCGCGGCCAGGGTCTTGCGCGGCGCATAGCCGTCGCCAGTGTGCCCGGCCGCCAAAGTGCCCAGCGTCACCGGCATGTAGGGTGGGCGGAACGTGGTGGTGCCGACCTGGCTGATGGGCTGGCCGGTGATGGATGACAGGGCCAGGAAGGCATTGATGTTGCCGGTTTTGCCCTGGTCCAGTGACATGCCGGTGGTGGTGAACCGCTTGAAATGCTCCACCGAGCTGTAGCCCTCGCGCACCGCCAGTTCGGCATCATGCAGCGTGACATCGTGGGCGAGGTCTATCCACTGGCGTTTGCGCTGGCTCCGCAGGGGGCTGTTCGCAACGCGATTGCCGGCCAGGCTGGCCGGGCTCACCCGCGGCTGGTGAACATGCAGCGCAGCGGCGCCCAACTGCTCGCACAGGTTCATGCAGGTGGTTTCGGTGCGCGCGAACAGCTCTTCCAGGCTGGTGGCACCCGCGGCCGCGCCAACGGCGGCAAAGTCGCGCGGCGCGCGGCCCGGAATGAAGGACTGGCGCTGCGCATCGAACTCCAGTCCACCGCGGGCATGACACCACAGGTGTACCCGTGGCGCCCAGCCGCCGGATATTGCCAGTACGTCGCACTCGATCGAGTGGGTGCTGTCGCCGTGATGGAATTCAATCCGGTTCAGGCGCCGGTTGCCGTGCGTACCGGTGACGCGGGCCCCGGCATGATTGCGCATGCCCAGGCTGTGGATGCGCTGCGACAGGGCCGGTGCGATTTCCGCCCGCTGGTCAAGTATGGCTGCAACCTCGATACCATGGCTGCGCAGGTCGATCGCCGTTTGGTAAGCGCTGTCGTTGTTGCAGGCGATCACCACGCGCCATCCGGCGGCGACGGCATAGCGGTTGGCATAGTGCCGCACCGCGTCAGCCAGCATGATGCCCGGGCGGTCGTTGTGCGGAAACACCAGGCTTTGTTCAATGGCGCCAGTGGCCAGCAGGGTGGCGCGGCTGCGAACCGTCCACAGGCACTCGCGCCAGTCGTTCATCTGTCCGCGCTGCACCAGCGTCGCCACCTGGTGGTCGTAGCAGGTGCTCACGGTTGTTCTGGGTAGCAGCATCACGTTGGGCATGCTTCCAAGCTGCGCTTGCACGCCCGCAACCCAATGCATGGCGGGGCTTTCATCGAGCAGGCAACTGTCCCACAGCAGGGAGCCGCCGAACTGTTCGTCGCGGTCGGCCAGGATCACCCGCAAGCCGCTGCGTCCGGCCAACAGCGCTGCCATCAGGCCGGCCGGGCCGCCGCCACAGATCAACAGGTCGCAATGGGCGTGTACCGACTCATAGCGATCCGGGTCAGCGGCTTCCGGCGCGCGACCCAGCCCCGCCAGTTTCCTGACCATCGGTTCCCAGGTGCGCCAAGCGGGCCACTTGAAGGTCTTGTTGTAGAACCCGGCAGGCCACAGGCGGTGGCTGCAATCCAGTATGCGCCCAAGGTCGAAGCTGAGTCCCGGCCAGCCCAACTGGCTGCGTGCCACCAGTCCCTCCTGCAATGCCACCAGGGTTGCGCGGCAATTGGGTATGCGGCCCGCGCCCTGGCCGATTTCCAGCAAGGCATTGGGTTCTTCTTCGCCCGCTGAGTAGATACCCCGTGGGCGATGGAACTTGAAACTGCGCGCCACGTGGTGGATGCCGTTGGCCAGCAGCGCGGCAGCCAGGCTGTCACCCGCGTAGCCTTCCAGTTCCCGGCCATTGAAACGGAATGTCAACGGCTGGGCGCGGTTGATCCGGCCACCGGTTGGCAGGCGGAAATCCTGGCTCACGCGGGCGCCTCCGGTGCCGGTTCCACCTCGTGAGTCAGCGTATCGCGGCGTAACTCGAACCACTGGCGGCAGCCGTGGATATGCACCCAGCGTTCAACGTGGGGGCCTTTCACGTTATTGCGGTAGTACAGGTAATCCGCCCACACGGCATCACTGGCCGCTGACGGGTCCGCCGGCCTCTCCACGCCGGCTTCGCCGCCATGGCGGAATTCCGTTAGATCGCGCAAACCGCAATGAGGGCAGGGTATCCGCAGCATCAGTGCGCCACTCCCGCCGCCGCGGCTTCATCCACCAGTTCGCCCGATTCAAAGCGCTGCAGCGAATAGGGCTGCAGCAGTGGATGCAGTTTTCCGTTGGCGATGGACCAGGCCAGTGTGTCGCCGCCGGCGGGAATGGCCTTGAAACCGCCGGTGCCCCAGCCGGTGGAGATGTAGAAGTTCTCGAGCGAGGTGCGGCCGACGATGGGGCTGGCATCCGGAGCGATATCACACACGCCGGCCCACTGACGCATGGCCCGCAGGCGGCTGAACTGCGGGAACAGCTCCAGCGCCGCGGCGGCATTTTCAATGGTGGTGTCGAGCGTGCCGCGCTGGGCAAACGAGTTGAAGGCATCCGCGCCACCACCGATGACGATCTCGCCCCGGTCGGACTGGCTGAGGTAGACATGCACGGTGGCGGATGCCACCACGGTGTCGAGCACCGGCTTGAGCGGTTCGGTCACCATGGCCTGCAGCGCCATGCTGCGGATGGGCAGGCGCAGGCCGGCCATGGCCGCCAGCTGGCTGCTGTGCCCGGCAACGCAGGAAACCACCGTACCGGTCGCTGTCCGGCCACGAGTGGTCTGTACGGCGGTAATGCCATTGCCGTTGAGCTCGAAACCCGTGACTTCGCAGTTTTCGATGATCTCCACGCCATGCGCGGATGCGGCGCGGGCATAGGCCCAGACCACCGCATCATGCCGTGCTATGCCGCCGCGGCGCTGGATGAAACCACCGCGGACCGGGAAACGGCACTGCAGGTTGATGCCAGGAACCTCGCGCTGCAGTGCTTCGCGATCGAGGATTTCCGAATCGATGCCGTGCATGTGCATGGCATTGGCCCAACGGCGGTTCATCTCCAGTTCTTCCTGGCTGTGGCTGAGTTCCAGGATGCCGCGCTGGCTGAGCATGATGTTGAAGTTCAGCCGGTGGCCCAGCTTTTCGTAGAGCCGCAGGGAGTGCTCGTAGAACGCGCCACTCTGCGGATAGAAGTAATTGGAACGGCACACCTGGGTGTTGCGGCCGCTGTTGCCGCCGCCGAGGTAACCCTTGTCAACGACGCC
Organism: uncultured Wenzhouxiangellaceae bacterium; assembly: GCA_964470455.1. Taxonomy (GTDB): domain Bacteria; phylum Pseudomonadota; class Gammaproteobacteria; order Xanthomonadales; family SZUA-36; genus JAWXBM01. Next base: position 15,711 of record CAYYCX010000025.1, read on the forward strand.
GATCCGGCCAACCTTGTGCTGGCTGGCCAGGTAGTAGGCGGTGGCCAGGCCATGTCCACCGGCGCCGATGATCAGTACGTCGTACCGGTTGCGCAGTGTGCTTTTTCGCCAGGCGGCGGGCCAGCTCTTGTGGCCCCACAGCGCCTGTGCTGCCAGGCTGAACGCGGAATAACGTCGCATAGGGGTGAGTGACCTGTTGCAGCTGGCCAGGAACCTGCGCCCGGCCATGGACAGGGGGAATTTACACGGCCCATACGCCGGATGCCAGTCGGGCGCAGGCCGGGAAATGTGATAATGGGCGCAACCCGCGCAAACCATGCAGGAATCCGAGGCATGAAACCGGCCATACGCAGAATCCTGGTAACCATAGCAATCGCGCTTCCCGTGCTGGCCGCCGGGGGTTGGTATTTGCTGCACCAGCCCGGTTTTGTCCGCCAGCAACTGGAAAGGCTGGTAACCGCGGCCACCGGGTGGCAGCTGCAGCTCGATGACGACTTGCGGCTGGAATGGGGCCGCACCAGCAGGATCGAGGCGCGGCAGCTGCAGCTGTCGAATCCACGCTGGCCACAGGACCCGGTACTGTTCACCGCTACCCGGTTGCGCCTGGAATTCCGGCCGCTGGAGTTGTTGCACGGCAGGCTTGACCTGCGGCTGCTCGATCTCGGCAATTGCCAGTTGTACCTGGACCGGAACGAGGCAGGCGACAGCAACTGGGCACTGGCGCGTAAAACAGCGGAGGCAGAGCCGCCACCCGGCGCCGGCGATGGATTCCATTGGAACCTGTCGCAATTGCTGGTCCAGGACTGCACCGTGCAAAGCCGCTCTTCCGGGCAGGAGCAGCCGCTGGAAATCCGGCTGGACCAGGCCTTGTTGGGAGTGGATGAGCAGCAGTTGCTGGAAATTTCGGCCACTGGCGCCATCGACCGGCAGGACCTGAGCGTGACGGGTAACCTGCAGCCGTTGCCGGCATTGTGGCAGGGAGGGGCACTGCGTCATTCGCTGGATATACAGGCGGGCCACATCGTGTTGCGCAGCGAGGGTTCGGTGGAAGACCTCTATACCGGCGATGGGGCCGATCTCAACCTGCGGTTTACCGGGCCCGAGTTCGCCAGAATCACAGAATGGCTGGCATTGCCGCCGTTCAGCAGTGGTGAATTCGATGCCCGGGTTGCCTTGCGCCGGCTGCCCGGCGAAGGCGCCACGGAAATCGGTATCGACGCTGACCTGGGCAGCCTGGAAATCACCGGCGAGGGCCGACTGGACCGCTTCCGGGCGCCCGATCGTGGAAACCTGGTGCTGCAGGTCCGCGGGCCGGACCTGCAGGCGCTGGGGCAGGTCCTGGGCTGGCCTGGCCTGTTACCCGGCCCGTTTGAAGCGGACCTGGACGCGGACTTTGCGCAAGGTTCGGCCAGGCTGGAAAGCGCCAGCATCAGCACGGGTTCCGACCGGTTGCGAGCAAGCGGTCGGCTGGGGTCGTGGCCGGGGCTGGCCGGCACCGAGCTGGAGATTGTTGCGCAGACTCCCGACCTTTCGGCCTGGCTGCCAGGCGAATCGGGCGCGAGCCGCTTTTTCGGCAGCCTGGACAGCCGCATCCGTTTCAGCAGGGACGAACAGCAGCGTGACACGCTGCAGGCCGAAGGCCGGCTGGGCCGCAGGGGTGTCAGTGGCACACGCGACTATTCCGTGCTTGCGAAGGCGCAGCGGCAGGATGAAGTCCTGCGGCTCGACCAGCTGAAGCTGGAAGTTGGCGCAGACCGGCTGGATGCAAGCGGCAGCGTGAAGCTGCGGCCGGCGTTCGAAGGCAGTGAATTGAAGCTCGAGCTGCAGGTGGCGGACCTGGCCAGCAGCGGGCAATGGCTGGCGCCGGGTGCGAGCGGTTTGCCCCATCGACCGCTGCAGCTGCAGGCCAGCCTTCGCCGCCCTGGCCCCGGTGTGGAGTTTTCCCTCGCTGCCGACAAGGCTAACGGGCAGGTGATCCACCTCACAGGCAACATGCCGGATCTCGACCGCTGGCTGGCCATCAACGCCCAATTCGATATCGAACTGCCCAGCCTGAAACTGGCTCAGTTCCTGGTACCGGACACCCCATTGCCCGACCTGCCGTTCTCGGCCCGCGGTGAACTGCAGAATGACGGGCAGCGCCACGAAACCCGGGTACGGAATGCGGAGGTCAAGCTGGGCGAAATCAACGTCCGGCTGCAGGCCAGACTGCAGTTGCAGGATCAACTGGCGGGCAGCACTGGGGGCCGGAACATGCAAATCAGCCTAGGTGTCGAGGGTGACGATGCCTCGCGGCTGAATCCCTGGCTCGGCCCGCTGTTTGACAGCCAACCCTTTGCCCTGCAGGCCAGGGTGGATACGGAGCCGGGGCACATCCGTATCCGCGACCTGGCGTTGCGGCAGGGCCAATCCGAGTTGTTTGCGACGGTGGATGTGGGGTTGGCCGAGCGGCCCGTCATCCAGGCCCGGGTGAAATCACCCCTGCTGGACCTGTCGCCGCTCCGCCAGCATGCCGTTGCAGGGTTGGCGGAACCCGCGCCACAGCGGAAGTTGCTGTTCCGCGATGAGCCCATCCAGGTGGTCGGCGAATTGCCGGTTGATCTTTCCCTAGACCTCGATATCGAACAGCTGTTGCTGGATGACCACAGGATCCGGCAATTGCAGGCAGCAGCGGACTGGACGCAGCACGCGCTGGAGGTGAAGGATTTCGCATTCAGCGGTGACCAGGACGGCCATTACAAGGGTCATTTGAGCGCACAGCAGCAGGCCGGTATCACCGGGTTCTCCCTGTTCATGCTGGCCGATGACCTGAAGCTGGGCCTCATCGGCACCAGCGGCCAGGACCCGGCCACATTGCCAGCCTCGGACATTCTGGTGGACCTGGCGGGTAAAGGCAGCACCTGGCACGAGCTGGCGCAGACCCTGCGAGGCAGGGTCCGCTGGTATGCCGGTTCAGGTCGGATTTCGAACACCGGCCTGGATTTCCTGTTCGCCGACCTGGTGACACAGATATTCACCACGCTGAATCCGCTGTCGAAAAGCAGCCGCTATACGACACTGGATTGCGCGGTTTATGCCGCTGATTTCACCGACGGAATGGTGAGCATGGCACCGATCGTGATCCGGACCGACGGGATCACGGCATTCAGCAGCGGCCAGCTGGACCTCAGCAATGAAGTTATCGTGCTGAACTTCAATACCGTGCCGCGCAAGGGTCTGGGCATCAGCGCCGGTTCGGTGGTCAACCCGTTTTTCAGGATTGGCGGCACATTGATGAAACCAGCCGTGGAACTGGATGTCACAAAGGGAGCCATCAGCGGAGGAGTGATGGTTGCAACGGCCGGATTGTCCGTCCTGTTCAAGTCACTGTCGGATCGTCTTCTGGCCAGCAAGGACCCCTGTGGCGATGCCCGCAGCAGCATTGAACTGGGTGACAGCCAACAGGGCAAGCAGTGATCCGTGGCTTGTTCCACAGGTTTTTCCTCAGTAATGCCCGTAGAATAGTGCGGCTGCAAACAGCCTTGAATGTACGTCCCGGTTCACAATGGAAGGTGCCAGTGTTGTTTTATCGATCGCAACCCGTATTGCTGCTTTTAATCCTGTCACTGGCGGCCCATTCCATGGCTTTTGCCCAGAACCCGGCTGGTCCGGCTGCTGAGGCGCTGGTGCAGGTCAGGGCGGTTCCCGCCGAGGTCCGTTCCTTTCCTCTCTCGGCCGAAGCTTTGGGCAATGCCCGCGCCAACGAGGCCATCGATGTGCGGGCGGAAATCACCGCAGCGGTAACCGCCATCCGCTTCGAGGAGGGCGAGTGGGTGGAAAAAGGTGAAGTGCTGGTGGAACTGGAAAACGCCGCGCAAATGGCGGCCGTTGCCTCCGCCAAGGCCGCACTGGTGGAATCCACCAGCCAGTTGAAGCGCTCCGAGGAACTGTTCAAAACCAGCGCCGTGGCGGCTTCACAGCTGGAGCAATTGCGCGCCAAGCAGGAAGCCGACCAGGCCAACCTGAAAGCCGCAGAGTCACGACTGGTGCAAACCGTGATCCGCGCGCCGTTTTCCGGCCGGCTGGGGTTGCGCCGCATCAGCCTGGGTTCGATCGTTGATACCAGTACGGTCATCACCACCCTGGATGACACTTCGCGAATCAAACTGGACTTCGAAGTCCCGGAAGTGTTCCTGGCGCGCCTGCAGCCGGGTCTGGCGGTAACAGCCCACAGCGCCGCCTGGCCGGAACTGGAATTTCACGGCGAAGTGATTTCGGTGGACACCCGCGTGAATCCGGTTAGCCGCACGCTTTCGGTTCGCGCCATTCTTCCGAACCAGGAAGGCCGCCTCCGGCCCGGCATGTTTCTCACCGTGGCGCTCTTGCGCGAGGATGTGAGTGCGTTGATGGTGCCGGAAGAAGCCATCGTTCCTGAGCGCAGCAAGCAGTTTGTCTATACGCTGGACGACGCCAACGTGGTGGTTCCGCGCGAAGTCCAGACCGGCCGCCGTCGCCCCGGCGAGGTCGAGATCATCAGTGGCTTGCGTGAAGGTGAGCGCGTGATTACCGAGGGCACCCAGAAAGTGCGCGCCGGGCAGGCCGTGGCCGTGATAGCGCCGTTGATCGGGCAGGGTTGAGCGCATGTTCATTTCCGATATTTCCGTTCGCCGCCCGGTTTTCGCCACAGTGATATCCATGTTGCTGGTGATACTGGGCCTTGCCGCCTTGTCCAACTTGCCGGTCAGACAGTACCCCGACATCGACCGGCCGGTGGTGTCGGTTGAAACCACTTACCGCGGTGCTTCAGCCGAGGTGGTGGAAACCAAGGTCACCCAGGTCATCGAGGACGTGATCGCCGGCATCGAGGGCGTGGAGGCGCTGGATTCCACCAGCCGCGACGAACGCTCCGACATCCGCATCGAATTCAACCTGGAGCGGGATGTGGACGCCGCCGCCAACGACGTTCGCGATCGCGTGGCGCGGGTGCTGGACCAGTTGCCGGTGGAAGCCGATCCGCCGGAAATTTCCAAATCGGACAGCAGTTCGGATGCGGTGCTGTGGCTGAACCTCACGTCCGATACCTACAGCAGCCTGGAACTGACAGATTACGCTGAACGCTTCCTGGTGGACCGTTTTTCCAGTGTTCCCGGTGTCGCCAGGGTACGCGTTTCCGGTGAGCGGCGCTTCGCCATGCGCGTGTGGCTGGATCGCGAAGCGCTGGCGGCGCGCAGCCTGACAGTGGCGGACGTGGAAAGCGCCCTGCGCTCTGAAAATGTGGAGCTGCCGGCCGGACGGCTGGAGTCGCAGACGCGGGAATTCACCCTGCGCACAGCCACCGGTTTTGTGGATGTGGCCGATTTCCGCCAGTTGGTGATCGGGCGCAGCCCCGACGGCAACGTCATTCGCCTGGCGGAAGTGGCGGATGTGCGTCTGGGGGCTGAAAATGAACGCAGTATTGCCCGCGCTGATGGCAAGCCGGCCATTTCGCTGGGCATCGAGCAGCTGTCCAAGGCCAACAGCGTGGCCGTATCCCGCGATGTGTTGGCGGAAATGGAGTCCATTGCGCCCGACCTGCCTGAAGGCATGGTGCTGGCGGTCAATTACGACAAGGCTGAGTTCATCGAAGCCTCCATGAAGGAAGTGTATATCGCACTGTTCCTGGCCATAGCGCTGGTGCTGGTGGTGATCTACCTGTTCCTGGGTTCGCTGAAGGTCATGCTGATTCCGGCGCTGGTTGTGCCGGTGTCGGTGATCGCCACGTTCATCGTCATGGCCGCCATGGGCTATACCATCAATATCCTCACCCTGCTGGGGCTGGTGCTGGCCATCGGCCTGGTGGTGGACGATGCCATCGTGGTGCTGGAAAACATTTATCGGCGTGTTGAACAGGGTGAAAAGCCCCTGCTGGCGGCGCTTGAAGGGTCACGTGAAATCGGCTTTGCGGTGATTGCCACCACCCTGGTGCTGGTGGCGGTGTTTGTACCATTGTCGTTCATCGAGGGTGACATTGGCCGCCTGTTCCGGGAATTCGGCATCACCCTGGCCGTGGCGGTGCTTTTTTCCGCCCTGGTGGCATTGACGCTGACACCCATGCTGAGCTCCAAAATGCTCAGTGGCCAGGCCCTGCGCAGCGGCCTGGCGCACCAGGTTGACCTGCTGTTCCAGAAACTGGCCCGGGTATACCGCAGAGCGCTGGCGCATGTCATCCGGTTTCCTTCCATCGCCATTGCCACCGTGCTCACACTGACGGCGTTTTCGGGTTGGATGCTGTCCATCCTGCCTTCAGAGTATGCGCCTTCTGAAGACCGCGGCATTTTCTGGGTCACGCTGCGCGCCCCCGAAGGGGCCAGCCTGGATTACATGGAAGACTACGCCCGCAGAATGGAGGCTGTGCTGCTGGAGGAAATGGGGAAGGACAATTCGGTGCGGCGCTTTCTCACCCGCGTTCCCGGAACCTGGGGTGGCTCGGAGGTCAACAGCGCCCGCGCCAGCGTGCTGCTGGAAAACTGGGATCTGCGTGAAGAGAGCGACCAGGAAATCGCAGCGCGGCTGCGTGACCGGTTCACCGACTTTCCGGGAGTGAGGGCCTTCGTCAATGCGGGTGGCAGCCTGGGTATACGCTCGGATGGGCGGCCGGTCACCATGATCATCGGTGGCCCGGACTACGAGCAGTTGCAGGAATGGCGCGACAAGGTGCTGGCTGCGCTGGAGAATGTCTCCGAGCTGGAGAATCCGGACAGCAATTACCAGGAGCGCAAGCCACAGATGAACATCTCGGTAGACCGGAACCGCGCGGCTGCCCTGGGCGTGTCGCTGCAGAACGTCGGCCGGACGCTGGAAACCATGCTCGGTTCGCGCGTGGTGACGACCTATATCGACCGGGGCCGCGAATACAACGTGGTGCTGATGGGGCGTGAGTCGGATCGTTCCAGTCCGGATGACCTGAACAACCTGTATGTGCGTTCCGAGCTGACCGGGGAACTGGTTCCGCTGGCCAACATCGTGCAGATATCGGAATCGGCCGGGCCGGAAGAGCTGAACCGCCATGACCGCATGCGGGCCATCACCATTTCCGCCGGACTGGCCGAAGGGGCCCGGCTGGGTGAGGGCATCGAGGCCATCAGCGCCGTGGCCGACGAAGTGCTGCCGGCATCCGCGCGTATCAGCTGGGGCGGGGAGAGTAAGGAATTCCTGGAGTCAGGCCAGTCGCTGTACCTGACGTTCGGCATGGCGTTGATCATCGTCTTCCTGGTGCTGGCGGCGCAATTCGAAAGTTTCATCAATCCGCTGGTGATCCTGGTGACGGTGCCGCTGGCCATGACCGGGGCGCTGCTGGGCCTGTGGTTCTACGGCTCGTCGATCAACGTGTTCAGCCAGATCGGCGCCATCCTGCTGATCGGGCTCTCGGCCAAGAACGGCGTGCTGATCGTGGAGTTCGCCAACCAGTTGCGGGACCGCGGGCTGGAAATCGGTGAAGCGGTGCTGGAAGCGGCATCCGTACGCCTGCGGCCGATCCTGATGACCAGCGCCGCCACCACGTTTGGCGCTCTGCCACTCCTGCTGGGCACCGGCGCCGGTGCGGAAAGCCGTCAACCCATCGGTATCGTGGTGGCCTTTGGCGTGACGATTTCCGCCACGCTGACCCTGTTCATCATTCCCTCGCTTTACGTATTGTTCGCCAAGCGCACTTCTTCCCCGCAAAAGGTGACCCGCCTGATAGAACAGTTGCAGGCCAGCATCACCAGCGAAGGCAAGGCCGGGCTGTGACTCCCTCCGGCTGGTATCGCTATTCGGCGCTACCCAGGCCTTTCGAACTGTCGCAACCGGGCAACCGGGTGGTGTTGGGGGCGACAGCGCTGTCCGCGGTGGCAGGATTTGCCTGGGCTCTGGCTTCCGGGCACCCAACCCAGGCAGCGCTGGCCAGCACCCTGCTGTTTCCCCTGGCGGTGTTCGGCAGCTGGTCACTGGCGCGCGAGTTGCTGCCGGATGACAGTGCGGCTGCATTTCTCAGCATGGCACTGGCTTTCCTGGCCTGCCTGGCGTTCATCACTCCCGGCATTCTCCCTCTCTATGCCGCGCTGGGGCTGGTGCGGGTGGTGAATCGCAGTAACGGCCTGGAGGCTCACCCGACGGATTCTGTGGCGGTGGTTGTGCTGGTGATCCTGGCGGTTTACAGCAGCGCCAACGCCTGGTTCGCGGCGGTTGCGGCGCTGGCCTTCGTGCTGGATGCCAGCCTGAAGAATCCCCTGCGTAGGCAACTGTTGTTCGCGGTTCTCTGCATCGGCACCATGGTGGTATACATCGTCGATCATGATGTCCCCTGGCTGGAGGTGAGCGCTCCGCACACGTTGCTGCAATGGCTGGCCATCCTGGCCAGTGTGTTGCTGGCGCTGAACATGGCGACGTTGAAAAAGGTTCACAGCCGTGCCCGGTTCGGTGGCAAGCGGCTGAACCCCGAGCGCGTCAAGGCGGGAATGGCCATCGCCATGCTGGCCTGCCTGCAGGGCCTGGACAACATGCCGCATTACATATTGCTGGTGGCGACGGTGGGCGGCCTGTGTCTTGGGATTTCGCTGCGCCGTTCATTCCGTACTACCACGAAGGGTTTGAGACACTAGTTTTTCAAAGGAGAGTAGACATGCACAAACTGATATCCAACTTCTGCATCGGCCTGGCCCTCAGCATTGCCTGCTCGGTGGCGCAGGCTTCCGAACTTTCGGTCAATGCCCGCGTGGAACAAGCCATGTTCGGCGAGCACCGGTCAGAGGCCAACCAGCAGCGCAACCGCTACCGTCATCCGGTGGGAACGCTGGAATTTCTTGGCCTGGACTACGGCATGAAAGTACTGGAGATCTGGCCCGGCACCGGCTGGTACAGTGAAATCATCGCCCCAGTGCTGCGGGACCGCGGAGAATACGTGGTTGCCAGCTGGGACCAGGACGTTCCTGACCAGCCCGGTTACCGCTACAGCCTGCACCAGCAGATGGTGGCCAAGTTCGCCGCGGAGCCGGCTCTGTACGACCAGGTGCGGGTAGTCCCCTGGTCGCCGCCGCAATCTCCGTCACTGGGTGATGCCGGTTCCTACGACCTGGTACTGACATTCCGCAATACGCATGGCTGGGTTGAGGAAGGCCTCGCTGAATCGGTTTTTGCCGAGTTTGCCCGCGTACTCAAGCCCGGTGGCGTGCTGGGTGTGGTGCAGCATCGCGCCGCCGCGGGTTCTGATCCCGCTGTGACCGCCCCCATGGGTTATGTGTCCGAGGAAGCCGTCATCGGCTATGCGACGGCAGCCGGCCTGGTGCTGGAGGACCGCTCGGAAGTCAATGCCAATTCGGCTGATACGCGTGATCACCAGGAAGGGGTGTGGAGCCTGCCTCCCGGGCTGGCCGTATGCGAGCCCATGACCGATGCCGCCGCGAAGGCAGAGTGCCTGGCAGCCTTTCAAGCGATTGGCGAAAGCGACCGCATGACGCTGAAATTCCGCAAGCCCAAGTCCTGATCCAGGCATGATCCCTGAGCCGCCGGCCCATTCGGGCCGGCGATTTTGCATGCCGCAGAAAAACCCTGGTGCAGAATTTCCTCCTGTTCACCGTGTCTGTCCTGATCTGGGGCAGTACCTGGCTGGCCATCAATTTCCAGCTGGGAATGGTGGCGCCCGAAGTGTCGGTGTTCTACCGGCAGGCGCTGGCATCCGCGTTGTTGTTTGCCTGGGCGGTATTGCGTCGCATGCCGCTGCGTTTTCCCTGGCGGGCGCACGGCTGGTTCCTGCTGCTGGGCCTGTCCCTGTTCGGATTCAACTATGTGCTGGCCTACAGCGCGCAGCACTACATAGCGTCGGCCACGAATGCGGTGCTGTTCGCCACCATGGTGTGGATCAATGTGCTGCTGTCAAGGCTGTTCTTTCGCACGCCGTTCGAAGGGCATGTGCTGCTCGGTGCTGCCCTGGGCATGGCCGGCGTGGTGGTGCTGTTCTGGCCGTCACTGGTGGAAGCCGCGCATGAAGGCCCTAGCCTCACCGGCATCACCATCAGTCTGGCCGGCGCGGTGATTGCATCGCTGGGCAACATGGTCTCGCACCAGGCCCAGCAGGAACGCCTGCCGGTGCTGCAGTCCAACGCCTGGGGCATGTTTTACGGCGCCGTGGTCACCGGCCTGTGGGCACTGCTGGCCGGCAAGCCGTTCGATTTTGAATTCACCGCGGAGTACATCGGCTCGCTGCTGTATCTTGCCATCATCGGATCGGTCATTGCCTTTGGCTGCTACCTCAGCCTGCTGGGGCGCATCGGCCCGGCGCGCGCGGGTTACATTTCCGTGGTGGTGCCGGTGATCGCCGTTTTACTTTCCATTGTGTTTGAAGGCTTGCAGCTCAATGCGTACATCATGGCCGGATTCGCGCTGGTCCTGGGGGGCAATCTGCTGGTGCTGTTGTTTCGGCGTATCAGGGTGCCGCGCAGGCCTTTGTAGACTCTGTGGCTCAGGCCACCACGCCGAAAGCCCTGCCCACCGCGGCGGTAAGCAGCATGGCGAAAGCACCCCAAAAGGTGACGCGCAGCGCGCCCTTGCCGAGTGGCGCGCCTCCGGCCCAGGCGGCGATGGCGCCCAGCAGGGCCAGGAACAGCAGTGAAAATGCCGACACCCATGGAATGACCCGGTTCAGAGGAACGGCCCATGCAACTGCCAGGGGCAAGATGGCGCCCACAGTGAAAGTGGCCGCGGAGTACAGCGCAGCCTGGACCGGCCGGGCGTTGGCGATTTCGGAAATGCCGATCTCATCCCGCGCGTGTGCGCCCAGGGCGTCATGCGCCATGAGTTGTTCGGCTACTTCCAGCGCGAGTCCGGGTTCGATGCCGCGATCCTCGTAAATCCGGGCCAGCTCCTTTTTTTCCGATTCGGGGTGTTCTTCCAGGGCTATTTTCTCCAGCTCGAGGTCTGCTTTCTCGGTGTCCGCCTGGGAGCTGACCGACACATACTCTCCCGCCGCCATGGACATGGCGCCGGCAACCAGTCCCGCCACGCCTGCCAGCAGGATGCCCTCGCGGCCGGTGCTGGCCGCGGCCACCCCGATGATCAGGCTGGCGGTGGAAACAATGCCATCATTGGCGCCGAGCACGGCTGCGCGCAGCCAGCCGACGCGATGGGCCTTGTGGTGTTCTTCGTAAGTCATGCTGGTGTCCGGCTCGGGATCTGTAACTCATTATTGCAGACCATGAGGCCGCATACCCGCGGCCGGCTATAAAAACCTTTCGCGCAGGAATCGGGCGATGCCGTCTTCGTCATGATGGCCGATCACCGCCGTGGCGGCAGCCTGGACTTCCGCCTTGGCATTGGCCGGAGCGTAGGCTTCATCGGCGCGGGCAAACATGCTGAGGTCATTGTCGCTGTCGCCAAAACAGACCACCCGGGTCAGCCCCAGCGATTCACGCAGGATTTCGATGGCGCCGCCCTTGCTGGCTTCGACGTGGTGAATGTCGATCCAGCGCCAGTTCTTGTCTTCCCAGGCCGTTCCCACATAAGCCACCAGGTGTTTTTCACTCTGCACCAGCTGTTCGATGGCGCCGATAGCCGGCGGCAGGCCGATGGCGCTGATGTTGGTGATCTCGGCATCGGCCGGTAACTCGGCCAAAGTGCGGATGGCCACTTCCGGGTGCGCGCTGAAGTGCTTTGCCAGCATGGTTTCAAGTTCGTTCTGCAACGGGCCGTGATAGATCGCATGCCGGTTGCCGGGCTCAAAGGTGAAGATGAAGGGTGTGAGTTGCTGCGCCAACGCGGCCTGCATGACCTGCTGTATCTCGTCCAGGCTCAGGTAGCTTTGGTGCGAATAGGCATTGTCGGCCGGGTTCCAGATCATCACACCGTTCTTGTATACCTGCGGAAACCGGAAGCCCTGGTCTTTCAAAAGGTTGCGTGATGCGTGCAGCGAACGTCCCGTGGCGACCGTGTAGGCGATGCCGCGACTGGAGAGGGCCGCCAGGGTCTCCTGGCTGAACTGTGAAATATTGCCGCTGCTGTTCAGCAGGGTACCATCGAGGTCAAATACAATCAGTTCCATAACCGTGAGTGCACCGGATTGTCGTTGATTGCATTAACCAACTGAATACTCCGCATCAATCCTGTCATACTTTTTGTGGGTACCGATAATTCGCAAAATACATCCCCTGAACTTGCCGTCAGTTTACGTTGTTCCCTTGTGGGCAATAAACAGTCTCGTGATCTCTGGGTTGTGCACACGAAAAGTTTCCGCGGAAACTCGGAATGTCTTTCGTACTTATTTCTGTTATCGAATTGGTAGCGTCTGTTCAATTCCTGATCCGTTTCTACGATCAATCGGATTCCGAGAAATTCTGAATGCGAACCTCGCCATCAGGAAAACGCGCAATGATCTCAAGCTCACCGCCCATGGCTCGAATGTGGTTGCGCAAAGTCGAGAGGTACATATCGGTGCGCTTCTCCATTCTTGCTACGGCGGGTTGCTGAACCTGCAGTGCTTCGGCCAGGGTTTGTTGCGAAAGGCCACGAGCCACACGAAGCTCCTGCAGCGGCATTTCCTGCTTCATCACCTGCGCCTTTTCGCGTGACTTGGCCTGGGCATCGGCAGACATACCTGTGCGAAGTTGTGAATACTGCTTAGTCATCAATCAATCCCTCTCGCCTCAACTCATCCAGATGTTCGTCGTACAGCCTGTCCGCTATTGGCACATTCCTTTCATACCAATGAGAATTCCCTGTTTTATCGCCCCCCAGGGGGAGCATCGCAATTCTTCGTGGGTCAAATGCGTAAAGAATTCTGAGCGGGTGTCCTTCGTGTTGGATCCGCAGTTCCCGCATGTGGCTGTGTTTGGATCCATTGATGCCACTGCTTTTTGGGAATGGCAATTGGGGTCCGTATTCCTCCAGGAGATGCACGTTGGCATCGACTGAAATCTGCTCGTCTTCGGTGAGCCTGAGCCACCACTTTTCGAACTCATTCGTGAACTCAACGACCCAGCTCACGATGTCATGATTCCATAGGAGGAATATTCCGTCAATGGAATTTTATTGATTGAAACCCTCCGATGTTTTGTGACAGACATTGAACCGCTCAAATGTAGTGCTCACGTTCAGAGTCACACAGCCGGTGTTTGTCTTCATCAGAAAATCACCCGATTCCCTGTAAGCCTGTTGCGACAGAGCGGATTGCGAAACTAAAGCAGTAGGGCGAAAAGGCGACAGACAGCCTGAAGTTATGCGCCGCAATGTCGATTGAAACGTTTCCGCGGAAACTCGGAATGCTCTTCGTACGTTTATGCGTCATCAAAGTCGGTAAGGGGCGAAGTCCATCGTTACCTGCTTGGGCCCCGCTTCAGTGGATGCTGGCCACAGGCATTTGGGAAAATCATCCCAAAATGCGCATTTAAGACCTTATACGAAGCTCGTTTGGGCCATGGAGAGAATGACATTCAGCTAGCTAGCCAGGTCCGACCCCATCGATCCCCATCGATCACCATCGATCAATCAGTTCCATGGGATTGTTCAGCCTTCCGGGTTTGCCAATTCCAGTGTCTCACTGGCCTGCAACCAGGTTTCTTCGGCGCTTTCCAGTTGCTGCCTTGCTTGCGCCTGCTGCTGCACCAGAGCCGTGAGTTCCTCGCGGCGTGCCGGGTTCGAATACAGCGTATCGTCGTGCAGCTTCTTTTCCACCAGCTCGATCTCCATCCGCAAGCGGGCCATGCTTTCCTCGGCTTTCTTCACGGCCTGCAGCAGCGGCTTCAGCGCCTCTCGGCGTTTGGCCTCGAGCTGGCGCTGCTCTTTTTTGTTCAGTTTGCTGTTGTCCTGTGGCGACAGCGCCTGATTCTCGTTGTGGGTCGCAGCCTGGGATTTTTCCTGCTGCGCCAGCCAGGCAGGGTAGTCATCCAGCGTCTGGTCAAAGGGTTCGACGCCGCCATCGTGCACGATCAGCAGTTCATCGCACACCGAGCGCAGCAGGTGCCGGTCGTGAGCGATGACGATCAGCGCGCCTTCGAAATCGGCCAGGGCCAGGCTCAGGGCCTGCCGCATTTCCAAGTCCAGGTGGTTGGTGGGTTCATCCAGCAGCAGCAGGTTGGGGCGCTGGCGTATCAGCAATGCCAGCACCAACCGCGCTTTCTCGCCGCCGGAAAACGGACCCACGGGTTCAAAGATGCGTTCGTCGCGGAAGTCGAAACCGCCCAGGTAGTTGCGCAGCTCCTGTTCCGGCTTGCTGCGGTCGAGATCCAGCAGGTGATCCAGCGGGCTGCGGCTGCCATCCAGCAGGTCCATCTGGTGCTGGGCGAAATAGCCGATGCGCGTGTCCTTGTGGATCACGCGTTCGCCGCTGAGCAGTGTACTGCCATCGGCCAGCGCCTTCACCAGGGTGGATTTGCCGGCGCCGTTGACGCCCAGCAAGCCCAGCCGCATGCCGGACTGGATGGCTACATCCACATTCCGCAGCACCGTTTTCTCGCCGTATCCCAGTTCCGCGCGTTCGAGGTGCAGCAAATGCTGGGGCTGGCGCTCGGGCGCCAGGAAGCGGAAGTGAAACGGCGAATCGACATGCGCCGGCGCGATTTTCTGCATGCGTTCCAGCATTTTCAGGCGGCTTTGCGCCTGGCGGGCCTTGGAAGCCTTGTAACGAAAGCGGTCTACATAGGACTGGATGTGTTTGATTTCCGATTGCTGCGCTTCAAACATGGCCTGCTGCTGCGCCAGCTGCATGGCGCGCACGGTTTCAAACTGGCTGTAATTGCCGCCGTAGGTTTTCAGACCCTGGTGTTCGATGTGCGCGATGCGGTTGCACACGCCATCGAGGAAATCCCGGTCGTGGGAGATCAGCAGCAGCACTCCGGCATAACGCTGCAGCCAGCTTTCCAGCCAGATGATGGCGGGCAGGTCGAGGTGGTTGGTGGGCTCGTCCAGCAGCAGCATGTCGGAACGACACATCAGCGCCTGCGCCAGGTTCAGGCGCATGCGCCAGCCGCCGGAGAATTCCCGCACCGGCTGTTGCATTTCAGCGGCGTTGAACCCCAGGCCATGCAGCAACTGGCCGGCGCGAGCCTCGGCGCGGTAACCGTCGATGGCCTCGAGCCGCTCCCAGGCCTGGTGCAGGCGGGTGTCGTCATGGCCGGATTCGGCGTGCCGGATGCTGGCCTGGATCTCGCGCAATTCCACATCGCCGTCCATCACGTAATCGAGTGCCGATTGCTGGCTGGACGGGCTTTCCTGCGACACGTGGGCGATGCGGTACCCGGCCGGGAAACTGACTTCGCCATGGTCGGTTTCCAGCTCCCCCAGGATCAGCGCGAACAGCGATGACTTGCCGCAGCCGTTGGCGCCGGTAAGCCCCAGTTTCTGCCCGGCATGCAGCTGGAAGCTGGCATCCTCGAACAGGATGCGGCTGCCGCGCATGAGGCGTACTCGGCTGAACTGGAGCATAAATTAGGCTCGCTGGTTTGGGTTGGTGCAACAGGCTGGCTATTATACGGGCAGTTCCTCGAGGAGAAGTGGCTTGGCAAGTGTTCCGCGGTGGTTATTGGTGCTGCTGGTGGTGCTGACTGTGTGGTCCGGGCGCAACTGGATGCAGCGGCCGGTGGAACAACCTCATGGCCTCAGGCTGGTGCAACCGCCGAAACAGCAAATGCTGGCCAATGCCGCCCCGCGCTCCATTGGTGACTTCAGCCTGCAGCCGCGGGCCCGTTTTGAGGTGGAGGCGCGGGTGCTTTCCACCGAGCGTTATCGCATGGGCTTGTCTGCCGGGCTGGCCCCGCTGGACCTGGCGCTGGGTTGGGGCGCGATGTCGGACCAGGCGATTGTCGACCAGATCCGGGTCAGCCAGGGTGCGCGCTGGTACATCCTGCGGTGGGAGTCGCAGCCGCCGGTGTCTGAACGCGAAATCATGCACAGCAGCGGTAACATGCACATCATTCCGGCCGATGACGGCGTGCGGGACGAAGTGTTCTCCCTGCGGCCGGGTGAATTCGTCAGGCTGGCCGGTCACCTGGTGGATGCGCGAGGGCCGGGCGGATTCCGCTGGGGCACTTCACTCAGCCGCGAGGACACGGGCGATGGGGCCTGCGAGCTGTTCCTGGTGGAATCGGTCGAAGTGTTGCAACCACCGGCCGCTTCGGGCTAAGTCTTTTTAAGCAATTTTCCTTTGAAACTGGTTCGGCAAAGTGCAAAACTAGCTACCGCAGATTTCACCAGGAGCCGCTGCACCAGCAATTCCGGAATGCCGAACGCAGAACCCAACAAGACGTATGAGGTGATGCCCTTTGTTGCGCCCTGTCGTGACCTGAGAGCGACTTCGCCGCTGCAATGGTTGGCGTCGGGTTGGCGGGATTTCGCAGGTGCCCCTTCATTGAGTCTCAGCTGGGGGCTGATCAGTGTGGCACTGATGGCCTCGGTTGCCTGGGCCGCGTGGCTGCTGGGCAGCTGGATTCTGTTGATCAGTGTGCTTTCCGGATTTGTCTTCATCGCGCCCCTGCTGGCGTTTGCGCTCTACTCGGTGAGCCGCCAGCTACGCCAGGGCGTCAAGCCCACATTGCGCAGCACCCTGCGGGCTGCACGCGCGCCGTTTGGGAACGCGCTGGTGTTCGCGCTGGTGCTGCTGGTCATTTTCCTGCTGTGGGCCCGTGCGGGTTCCATGGTGCACATTTTTTTTCCGCCTGACGCCAAACACGACCCAACCCATTTGCTGACTTTCCTGTTGGTGGGCTCCGCGGTGGGTTCCGTCTTTGCGCTCGTCAGTTTCGCCGCCAGCGCGTTCTCGCTGCCTTTCATCGCCAATCGCGAGGTCGATGTGGTAACTGCGATTGTGTCCAGCATCAATGCCGTGATGCGCAACAAGTGGACCATGCTGTGCTGGGCCGGAATCATCGTCATGTTTACGGCAGTGGGGCTCGCGACGGCCCTGCTGGGTTTTGTGGTGATCATTCCCTGGTTGGCCTATGCCACCTGGCATGGTTACCGTGCGGCACTGGATGTAAGCCACTGGAGCATACTGCCCGTGCCGCAACATTAGGCCCATGCCGGAACAAGCAAGAATTACCACACAGAAATCTGCAGAGAGAGCCAGAATGGCCACAGAAAACACCAGCGATCAACGCGCCAGTGCCGAGCATCGACCTTCCTCATTGTTGTTCTGGGCGGAAAGCCGGGCAGTTTATGACGCAGTCGGCATGATCCCCATGTTTGCTTTCCAGCACCTGTTGCCGCAAGGCGATGGCCATCCGGTGCTCGTATTGCCGGGTTTCATGGCCGGAGCCCGTACCACGCAACCGCTGCGCAGCCTGTTGCGGCAGATTGGCTACCAGGGGCATTGCTGGAAACTGGGTTACAACTCCGGCTACAGCCAGCGCCTGCACCAGGGCCTGCGGGCCCGGGTACGGCAACTGGCGGATCGTTACGGGCAGAAAGTCAGCCTGATCGGCTGGAGCCTGGGCGGCGTTTATGCCCGTGAAATCGCGCGCGAGATGCCCGACATTACCCGCCTGGTGATCAGCATGGGCAGCCCGTTCCGGGCGCACCCGCACGCCACCAACGCACACCGGGTTTTCGACCTGGTGAGTTCAGTGCGTTACCGCGACATGCCGGCAGACATGCTCGAGTGCATGCACGAGGCGCCGCCGGTTCCAACCACCGCGCTGTACACGCGGGGTGACGGCGTGGTGGCCTGGCAGGGCACGGTGGAGATATCGGATCGCCGGGACGTGGAAAACATTCATGTGGGTGGGGCGCATTGCGGCTTGGGCTTCAATCCGCGTTCGGTACTGGCCATCACCGACCGGCTGGCCCAGGGAGAGAACAGCTGGCGGCCATTCAAGCCGGGGCCATTGCTGAAACCTTTGTTCCGTAACTGGTATCCCGACTGGCTGGTGCAGGGGCATCACGACCCGCTGAGGGTCTGACTACCCGCTCTTCAATCCCAGTGGTTGGCGGATTCGTCAAAGCCCGGATTCTGTTTCCGCACCACGCAGAAACGCTGGCCGGTGGGCGCTTCCATCACCACCCAGGACTTGATCTTCGATAATCGCTTCGCGCCCAGTGCTTCCAGCCGCGCCACTTCGGCCGGTATATCATCACTTTCAATATCCAGGTGTACGCGGCTGGGATGATCCACTTTTTGCACCTCTATGTGCAGCTCGGTGGGTGAGGCATCGAGGTGCACATAGGCGTCTTCCGCCGGATTGTCGTGCGGATTGATGGGCATGCCCAGTGCCGCTGACCAGAACGCGGCGGCGCTGTCGAGATCGTCGGTTTTACAGTCAATGATGAATCCGGCCAGGCGGCTGCGGTGGGCCATGGTGTCTCCTCGGGTTTGCGCGTTCAGGAACGCATCGGGTTGTTGGGGTGTTGGGTCCAGTTCAGGTAGGGCTTGCCGTTATCAACCTCAACCATGCTGATGCAGTCCGGCACCGGGCAGACCAGCGCGCACAGGTTGCAGCCCACGCATTCCTCATCGATCACGGTGTAGATACGCTTGCCGTTTTCCTTGCGATGAGCAATGGCCTGGTGCGAGGCATCCTCGCAGGCGATATGGCACAGGCCGCATTCGATGCATTTCTCCGGGTCGATGTGCGCCAGGGTTTTGTAGTTCAGGTCCAGGTATTGCCAGTCGGTGACGTGTTCTATGGCCTTGCCGCGAAAGTTCTCCAGGCTTTGATAGCCTTTGTCTTCCATCCAGTTACTGAGGCCATCGCACAGGTCATCGATGATCCTGAATCCGTGGTGCATGGCCGCGGTGCAAACCTGCACCGAGCCGCAACCCATGGCGATGAATTCGGCGGCATCGCGCCAGTGGCTGATGCCACCGATGCCGGAAATGGGCAGGCCACGCGTTTCCTCGTCGCGGGCGATTTCGGACACCATGGACAGGGCGATGGGTTTCACCGCCGGGCCGCAATAGCCGCCATGCGTGCCTTTGCCGGCCACGGTGGGTTCCGGCGCAAAGGTGTCGAGGTTGATGCCGGTGATGGAGTTGATGGTGTTGATCAGCGACACGGCATCGGCGCCACCGGCTTTGGCGGCGCGGGCCGGATAGCGGATATTGGAAATATTTGGCGTCAGTTTCACGAACACCGGCAGCTGCGTGTGGGTTTTGCACCAGCCGGTGACGTCCTGGATGTACTCCGGCACCTGGCCGACGGCTGAACCCATTCCGCGTTCACTCATGCCGTGCGGGCAGCCGAAGTTCAGCTCCACGCCATCGCAGCCGGTCTGCTCCACGCGCTGAAGAATGTCGCGCCAGGCCTGTTCGTTGCAGGGCACCATCAGCGACACGACCAGGGCACGGTCGGGCCAGGCCTGCTTCACCGCGGTGATTTCATCCAGGTTCACCTGCAGCGGGCGGTCGGTGATCAGTTCGATGTTGTTCAGACCCACCATTCGCGTGCCGTTGTAATCCACCGAACCGTAGCGCGAGCAGACATTGACGATGGGCGGGCCGTCTTCACCGAGGGTTTTCCACACCACGCCGCCCCAGCCGGCTTCAAAGGCGCGTTCCACGTTGATGCGTTTGTCGGTGGGCGGCGCCGAAGCCAGCCAGAACGGGTTGGGGGAGGTGACTCCGGCGATGGTGCAACGCAAGTCAGCCATGGTCATGCGCCTCCCAGGAACCGGTGGATGGACAGGGCGGCCAGTTTGCCGTCCTGTACCGCGGCAACCGTCAGGTCCTGTCCCGGAATGCAGTCACCGCCAGCCCAGACACCTGCAAGGCTGGTGCGGCGTTCGGCATCCACCTGGATGCGGCCATGGTCCATGGCCGGGAACTCTTCGCCTTCCTCGTGGTGGGTGAGGTGGGTCTCATCGAAGTGCTGGCCGATGGCCTTGAACACCTGGTCGGCCTCGAGCTCAAAAAACTCACCGGTGCCGGCCAGCCGGCCGCGCTCGTTGATATGGGTCTGTTCAAAAGTGATGCTGTACATGCCCGCATCATCCGTATTGATGCGATAGGGCGTGGCCCAGTTGCGGATCAGCACGCCATGAGTCTGGGCGATTTCCTGCTCGTAGTCGGTGGCGCTCATGTCGTCCGTACCGCGGCGGTACACCAGCGTGACCAGTTCAGCGCCCAGTTGGTGAATCTGTACCGCGATGTCGATGGCGGTGTTGCCGCCGCCGATCACCACCACGCACCGGCCAACCGGCAGGGTGCTGAGGTCTTCCTGGCGTATGCGCCGTATGTAATCCACTGCGTTGTGCATACCGATCACATCTTCGTGATCGAGGTCGAGGTGATTGCAATCGTTGTGCCCAAGCCCCAGGAACACGGCATCGAAATCATCCCGCAATTGCGCCAGGCTGAAATCGATGCCCAGGGTTTTGCCCGTTTGCAGGGTGACGCCGCCGATGCCCAAAATGAATTCCACCTCTTTCGCCGCCCGGTCATCGACCATCTTGTAGGCGGCAATGCCGTACTCATTCAAACCACCGGCCTTGGGCTGGGCCTCAAATACCGTGACGGTGTGGCCCAGCAGCGCCAGGCGGTGGGCGCAAGACAGTCCGGCCGGGCCGCCGCCGACTACGGCGACGGACTTGCCCGTCTCCGCGGCGCGGGTAAAGGGCTGGATGCCGCTGGCAAACAGATGGTCCGTTGCATAGCGCTGCAATTTGCCGATGGTGACCGGTTTTGATTCCGCGGTGTTCTTGACGCACACCAGCTCGCACAGCTCTTCTACTGGGCAGACATTGGCGCAGGTACCGCCCATGATGTTTTCTTCGAGGATGGTGATCGCCGCGCCACGCGTGTTGCCGCTGGATATCTTGCGGATGAAGCCGGGAATATCGATGCCGGTGGGGCAGGCCTCGGTGCAGGGCGCATCGAAGCAGAACAGGCAGCGGGCCGCTTCCACTGCGGCCTGCATATCATTCAGCGGCGGGTGCAGGTCGGCGAAGTTTTCTGCCAGCTGTTCCGGGCTGAGCCGGGCAGCCTGGACGTCGCGTTGGCGATTCGCACCGGCCATCAGGCTTTGGCCTCCACAGCATGGTTGCGCATCAGCAGCCAGTAGGCCAAAGAGGAAATCGCCAGCCCGATGAACCAGGCATAGTTGTACAGGCTCACCACAAAGCCGGTGGAGTTGATCATGCCGACCTGGTGCAAAAAGCCGGGCAGGTTCGGCAGTATACCCAGCAGCAGCGCCATGATGGCCTTGCCATTGATGCCGGCGTACTGGCCGTCATGGCGGTACAGGTCGGTGATATCGAGTTGCGTTCTGCGGATGATGAAGTAATCGGTGAGGATGATGCCGATCACCGGGCCCAGCAGGGCGGAGTAGCCGATCAGCCAGGTGAAGACATAACCACTGGGGTCGGCCAGCAGCTTCCACGGCATCATCACGATGCCGATGATGCCGGTGATGTAGCCGCCGCGCTTGAAGTCGATTCTGGCCGGCATGAGGTTGGCAAAGGCATTGGCAGGACCCACCACATTGGCCGCCACGTTGGTGGAGATGGTGGCGATCACCACGGCGATCATGGCCAGGAACACCAGCACCGGCGAATCAAAACGCTGCACCAGCAAGACCGGGTCCCAGATCGCTTCGCCGAAAATCACGATGGTGGCGCTGGTGACAGCTACGCCGATGAAGGCAAACAGGGTCATGGTGGTGGGCAGCCCGGAAAGCTGGCCAACCACCTGCGCTTTCTGGTTGGAAGCGTAGCGGGTGAAGTCGGAAATGTTCAGCGTCAGCGTGGCCCAGAAGCCCACCATGGCGGTCAGGCTGGGCCAGAACAGCGCCCAGAATCCCGTACTGTCCAGCCGGGAAGATGAGGTGAGCATGGGTCCAAAGCCATCGGCGCGCTGGTATGCCCATATCAGCAGCCCGAGGCCGCACAGCAACAGGAAGGGCGCGGCGATGTGTTCCAGCACGCGGATGGATTCGATGCCTTTCCAGATCAGCCAGATGTTCATTACCCAGAAGGCCATGAAGCAGCTGAACTGCACCAGGCTCACGCCCACCCAGTCCGGCATCATGGCGGGCGCATCGGCCACGCCGGGAAACAGGATCAGCACCATGGTGTAGATGGCGGCGCCGCCGATCCAGGTCTGGATGCCGAACCAGCCGCAGGCCACGATGGCGCGCAGCATGGCCGGAATATGCGCGCCCTGGATGCCAAAACTGGCGCGCGCAAAGGCCGGAAAGGGTATGCCGTATTTGGTGCCGGCATGGCCCGACAGGGCCATCGGCACCAGCACGATGAGGTTGCCCAGCAGCACGGTCCACATGGCCTGCTGCCAGCTCATGCCGCCGTCGATCAGTGAAGCGGCAATCATGTAGCTGGGAATGTTCACCGCCATGCCCACCCACAGCGAGAAAAAGCTGATGGCCCGCCAGTTGCGCTCCGAGGCGGGAACCGGCGCGATATCGCGGTTGCTGAGTTCGGGGTCGACGCGCAAGGCTCCGGCTATGGTGCTCATGGCTCAGAGCTCAGTCAGCTGGCCATAGGTCTCGGGCCGGCGGTCGCGGAAGAACTGCCAGTTGTTGCGCACCTCGCGCACTTCATCGAGGTCGATGTCGGCCACCACCATTTCATCCCGGTCTTCCGAAGCCTGGGCGATGATTTTGCCGCGTGGACTGACGATGTAGGAAGAGCCGTAGAACGTGCCGATGTTCCACGGCGCCTCGGTGCCCACACGGTTGATGGCGGCGACGAAATAGCCGTTGGCCACGGCATGGGCGGGTTGCTCCAGTTCCCACAGGTACTGCGACAGGCCCGCCACCGTGGCGGAGGGGTTGAAGACGATCTCGGCGCCGTTCAGCCCCAGGCAGCGCGCGCCATCGGGAAAATGGCGGTCGTAGCAGATGTACACGCCCACCTTGCCGTAGGCGGTATCGAACACGGGGTAGCCGAGGTTGCCCGGCTTGAAGAAAAACTTCTCCCAGAAACCCGCTACCTGCGGGATGTGGTTCTTGCGGTACTTGCCGAGATAACTGCCGTCGGCATCGATCACCGCCGCGGTGTTGTAGTACACGCCCGTCATGTGCTCTTCATAGATGGGCACCACGATGACCATGTTGTACTTTTTCGCATATTCCTGCATCAGCCTGGTGGTGGGGCCGTCAGGAATGGCTTCGGCGGCGCCGTACCACTTGGCATCCTGCGAGGGGCAAAAGTAGGGGCCGGTGAAAATCTCCTGGAAGCAGAGCATTTGCACGCCCTGTTCGCCGGCTTCCTCGATGTAGGGCGCATGCGCCGCAATCATCGCCTCGCGGTGTTCCTCGCAGGAAGCGGAAGTATCCAGCTTGTTGGCCATCTGGATGATGGCGACTTTGACATTTCTACTCATTGTGAGTCCCCGCTGCATTTACCAGGGTTAGCTTGTCACATGGATGTGCCAACATTTTTTACAACGGCATCCCGCCATACAGACCGCGTTTCAGGTACTGGCCGTGGCCTTTTTTACCGACGTATTCGCAATCGCGCACGATCACCCGGCCGCGCGAAATGACGGTTTCCGGGAAGCCTTTGACGCTCATGCCTTCATAGGTGTTGTAGTCCACCCGCATGTGGTGGGTGCAGGGATTTTTCACGCTGATGGTCTCGGTGCGTTCCGGGTTGAACAACACGATGTCCGCATCCGAACCAACGGCAATCGTGCCTTTCTTTGGAAACAGGCCAAAGGTTTTGGCCGCGGCGGTCGAGGTGAGCTCGACAAACTTGTTCAGCGAAATGCGCCCGCCCACCACGCCGCCGTTGTATACCAGGGCCATGCGGTTTTCCACGCCGGGCGCGCCGTTGGGAATTTTCGAAAAATCATTCACACCCAGTTCCTTCTGCTCCTTGAAGCAGAAGGGGCAATGGTCGGTGGCGATGGACTGCAGGTCGCCGAAGCGCAGCCCGCGCCACAGTTCATCCTGGTTCCAGCGCTCCCGCAGGGCGGGGGTCATCACGTACTTGGCGCCTTCGAAGCCCTCCTGGTCGTAATAGGAGTCGTCCAGGAACAAGTACTGCGGGCAGGTTTCGGCAAACACCGCCACGCCGCGGTTGCGCGCCAGTGTGACCTGTTCCAGCGCATCAGCCGAGCTGAGGTGCACGATGTACACGGGCACCCGCGCCACTTCGGCTATGGACACCGCGCGGTGCACGCCTTCGGCCTCCATGCGGGTAGGGCGGGTGATGGCGTGGTACCTGGGCGCGGTCTTGCCCTCGGACAGCGCGCGCTTGACGATCTCGTCGATGACGATGCCGTTCTCGGCATGCATGCAGATCACCGTGCCATCCTCGCCGGCCTTGCGCATCGCGCGAAAAATGGTGCCATCGTCCACGTACAGCACGCCCGGGTAGGCCATGAACAACTTGTACGAGGTCACGCCTTCGTCGGCCAACTGGCGCATCTCGTGCAACCGCTGTTCTTCCATGTCGGTGACGATCATGTGGAAGCCGTAGTCGATGGCGGTCTTGCCCTCGGCCTTGGCGTGCCAGGTGTCCAGCGCCTCCAGCGTGGACTGGCCCTTCTGCTGGATGGCGAAGTCAATCAGCGTGGTGGTGCCGCCATGGGCCGCGGCGCGGGTGCCGGTTTCGAAATCATCCGCTGAGGTGGTGCCGCCGAACGGCATGTCCATGTGGGTGTGCGGGTCCAGCCCGCCCGGAAACAGGTAGCGGCCTGTCGCATCCAGGGTTTCGTCCGCTTCCATTCGAAGGTCGCGGCCTATCACCGCCACGGTTTCGCCGTCGATGAACACGTCGGCGAAGTAGTCATCCACCGCGGTAATGACGCGTCCATTCCGGATCAGGAGCGTACTCATGAAGGGTTCTCCGCCAGCCGTTACTGCGTTCAGGTTACATCCTTCGGCGAAAAATGTAACCATTGCCGCCATGGAGACACAATCATCCGACCCTTTTATGCAGGCCGCCATTGACGAAGCCCGGCAGGGCGTTGCCGAAGGCGGAATTCCCATCGGCTCCGTGATCGTATACCGTGGTGAAATCATCGGCCGCGGTCACAATCGGCGTGTACAGCAGGGTAGCACGGTGTTGCATGGCGAGATGGACGCGCTGGAGAATGCCGGCCGCCAGCCTGCTGCGGTTTACCGGGAGAGTGTCCTGTACACGACGCTGTCGCCGTGCCCGATGTGCAGCGGCGCCATCCTGCTGTACGGCATTCCTCGCGTGATCGTGGGCGAAAACCGGACCTTCATGGGTGAAGAAGATTTATTGCGCTCGCGCGGCGTTACGGTTGAAGTGCTGCAATCAGCGGAGTGCATCCAGCTGATGCAGGAATTCATCGCCGCCAAACCCGAATTATGGAATGAAGACATCGGAGTCTGAATCATGAAGCTGGTGCGTTACTGTGTTACCGCCGCGCTGCTGTGCAGCAGCTGGAACCTGGTCGCTGACGAAGGCCGCAAGGCATTGGTCGGCGGTACGCTGATCAATGGTCTCGGCTCCACGCCCATCCAGGACAGCGTGGTGCTGGTCAACGGCGACAGGATCGAGCGCGTGGGCACGGTGGACACCCTGGCGGTTCCGGCCGGCTACGAAGTGATCTCCACCGAAGGCATGAGCGTGCTGCCCGGCCTGTGGGACATGCACGTTCATCTCGATATCAACGGCCACTCGGTGTACAGCCACTGGCACCCCACCTACAAGGACCGCATGGTGGATGAAATCATGCCTGCCTCGGCGGTGCAGTTGCTGCTGGCCGGTGTGACCACGGCCCGAGATCTCGGCGCGCCGCTGGAAGACTCCATCATCGTCCGTGACAAGGTGAATTCCGGCGAGTTGCCCGGCCCCAGGCTGTTCGTCTCCGGTCCGTTCCTGCAGAAAAAGCCGTACCCCGGTACCGAGGATTACCGCTGGGGTATTGACGGTCCGGCGGATGCGCGCAAGAAGGTCAACATCATCGCCGACGCCGGCGTGGACGTGGTGAAGCTGATCGACCAGGACCAGATGACCCTGGAGGAATCGCAGGCGCTGGTGGACCAGGCGCACCAGCGCGGCCTGAAGGTGGTGGCGCATTCGCATACGGCGAACGAGATCCGCCGCGGCCTGGAAATCGGCGTGGATAATTTTGAACACACCGGCCTGGCCACCGCACCCGAGTATCCCGAGGATGTGATCCTGGGCCTGCAGGAGCGGGTAGGTTCCGCCGTGGTGCGCGGCGGCCCTTTGTACTGGACACCCACGGTCGAAGGCCTGTGGAACTTCACCGACCTGCGCGACAACCCGGAGTCATTGGACAACAGCTGCTGGCAACGCGGGCTCAAGCCCGACACCATTGCCGACATCCAGGCATCGATCGCGCATCCAGATGAAATCCTGTATTTCCAGCTCACCCCCAAACGCAAACCCACCCTCAAGCGCAAGTTCCAGCAGTTGCGCGAGGCGGGCGTGGTGCTGATGGTGGGTACCGACAGCGGCATTCCGCTGAAATTCCACTGCCAGTCCACCTGGCATGAACTCGATGTGTGGGTGAACGTGATGGGCGTGCCGGCCATGGAAACCATCCAGGCGGCCACTTACTGGCCCTCCAAGTTCATGGGGGTGGAGGAGCAGTGGGGCACCATCGTGGCCGGCCGCTATGCCGATATCATCGCCGTAAAGGGTGATGTGCTGAAGTACATCAACCTGCTGCAGGATGTGCACCTGGTGATGAAGGGCGGCACGGTCTACAAGCTGGACGGACGCGTCATCGAGTCCGCCCTGCAATAAGCCTGCCCGTCAGTCCTCCACGCCCAGGCGCCGGTGCATGATGGGGCTGGTGGTGGTGTACTGCAGCCGCACTTTCTGCTCGGGGTGCAAATAGGCCTGGGCGCCGAATGCCGCCAGCGCGGCTTCATGAAAGCCGCTCAGGATCAGCTTTTTCTTGCCCGGGTAATGGTTGATGTCGCCCACGGCAAAGATGCCGGGTACGCTGGTCTGGAATTTTTCCGTGTCCACCAGCACCTGGCGTTTTTCCAGCTCCAGCCCCCAGTCCGCGATCGGGCCGAGGTTGGGTGACAGGCCGTAGAACACATACACCTCATCGGCTTCGATGTGGTGGCGGTTGCCTTCGGGATCATCCACTTCCAGCCCGCCAAACTGGCCGTTTTTCGAGAAAGCACCGCGTACCTGGCCCTGGAATTCGTCCAGGTAATCGCCATCGGCCAGCGCCTTCATCTTGTTCACGGAAGCCGGTGCGGCCCGGTACTCGTCACGACGGTGAACCAGGGTGATGTGGCTGGCCTTGCCATGCAGCGCGAGGGTCCAGTCCAGCGCGGAGTCCCCGCCACCGAGGATCAGGATGCGCTTGCCGCGCACGCGTTCCGGGTCGGTGACGCGATAGTGGATGTGTTTGTGTTCGAATTCCTCCGCCCCCTGAACCCGCAGGCGGCGTGGCTGGAAAGCCCCCAGGCCTGCTGCCAGGATGATGCAGCCGGCGTCGAATCGCGTTCCCGCCGAAGTTTCCAGAAAGAAGCGGCCGTTGTCCTGTTTTTGCAGCTCAGTGACCATTTGGCCCAGGTGGAATTGCGGGTTGAAGGGCTTGATCTGCTCCAGCAGACGGTCCACCAGTTCCTGCGCATCACAAACGGGAATGGCGGGAATGTCGTAAATGGGTTTGTCCGGGTAGAGCTCGGAACACTGGCCACCGGGCTGGGCAAGGGTATCCACCACATGCGCCTTGATATCCAGCAGGCCCAGTTCAAAAACCTGGAACAGGCCGGCTGGGCCCGCGCCGACAATGACGACATCGGTCACAATTACCTTGGAATCGGTGCTCATTTCACTCCACCACAGGAAAATTATCGTTTTGCAGGTGGCATGACCACCGAGTATGTTTGCTTACTTGGGTTTATTGCAGCAGATTCAAGTTGTGGAGACAAACTTAATATGGATGAACCACGTGATGTCCGCCTGGAGGCCAGCTGGAAGCTGCGCCTGGAAAGCGAATTCCAGCTTGATTACATGCGCAACCTGCGCACCTTCCTGCTGCAGCGCAAACAGGCCGGGGCGATCATCTACCCACCCGGATCGCTGATTTTCAACGCGCTGGACTCGACGCCGTTTGAGCAGGTGAGGGTGGTGATACTGGGGCAGGACCCTTATCACGGCCCGGGACAGGCGCATGGCCTGTGTTTTTCGGTGCGCGACGGTGTCGAGACACCGCCCTCGCTGGTAAACATTCACAAGGAGATTGCGGACGACCTGGGCGTGGCAATTCCGGCCAATGGCAACCTGGAACGTTGGGCTGCCCAGGGCGTGCTGCTGCTCAATGCGGTGCTGACGGTGGAGCGTGGCCGGGCGGGAGCGCACCAGGGCAAGGGCTGGGAGCGTTTTACGGATCGCGTGGTGCAACTCCTGAATGACGAGCGCGATGGTATCGTGTTCCTGCTGTGGGGTTCCTATGCGATCAAGAAGGGCGCTGCGATCGACCGCAAGCGTCACCTGGTGCTGACAGCGCCGCATCCATCGCCTCTGTCGGCCTATCGTGGCTTTTTCGGCTGCAAACACTTTTCCAAGGCCAATCGCTACCTGCAGGAACATGGGCACGCGTCGATTGAGTGGGCCTAGCAGTGGATTCTGCATGCGATGTCAACAGTTCGATAAGTGTAAGGCCTTCCGGTCCTGGACTTGGCTAGCCACGGTTTCCGGCCCCAGGCGGGGGATTCCCTTCCAGTCCCCGAGTCCGCCGGCCTGCGGGTGCTGTGGGAGGCAGCCATGCTGCCGACCTTATCGCGAGCATGGCTCGCTCCTACAATCAATCCAGTAGCTTTCGGGAAGATTCACCCTGTGCCCTCGACCGCCGCCTCGCCGCATTGACTCGGCGGCTACCAGGGGCCAGGAAGGGAATCCCCCACCCGGGGCCTGACGTACTAAGAGCAATCGGAGGCCCAATGGCGGTAAGGGATTCCGGGCCTGAAGCCTTCAAGTTCCCAGAGCCAGCGGCTGGTATTCCCCCCGTGGCCCATGGTAGCTGCCGAAGCAGTCGAGGGGACCGGTGGACGAGGGCACCAGGGAGGTGCCCGAGAGGCCAAGACGACCAGGGATGGCCGTTTGGCCGGGAAGGTGAGCCCGCGCAGCGGGCGAGAAGCTGGCCTGGGCCACCGCCGCATTTGA
>CAYYCX010000026.1:0-44225 GCA_964470455.1 uncultured Wenzhouxiangellaceae bacterium
GCAACCGGCGCTGATGGCGCGCAGGGTGCTCAGGGTCCGCAGGGAGCCCAGGGTGTTCCGGGTGCAACCGGTGCTGATGGTGCTCAGGGTGCTGAAGGCCCGCAGGGAGCGCAGGGTCCTCAAGGCGCCCAAGGTGTTCCCGGCGCAACCGGAGCTGATGGCGCCCAGGGTATTCCCGGCTTACCGGGTGCTGATGGAGCACAAGGTCCACAGGGTGCGCAAGGTGCACAGGGCCCGCAGGGCGCTGATGGAGCCGGCATCTGTGGGCAGAGCGGCCTGCAGTTCTCGGGGGGCACAAACGGGTCTAATCTTTCGACCGGCAGTAACAGCTACGCTTCGCTGATCCGCCAAACGACCGACAGTGGAACTTCCACCAACAACACCGACACGGTGATTTGTGGTGGCACGCTGAGCAACTTCGCGGTCACCCTGTCGGGTTCGCCAGGCAGTGGCGACAATTATGTGTTCACCGTACGGGTCAACAATGCCGACAGCAGCTTGGCCTGCACCATCAGCGGTTCGTCGGCGACCACATGCAACGACGTGGGGCCACTCACGCTATCCCCTGGCGATGTGATCAATGTCGAGGCGGACCCCGACGACCCGACTGCCCGAAGCGCAAACTGGACCGTGGATTACGACCAGGCTGTACCTGGGCCCACACTCTAGGAAGGCTCTGGACAAATCAGAGCTTCCCTGGCCCGGGTTAGCGTTACGAGGATTCGGGTTGGGCAAAATCAGGAGGTCATTTGACCTCCTGGGTTTGCTTACCCGGCTTTTTCCTGGCCTGCCTCGAAGGCTGTTGACGTTCCCGTCAGGCGATCGCCACCAGGTTGATTTCAAAATTCAGCGCCTTGCCCGCCAGCGGATGGTTGGCATCCACGGTGATCGAATCTTCCTGCACGGAAACCACCGTCAACTGGATGGGTTGCTGGTTCTGGTTCTGCGCCTGCAGGCTCATGCCTTCCACCGGCAACAGGTCGGGCGGCAGTGCGCTTCTGGGCACATCCTGGATGGCCTGTTCGTTACGCGGGCCATAGGCTTCCTCGGGCGGGATGGTGACCGACTTGGTTTCTCCAACCGCCATGCCTTCAACCGCTTTGTCAAAGCCCGGAATCACCTGGCCCGAACCCAGTTCGAACTGCAACGGCTCCCTGCCTTTGGAACTGTCAAACTGGCTGCCGTCTTCCAGTGTTCCGGTGTAATGAATACTGACTTTGTCTCCAGTGGTTGCCTGGCTCATTGCTAACTCCTGATTCATTAAAAAAAATCGCCTTGCGCGTTTGGTGACTGCCGCAAGGCGATGTATTCAATAAATGGGACTGATGAACCGCATTTCAAGTTCGGCCGGCCAGTGGAAACCGGCCCATGTTGCTGTCACTGGTCGTAAGTATCCTGCATGGTGACGAAGTCCGTAACGGCAAGCACGCCCAGCAATGCGCAGATCAGCAACAGGTGTTTCATGGCTTTCCTCTCTCGCAGCGGCCCAAACGGGTAATTTCGGGCTTGCAGCATAACGTCTCCTGCACGCTCAGACTGCCCGTAATTCAACCAGAACAGCCCGGTATTTTTTCGGATGGCCTGCCAGTAATATAGGCATAGGATGGTGGCTATGAATGCCACGTTCGGTTGGGCTGTCCTGCGCCCTGTTCAGTAGCAACCAGACTGAAGGAAAGCAACTCCGTGAAAGCTGTCAATGCCATTGCCCCGGTAGCCGTTGCCGCACTGTTTTTCTCGCTCCAGAGTCCATTGGCCCAGGCCCAGGGTAGCAGCGGGGTTCACCCCATGCTGGAGGACGATTTCATCTTCACCGTGGGCGGCTTCTTTCCCCGAAAGGAGTTCAAGCTCAGCGTGGATGGCGAGACGGCCAACCAGGAAATCGACTTCGATCAAGATGCGGCTGTGGTTGACAGCGAAGCTACAGGCGCGCTGCAGTTCCGCTGGCGCTTTGGCGAAAAGTGGATGCTGGCGGGCCAGTACTATGGCACGCGGGATGATGGCCAGGCAGTGCTGCAGGAAGACATCACCATAAGGGACAATGTCCTGCAGGCCGGCAGCAACATTGGCGCCGGCGCCGACCTGGACCTGATCCGGGCCATTGTGGGCCGTGAGTTTTTCACTGAAGGGGAACACCATGAATTCGGCCTTGGAGTGGGCCTGCACTGGTTGCAGATTGGCGCTTATATCGAAGGCGAGATGTTCCTGAACGATGAGTCGCGGGGATTCAGGCGTGAATCCGTGAGCGCTGACCTGCCTTTGCCCAACCTGGGGATGTGGTACTGGCGTTCACTCTCGCCGCGCTGGCTGCTGACCAGCCGGCTGGACTGGTTCAGTGCTTCCATCGGTGATTATTCCGGGGACCTGTGGAATGCCGGCGTGGGCATCGACTTCCAGGCCTGGGAGCATGTGAGCTTTGGCCTGTCCTACCAGCTGTTCAAAATCGATGTCGATGTCGACAAGACGAACTGGCACGGTAATGTCAAACTGCAGCAGGACGGTCCGGCCCTGTCCATGAGTTTCAACTGGTAAGCCCCAGTCAACGGGCGTTGTCCAGGCCCGGAATTGGCCGGATCGGAACTACCCGGACCGGAATTGCCCATGCCGGAACTGCCCATGCCGGAACTGCCTGTAATGGCGTGGTGATGATCCTGTACCGCCAATTTGCCCCGCTGGTGCTGGCGCTTGCCGTTCTGCTGGTCCAGGGCTGCGCCACATTGCCGCAGAATTTCACCCGCGAAGACCTGGTCGGGTTGAACGCCGAAGACACGACGCTGGCCCGCGAATTTTCCCGGCTGGCCGCCGCCCACCCCGGACAAAGCGGCGCCTTTCCCCTGGGCACCGGCATGGAAGCGCTGGCTGCGCGGGTCGCCCTGGCGCGTCGGGCCGAGACATCACTCGATGTGCAGTACTACATCTGGCATGGCGATGATTCCGGCCGGCTGCTGCTCAAGGAACTGCTGGACGCCGCCGATCGCGGAGTGCGCGTGCGCCTGCTGCTGGATGACCTGGGCGTGGGCGCCAGGGATGATGCGGTGTTCCGCTGGCTGGATGCGCATCCGCAGGTCAGCGTGGTGCTGTTCAATCCCATCGCCCTGCGTGATGCCCGCAAGCTGGGCCTGGTTTCGGACCCGCGGCGGCTGAACCGGCGCATGCACAACAAATCCATGACGGCCGACAACACCGTCACCGTGGTGGGTGGCCGCAACATCGGCAACGAATATTTCGCGCTGGATGAACTGGTCAATTTCGCCGACATGGATGTGCTCGCCATCGGCCCGGTGGCGGGGCAGGTGGTGGAGAGTTTCGACGCTTACTGGAACAGCGGCGCGGCCATACCGGTCAGTGCTTTTCATGGCCAGCCGGTCAGCGCTGAAGAAGTGTCACGGCAACGCGCCGCGCTCGATGAGTCTGTCGCCCGCACAGCCGCTGAGTATTATCGGGCGATGGCGGCAACGCCGCTGGGATTGTCGGTAACAGCCGGCCAGCTCGAGTTCTACTGGTCGCGAATCACCGCGCTTTACGACACGCCCGGCAAGGCCGAATTGAGCCGGCAACCGGGTACCGAAGGCACGCCTGGTGAAGAATTGCTGTTGCGGCAACTGGGCAACCTGCTGGGCCGCGCGCAATCCGAAATGCTGATCGTCTCGCCCTACTTCGTGCCGGGCAAGCAAGGTACCGCCGCGCTGGTCGCAGCCGCGCAGCGGGGCGTAATCGTTCGGGTGGCGACCAATTCACTGGCGTCCACCGATGTCGCGGCGGTTCACGCCGGCTACAAGAAGTGGCGCCGCGAGTTGCTGGAAGGCGGAGTTGAACTGTTTGAAATGAAACCGGCGCTGGCTGAAGAGCAATCGAAGCGCTTTTCCTTCACCGGATCTTCTTCCGCCAGCCTGCATGCCAAGCTGTTTATCATTGACCAGCAGAAACTGTTCGTGGGCTCGATGAACCTCGATCCACGTTCGGTCGACCTGAATACCGAAATCGGCCTGCTGATCGAAAGCCCGGACATGGCGGCGGAAATGAACCGGCGCATCGAAGGTTTACTGGCGTCTGCCTGTTATCGCGTGGACCTGCAACGGGACCAGCCAGACGATCGTGGGCAGATGGTCTGGATCGACCGGCAGCAAGACGGCGAGATTCGCCACAGCACCGAGCCCGGCACCAGCTTCTGGCAGCGGTTCGCGGTGGGCTTCATCGGGCTGTTCCCGATCGATTCGCAGCTCTGACTTCTGTTTTCTGTCCCTGTGAGGGAAACCTCAAGCAGCCTGCGGCGGTAGCAGGTACAGGGTCATGGCGAACACCAGGTATACCATCAGCAGCAGCACACCGACGAACCAGGCCGAGCGCCCGCTTACGGTGACAAAGGCCGTGGTCAGGGTGGCGATCAGCACCATGACGATGGCGCCGGGCCAGAACAGCAGGTCCATGGGTTCGGGCCCCAGCACATAACTCAGCAGCACCAGCACCGGGGCGACGAACAGGGCAATCTGCGCCGAGCTGCCGAGGGCAATGCCGACGCTGAGGTCCAGGCGGTTTTTACGCGCCGCGGAGAATGCTGAAGCCATTTCGGCTGCACCACCCACCAGCGCCACCACTACAAAGCCGACGAAAGCCGGACTCATGCCAAAGGATTCGGCCGCGAGCTGCACCGAGGCCACGAACACATGGCTGACCAGCGCGACCAGCACAGTCACCATGGCCAGGGTGATCAACGCCAGGCTGATCGGCCAGGGTGCTTCATCTTCGGCATGGTGGTCCGAGGCGCCGAATTCCTGCCGGTGCGTGCCCATGGAAAACACCATGCCCAGCCCATAGGCGACCAGCAGCAGTACCGCCAGCCCGAGGCTGAGTTGGCGCAGCAGGGGGCCGGTCACCATCGAATCGGCCTGGGCAACCGCTGAAGGAACCAGCAGCGCCACGGTCGCGAGCAACAACAGTCCCGCCTGGAAGCGGGCACTGATGCGGTTGTATTCCTGCACATGGTGCTTCAAGCCGCCGAGCAGGAAGCATGCGCCCAACATGAACAGGGTGTTGGCCACGATGACGCCGGCGATGGATGCCTTGACCAGCATGTACTGTCCCGCAACCAGGGCAGTGATGGCGATCACCAGTTCAGTGAGGTTGCCCAGCGTGGCATTGAGCAAGCCACCTGCCGCATCACCGGTGCGGGCGGCGACGGACTCAGTGGCCAGGCTCAGCAACGCCGCCAGCGGAATGATGGCCAGCACCGACAGCACGAACAGCCAGGTGTGCTCTTCCGGTATCAGCCATTCAGCGGCAAAAACTCCCGGTACGAAAACCAGCAACCACAACAGGCGGTTGCGAGCGATTTCGCGAAACAGCGGGTTGCCCAAGATTTAATGCCCTCCGGAAAAGACCAGTACCTTGAACGGCATGAGCACCGCCTGGATGCGCAGTATCAGCGCATGGACCAGCCCAACCGCACCGAGGGCATGCAGCCCAAAGGCCTTCAGCCCGCCGACCCCGGGCGCCTCCATCGCCTCGTGGAAGCTCGAGTACAGGTTCGCGATGCAGGTGCTGCCGCGTGGCAGGTCGTCGAGCGCGCCTTCGTATAAAGGCTCCATCAGGACAGTGATACTGCCAGGCCTCGATACCTGCTCGACACCGACCAACTGGTCAGAGGCCCGTATCTGCCCCGAGGCGACCACGTCCTGGACCTGGGTCACGACCATGGGAACGATCTCCCAGGGCTTGGCAATGCATGCCACTTCGCCAATCATGCCTGGCTTTATCACCCGGGCCTCGATCTGGCTGAATCCGGCGAGCAGGCCTGTCACCCGCGCATCGGGAACGAGGATGCCCGCGGGCCGCAGCATCGGGTTGAGGATTTCGCCGGGGCGAAGCGCGAACTGCTGCAGGATGCCATCGGTGCTGGCGGTGATCAGCGTCCGGTCCAGCATGACCTGCGCCCGTTCAAGCGAGGCTTGCGCCGTCGCGATCTGGGCCGGAATTTCCACCTCGAGCTGTGCCTTGACGGCATCGCGAACCGCCTGGGCC
Organism: uncultured Wenzhouxiangellaceae bacterium; assembly: GCA_964470455.1. Lineage (GTDB taxonomy): Bacteria > Pseudomonadota > Gammaproteobacteria > Xanthomonadales > SZUA-36 > JAWXBM01. The sequence continues at coordinate 6,016 of CAYYCX010000026.1, forward strand.
GCGATGAGCGCGGCCTGTTCGGCCTTGACGTTGACCTGTGCGGTTTCCACGTCACGCTCGGCGATGGCATCATGGTTGAGCTCAAACAACTCCGCGCGCGTGTCGAACTCGTCCTGCGCCTGCTGCAGGCTTGCCCGCGCTCGGGCGATGTCGGCTTCGGCCCGGGCCAGGTCAGCGCGGCCGCTGACTTCCGCAGCCCGAAGCTGGGCAACCTGGGTCTCCGCCGTTTTGAGCTCCGCCTCCTGCCGGGCGCTCTCCAGCCGGAACAGGGGCTGGCCGGCGGTCACGCGCTGGTTGACGCCCACATAGACTTCGGCGACGCGGCCGACGTCCTCCGTCATGATGGTGACGGTGCGGAACACGGAGTTCGCAGCCATGGTTGACGGGTGCAGGTAGAACACGGTAGTGATCAGGCTGACCGTGAGCAGCAGGCAGAGGGTGATTCCCCAGCGCAGCTCGTACCAGACAGAGAACAGGTTGATTTCCTTGCCGATACGCTTGCCCTGCGCAAAGCGGCGGAAGAGGTAATCAGGGAGGATCGTCAGCACCGAACAGAATATGAGTTCCAGCATGGCTCAGCCTCCGTGCGTTTCGCGTGGTGCTTGCGTGCCGGGCGGGCCAGGTGGCTCAGGCGACTCAGGCGACGACTCAGGCGACGACTCAGGCGGCTCGGGATTCGCGGCCGGCGAAGGCGCATGCGCCGCTGTTCCTGCGTGATCCTGTGACCGCTGCGCCTCGCCGGGGTCGGGCAGCCCGGCCATCTTGCTCAGCGACCGTGCCATGGTGGTGAGCGGGGTGGTGAAATCCGGCAGCCGCACGAACGCGAGCAGAAGCCCCGCGACCCAGAAGGCATGGTTGTGGGTAAACAGCGCGAGCAGCCCCAGCACGGCCACGAACTGGTACTGGATCTTTTCGCCACGGTGCGCCAGCTGTTCGGGCAGCGCATGCAGTCTCCAGTAGACCAGGCCGATGCCGATAATGAAAGCCAGCAGGAAAATCGCAGTGAACACCAGCAGCGTGTCGGTATCGCCGGGCTGCGTGACGAAGATCGGCAAATGGTCCGTCGCAGCGGGATTCATGGTTGGTGTTGTCTGTTTCACAAAGCCCGCTCCTGCCGTATCCGGCGCCGATTGTAATCCACGGATTGCGTAATCATGGTCTGGAACCTGCCGCGGCCAGAACCACCGGTTCCGCGAAGCTGCCGCCGAGCGCCAGGTGCAGGTTGACCCGCTGGACCAGTTGCTCGCTTCGCACACGCAGTAGCGCCATTTGCGTCGACTGCACCTGCATTTGCTGTTGCAGCACGGGGCGCAGGTCCTGCCGGCCGGCGCGATAAGCCGCCAAATCCGCTTCAAACGCGCGCTGCTGGTCGGCCAGCGTTTGCTTGAGCAGTTCGATCCGCTCCGCCAGCAACCGGGAGGCCCCCAGCGCATTCTCGACGTCACCGATGGCGGCCAATGCCTGGCTGGCGTAACGTGCCAGCGCCTCGTCCTGCTCGGCCGTGCGCACGTCGACCTGGGCCTTCAGCTGCCCACCCTGGTAGATCGGTGCGAGCAGCCCGGCGCCTGCGCCGAAGGCAGGATTCGAAAAATCTTCCTTGAATTGCAGCACATCACTGCTGAGTACGCCCAACCCGGCGGTGAGACTCAGCTGCGGCAGGCGTGCCGCCCTGGCTTCGCCGACACGATCAAATGCGGCCGCGACGCGGCGCTCCGCGGCGATGAGGTCAGGACGGCGCTCGAGCATGTCCAGCGGCATGCCGACAGGTACGGGTCCGGGCAATGCCGGGAACGCATCGGCCGCCTGCAACTCCGTCGCCGGATAGCGCCCCAGAATCAACTCGAGCGACCGCGAAGCCTGTTCTTTTGCCTGTTGCGCCTGCCGTACCATATCCTCGAGGGTACCGAGGTTGGCGCTCGCCAGCGCGACGTCCCGCCCCTTGTCGATGCCCACCCGCTGCCGGTCCTCGGAAAGCTGCAGCAGTTGCCGTGCCGCCTGCGCCATGGAAGTTGCCGCTTCAAGGTTGAGCCGGGACTCGGTAGCGATGAACCAGCTGCGGGCCACTTGCGCCGCCAGCGACTGGCGCGCGAACTCGAAGTCGGCCTGCGCCGAAGCGTAGGTAAATTCCGCGGCGCTCCTGCCATAGCGCAATCGTCCCCACAGGTCGATCTCCCAGGAGGCCCCGAGCATCGCTCCATTCATTCCTGAGGAAAAATCGCTTGAGCCTGAGCTGGTGCCGGACACCTTGCCAGCCACGGCCAACGTCGGCCGCAAGGCGCCACGGGCAATTTCGGCGTATGCGGCCGACTGCGCGACACGGGTCGCTGCGACCCGCAGGTCAGGGTTTTGCGAAATGGCCTCTTCGACCAGGGTATCCAGGCGCGGATCAGCAAAAGTCCGCAGCCACTGATCGCTGATCGGCGCCGTTGCTGTCTGGTCGGCGGTTGGTTGGTCGGCGGTTGGCTGGCCGGCGCTCCACTCGCCGCGGATCTCCATGCCCTGCAGCGCAGACTCGCGGATTTCATCCGGGGTGGGTGGCGGAGTGATTGCGCAGCCCCCGAGGACGGCTCCGAGAACGGCCCCGAGAACGACCATCACGACGAGCGAAAGCGATTGGTGCCTGGAAATCATCGTGGTCAATGCAGCGTCAGCCTCGCAATTCCTGATGGTATTCGATGAGGCAGGCGCCAGGCAATGCGGGCACGAACCGCCTTGCGAACCACCCATTGAACCGTCCCGTGAATCGCCCAGTGAACCGTCCTGTGTACTCCATCGGCCGCTCCTGCTCGCAGTCATTGAACCCGGCGGGGTTCCGGACCGGGTTCACGGCAATTCCTCCGGCGGCTTGGGCTCTATTTCCAGCCAGGCCTCGAACAGCTTGTAGCCCAGCCCCAATACCAGCGCGCCGGTAAACAGGCCCACAATGCCGGACAACAGCATGCCGCCGATGGCGCCGAGGAAAATCACCAGCATGGGCACATCCACTCCCCGCCCAAGCAGCAGTGGCTTGAGCACATTGTCCAGCACCAGCACGAAGATGCTCCACGCCAGGAACAGCACGGCGGTGAGCGTCTCACCCGTGGCAAACACCCAGATCACCGCCGGAATCATGATCGGCGCGACACCGATCTGTACGGTTGCGGCGATCAGGCACAGCAGGGCCCAGATGCCCGCGCCCGGTACCCCTGCGGCCAGCAGGCCGATACCGGCCAGCAGGGCCTGGATCACGGCTACCCCCAAAACCCCACGGACCACGCTGCGCAGGGTGTTTTCCGCCAGCAGCGCGAACTCATCACCCCGCTTTCCGGCCAGGCGCCGTGATATGCCCCGAACCATGCGGCTGCCATTTTCCGCCTGGGCCAGCAGAATGCCGGCAATGATGAATGAGACGATGAGCAGCAGCATAACCATGCCGGTGCTGGCCGCGACGCCCACCAGCCAGGAACCGATTGCCTTGACCTGCGGTTCCACCATCTGCAGGGCCTCGGACAGGTTGGTGGCTGCCAGCGTCCACAGTTGCGCGGTGAATTTGCCGATCAATGGCCAGCCGGCAACGCTGTCAGGAGGCAGCGGTATCCGCAGCTCTCCGTCACGCACGCGATGCGCCAGTTCCGCCACGTTGCCAACCAGGGCTTCGGTGAGCAGGGTGGTTGGCACCAGCAATATCAGGAACAGCGTGCCCGACACCACGGCCGCCGCCAGCTTGCGCCGGCCGCCGAGGATAGTGGCCAGACTTGTGTAGTAGGGGTACACCGCCACCGCGATGATAACGCCCCACAGGGTCGGCAGGACGAAGGGCCGCAGGATGCTGAAGCACCAGTACAGCAGCAGGCCGAGCGCAGTAAGCCTTATGGCGATCTCGGCCGCATTGTCATAGTCCAGGAAAGAACGTTTGATGCCGGGAGAGTGGTCGGGCTCTGTGCTCATGGCAGGCTCCTGTGGGGTATGCAAGGTGGTCCGTTCACAGTATGCGCCAAACGCGTCCAGGCGGGTGCGGAACTGCAGGGCAATAGTGCCTGTTTTTGGTGGCCGAGGGGGCTCGTAATTTCACCAGATTGACACTTCGATGCGCCCGCCGCATAGTCAATTCCAGCCCGTCCGGTACCAGCCGTTTGGGCCGTAACCGTTGCAGATTCGGGAACTGTGAAAATTCCCCCGCTGCCCAAGGAGCAGATCATGCAAGACCCCACCCAAGGCATGGGCGCCATCCAGGCATTGCTGGAGCGCCTGAACCAGTTCCGGCTGCCGCGTGCACTCGAGCTCAAGGAGCGTGTCGATGCCGGCGGCAAACTGAATGACAACGACATCGAGTTCCTGCATCGTGTATTTGAAGATTCGAACCAGGCGCGTTCGCTGGTCAAGGCTCACCCGAAATTCAAGCCGCTGGTCGACCAGCTGGCCAGCCTGTACAACCACATCACCACCAAGGCGCTGGAAAATGAGCAAAAAGGCTGAAACCAAAGTCAGCGGCAAAAAGGCTGAACCCAAAAGCGCCAGCAAAAAGGCTGAGCCAAAAGCCACCAGCAAACTGAAATCAAAACGCTATGAAAAGGAACTCGAGCGCCTGCAGGTTGAGCTGGTCAAGTTGCAGGAATGGGTCAAGCACGCCGGCCTGAAAGTGTGTGTGGTGTTTGAAGGCCGCGATGGCGCCGGCAAGGGCGGCACCATCAAGGCGCTGACCGACCGCGTCAGCCCGCGCGTTTTTCGCGTGGTGGCCCTGCCCACGCCCACCGAGCGCGAAAAAAGCCAGATGTACCTGCAGCGGTATGTGCCACATTTTCCGGCAGCCGGCGAAGTGGTGATATTCGACCGCAGCTGGTACAACCGCGCCGGGGTTGAGCGGGTCATGGGGTTCAGCACGAAGGAGCAGGTGGAGCGCTTCCTGCAAACCGCCCCGGCATTTGAGAAAGCCATGGTGGATGCCGGCATCATCCTGCTCAAGTACTGGCTGGAAGTAAGCGAGGAGGAGCAGACCCGCCGCCTGCAGTCGCGCGTGGACGATGGCCGCAAGCTGTGGAAACTGACGCCCATGGACATGAAATCCTACAGCCGCTGGTATGACTACTCGCGGGCGCGGGATGACATGTTCAAGGCCACGGACACAGACCATGCGCCCTGGATCGTCGTGCCCAGTGATGACAAGCGCCGCGCCCAGCTCAACCTGATCAGCCACATCCTGGACAGCGTGCCGTACGAGGATCTGCCGCGGGAAAAAGTCCGGTTTCCCAAGCGGCAGCCGCAGGGCGACTACCGCGAAAGCGATCATCCCTTCCGGTATGTGAAAAACCGGTATTGAACCTGCCGCGGCCACCCGCACGCCTGGACGCCAGCACGGTAACTTCGGCCCGCGCATCCATGCGCCCGTCCGTATGCCCGCCGGCCAGACATCAGCCGGATTTCGGCCGCAGGTACAGGCGAAAACGGCGGGCCGGGTGAGCTGATTCAGCCACCCAGGGGGATGGCCATTGCCACCAGGCTTGCGCCCAGCACCACCATGCCAATGCCAACCAGCCAGGGTGTGCGGCCGATACAGCGTCCATAGGCATAACCGGCAATGAACAGCAGGACGATGGCCACTGCGTTTGAAGCCCGCAATGCGGGCCTTGCTTCTTCCATCAACAAAAAGGGAATGGCCACCGGGAAGGTCGACAGGAACACCAGCAGCAGGACGCCCAGGGCGCCCAGCCAGTCCTGGCCATCCAGCCTGGCTGGGGCGCCGGGTTCAGGCAATGCGCGTAGCCGCGCCTGAATGGCGTCGAGATCATCCGGCTGCATCACCGATACCACCAGAGGTGGCAGAGCGTCCACCAGCGCTTGCCGGCCCGCTGCCGCATTGGCAGAGCTGCGCAATGCCAGCAGTTTCTGCAGATTGCCGCCTTTCTCGGCCAGGCTGCTCATCAGGAAAAATACGCCGTCGATAATGCCCCAGGCCAGGTTGCAGCCCAGCGCGCCGATGAGCATGGCGCGAATATCATCACGCCCCGCTTCCGCCACGCTGAGCGAACAGGTAAATGTCAGCACCATGATCAGGCCAAACATGACTTCGGCGACCCTTTGTGGCGGATCGATCACCCGGGTTCGGCTGGCTGGGGCATTCAGGGGTATGTGCATTTTATCGGCAGTGTCCTGAGGGTGGGAATGGTGCGTGCATTGGCACTTTTTCCATCACAGCGAATAGGAAACGTAGAACATCGAATACAGCCAGTCATCGTTGCCGCCGGTCCATTGTTTTGCGGCTTCGCCCGGGAACAGGGCCGCCAGCACGCCGATCAGGTACCAGTTGTCGTTCAGCGCCCAGTCGGCGGTGAAATTGATCTCATCGCCCCAGTCGTCGCTGGTCACCGCAGGGTCCAGGCTTGCCGGGAAATTGAGCTTGAAGTCGTAATAGAACAGGTTGAGCGTCAGTGCATCGTTCGGCGTAGTTTTCAGGCGAAACATGTTGCTGACCAGGTTGCCGTTGGCCAGCGGGTAGTTGCCGGTGATTTCGCCCTGGAACCAGGAGCCGTAATCGGTGTAGCCGTAAGCAATTTCGCGGAAACGCTCGTCCTGCGCCGTGGCCGGGTTGTCGCCATCGAAATTGGCGTAGCGGTAGCCGATCCAGGGAGCCCAGGCTGAGTCCGCGAAGGACCAGGCCACCTGGCCGTACCAGCCATCGGCATCGACATCCGGAGCGCCGTTTTCAATCACATACTCGCCGCTCAGCTCCAGGCCGCCAAGCCCATTCCAGCCGGCGCGTCCCGACCAGACGTCCAGATTGCCCGCGCCATCCTCGTCGGCATTGACCACCATGTAGGAAGTACCCAGGTTCAGGTTGCCGGGAAAGGTATATTCCAGGTTGACGCCATACAGGTGGCCCTGGGTGCCGCCCCGGCGTGGCCGGTTTTTCAGGTAGAAGCCATCAGCCACCAGCGTGTCGCTCTTGAGCGATGCGATCACACTCTCCTGGAAGGCCTTGCGCATGCCGATGTACCAGCCGCCGTTCTCGCCGCCGTCACTGCCACCGTCGGCAATCAGCAGGCCGGTGCCGATGAGGAAATCCTGGCGGCCGGCGGACAGGGTGAAGGTGTCTTCCTCAAGGCCGGAAAACGGATCGCTGTAGCGCCAGCCGACATGCGCCTGCTCGATGTTGGCCTGGTCGGAATCGCTTTCACCGATGGTCAACCCGGAAGCATCATCGCCGCCGGTGGCCGTATACAAGCCGCTGAATTCGGCGAAATAAGTGGACTGACCGCTGTTGTATTCCCAGGCCAGGCCGATTTCAGCTCCGAATTCCCCCCAGTCATCGGTATCCGCTCCCAGGAAGCTTGCCGATTCGCCAAACCAGGAATCGGAGTTGGGGAAGTACGCTCCCATGACGGTGCCTTTCAGAACCAGCGTCGATTGCTCACTGCTGTGCAGGGTCTGGTCCGCGGCGGCAAGGGCCGGCAAGCAGCCCAATACGCAGACCAGTACGCAGCCCGGTACGTGACATGAAATCCATCGCCTGAATTTACTTCTGCACCCTCTGATTCTCATTCTGAGTCTCCTCTTGCTGAATGAGTAGTTAGGGGTTAAATGCTTGAAACAGCCGGACCGCACCTACGGGCCGGGTGCCGGCCGGCATTACCGGCTATTCAAGCCCTGGATCGCTCATCAGGTCGCCGGTGGGCGTCCAGCTGGAATCGGGGTCATACGCGTCCATGGCCGCGGCCAGCGTTTCGGTTTCGGCCCCCAGGTCTTTCTGCCAGACCAGCCCGCGATGGTTGGTGATGAAGGTCATGATCCCGGAGTTGCCGTACTTGGCCGGCCAGGCTACCACGGCGAAGCCGCCGGTCAGCAGCCCGGTGTCATCGAGGTATTGACGTTCACCGCCCGGCGCGCCGGCGCCCTGCCGGGTGAGAATCCTGTAGAAATAGCCGTGAAAGGGTTGTGGCTCACCACTTGTGGCCTCTGATTCGGCCAGCAAATCGCCCAACGGGCTCAAGGCCTCGTCATCCGCGGATGGCCAGTAAAGCCCGTCCCGTCGGCCTTCGGTGCTGACGAAACGCTGGGCAAAAGCAGGCGGATTGCCATCCTGCGGCATCGCGTGGTACTCGTGCTGTGCTTCGACCACCTCGTGCATGGCCGTGAGCGTCCACAACTCGTTGCGGCCGATGCGCCGGTTGAGCAGTTCTTCGCGACCGGCCGCGGTGTCGAAGCGCCAGCCTTTGTCCGCGCGCACCAGCGGTATCGGCCAGGGCCAGCCATCCTCGCCCAGGAGCGCAATTTTGGTGTTTTCGTCAAAATCCTCGAACTCAACCCGGGCCAGGATCATTTCCCTGACATGCCCGGCATCGGCCCGGTCGGCTGCATCATCGCCGGAACGGAACAGGTCCACGCTGCCGGCGCCGAACATGGCTTCGATGGCCTGCTCATCGTGTTGCCCGATCAGGTCCGACAGGGCCTGAATGGCTGCTTCCGGAGTTTCGAGCAACCCCGGGTCCGGGCGGCTGCAGGCTGTGGCTGCCAACCCGATGAGCAGAAAGGCCAGGGCCAGCGTTGTGCTTTTGGCCAATATTTTCATGGTGTTCATCCTGATGCTCTCCGCTCAACGCCTGCGTCCGCCGCCGCGCATGCCACCGCGCGAGCCACCATAGGAAACAGCGCCCCGGCTGGAGGCACCGCGCGAACTGGACATGCGATCGGCCGACGGGCTGCGCGAGCCGCTGTAAGCCGAGTTGCGGCTGGCCGAGGTATTGCGCGAGGCGCTGTTCCGGTCCGCTGTGCTGGCGCGGTTGCTCGAAGCGGCCGGCCGGTCAGTGCCCTGCCGGCTGCCCGTTGCAGCGCGGTCGCTGGCTCCGACACTGCTTCCGGCGCTGGCCCGGTTGCCGGTGCTGGCGGATGACCGGCCGCGGGCCTGGTCCTTGGATACCCGGTTGGTGCCGGCGGTGGCGCCGTTGCGTTGCGCCACATCCTGGCTGCGGTAATTCACGCCCTTGCGGTGGCTGGCGTCGTGATTCCAGCTGGCTTTGCCGTCCCGGCCGGTAGTCTGGATTCGATCCCGGTCAGCATTGATGTTGGTGTTGCGGTTGAATTCGTTGTAGCGGTTGATGTCGATATCGATGTCGCTGCCGCCCCAGCCCCAGTTGCAATCGCCCCAGATGGCAGCGCCGATGGCCACGCCGACACTGAAGGTAAACAGGCCATAGCCGGGCGGGTAGGTGTACATCGGCGGGTAGTAATAGTACGGATAGCCCCAGCTGGAGCCATAGACCACGGTCGAGTTGTAAGTTGGCACATACACCACTTCGGGATCTGCCTGCTGGATGACGATGATCTTGTCCGGCTCCTGCGTGACAGTTTGCTGCTCGGTGGAGGTCAGGTTGCCGGCCTCGTAGGCCAGGCCGCGCATGCGCTGCACCGTGTCCATGAGTTCGGTTTTCTGGCCCAGGAAGGCGTCGCCCAGGTCCTGGGTCCAGTCCAGGTTTTCGCTCATTTTGCCCAGCACATCCGGCAGGGAGCACAGGGCCTTGACGCTGGGATCCCAGTCCTGCTCCAGCAGCGCGCTGTTGAGCGCATCGCCTGTGGCTTCGGGGTTCTTTTTCATGAAACGGTCGGCTTCGACGATTTCCAGCGGATAGGTCGAGGCCATCAGGATCTGGGTCAACAGGGTGTCGGGATACAGCGCAATCGGCGCCACCAGCTGCTCCATCTGTTCGGTGGAAAACTCACCCGTGGGTGAAGCGGGAGGTGCCTGGGTTGCTGTGGCAGCGCCCTCGGCCACGACCTCGGTGGCAGGTGCCGTGGCGGCACTGCTTTCTGCGGTGGTCGTAGCCGGTGTTTGCTGGGCAAAAACGTTCGTCAGGGGCCAACTGACCAGCGCGCTGATGATCAGGGTGGCCAACAGCCCTCCCGTACCGGATTGATTCACGAATCGTTGCGTTTTCATGCATGTACTCCGCAGGGGCACTGTGCAGACTACGTTCGTCAGGAAGCGAAAAAAACTCGTATTTTTTCCGGCGCGACAATACCGCATTGCGGCCAGGGCTGCCCGTCCCTAAACTGGATGAATGGTAGCTTTCACCTGCTTCGCAAAGGCGTTTGCGCTGGCATCAGCCCTGCTGTTTGTCGCTGCCGGGCCGGTATTCGCGCGGGGCCAGGAAGCGGTGCTGGCCTCCGCGGAAGCAGTCGAACGGCAACCCGCTGATGCCGTTTTCCGGGTACTGATGCTGAGCAGTTTCAACCAGGATACCGCGCCGTACGCCGCGGTCAGGGCCGGGCTCATCCTTGAACTCCAGTCGCGGTTGCCTCACCAGGTCAAATTCCAGCAGTTTGACCTGCAGCAGCGGCAGGTTGGAAGTGATGACAGCGAGACTCTGCGCGCTGAGTTGCTGTACAACCTGTACCGCGAAACTCCGCCACACCTGGTGATTGCCATCGGGCCGCCGGCGGCAAAATTCTGGCTGGATCAACGGGACTCTATGTTTCCTGAGGCCAGAACGCTGCTCACCGCCTCGGAACTGATGCTGTCCGGTTTGCCGTTGCGTCCCGGTGACAGCTTTGTGGCCAACCATTTCACCTACCCAACGATTGTCGATCACATCTTGCAGGTGCTGCCGGATACCCGCAGGATGCTGCTGGTGTTTGGCGGCACGGATAACGAACGGCAGCTGGCCAATGCTGCGAAAGAGTCACTGCGGGGTTACGAACAGCGTATCGACTTCGCCTACACCAATGATATGCCGCTGCGGACTTTGCAGCACACGCTTGCCAGCCTGGAACCGGGCGCGGCCGTGCTGTTGGGCATCTTCGACAGCGATGTAGATGGAATGGTGCTCGGTAACCAGTACACCCTGTCGCTGGTCAAGGCCGCCAGCCAGGCACCGGTATTTGGTTTCTTTGAAGACCAGCTCGGCAAGGGCATTGTCGGCGGGCCGCTCATCCCGGTGCAGGATACGATAACGGCGCTGGCCTCCACTGCCATTGAATTGTTGAAGTATGGCGAATCGCGGGGACGGCGCAAAGTGTTGCCGCTGAACCAGCCGGCCTATGACTGGCGTGAAATGCAGCGCTGGAACATCGATCCAGCGCGTTTGCCCGGTGGCAGTGACATTCTGTTCAAGCCGCCGGCTTTGTGGGAGCAATACCGGTTGCTGATCGTGGCGGCAGCGGTCGTCCTGTTGCTGCAGGCTGCGCTTATCATGGGCCTGTTGCTGCAACGCTGGAAAAAGCAACTGGCGGAGGGTGACAACGTCAGGCTCAGACGTCGGCTGATCACCGCGCATGAAGACGAACAGCGACGTATCGCCCGCGAACTGCATGACGACCTGGCGCAGCGCCTGGCACGTTTGTCCATCGATGCCGGATACCTCGCCAGCAATCCTGGCAACGAGGCTGCGGCAGAGGTCGCCCGGGACATGCAGCCGCGGTTGATCAGCCTGAGCAAGGATGTGCACGACATGTCGGTGCTGCTCCATCCGTCCATGATCGATGACCTGGGAATCGCCGCGGCGCTGAACAGCGAATGTGACCGCATCAGGCGCCATCAAACGGCAGCCATAGTGACCCGCATCGGGGAAATTCCCCGGTCCGTGCCGCATGAGATTGCCCTGGCGGTATTCCGGATTGGCCAGGAAGGCCTGAACAACGCCATCCGGCATGCGCATGCCACCAGGATTGAACTCAGCCTGGCATTCGATGGAAACTGGTTCACCCTGAAAGTCGAGGATGATGGCATGGGATTTGACGCGGCAAGCGGATTGGGCAACCACGGGCTTGGCCTGTTCAGCATGCAGGAGAGGGCAGCTCTGGTGAATGGCAGGTTCAGCATCAACAGCAAGCCGGGAAGGGGTACGACGCTGCTGGTGCGCATTCCTTTCAAGGCGGCCCCGGCATGAGCCGAACGCGGGTTTTACTGGCCGACGACCACCGGCTGGTGGCCCAGGGGCTCATGCGGGTGCTGGAGCAGGATTTCGAACTGCTGGGTATCGTCGAGGATGGCAAGGCATTGGTCGATGCGGCCCGGCAGGTACAACCGGATGTGATCGTATCCGACATTTCGATGCCCGGGCTCAGCGGTATCGAGGCGCTGGAACAGCTCAAGCGGGATAACCCGGCAGTGCGTGTCGTTTTTCTGACCATGCACCACAATGTGGCCTACGCCCGCCAGGCCATGAACCTGGGCGCCATGGGTTATGTGCTCAAGCATTCGGCAGCGGATGAACTGATCCTGGCGGTTCGGGCCGCGGCCAATGGCCGCACCTTTGTCTCTCCCAGCATTGCCGGGGAATTGTTGCAGGCCCTGCGTGATGGCGGCGGCGGCGAAACCAGCCTGGCGGACAAGCTCACGCTGCGCCAGCGCGAAATCCTGCGCCTGCTGGTGAAGGGGCACTCGGCCAAGGTGATTGCGGCACAGCTGGACATCTCGCCGCGCACGGTGGAATTCCACAAGTATTCGATGATGGAGGCGCTGGGCGTGAAAAGCAGCGCAGAGCTGATCCGTTTTGCCCTTCAAAACAGTATTTCCGAACCCTGATACGGGTTCGGGAAATCTACGAGTATCAGCCAGGCTGTCGCTGCCTTAAGCTGTGCCAACCCCAGGAGGACTGCAAGCGATGATTGCTTCGGACTGTGAATTCCGGACCGCAAATGCCGGCCGGAATGTAGCTGCTGCGTGGCTCACCAGAATGGTGTGCCTGCTGCTGGTTGCTGCACCCGTCATCGCCATCGCCGCGGAAACCGCCGGCACTCAATCCCGTCCGCGCATCGGCCTGGTGTTGGGCGGCGGCGGTGCCAAGGGCGCTGCTCATATCGGTGTGCTGCGGGTGCTGGATGAGCTGCGCATTCCCATCGACTGCATCGCCGGCACCAGCATGGGCGCCCTCATCGGCGGCACGTTCGCATCCGGCATGCCGCCGGAAGAAATCGCTCAAGCCACTACAGCGATCGACTGGTCAAAAACGGTGGGCGGCGCCGGCATGCGCGACCGCACGCCCATTGAGCGCAAGATTGCCGGAGCAGGTTATACCAATGAACTGGAACTCGGCTTCAAGGATGGGTCAGTGGTCCTGCCCGGCGGCCTGATCAAGACCCAGGATATCGAAGACCTGATCCGCGGCCTGGTCAACAATGCGCGTTTCCAGCGCGACTTTGACAACCTGCCCATTCCGTTCCGGGCGGTGGCTACCGACATGGTCAGCGGCGAGATGGTGGTGATGGGCAGTGGCGACCTGTCCGTGGCCATGCGCGCCAGCATGGCGGTGCCGGGCGCATTCTCTCCCGTGGTGCTGGGCAACCAGGTGCTGTCGGATGGCGGCATGGTGCGCAATGTGCCCATCGACATCGCCCGCGAACTGTGCGCGGATGTGGTGATCGCGGTATGGCTGGTATCGCCGCAACCCAAGGCCGAGGATCTTGATTCGGCGCTGGCCCTGGCGGCCCGTTCCATGGACGTGATGATCGAGGCCAATGTGCAGGCGCAGCTTGCCACGCTGACTCCGGCTGATGTAGGCATCGCCGTGCAAATGGGTGATATCGGTACCGGTGACTTCCAGCGAGTGACCGAGGCCATCGAGCTGGGCCAGGCAGCCGCCGATGCGCAGCGCGACGAGCTGCGCCGGTTTTCCATCGCCGAGCCGGAATACCTGGCCTGGCGCGAGTCCATCAGCCCGGCTGAAGCCCAGCCGGTTCGCATTGCGGAAGTGCAGATCACCGGCCTGAAGCACGTCAACCCGGAATACGTCGAGTCCGCGCTGCAGAATCTCAAGCCCGGCGCGGAAGTCGACAGTCGTGAGATCAAGGCGGACACCGACCGGATTTATGCCCTGGGTGAATTTGAGCGCATCGACTACCAGCTCAAGGGTCCGCCCGAATCACGCATCATGGAAATCTCGCCGATCGAGAAGTCCTGGGGCCCGGACCTTTTGAGTTTCGACCTGGGGTTGTCCGGCAGCGGTTCCGGTGAAGTGCTGGCGCTGCTGCGCGCAGAGCACACGAGGGTATGGATCGGCGAACGCGACGCCAGCTGGAACAACCTGGTGCAGATCGGCCGCGAGTCCCGCATCTCAACTGACTTCTACCAGCCTCTGGACACAGAGCAAACCTGGTTTGTGCGCGCAGCCCTGCGCTGGGAAAGGGAACTGCAGGACATCTATGTGGAATCGGACCGGGTGGCTCGCTACTTCGTCAAGGACGCATACGGTGAGTTGTCGGTGGGGGCCAACCTGGGTACCCGCGCGCAGCTTGCGGCCGGACTGCGCGGCGGCGTGGTCAAGACCGAACGCGATACCGGCTCGCAGGTCCTCCCGGAACAGAACACCGAGGTCGACAACCGCCTGTTCCTCAGTGCCGTTTACGACACGCGCGACAACGTCGGCTTGCCCACGCGCGGCAGCATGATGTACCTGAATTACACCCGGTCGGATTCCTGGCTGGGCGGGGAGCAGGAATACAGCGCCATTGAAGGCGTACTGACCCGATCTTTCCCCTGGCGGGCTGACTCCTTCAGCCTGATCCTCGGTGGCGGCCAGGAGTTGTCCGGCGACCTGCCGCCGGCGCGTGATTTCCGCCTCGGCGGCATCCGCTCCTTTCCCGGCCTGCAGTTTGATGAGCTGCGTGGCAGCCGCTACTGGTTCGCCGGCACCAGCTATCTGTGGAAACTGGCGGATATCCAGCCGCTGCTGGGCCAGGCCTTGTATGCCGGCCTGCGCCTGCAGGCCGGCCGCATGACCGGGCGCGACCAGCTGGAGGCTTCGGAGAGCCGCTACGGCATAGCCGGTTCGCTCAACGGCAGTACTCCGGTGGGGCCGTTCATCCTGTCGCTCGGCTATGTGAACACCAATGCCTGGGAACTGCAGTTCACCATTGGCCGGCCGGTGCCCGAAGGCTCGGCACTGGATGCGATTTACTGAGCCCCGGAACCCGGGGTGCTGTGGGCATTCCGGGTTCCCGTAGGACCGGGACCGGGCGCGCCGAAACCGGCCGAGACAAACCGCTCGCCGCGCATGACGGCATTGACAGCCGGCAGGAAATCGCTGCCTATGGTACGTTTCAGGACTATGCCGTGAGCCCCCGCTTCAAGCGACTGGTGGGAAGCAGCTTCCTGGTCATGGACACTGAGGACAACCACGCGGCAGTCCGGCGCGATCTCGCGCAATCGTTTCAGGACCTCGGCGATATTTCCTTCCGTCAGCGACAGGTCCAGCGTGACCATCGCCGGTGACAACTGTTTCGCGCCTTCCAGCAGCGAACTGATGTCAGCAACGACATACACCGTCGCAAAGGCCGATTCCAGAAGTGTGAGTACTCCCCCGGCCAGCTCCAGATGGCGGTCGGCCAGAATCACACAGCCCGGAATGGACTGATACATCGGTATTGCTCCCGGTCGAGGTCTTGATACTCCCCGCCTGACACGGGGAGACATGGTCATGTGAGTAGATACTCACGTTCGGCACTGATCCATCAGGAAAATTACCAGCCGGTGCGGGAAAATTTGCGGGCGCCAACCCGGGCTCTGGCTGGGCCCCGGCACGTCGCTACGGCAGGGACTTCGGCCACCCGCCGGGCTGGGAAACTCCGCTTCGGTGACTCGAAAGATTACTAGTTACTGGCACATTCACTCCACTTTAATGTGACGCACATGGCTTGCGTGCGCCAGCGCTGCGGCTATTGCCGGCGCGGCTGGTTTCCGATTCAGGATATGGGCGCAAGAGGGGATCTGCGATAGGAAAAAGGTTTCAAGTGCCCATGTGTCCAAGACCCATTTATCCGAAGATTGTGCTGTTGGTTGCCATGGCTGTCGTGCCGGCTGCCGGCCTGCATGCCCAGGAAGGCTCGACTGTCAAGTTGACCTGTGTCGCCGCGGCCGGTGAGCGTGAACATTGTGCGGGCAATACCGCATCGGGCATCCTTCTGGTGCGGAGTATTGGCCCTGGCGCCTGCCTGCTGGGCAAAACCTGGGGTTATGACGACGGCGGCGTATGGGTGCTGGATGGTTGTGGCGCGGAATTCATTGTGGCCGGATCACCCACTGTTGCGGCAGCCGCCGCGGACGCAGTGGTTGCCGCACCCGCCGATGAGCCACTCACTGAAGTCGTCGCGCCCACCGCTGAACGGATCACAGTGGCATCACCGCGGGCACCTTCCACGGTTGAGCCGCAAGCCAGGGAACAAGCCGAAGAAGCCAATGAAACCTGGGGTTACCTTGACCCCGGCAAGGGTTTCCTTCTCGGCAAGAACGAATATGGCGAAATGTCGATCAGTGGCTACGGGCTGCTGCGCTACCTGAACCAGATGGATGATGACAAGGTTTTCACCGACCACCTGGGACGTGAGCGTCCGGTTGACGGCCGCGAGGACATTTATTCCCACCGGGTTCTGGTCTGGCTGAACGGTTGGGTCGGTACCCCGAAACTTCGCTACACCATCACCTGGTGGACCGTAACGTCGACGGACCAGGATGCCCTGTTCGCCAACATCGGCTACCAGTTCCACCGAAGCTTCAACCTGTACGGGGGCGTCTTCGGCAACCCCGGTTCGCGTTCCATGCAAGGCTCACACCCGTACTGGCTGGGGCACGACCGGGTGATGGCCGACGAGTTCTTCCGGCCATTTTTCACCCAGGGCCTGTACGCCAACGGTGAAGTCGCGCCGGGCTTGTGGTACAGCGCCACGCTGGGCAACAGCAACAGCACCCTGGGCAATACAGCCGCGCAGCTGGATCGCGACTTTACCTATGGCGGCTCGGTGTGGTGGATGCCGACCACGCATGAATTTGGCCCCAGAGGCGCCTATGGCGACTGGGAGATGCATGACGAGCTCGCCACCCGGTTCGGCATCTCTGCGGTATACAGCCCGGAAGAACGCTACACAGATATCAGTGCTGCGCCGGGCAATACCTCGCTGAAACTGGCGGACAGTGTGAACCTCTTCGAGACCGGTGCGCTGGTTCCCGGTGTGACCGTAACCAATGTGGATTATCGCATCCTGTCGCTGGATGCCGGCTTCAAGTACAAGGGCATTTTCTTCCAGGCCGAGTATTACCAGCGCTGGCTGGACAGCTTCAAGGCCGACGGTCCTTTGCCGGTGGGCGAAATAAAGGATAACGGCTTCTACCTGCAGGCGGCCTTTTACCCCATACCAAGAGTGCTGGAAGTCTATGGCTCCACCTCGCAGATCTACGGCGACAGTGACGCCGGCTTTGGTGACAGTTCGGACTACATCCTGGGCCTGAACTATTACCCCTTCAACACCCGCAATCACCGCGTGAACCTGCAGTACATCAGTGTCGACAAGTCGCCGGTCAGCAGCAGCTTCGGCTACTACGTGGGCGGCCAGGAAGGCGCGACCATCAGCGCCGCGGTTTCCATTTTCTTCTGACCGGGACAGAACACTGTGAACAGGAGGAAAGCAGGATGAACGTTCAGGGCATATTCGGCGCCAGGGGCGGCTTGAGAGTGTCCCGGATGTCTGCATGCCGTGCGTGCGGGTTTATCCTGCTGCTGGCACTGGCCGCACCGGCGCAAAGCCAGCAATCCTTGTTTAACGACGGTCACTTTCACCTGACCAACTATATCCAGAAAGGCACGGACATCCACGACTTCCTGGACATGATGGGTGACACGATCGGCCGCTCGACCCTGTTCGGCATTCCTCTGCAACAGACCTGGTCGTATGAGAACTCCGGGGACTTCGCGCCCACCTACTACCTGCATACCGACGCGCCCCTTTACTACTATTCATTCACCGATGCGTTCATCGCCATGGCCTATCGTTCGCTCGCGCCGGAGCAGCAGGCCCGCATCGACCCGATGATCACCGGCTTCAATCCCGCCGACATGTATGGCGTGGATCACATCCGCCGCGTGCTGGAGACTTTTCCCGGCGTATTCAGCGGCATCGGCGAGTTCTCCATCCACAAGGAATTCGTTTCATCGAAAGTGGCAGGTGACACCGCCAGCCTGACTGATCCGGCACTGGGCCGGATTCTTGATTTCGCCGGCGAAGTGGGCCTGGTGGTGATTCTTCACAACGACATTGACATGCCGTTTGCAAAATCCGACCAGGAGCCTGTTTACCTGCAGCAGACCCTGGACCTGCTGAAACGGCATCCGGAAACCACCATCATCTGGGCGCACCTCGGCCTGGGCCGCGTGGTTCATCCCGTGGGCTATGCCAGCGCGCCGGCCGCCAGCCGTGACCCGCGCCAGATGCAGGTCGTCAAGCGCGTGCTTGACGATCCCGCGCTGAGCCACGTCTATTTCGACATCTCCTGGGACGAAGTGGCCAAGTACGCCATAGCCAGCCCCGGGACGATCCATCGGACCGCCAGTGTCTTGAATGAATATCCCAACCGGTTTTTGTTCGGTACCGATGTAGTGGCGCCTGCTTCGCGCGAAGCGATCACCGATGTATTCAATCTCTGGGCCCCGGTGATGGACCAGCTGACGCCGGAGGCCAAACAGCTACTGACGAAAGACAACTACGTACGTGTCTTCGACCAGGCACGGCAACGGGTGCGCTCTTGGGAAGAGGCAAACAGCAAATAGGAGTGACACATGAAAATTTACACGGGAAGCAGACTTTCTCCAGGTCCGAATTCGGTGCAACCCCGAAGCAGGGCCGCCCTTTTGACTGCGGCAATCACCCTTGGATTGGCTTCCTGGGCGGGTTCGGCAGTTGCCCAGGAGTCCACGCCTTCGATGGAAGAGATGTGGCGAATGATCCAGCAGCAACAGGCCGAAATCGATGGCCTGAAGGCGCAGAATGCGGAGCTGCGCGAGAAACTTGAGGCGCCGGCTGAGGCAACGGCCGCACCTGAGGCCGCAACGGTTGCAGCCGCGGAACCGCAACCCGCTCCTGCCAGCAGCAGCGGCTCGGGCACACGGATCGATCTTTATGGTGCGGCGATGCTGGACATGGGCTACCAGTTCAACCAGAACGACCCCGACTGGTACGACGTGCTGCGTCCCACCAAGCTACCTGCCTTTGAAGACCAGTTTGGTGATGATGGTGAATTCTTCGCCAGTGTCCGGCAGAGCCGCTTTGGGGTGAAAAGCTTCACTCCAACAAGCCTTGGCGAACTGAAGACCATCTTTGAGTTTGAGTTGTTCGGCACGGGCGGTGATGCCGGCCAGACGACCTTCCGGTTGCGCCATGCCTGGGGTGAGCTGGGCCAGTTCGGCGCCGGCCAGACCTGGAGCCCGTTCATGGACATCGACGTGTTCCCCAACTCCCTGGAGTACTGGGGACCGAACGCCATGGTGTTTTTCCGCAACATACAGGCGCGCTGGACGCCGTGGTCTGATGGCGATTCGCGCTTCGTGCTCGCGCTGGAGCGCCCTGGCGCCAGTGGTGACGGCGGTGAATTCGCCGATCGCGTCGAGCTGCAGGACATCAAGGGTGACTTCGAACTGCCCGATCTTTCCGGCCATTACCGCCACGCAGCGGACTGGGGCCATGTGCAGGTCGCCGGCATCCTGCGCAGCATCAAGTGGAGGGACCTCAATGATGACGAGTTCGACCTTGGCGGCAGCGAGACCGGCTGGGGCATCAACCTGAGCGGCAATTACAAACTGGGGCCTCACGTATTGCGGGGTTCCGTGGTTTACGGCGAAGGCATCCAGAACTACATGAATGACGCCACCATCGACATCGGCGTGGTGGAGAATTTCAGCGACCCGGTACGGCCCATTTACGGCGAGACCATTCCCATGCTGGGCATCGTGGCCTTCCTGGACCTGAACTGGAGCGAGCAATGGACCAGCACCATCGGCTACTCCATGCTCGACAACGACCTGCCCAATGGACAGTCCCCCACTTCATTCGAAAAAGGCCAGTACGCCCTGACCAACCTGTTATACCACCCCGCGCCCAACGTGATGTACGGCGTTGAACTGCAATGGGGGGATCGCAGCAACTACTCCGATGGCTTCAGTTCCGATGATGTGCGCCTGCAATTTTCGGCGAAGTACAACTTCGGAACGACGATTGGCAGCAACTGAACCATGCCGGAGCCGGGAAAGCCAAGTGCATTCCCGGCTTCTTTCAATTCATCCTGACGGGAGAAGTGTCATGAGATTTCATAAAGTTCTGGGTGCAGCATTGCTTTCATCCGGATTGCTGATCACTGTTACTGCCCAGGCAGCCGAGCCTTCGGCAAAGGATTTCCAGCGCGTGGTGGATGAGGCTTATGCCCTCTACAAGGATGTGAACGAAGGCGCCAATGCCAACTACATTCCAATCCTGGACACGGTGCCGAGCGAGCTGTTCGGTGTTGCCATTGCCACGCGCGACGGCAAGGTTTACCAGGCCGGGGAGCAGGATTACCGCTTTTCCATCCAGTCGGTGTCCAAGCCCTTTACGGCGGCCCTGATCATGACGCAGCAGGGGCCTGAAGTGCTGCGCGAGAAAATTGGCGTCGAACCCACCGGCCTGCCGTTCAATTCCAAGCTGGCGCTGGAAATCTATCCTGAGCGCTCGGTGAACCCAATGGTGAACGCCGGAGCCATAGCGGCGGTCAGCCTGGTGCAGGCTTCATCGGAGGAAGACCGCTGGAACCAGGTGCTGAAAAACATCGAGGGCTTTGCCGGCTCGGAACTGCCGATGCTGCAGGAGGTTTACCAGTCTGAATACGATACCGCCTGGGGTAACCGCGGCATCGCCAACCTGCTGTACAACTGGGGGCGGCTCTACAGCGATCCCGAGGAAGCCCTGCGCGTCTACACCCGCCAGTGCTCCATCGGCGTGAACACCCGCGACCTCGCCATCATGGGCGCCACGCTGGCCAACGGCGGCGTCAACCCATTGACGAAAACCCGCATGATGCCGGCCGAGCATGTGCCGGAGCTGCTGGCCATCATGGCCACCGCGGGTTTCTACGATGAATCGGGCGAATGGATGTTCCATGCCGGCCTGCCTTCAAAGACTGGTGTGGGCGGCGGTATCGTATCCGTCGTACCGGGCAAGTTTGCCATCGCGGCATTCTCGCCGCGCCTCAATGAGGCCGGCAACAGCATCCGGGCGATGCGCGCCATCCGCCATATTGCCGGAGAACTGGGCGTTGGGCTTTATGGGCCTAATCCGGACCAGTAGAACCTCTGTCGGGCCAGCTGCGGGTGGTGTGCAAAACTGGTTGGCGAAAATGCGCAATGTCGGGATCTGAAGCGCAAACTCAGGGTTGACCGGTCCGGTCAACCCGGGATTTTTCGTGCCTCAGCTGGCCGCCCACCCAGGTCGCCTGCACCGCTCGGTCATCACCCAGTGTCATCTGGATGAACAGCGCCTCGTCGATGTCCTCGGCGAATTGCATGCGGTACTCGATCAGCGGGGTGGATTTCAGGTCCAGCACAACGAGGTCGGCTTCCATGCCGGGCGCAAGATGGCCCACCTTGTCCTCCAGGTACATGGCGCGCGCGGTGCCGCGAGTGGCCAGGTAGAACGCCTGGCTGGCGGTCAGCTTCCTGTGGTTCAGCTTGGCGGCTTTGTAGGCTTCATTCAGGGTTTGCAGGATGGAGAACGAAGTACCGGCGCCGAGATCCGTACCCAGCCCGACGCGGACAGGGTGCGCCGGATCAACCGCCCGCAGCAGGTCGAAATAGCCGCTGCCGAGGAAAAAATTGGAAGTGGGGCAGTGGGCAATCGCCGCGCCGGTGGCATGCAGGGTGCGCAGTTCCGGTTCGGTGAGGTGCAGTCCGTGACCATACAGGGCACGTGGCCGGCAGAGCCTGCTGTGATGGTAGACATCCAGGTAGCCATCGCGCTCAGGAAACAACTCCCGCACCCACTCGACCTCGCCGCGGTTCTCCGACAGGTGGGTTTGCAGGTAAACGTCGGGGAATTCGTCCCACAGGCGACCGGCGGCATCCAGCTGCCCGGCCGTGCTGGTGGGCGCGAAACGCGGCGTTATGGCATACATCAGCCGGTCCCTGCCATGCCATTTTTCGATCAGGGCCTTGGAATCGTCGTAGCTGCTCTGCGTGGTGTCGAGCAGGTAATCCGGCGCGTTGCGGTTCATCATCACCTTGCCGGCGGCGATGCGCATGCCCAGGCGCTGCGCGGCTTCAAACAGCGCGTCGACCGATTGCGGGAACACCGTGCAGAAAACGCAACTGGTGGTGATGCCGTTGCGCAGGCTTTCCCGCAGGAAGACTTCCGCGGCGGCTTCGGCAAAGGCCAGGTCAGCGAATTTGCGTTCAGTGGGGTAGGTGTATTTGTTCAGCCAGTCCAGCAACTGCTCGCCGAACGCGCCGATCATGGGCGTTTGCGGGTAGTGCACGTGGCTGTCGATGAAACCTGCCGAGATCAGCGAGTCCGGGCCATAGTGCTGTATCGGCAGGTTGGCCGGCAGTTGCTTACGGATTGCGCTGGCCGGGCCGAAATGGGTGATGACGCCACAGCCAAATGCCACGATGGCATCCGTTTCATGGACCAGGCAATCGTCAACCGGGCTTTGGAACGGGTCGCCGCTGAAGGTGAGCGCAGGTCCGCGAATGGCGCCAGTGGGTACTGGAAGTGGCAGCTTCATTCGCGGGGTGCGGGCTGTGAACGCGGGTGCCAACCCGTGGCTTTCCGTTCTGGTGCGAACTTGTGCATCTGCGGCTCCGCCCGAAGTTTGGCAGGCTTGATTGAGCAGGCTCGTTTGAGCTGGCTCAATGCCATTCAATACGCCCGGGCGCTGGTTATCATTTCCGCGCCATCATAGTACAGGCTCGAGGGTGCGTCCATTTGGCCAGGATGCCGTCGCGGGATCCCCCGCAGCGGTAAATCCGGCCGGATTTTGGTAGGGTGTTGCGCAGACAACATGGAGCCAGGCGTGCAGCATTCAAACAACGACGTATCAAGAAAATTCAGGCTGGGTTTCATCCGCCTGCACATTCATCCAACGGTGTTCGGCATATCGGCGCTGCTGATCATCGGATTCGTTTTCATCACCCTGGTGCAGATCGACAGCGCCGAGAGCTTTTTCCAGGCCATCAAATTCTGGATCACCGACCGCTTCGGTTGGCTGCTGATCCTGCTGGTGCAGGGGTTCCTGCTGTTTTGCGTCTACCTCGCACTGAGCCGGTTCAGCCATGTTCGCATCGGCGGTGCGGATGCCAGGCCGGACTTTTCACGGCTATCCTGGTTCGCCATGCTGTTCGGCGCCGGCATGGGCATCGGCCTGTTGTTCTACGGCGTTGCCGAGCCGGTGCTGCATTTCCTGCAGCCGCCGAAAATTCCGGGCGAAACCGGCACCGCCGCAACCCGGGCCATGGACATCACCTTCCTGCACTGGGGCTTCCATGCCTGGTCCATCTATGCCCTGGTCGGCCTTTCGCTGGCGTTTTTTTCCTACAACCGTGGGTTGCCGCTGACCATCCGCAGCGCCTTTTATCCCTTGCTGGGCGAACGCATCTACGGGCCTCTGGGCACGGCCATCGATGTGATGGCAGTGGTTGCCACCCTGTTCGGGGTGGCCACCTCGCTGGGTTTCGGTGTGGCCCAGATCAATGCCGGGCTGAATTTCCTGTTTGGTGTGGCCATCGATACCGAAACGCAGGTGCTGCTCATCATGGGCATTACCCTGGTGGCCACGGCATCGGTGGTGTCCGGGCTGAATCAGGGCATACGCCGGCTGAGTGAATTCAACCTGCTGATCGCGGCCGTGTTGCTGGCGTTTGTGCTGGTTGGCGGGCCCACCCTGTTCCTGCTGAAATCATTTGTGCAAAACACCGGGCATTACCTGCAGAACCTGATGTTGCTGGGAAGCTGGACCGCCAGCTACCAGGCGGAGTCGGACTGGCAGGGCAACTGGACGCTGTTCTACTGGACCTGGTGGATTGCCTGGTCGCCCTTTGTCGGCATGTTCATCGCGCGCATTTCGCGCGGCCGCACGATACGCGAATTCCTGCTGGGCGTATTGCTGGCGCCTACCTTGCTAACCTTCCTGTGGTTCAGTGTATTTGGCGGCACGGCCATCTACACCGAGCTGCAGGGGGTTGAGTCGATTGCGGTGGCCGTCAACCAGAACATCGCCACGGCTTTGTTCGAGCTGTTGAATTATTACCCGCTGTCCACCATCACATCGCTGTTCGCCATATTGTTGGTGTTCGTGTTCTTCGTAACTTCGTCTGACTCGGGCTCGCTGGTGATCGATATCATCACCGCCGGTGGCAACCTGAATCCGCCGGTTGCGCAACGCATCTTCTGGGCCTTGACGGAAGGCGTGGTGGCCGCCGTACTGCTTTCGGGCGGCGGGTTGCTGGCCCTGCAAACCGCGGCCATCACCACCGGCTTGCCGTTTGCGCTGGTGATGGTGTTCATGTGCGTCGGACTGTTCAAGGCACTGAACCAGGAAGTGCCACTTGTTCCTGTTCCGGCCAAACAGGACAGACGGTTGTCCACCCCGGAATCAAAACACGCGAACCGCGCAGAGCTCACAGGCGATACCGATGGTTGAGGCCCGGCTGGAACCGGGTGTCAGCGTGAACCGGAACCATTCTTTTCGGTGAGGATTTCGCCAACCTGGAGTATTGGCGAGGCATCCACCCGTTCCGCATCCATGATTTCAGCAATGCGCTCCAGTGCCGATGTGAGCATTTTCTGCTCCCAGGATTCGAGCTGTTGAAAGCGGTTGACGAATTCCTCCTGCAGCAGGCCCGGCGACATGGCCAGCTTGTCCAGCCCCTTGTCCGTAAGGGCTACCTCCAGCCTGCGCCGGTCCTGGCCGCTGCGGTGCTTTTGCAACAGCCCCTTGGCTTCCATGCGCTGCACAATCGAAGTGACCGTGCCCTGGCTGAGCGATATACGCCGGGCGATTTCGCTCACGCTGAGCTCCCCGGCGGTCGCCAGCTCCTGCAGCACCAGTAGCTGTGGCACGGTCAGCCCGGCGGATTTTTCCAGCCGTTTCGAGCGAAGTTCGATAGCACGCATGATGCGGCGCAGGGCAATCAAAATTTCGCTGGAATCCATTGGTCGATGATAGCGTCAATCGCCGCCCAGTCCAGTCGCTGCCCAGCCGCCGTCTTTTCATTGCTGCGCTCTGGCCTGGAGGCATTGTTTAGCCATTATAAATTGAACACAATGTAATAATTAACGCTGTGAATGCGGAAAAAGTACATAGATACGGAAATTATCTTCCATTGATGGTATGGTTGTCGGGATATATTGCATTGAACACAATGTAATTTAAGGAGAACCAACCGAGGGAGAATTGCTTTGAACAGAGCCCCTTTGACCAGGGCGATACTCTGCGGCCTGGCCGCGAGCGTCGGATCCCAGGCCGCCCATGCGGAAAAAGCGCTGGAAGAGGTTACCGTCACGGCCACCAAGCGCACGCAGTCCGCCCAGGACATCGCCGTTTCCATCCAGGCCCTGACCGGCCAGTCCATCAAGGCCCTGGGTGTCGACAATTTCAATGAATACGTCCAGTACCTGCCCAACGTGACCTTTTCCGGGCGCGGCCCCGGCCAGTCGGAAATCTACATCCGTGGCGCCGCCACCGAGCAGAGCTCGATCACCATTTCATCGGTGCAGGGTGCCGCGCCTTCGGTGGCGCTGTACCTGGACGAACAACCCGTGTCGTTCGGCGGCCGTAACCTGGACGTCTACTCCACCGACCTGGCGCGCATCGAGGTGCTGCCCGGCCCGCAAGGCACTCTGTTCGGTGCGAGTTCGCAATCCGGCACCGTGAGGCTGATCACCAACAAGCCTGAGCACAGCGTGTTCTCGGCCGGATTCGACTTCAAGCACGCCTACACCACCGGCGGCGATCCCAGCACCGCGGCTGAAGGCTATATCAACATTCCGGTGGGCGACGACCTGGCCTTCCGCATCGCCGCCTACAACGACAATGCCGGCGGCTGGATCGATAACGTTCACGGCACTTACCAGGGTGATATCGAGGTGATGAACTGTAATTAGATATCTTCGGCGGCCCACATCTGCACCGGCAACCCGG
Organism: uncultured Wenzhouxiangellaceae bacterium; assembly: GCA_964470455.1. GTDB lineage: Bacteria > Pseudomonadota > Gammaproteobacteria > Xanthomonadales > SZUA-36 > JAWXBM01. The sequence goes on from CAYYCX010000026.1 coordinate 31,910, forward strand.
CGGTGGATGATCCCATCGGCGGCAACTGTAACGGCGTGCGCGCCACCATGGCGGTGGCCGACAACAGCCACCTGGTGGAAAACGACTACAACGAAGCCACCTACAGCGGCGCCCGCATCAGCATGTCCTGGCTGATCAACGACGACTGGGATTTCCTGTTGCAGCACACCAGCCAGAGGCTGGAAACCGACGGCGTATTTGAGTACGACCCTTACCTGGACGGCGAAGAATCCGTCAACCGCTTTGCGCCCACCCGCAATGAGGATGATTTCGGCCTGACTACCTGGACTCTGAAGGGCCGCCTTGCGGCGCTGGAACTGCTGTATACCGGCGGTTACCTGGACCGCGATGTCTACTATCTCCAGGATTACACGGGCTACACCAACGGCGGCGGTTACCAGGCGTATTACCTCTGCACCGGCGGATACTCCAATTACACCGAATGCTTTGATCCCACCAAGCAGTACCTCGGCAATACCAGCAATGAGCGCATGACGCATGAGTTTCGTATCAACACGGACGAAGCACGCCGGTGGAGAATCACGGCGGGCGTGTTCTACGATGACCAGAAGACGCTTTCCGACGGGCAGTTCCAGTACTTCGGCGCCACCGAAGCCGGCTTCAACCAGGCCAATGCGCCAGGAACGATCACCGATCCGCCCAACCGGCCGCCCACCGATGGCAACATCGTCAGCACCGTGCCGGGCGTAACCGACCCTTACAGCCGTGGGCCGGCAACCACGTTCATCAACAGCTTCACGCGCGAGGAAGACCAACTGGCTTTTTTTGGGGAATTTGAGTTTGACCTGACCGATACGCTGACGGCCAGCGTGGGCGCGCGCTACTACGACATCGACTACAAGTTCACCGGTTCAACCGGCTCCTCGTTCGGCTGCAAGTTCTCCGGCTTTGAAGGCCCGTGTGACGGCCAGGCGTTCGATAACCGGGTCACCTATCGCCTGCGGGCGCTGGGCGCCTACAACGAATCGGGCAATATCGATGACCTGCTGACCTTTTTCAGCCCGGCCAACGCGCAGATCATTGCCGACAGTGTGGCGGATGGTTCATTCACACTGGATGGCCTGGGTTCGGATGGCGTCATCAACCAGACTGATACGATTTTTCGCAGCACCCTGAAATGGAATGTCACGGATACGCTGATGCTGTTTGGCGCGTATTCAGAAGGCTATCGCCCGCAGACATCCAACCGCAACGCCGGCCAGCCTGCCGCCAACCAGACCGGCGTGTATGAAGGATTCCTGGTGCCGGCGGTAACCAAAACCGACGAGCTGACCAATTACGAAATCGGCATGAAGGGCGATTTCCTTGACCGCACGCTGCGTCTTAACGCCACTGCTTATTACTCGGAAATCGACAACCTGCAGATGTCACGCTTCGACCCTGCCAATGTTGCTTTCCTGGTGTTCATGGAAAACGTCGGCGATGCCGAGGTGAAAGGCCTGGACGCGGATTTCTCCTGGCTGGCCACCGACCGGCTGACCATCAACGGCGCCGTGACCTTCGTGGACAACAAATTCACGCGTATCAACCAGCAGCTGAATGACATCGTGGTGCCGGTGGGCAGCCGCCTGCCCTGGACGGCCGATTTCTCCGGCAACCTGCGCGCCACCTATGAATTCCCGCTGGATGCCTTCGGCGCCGATGGCTATGTGCGCGGCGCGGTGACCTACACTGGCGACAGCCGCGCTCTTTCTACCTGCAACGCTTATTTCATCGAGGATGTCACGGCCCAGGTAACCGGCAACCGCACCGGCCTCGGGATTGTCGAGGAAGGTGGCTTTTGCGGCACGCCGCTGCAGGGCGACGACCTCGCCTCGGTGGTGGACAGCAGCTTTGTGGCGGTGGACAGCAATGGCGACACCCGCTTCAAGGCAGCCCGCTACAAACAGGATGCCTACACGCTGGTGAATCTCGGCCTGGGCGTGCGCAAGGACCAGTGGAGCGCGGAGCTGTTCGTGGACAACGCATTTGATGAACGCGCCATCCTCAATATCAATGCCGCTGACTGGGTGCCCAGCGTGGCCACCAACCGCCCGCGGACCATTGGGGTGAGATTCTCCTACGATTACCAGTAGCCATCGCGCGATGGTTCAAAGCAATATCAGGACGGCCGATCACAGGGCGGCCCCCGCGGCCGCCCTTTTTTCTTTCGGCTGCCACCAATTCCCGCGGTCGTCCCTTTTTATTGTATGGTCGGAACCATGACGAAAGTTTCCGCGGAAACGCAGGCAAGCATGCCCGGATTGGCCGAGGTGGCCGAACAGGCGACCCGGCGTGTGCAGGCGGGAAAGTTCGGCCAGGCTGAGGCCCTGCTGGTGCGGGCGCTGTCCGCTCACCCGGATGACGCCGCCCAGGCAGAGGCGCTGTATACGCTGGCGGTGGCCAGGCGGTACCAGGGCAAAGTCAAGGCGGCGCTGGAGAGTTTGGACCAGTTACTTGAACTACGGCCTGGTTATGGCCGCGCCTGGCAGGAACGCGGTCACAGCCTGCTGGTGCAGGGGCAGGCCACTGCCGCGACCGCAGCCTTTGAGCAGGCAGTCCGGCTGAACCCGGCATTGCCGGCCAGCTGGAACAAACTTGCCAGGCTGTATTCGGAGACGGGTCAGTACCAGCGCAGCCAGGCAGCCGGCCGCGAGTTTGCGAATCTGCAGGCATTGCCGCGCGATCTGCTGAGCGTTACCAGCATGATTCACGAGGGACGCTACTACAAAGCCGAACGCTTGTGCCGCCACTACCTTCGACAACACCCGCATGACATCGAGGCGATGCGCCTTCTGGCCATCATCGGCAGCGAGCTTGGCGTGCTGTCGGATGCCGAATTCCTGCTGGAGAGTTGCTCGGAATTCGATCCGGGCAATCTTCGCGTGCGCTATGACCTGGCCAACCTGCTGTTGAAAATGCAGAAGTTCCAGAAGGCCTTTGAGCTGACAGAGTCCCTGGTTGATGCTGACCAGGACAACCTTGCGTTCCTGTCCCTGAAAGCCAATGCGGCTGCGGGCCTGGGCCGGCAGGAGGAAGCGATTGAGCTTTACGACCGTGTTTTGCGGGCCAGTCCGCGGCAGGTTGCGATCCGGGTGATGCGCGGACATGCCTGCAAAACCGTGGGTGAACTGGATGAAGCCATCTCCTGCTATCGCGAAGCCTATCGCATCAAGCCGGACCATGGCGACGCGTTCTGGTCGCTGGCCAATACCAAAACCTACCGGTTTACCGATGAGGAAATGGAGCACATGAGGAAGCAGGAGTCTTCCGGCGCCATTTCACCTGACGACCGAATCCATTTCTGCTTTGCGCTGGGAAAAGCGCTGGAAGACCGTCGGGAATTCGCCGAATCTTTTGAATATTATGCCCGTGGCAATGAGCTGAAGGCCAAAACCGGCAACCATTCCGGAACCCACCTGAACATTCGCACTCAAGCGCAGGCCAGCGCTTGCTCACCGGAGCTGTTTGGACGCGAAATCGCGGGGTGCCCTGCACCAGACCCGATATTCATCGTAGGCCTGCCCCGGGCCGGCTCCACATTGCTCGAGCAGATACTCGCCTCCCACCCGCTGGTGGATGGCACGCACGAGTTGCCCAACATTATCGCGCTGGCGCACCGGTTGCGGGGCGGGTCATACGGGCTGGAAGCGGAGCCGGGTGACACGCCGCGTTATCCGCATAACCTCAAGGAACTGGATGCGGACTACTTCCGCCGCTTCGGCGAGCAGTACATCGAGCAGACCCGGGTATTCCGGCAGGGCGCACCTTTTTTCATCGACAAGAATCCCAACAATTTTTTCCATATCGGCCTGATCCGGCTGATGCTGCCCAACGCGAAGGTCATAGACGCCCGCCGGCATCCCATGTCCTGCTGCTTCAGCGGCTTCAAGCAGTTGTTCGGGCACGGCCAGGAGTTCTCCTACGGCCTGGAGTCCATCGGCAACTACTACCGTGAATACGTGGAGCTGATGGACCACTGGAACCGAGTGTTGCCCGGTTATGTGCTGCGAGTGCAGTACGAGCATGTGGTGGATGACCTGGAAAGCCAGGTGCAGCGTATCCTGGATTTCTGCGGCCTGCCGTTTGATGAGGCTTGCCTGGCATTCCACCAGACCGAGCGCAGCGTTCGCACCCCGAGTTCGGAACAGGTACGGCAGCCAATCTATCGCTCCGGCCTGGAGCAGTGGCGCAATTACGAGCCCTGGCTGGGGGCCTTGAAGGAGGCGTTGGGAGAGGAAGTGCTGGATCGCTATCCTGTCGACTGACTGCCAGCGGCCACCTCTTCCATTACTGTCGATTGCCGGTCGCTGCGTCACATCCCCGCCTGGGTTGGCCGGAGCGATACGGAGCGATAACAGGTCGCTGCCGCCAGTTGTGGCATCGCCCACCTTATCCCAGGCCAGGTCCAGGCATACACACCACCCTGAAGACGGCCTCGGGAAATCCTCCGGAATCTAATCCTGCCAGCGGAGTATCGTTACAAAGCGATTGTCCTGAACTCTCCCCGTCAGGTTCCAACCCAACCAGGCGCACAGGATTCTCAGCGGTTCGTCCAGATTGATGGCTGAACCCGAACCGGCCTCCGGGCCAGCGGGTGTCCCTCGGGTGACAAATTCCTTATCGTCACTGAACGCAATTCCGTTGTGGTCGATATTGAGATAGATCCAGTCACTTTCGGAATAGAACATCTCATAAGTGCACTTTACAAACCGGGATATTGCAGCGGTGGCGTAGACGCTCAATGTTGTGATTGAAACCGGATCCATGGTGTTCACGTGCAGTCCCAGGCGTCGTTCCGACAGCAGGTGTGAATGCTCTTTCAGCGCGCTTTGGATGGCCGGCAGTGGATCCAGCGGTTCCGGCCTGGCATCAGGGCTCGGCTCCCTTGAAATGAGGAGCAGAAACTCCACAGTGCTGCGCAATTGACCGGTTGCCCGTTCTATACGTTCCAGTGAGTGGGCCGGAGCAGGTTCGAGTTTTGCAAGCTTCAGCATACTCAAACTGCCTTCGATGACCGATAACGGCGTCCTCATTTCATGGCTTGCCGATCGGGTGAAGTTGAGTTCGCGCTCCATGAACCGGCTGGTCCGTTTCATGGTGTGCGCGAGCGTGCTGGCGAGGATGGAGACCTCGTGATTGTGTAAATCCAGTGAATCAAGCTTTTGCCAGTCAGTTTCCGTGAACCGTTGCGGGTCGACTTCAGATACCTTTTGAGCCAGCAGGCTGATCGGCTGGATTGCCCTTTTGCTGATCCTGCCTGCGGTATGGACCGCAATGGCAACCATGATCGCGATCACCGTGAGCAGCATTGAAAGCCATTGCACGTCAACTGATGAGGATGCTTCTTCGATCCCGGAGACGTCGTAGACGAAGTACTCGGCCTGGCCGGAGTCTGGCGAAGTCCGTACCAGTACGTGAAATTCCTCGTCGGTGAATTCGTAGTGCCCGTCGCCGGGACGGTCCTGGAGCCTTTCCCGGATGAAAACGGGGAGTTCTGCGGGGTTTTGATAGACTTCAACAGCCGGAAAAAATGAGCCCGCTTCGTCTTTGGCACCTGCTTCCATCATCTGGTAGCTCGTGACGAACTTTTCCAGCTGCCTTTTGATGACCCTGTCTTCGCTCAGGTGAAAGGACGCCAACACCGCCAGCCCCCAGATCGTGCTCGATATGACCGCGAACAGCATGAACGCTCTTGCTACGGACTGTTTGATGCTGGTCTTTCCGTTCATGTCACTCTTCCGCCATGCGGTATCCGATGCGTTGCAAGGTATGAATCAGTGGGCGGTTGAATGGTTTGTCGATGGCGTTGCGAAGTTTGTAGAGCTGCGCCTTCAAAACGTCTGAGTCCGGTGGACTGTCGCCCCACAGAACATGCTCCAGTTCATGGCGGGGGACAACGCACGGGGAAGCTTCCATCAGGCGGGCCAATAGCTTGAGGCACGACGGGTTCAGGTCGATGTTCCGGTCCTGGCGCCTGACTTCCAGCGTGTGTCGGTTAAAAGTCAGATCGCCCACCTGCAGCACAGCTTGACTGAGTACCCGGTCCCGCCTGAACAAAGCCCTGACTCGCGCCAACAGCTCCGCCAGGAAAAACGGCTTGACCATGTAATCATCAGCCCCCCTGCGAAATCCTTCGAGAATGTCTTCCAGCGTGTCTCTTGCCGTGAGCATGATGATCCGGGCGGGGTTGCTTGCCAACTTGCGATACTGGCTGCAAAACTCGAGACCGTCCATTCCAGGCATCATGATGTCGAGAATGATGACGTCATAGGTTTCAATCAACGCCAGTCGCAGGGCCGATCTGCCATCGAAGGCAAAGTCCAGGACGTTGCCATCGGCTTCAAGATAGTCGCCAACGATGGCTGAAAGGTCCCGGTTGTCCTCGACAACGAGCACACGAATCGCCTCGCTCAAAATGTGACCCTCCGATTCAGCCCATTGACAGGCAGTCTGGAAGTGTTGGCCAGCACACTGGGTCTTTCGGTCAACGAACTGTTAAAAATTCGTAAAACAGGCATCCTGATTCATGGCTCCAGGTTGGACAGAATAATGTCTCCGCTTCGTGAAAACCCTGTTTACCAATTGTTGACACAGCAAACCCTAAAGTGCGCGCAGTTGATTTCGGGAGTGAATCATGTCCATGCGCAATGCCATTGTTGCCGTATTTCTCTGCTTGTTTTCAATAACACCTTTGACCCTGCATGCTCAGGGTGGTGAGCTGCTCGTCAGGGTCACCGATCAGAATGGGAATGCGCTCGCCGATGCGTCCGTATCGGTAACTGCCAGGAATGGCGGAAGCTTGGAAATGCTATCCGATGGCAACGGTGTAGCGCTGTTTCCACAGGTCGAGCAGGGCCTCTACACAGTGGCGGTTGAAAAGGCTGGATTCGTTGGCGCGGTCGAGCCGGACGCCCGAGCCATCAGGGAAAGGACGGTGCCGGTGGATATCGTATTGCTGCCTGATGTGGGCGGGACGCTGGAGGAGGTTTTCGTCGAGGCCAGCGCCCTGAAGGCTGCGGGCACCGGCCCGGTAAGCACCGCCTATGTAGACCGGGAGCAACTGCGAACCGCGCCTGGCAGTGGCGGGGACGTGTTCCGTGCGCTGGACGGATTGCCGGGTTTGTTCTCGGTTGGCGAGTTCTCCAACTACACCGTTCGTGGCCTCGGTCCCAGGGACAACCTGGTGCTGGTGGATGGATTTCCCTACCAGTCGGTGGTGCATTTCGATGAGTCGCTTGGCGAACGCGAGGACGTGAACGGAGGGGGCCGCTACTCCATTTTCTCGCCCAACTTCATTGAAAGCGCGGAGTACACTCCGGGTGGATGGGGAGCAGCCTACGGCGGCCGCAACTCATCACTGCTGCTGCTGGACATCCCGCAGGGAAACCCCAGCCCGTACGCCAGCGCCCGCCTGGACATTGCAGGAGTCGAGTTCGTGTATGACGGACCAATGGGTTTGCACCCGGACACATCGATGATTGCGTCACTGCGCCATTATGACTTTGGTGCGGCCTTCGACATGATTGGCGAAGAGGACATCGGCGACCCGGTGCTGACGGATTTCAACGTCAAGACCCACACGCGCCTGAATGACAGCAACGAGCTTGAATTCCTGTTGCTCTACAACCCGGAGGAGTACAGCCGGGATGTTGAAAACGTGCTGGCCTCGGATGACCTGCAGGACCGCGAACTCATCGATACCGAACAGGATGCCTGGCTGCTGGGAACGACGTGGCGGACCCAGCTGGGCGATGACATGACCTGGGAAAACCGCTTCTACTACCGGGTCCTGGACAAGGTTGGCAGCGAAGGTGAAGCCTTTCCGTTCACCAATCCGGAAATTCTGCCCCCGGATCAGGTTGAGGTTCGTGAAGACATCCTGACGATTGCCGAGCAGGACAACGAAATCGGCTGGCGCAGCGACCTTACCATCGACAACCGCCTGGGCCGGTTCAGCACGGGCGTGAGGGTTGCCAACCTCGACCTGGAATACTCCACGGTGCTGGCCGGAGACTGGATCCGCTACGAGTATGAATCCGGCGACAGCCGCCCAGATGAATCGCAGAACTACATCGTCCTGACACCGGAGCAATCCAACTCATTTTACGAGGAGAGCGAGCTCTACTATGCCGCTTACGCGGAGCAATCCTTTGAATTCGACCGCTGGAGTGTGTCAACCGGCCTGCGCTACGACTTCGATGGATTCAATGACGAGGGCTATACCTCACCCCGCATTGCCGCCGATTTCCAGCTGGCGCCAAACACCCGGCTGTCGGCCACGGCGGGTTTGTTCTACCAGGCCCCCCGGGTTACCGACCGGGCGGCGAACCCGTCCAACGCGGACCTGGGCTGGGAAGAGCTGGTGCATTTCAGTGTCGGCGTTGAACACACTCTGAGTAGCCGGTGGACCGTCATTGCCGAGGCTTATTACCGGCAACTGGACGATCTCATCGTCGAATCGGACGCAGTGACCGGCGCAGCCACAAACTCGGGTGATGGCGAAAGCTATGGCCTGGATGTGGTTCTCAACGGTTCCTTTGGCCGGGGATGGCGGGCCAACCTGGCCTACTCCTGGAACGATACGGAGTTGAACGACAACGATGGCCGTGGCGATTATCCCAGCGACAATAACTATGAACACCTTTTGAGCCTGGGTGTGAACTGGGAAATCAATGACCGCTGGCAGGTCGCTGCCCGGTGGAAGTACGCTTCGGGCCGACCCTTTGACGATTTCGTCATTTACGACGATGTGCTGTCCGGTTTGGGCGGCCCAACCCGGTATTCACGCGAATTCACGACCCACAATACTTTGCGTGGCAGCAGTTTCAACACGCTCGATATCCGCGTGGACTATCGCGTTCCGCTGGGATCCTTCGATTTTGTCGCGTTCCTGGACCTGCTCAATGCCACGGGCTCGGTAACAACGGACGAACTCGAGTTTGATCCGGCCAGCGGGCGTCTGTATGAGGAAGATGGCGAAGTGTTTCCGTTCATCGGCCTGATACTTGAAAAGTCGTGGTGATCGGAAAGGTCGCTTCAAGCGCCCGGGTATGCCCTTGGCCAACCCACCCCGGCGGGAGAATTGGAGTTGGAACGGAATACCCTGAACAGCGTGGCTATGGGAAGCACCCTGAAGTGCTGTCAGTTTTTGGTTTGAGCCCGAATGCTACGCAACGATTGTAATTTGGTCTGCAACCGATGCGGGAAGATCAATGGGAGCGAAATAGGACACCGGGTACAGATAGTCTTCACCCGATTCATCAATCACACGAATCTGGCCAATTGAATTGGCTGCTTGATCATCAATAACCTGATACAACTTGCGAATCTCAAGCGAAGCTTCATAGCCTGGATTTTTTGTGCATATGGCAAACTTGGCTGTATTCATGGTGTTGGTTTATCTGGGCCTGATCAGCTTTTTGATCTTTAGCTCATGTTTACCAATTCCATGAGCTTCATACCAGTGTACCTCAGCAAAAAACGTCAAGCCATCGTCCAAAGTGACAAAGGCAAGTCCCTTCTTCTTAAGCCAATTTCCTATACCGTAGACTCTTACCAATCGTTTTAGCTCACGAATTCCTTTGCCCTGGGCAATGGTTTCGACTTGCATGAAATCTGAAATGACTCGGAATGGCATTGAGCCATACTAGAAATGTGATGCATTGCGGGTAATCAGTCGAATTGCTCGGGCTTTGTAAGAATATTCCGGGAAGCTCTGGAGCCAGAGTCATGTGCAAGGCTAAGTGCCTTCGGGTTGTGGGCTGACCCAGTCTCCACCCTTTCGGCATTCAAGCGGCGGGTTTCAGATTCTGCATGCGGTTGCTGGAGTGATACGAAATCGCCTCCGCCAGGTGCGGCATTTCGATGCTGTCGCTGGCTTCCATGTCCGCCAGCGTGCGAGCCACCTTGAGGATGCGGTGACAGGCGCGCGGTGACAGGGCATGCTGCTCACTGGCGGTTTTGAACAGGTCCATTTCGGGCTTCTTCAGCACGCAATGTTGTTTCAGCGCCGTGTGGTTCAGTTGGGCGTTCACACAGCCGCGCAAATCCAGCTGCCGCTTTCTGGCCCGCTCCACCCGCGCCCGCACAAAGGCGCTGCGTTCGGGAATCTCGGTTTCCTGGCGGTTCAGGAATCCACTTTGCCGCGGCATTTGCACATGCAGGTCGATGCGATCCAGCAGCGGGCCGGACACGCGGCTCTGGTAGCGGGCAATCAGGTCCGAAGAGCAATGACAGCGGCCGCGCGGGTCGCCGAGGTAGCCGCAGGGGCAGGGGTTCATCGCCGCCACCAGTTGAAAGCGCGCCGGGTAGGTTTCACGGCGCCGCGCCCGCGACAGCACGATGCGGCCCGATTCCAGCGGCTCGCGCAGGCTTTCCAGCACATGGCGGCTGAACTCGGGCAGTTCATCCAGGAACAGCACTCCATGATGAGCCAGGGAGATTTCACCCGGCATGGGCAGGCTGCCGCCGCCGACCAGCGCAATGGCGCTGGCGGTGTGGTGCGGTGCGCGAAACGGCCGCTGCCGCCAGCGGCTGATGTCGAGGCCGCCACGGCTGATGGACGCGATGGCAGCCACTTCGATGGCTTCCGAATCCTGCATCGGTGGAAGGATGCCTGGCAGGCGCGAAGCCAGCATGGTTTTGCCCGTTCCCGGACTGCCGGTGAACAGCAGGTTATGCCCTCCGGCGGCAGCGATTTCGAGCGCGCGCCGGGCGCGAAACTGGCCATAAACATCACCGAGGTCGGCCATGGCAGGCGCGGGCACCTCTTTCGGCTTTGGCACGGCGCGGAGCGGTTCCCGGCCGGTGATCCAGGCCACCACGTCCATCAAGTGGGCCGCGTGCAGGTGCCGGTTGCCCTTGACCAGCGCCGCTTCATCGGCATTGGCGCTGGGCAGTACCAGCACGCGCTTTTGCTGGTGGCATTGCAGGGCGGCAGGCAGGATGCCGCGCACCGGGTTGAGCGTGCCGCTCAGCGACAACTCGCCGACAAACTCGCACGTCGCCAACTTCTTGTCCGGCAGTTGCTTCGAGGCCGCCAGAATTCCCAGCGCAATCGGCAGGTCAAAGCGGCTGCCTTCCTTGGGCAGGTCGGCCGGCGTCAGTGAAATGGTGACATTGCTCTGCGGAAACTCGAAACCGGCATTGAGCAGTGATGCTTTCACGCGGTCGCGCGATTCACGCACCGCGGTTTCCGGCAAGCCTACGATGGAAGTTTTGGGCAGGCCGCCGCCGAGGTGGATTTCTACAATCACCTCGGGTGCTTCCACGCCGCTGCTGGCGCGCGAGAATACCTGTGCCAGGCCCAATGTTGCATTCCTCCTGCCGCGCCAATTGATCCGGGTATGGCCATTCTCACTGTTGTAATGACTCTGGATAATGGGCATTCCACCTGAACCCGTGTAGGAAATCGGCGCGACTTCTGCTTGCGTGATGCGGCCTGAACATGCATTGTCGTTACCAGTCTCATTCAGGAGCGATTCGATGGCACAGCATTCGGGAAAGATCGCCACGGCAGCCTTGATGACGGCCGGGATCTTGCTGGTTCCGCCGCTGGTATTTTTCGTGGTGGCGCTGTCCAGCGAAATGTCCCTGCCAGAATCTATCAGTGCCCTGGTGGAGCAGTACCGCAGCCGCAAGCAGAATCTCCTGGTGGTGGGCCTGGTTGCCTGCCTGCCCCTGCTGTTATTGCCGCTGGTCCTGTGGCTGCACGGCCGTGCCGGTGGCAAGCGGCCGATGCGCCGCATCCTGGCGTGGTCGGGCTACCTGCCGGTGTGGCTGGTAACGGCCTGGGTCAATTTTGAGTACTGGCCGGATTTCCTGCCCGCACGGACTTTCCTCGGGTTCCCGCACGGGCTGGAGTTCATCATTGGCCCCCTGTTTTTTGCTCCCGTCGGCATGTCGGTGTGCATGTTGCTGGCCTGGCTCGTTACTCGAACCACTTCAGCACAGGGCACTACATGAGCATCGCTACCTTGGATTTCCGGCAGTTGGTATACGCTGTTATCGCACTGCTGCTGGCTGATACCGCCTGGGCCTGTCGCTGCTCGCAGCAGAACCTGGCCGACTATTTCAATGCCGCCGACCAGGTGTTGATTGCTGAACTGAAGGCAACGGAGGATTCGTTAGAAAGCACGCGGCTGCAATTTGCCGTGATGGGCTCCTTTTACAAGGGAGGTGCCGATGCGGCTGTTGGAGATACCGTTTATTTCAGCACTGAGCAAAGCAGTGCCGGTTGTGGCATCGAACCGGATATCGGCGCCATGTTCGTAATTTTTGCTCACGCACCCGCCAATGAGGGTGAAGACTACCG
>CAYYCX010000027.1:0-43173 GCA_964470455.1 uncultured Wenzhouxiangellaceae bacterium
CAATCCGGTTCACTTTGCCGGTAATCACGTCACCGTTCTTCATGGTCACCTGGTCGGCCTGGGCAACCACGCCAAATCCCAGCAGGCAGCAGGCCAGCACCCGCAGGCTGTTGATAAATTGATTTGAACTCATTGTTTTTTCTCCTGGTAAATGTCAACAGCAGGCCATCCTTGGCTTGCTAAGCCAATCCCAGACTGCCACAAAACTCTCAAATTTAAACCCGATGCAGGATGAAGCGAACGTGAATGTGCTGATGGCCGCCGAAAGCCATATCACAACATGTTGAATTGGCACGAATTGTCCCGGAAACACCGGTAAAGCTCAAGCCCCGCCAGCCTGCCCATCAACCTGCCCATCAACCTGCTGGAGCGTTAGCCAGGCCGCAAACCGGTTGCGATCAGGCCGGATTGATACGCCGGTTGGCCTCGTCCATGGCGCGGGTAAAGCTTTCTTCATCGCCATTGCTCACGGCGGCCGACAATTGCTCCAGCACCTTCCTGAAATGCCCGGTCACTTCGGCGGTCTTGCTGTTGCCCTGCTGGATTTCAAAATACAGGTGCGGGTTTTCCGACACTACCTGCGCAGCCACCCGCAACTGGGCATTGAAGGTACTGGAGGAAATCTGCCGCAGCAGCGGCACCGCTTCCCCGCTTCGGGCCAGGGTGGAGGCAAAAGCGATGTTCACCAGGTGTGACAGCCCCAGCACCCAGGCCATGATTTCATCATGTTCTTCAAGGCTCAGGTCGACGCACTCGGCCGCGGTATGGGCGAACAGCGCGCGCGCTTCCGCCGCAGCTTCCGCGTGGCCCACGTTCACGAACAGGATATGCCGGCCGGACAGGCCGATTTCGTTGGGGCCGAACATCGGGTGCACCGAACACACGCGGCTGCCTGCCTGGCGCAACGCTTCAAGTCCGGTGCGCATCGGGCTTTTCAGCGAGCCGATGTCAAACACCAGGCCGCGCGGCTTGAGCTCAGCAAGGCGATGGAGCACCTGGTTGCAGGGGCGCAGAGGTACGGCCACGACCAGCAGGTCGAAATCATTTACCCGCGCTTCCCAGTCTTCCAGCCGGTCAAACGCGGATTCACGATTCGACGGATCGGCGATGGTCACGTCATAGCCCACCATGTCGAGGTAACGCGCCATCCACTCACCCATGCGGCCGGCGCCGCCGATCACCAGTGCAGACTGGCCCAGCCCATGGTCGGAACGACTGAGCTTGTGCGTCTCCTGGTTGCCCAGCGAATGGTGAATCAAGAGTTCCAGCACGTCGCGGGCCAGCCGGCCGGATAAACCCCGCGACTCGGCCCGGGCCTTGCCACGTTCAATCACTTCCAGCTCACGGGCGTAATGCCGCAGGGGCGCGCCAGTCTTCAGTTTGTGCTCGCCAATGGTGGTTACTACCGACTGTCGCTCGGCAATCAGGTCGATGATGCCATCGTCGATCTGGTCCAGGCGCTGGCGTAGTTCCAGCAGCTCGCTGGGAGTCAAAGATCCTTGGGGACTCATGGTTTGATTACTCGAAAGGTGCTCGGGAGACGATATGGATTCTAGGGCTTTGGCGCGGCAGGCTCCAGCAAAAAAACCCCACTGGACGCTGCCGGCGGCATGACCGACAATAATCCGCAGCTGCCCGCACCCGCAACGCAAGGACTGCCAGACCCATGAACGAAAGCAAGCTGAATGAGCTTCTGAGCCAACTCAACGACGAACTGGACAAAACCGACTCGGTTGACCCTGAAACCTTGAGCCTGCTGCAGGAATTGCAATCGGACCTGCAACGCCTGGGCAGCGGCGAGGATTCCGCGCCGGACCAGGAAACCGTGCTGGAACAGGCGCAGGCGCTGGAAACCCGGTTTGCCGCCGAACACCCGGCCGCGGAGCGGTTCATCCGCGAAATCATGGATATGCTGGCCAAAGTCGGAATCTGATCGCGCCCACACACAATACAACGGGCATTCGGACTTAAAACCAAAGCACCGTTCATCCTCCCAGCGCTGACGGGTTGCTGATATCGCCCTTGTTGAAATCCACGTACTCTTCGCTGAGGTCGCAGGCATAAACTGTGGCTGCGCCCTTGCCGATATTCAGCCGTATGTGCAGGTCAAACTCGGCCGGCGCCACGCGGGCGCACAGTGTGGCAAAGTCCACTTTGGTGGGCAGGCCACGGCGCAATGACCAGGTGATGTCCTTGCTGCCCGGGGTGCTGTATCCCAGGTCCACCTTATCCTCTACGATTTTCGCCGGCGAATAACCCAGTGCATCGATGATGCGGCCCCAGTTCGGGTCGCCACCAAACCAGCTGGTCTTGACCAGAACGCTGTTGCCCACCCAGCGCGCCGCCCGGTCGGCATCGAGATGCGTTCGGGCACCACTGACCCTGATCGTTACCACGCGGGTAACTCCTTCACCATCGGAAACGATTTTCTGGGCCAGAACCAGGCACACTTGGTTCAGTGCCGCCTGGAACAGCTTGCCCGCAGGGCTTTGCAGGCTTCGAATGGTGTCGTTACCGGCCAGCCCGTTACTCAGGGCCAGCACCGTGTCGTTGGTGCTCATGTCGCCATCGATGGTGATGCGATTGAAAGACAGGGCTACTGCCTGGCGCAACGCGGACTTCAGCGCTTTCGAGGTGATTGCGGCATCTGATGTGACAAAGCCCAGCATGGTGGCGTGCAACGGGCTGGAAGCCGGGCGCTTGCCGGTTGGGCTCATGCCGGGCTCAATCATGCCGGCACCCTTGGCGATGCCGCCGATGGTGACAGTTCGATCCCCGAGTTTGAATTCAACCGCCACTTCCTTGGAAACCGAATCGCTGGTCATGATGGCTTCAGCGGCATTGGCGGCAGCATCCCGGTCCGCCGACAGCCTGCCGGAAGCATCTCCAATGCCGGAAAGGACGCGATCCATCGGCATGGGCAGGCCGATACGGCCGGTCGAACACACCAGCACGTCCGCTACCGGAATACCGAGCGCCCTGGCCGTGGCCGCGACCATTTTCTGCGCATCCTTCATGCCCTGTTTGCCGGTGCAGGCATTGGCGTTGCCACTGTTGGAAACCACTGCCTGCGCCCTGGCTTTGCTGGCTGCCGGTATGCTCACTTTAACCGGCGCAGCGCACACCTGGTTGGTGGTGAACATGCCGGCAACCGTGGCGGGGCAATCCGAGGCAATCAGCATCAGGTCGCGTTTCAGACCTTTGTCGGAACCCTTGCCGGTGCCCAGGCGCTTGATGTCGCAAAACACACCGGCAGCGCGAAAGCCCCGCGGAGTGGTGACGGATCCTTCAATGATTCTGAATTTGTTCATGCGGGACATGATAAAGCACAGCACCCCGTGGAGACCACGACCAGCCTTGTTGAAGCTGCAACCAATGGTCGGCGGGAATGTTAGAGTAGACCCAGCCTTGAAAATTTCGGGAGCCCGGACATGCGCAAAATGCCATTGATCGACTCATTTTTCCTGATCAATGAATCCCGCCGCACCCCCATGCACGTGGCTTCGGTTAGCCTGTTTTCATTGCCGGATAGCATGGATGACACGCATTTCCTGGGCGACATCCGCAATATGCTGATGACCGATGAACCCCTGCGCCACCCCTTTGGCAGCAAACTCAAGACCGGGCCATTGGGCACCCTGGGGCCCATCCATTGGGTAGATGACGAGCACCTCGACTGGGATTACCACATTCGCCACTCCGCCTTGCCCAAACCCGGGCGCTACCGCGAGCTGTTCGCCCTCGCCTCCCGGTTGCATGGCACCCTGATGGATCGGTCGCGGCCGCTGTGGGAAATCCACCTGATCGAGGGCCTGCAGACCCGGCAGTTCGCCACCTATTTCAAAATGCATCACTGCGCCATCGATGGGGTTGGCTCCATGCACCTGGTCCAGACCATGTTTTCCGAGGACCCGGAGTACCGCATGCAAGCCTCGCCGTTCTCGCGGGCAGTGTTCGATGATTACTGCCGCAAACTGAAAATCCGCAAGGAACAGAAGGTGGAGCCGCGGGAAAATGAAATCCTGGCCGTTGCGGAATTCCTGCGCGAGCAGCTGGGCGGCGCCTTCAATGTAGCCAACGCGCTGCGGCGTTATGCCGGCGTTTGGATGGGCCTGGGCGACAAACTGACCGTACCCTGGCGAAAGATTCCGCAAACCCGGCTGAACACGCAGATCACCGGAGCACGCCGATTCGTTGCCCAATCCTGGCCTATCGCCCGCTTCAAGGCCATTGCCAGGGCTTTTGATGGCACTTTGAACGATGCCGTCCTGGCCGTATGCGCCGGCGCACTGCGGCTGCAGTTGCAGGAACAGGAGGCGTTGCCGGACCATTCGCTGAAGGCCATGGCACCCATCTCCATGCGTACCGCAGATGATGTGGAATCAGCCAATGCCGTTGCGTTCCTCACCGCCGATCTCGGTACTAACGAGAAGGATACTGCCAAACGCATGCGTGTGATCCAGGAATCCATGCGTGCCGGCAAAAAGCAGCTGCAGGGCATGAGCGCGCGGGAAGTACAGGTTTATACAGCCATCACCCAGGCGCCCATGCTGATCCTGACCCTGGCTGGCCTGGCCGGGCGTTTTCCGGCCTTCAGCACGGTGATCTCCAACGTACCCGGGCCACGCCAGCCGATGTACTGGAACGGTGCGCGGCTGGATGGCATGTACCCCGTGTCGATTCCGTTTGACGGCTTTGCGGTCAACATCACGCTGTTGAGCAACCACGACAAACTGGATTTCGGCATCGTGGCCTGCCGCCATTCGGTGCCGCAGATCCAGCACTTGATTGAGCACATGGAAACCGCGCTGCAGGAACTGGAACTGGCAGGTGGCATCCTTGCTGATGAGTCGCGCGGCAATACGACACCCGCAGTTACGCGAAAAGTGCCGCTGCGCAGGAAAGCGGCCCCGGGCAAATCCAACACAAAGAAGACCACGGCAAAACGCGCCGGCCGCGCAACGGCTGACAGGAAAACTCAAGCCCGCAAGACTGCGGCCAGGAAAACCGCACGCAAGAAAGCACCGGTTCGCGCGAAAACCTGAAGCGCAAATCCGGCGGGTTGATGCGAGCTAACCGGGTAAGGCAATTCAGGGCTGCGCCGTCATGCAGCCTGCAGTTCCAGTTTTACGGCCTGTACCAATTCCAGCGTGCTGCCATGCGCCAGCCGCAGGAAACGGCTGAACGCCGCGAAATCGTTGCGGTACTGGGCCTGGTCCTGGCAGGCCGTCAGGTCCTTTCGTGCCTGTGTCAGCAACAGCACCGGCGGCAGGCCGGCGGACTCCAGTTCAGCGGCAAAGGCAAACCGCGACATGCGCCCGTTGCCATCCACAAAAGGGTGAATCCAGGCAATGGCTACCAGCGTGAAGCAGGCGCGACCAAAGCCGGGTTCAATGGTTGGGTGAATCTCGTCCAGTGCGCAGCGCACGGCCTTCACCAGGTGTTGGGGCGCCGTGGTGCGATGCAAGCCGATGCTGTTGGGTGCGAATTTGAACTGGCCGGGAAAATCTTCCGCTGACTGCTGGAACAAACGGTAGTGCCAGTAGCGCAACCAGGTTTCGCCGTTCGTACCGGAAAGGGGTAACAGACCTGCCTGGCGGTCGCGAATGGCCTGCCAGGCATTCCGTAGTGACGCCGGAAGCTCCCTGCGCGCCCCAGTGGTTTCGGCTTGCAATTTGGTCCACAGCCGGGCAATCCCGCCGGCCTGGTCATTCGACCGGCTGGTGAGGCAGGCTTCGATGAACCCATACAGTGGCAAATCAGGCTCGTAGCCTTCGACTTGCAGTTCCGCGCTGTTTGATTCGGGCCACTGTGTTTCCCGGGCAGCCCTGGCCAGTTCCTCCAGCCGCATGGCCATGCGCGAATCCGTCCGCAGCAGCACTGCCGGCGACCTCTGCAGGGCAGCCTTAAGGGGGTCCGGACTGTTCAAACGCACGGTTTCCTCCAGGCACGGCTGCAATCTCAGGTGTTGTTCAAGCGTTGCCGCGCAGATTTCAGCACTCTCGCGCAGGCCTGGTGCCAGTATTCCGGAAGCCAGCAGCCGCCGGAATTCCTGCATGGCTTGTTCGCGATTGCCCTGGCAGGCGTTGACCAGCGCGATATTGAGCCGCGCCTCCGCCAGGTCAGGCTTGTATTTGACTGACTCGTTGAGGGTGCGCATGGCCTGCGAGAAATCCCGTTCGCCCGCCAGGCTGGCGCCCAGCCCCATCAGCACATAGGGGTTCCTGGGCATGGCCTGCAGCAGTACTTGATAATCGGCTTTGGCCAGCTGCCAATGCGCCGCCTGGCGGTAAGCCTCCGCGCGGGTCATCCTGGCCTCAAGCGCATTAACGTCAATATCCAGCGCCTGTGTTGCTGCAGCAACCACTTCTTCAAAGCGCTGTTCCGCCAGCCGTATCTTGGCCAGGGCCGTCCAGTTTTCGATAATTCCGGGTTGCAGTTCGAGGGCCTTCTCGAGGTAATCTCCCGCCGCGCCCAGTTGGCTTTGGTTCTGCAGGTACTCGGCGTAAAGCAGGCAGGCCCTGGAATCCCCGGGGAAATCCCTGGTCACTGCCAGAAATGCCGCGCCCGCAGCCTCATCCCGGGCGGCAGCCAGCAATTGCGCATGCGCCAACCGTGGTGCAGCCAGTTCCGGCTTTTGCCCGGCAACCTGTTGCAGCCACTGCCGTGCGGCGCTGGGTCCTTGCCGCTGCTGCAATTCCAATCCGGCCAGAAGCCAGGCCTGGTAATTATCAGGCAGCAGCCGGATGCTTTCTGAAATGGCCTGGCGCAGGTCCGGTCCCGGCCGTGATTGGGCCAGCTGCAGTGCCAGGGCCAGCCACGACTCCCCGTCCTGGGGATTGCGCCGAACGCGGGCTTTCAGGCTGCTGAGACCAGCAACCATTGTTGGGGTGGCTATGGCAGGTGGCGAGTTGTTGCCCATGCGGGAATCATAACAATAATATTCCCGGGTCAGTCGCCCGCGGGGCGTTCAGGCCCGCCCGTTCTGTCTCAGCCTTTGCAGTTGTCCGGCATCAAATCGGTGCTGATACCTTCGGCGCCGCAAATCCATTCGATCTGGGCTCCTTTGGACCGGTTGTGTACGCCCTGGATGTAGACATACTGGTCGCCGCCATCCAGGTTTTCGACCACGCCATCTTTCAAAAACACCTTGATGATGACATCACGCTCATCTTTCGGCGCAACCGTCATTTCCCTCACATATTCCGGAGCCGTCAACGTGTTGGTCTTCATGGCTTCAGCTTCGCCCATGGTTCGCGGGAAATGGCCGCTGTTCATGTAGTACATTTCAATCTGGCGCTTGGACGCATGGGCAATATTCAGAGCTTCCGTCAATTGTGACTTGGTTACAAACGCCTGGTATTTGGGCATGGCCACCATGCCGACCGCGCCAAGTATGGCAACCACGATGATCCCCTGTACCAATCCGAATCCATGATGATTACGTTTCATTCCGGTTCCCTCTGGGTTGATGCCTGCAGTCTCCAAGCAAACTACGTGCCATATCAAATTATGCTTGAATATCAGACACTAAAGTGAATTCGAGCGGAATTGCAGGTAACGCGACGGGATGACCGGATGTCAGATTCTGACAATTCGCGCAAGCTTCGGCAGCGGGCCGGTTGCCGCTGGAACCATGCGCTGCCAGAATGGAACGGCAACACGCTGATTGGAAAGGTGTATGCACAACACCCTGGTTTTGCACACTGCCCAAGTCAACAGGTACCCCAGCATGCCCGGAGTTTTCGCTCGAGTTACCCTTGCTGTTTGCATGGGCCTGTCGCTTGCTTCCGCAGGTTTAGCGGCCGTCGATGCTGAGCAAATACAGCAGAACCGCGCCGCCGTTGAAAGAATGAAATCAGCCGAACGCGGCCCATTTTCACGGGTTCGCTGGTTCTGCAACGATGGTACTGAATTACCACCCGACAACTACGCCTGTGCCGGGCACGAGGGTGGCTTCCAGCACGGCGAATGGAGCCCGGCCACCCTGGCGCTGCGTGAGCAGGGATATTACATCGCCAACCTGCTGGCCGGTATCGATAGCGGGAAATTTGTGGCCAGTGAGGATTTCCGCGATCAATTGCCGCAGATCCTCATCGAAAAATTCCTGGTCGGCGCAGATGACGGCTGGATACTGCGCCGGGCACAGTACTACCGCGGCGCCATCCAGGAGGAGGATGAACGCAATTTCGCCCGCGAACTCCTGCTGGCCATGAGCGCGCAGCCGGAGCGGATTACTGACCGCTTCGCTGAACTGCGGGTCGCTGCCCGGATGCTGCCGCACGGGGCGAGCACTGCATCCATACAGAAGGTCCGACAGGACTCTGCGTCGCTGGCCGACAACGATCCGGGATTCAAACCCCTGCGCGCCAAAATCCACGGCGCTCCCGGGGCTGAAGATGCCGCCAGTGTACGCGGCTACGCCGCCGGGCTGGACGAACCGGGCGAACGCGCCCCGTACCTGGCTCTTGCGGATGAAATCGACCTCATCTACCAGGCTGAACCACTGGACCAGGAACTGGAACTGCTGGCTGGAAAATACACGGCTGCTGCCTGGCTGCAGGAATTGCTGACCAACACGGCTTCCAGGCTCCGGTCTGACCCGTTAGCCGGCAATCGCTTTGAAGTTACTGCTTCGCTGCTGGCCGCATTGCGGAACGCCCTGCCACAAATCAGGTCAGCCTGGGTGCGGCTGGAGATGCTGGACCTGAGCCTGCGTGCTGAGAGCGAACATTTCCGCGCCGCCGCGGAACTGCGGACAACCCTGCCATCAAGTACGCGGCTGCAACGAATCAGCTGGTTGGACTCTGCCAGCCAGGCGGCTTATGGAACCGGAGTGATCAATGCTCGCCTGCTGGATGAACTGCAGTTTACCCTGCACGGCCTGCAACAGGACAATGTTGGGCTCGACCAGTACCTGTCTGGTATCAACCTGCTGTCACGCGGCCCAGGCTGGGGAACGCAAACCCTGCGCATGTTTTTCTATGAAGCCATGGCCAAACTGGCTGAAATCGAGCCTTTGGCCATGCTGTTCATCCAGGACCAGCTGCGCGGCAGCCCGCTGTTGTTCTACTCCACCGTGCTGGACAGTCTGTCGC
The DNA here is from genome assembly GCA_964470455.1 of uncultured Wenzhouxiangellaceae bacterium. Taxonomy (GTDB): domain Bacteria; phylum Pseudomonadota; class Gammaproteobacteria; order Xanthomonadales; family SZUA-36; genus JAWXBM01. The sequence goes on from CAYYCX010000027.1 coordinate 9,099, forward strand.
GCGATGCCAACCATCTGGCCGGCGTAACCCATAGCCTGTTCGGCCAGGATATAGGAACCGGTTTCAATGCGCTCAACCCCGGCCTGGCTCATGGCATGCTGTTCACCCAACCTGACCTGAATGCGCTGGACACATTCCAGCCCGACGGCATCTACCTGCTGCCCGAAACCATCTCGGAGCTGCCACCCGTGGCCGGCATCCTGACCGGCGGAGAAGGTAACCCGCTATCGCACGTGCAGTTGCTGGCCCGCAACCTGGGCATTCCCAATGTCACGGTTGACAGCGCACTGGAGCCGGCCCTGCATGAACATGATGGTGAACACGTGGTTCTGGCCGTAAGCGGTTCCGGGCTGGTTGAGCTGTCCCGCTGGACCGACCAGTGGCGTGACATTTTTGCCGCCGGCAGTGCAGCAAGCGATGTCGAGATTACGCCCGACCTTGAAAAACTCGACCTGTCGGTACGCGAATTCCTGCCGTTGGCCGGCCTGCGAGCTGAAGATTCCGGCCGTGTGGTGGGCCCCAAGGCCGCCAAGCTGGGCGAACTGCATTCGCACTACCCGGGCCGCGTTTCACGCGGATTGGCGATACCCTTCGGATTGTTCTACCAGGAAGCATTGTTGCAGGCTCATCCTGGCGGTGAAGGCACAGTATTCGACTGGATGGCGAGAAATTACCAGCAACTGGCCGCGATGCCTGAACGCGATCCGCAGCGCATTGAAGCCACCGAAAAGTTCCGTGCCGAATTGCACGGCATCATTCGCAACACCATTCCCGGCGACGCATTCAAACTGCAGTTGCAGGCAATGCTGCGGGACATTTTTGGTGAACAGCAGCCGCCCGGCCTGTTCATCCGTTCTGACACCAACGTGGAAGACCTTGCCGGCTTTACCGGCGCCGGACTGAACCTGACCCTGCCCAACGTGGTGGGTGAGGAAAACCTGCTGCAGGGCATTGCGGAGGTCTGGGCCTCGCCGTTCACTGCCCGCGCCTTTGCCTGGCGCCAGTCGCATATGACCCGGCCGGAGCACGTTTACACCTCTATCCTCTTGCTCGAATCCGTGGCCTCGGACAAATCCGGCGTGCTGGTGACCCAGGACATCGATACCGGAAACCCGGATATCATTTCGGTGGCCGTCAACGAAGGCCTGGGCGGCGCAGTGGACGGACAGGCCGCTGAATCGCTGCGCATTCCACTGGATGGTTCGCGAGTGCGGGTTCTGGCCACAGCCACAGCACCCTGGCGGCGCGTACCCAATCCGGAAGGTGGGTTGTATTACCTGCCCAGCAGCGGCAGCGACACGGTGCTGCAGCCGGATGAAATCAGGCAATTAATCGATTTCTCCCTCAACCTGCCGAATACGTTTCCCGCAATCACCGATGACGAAGGCAAGCCCGCCCCGGCCGATGTGGAGTTCGGCTTTGTTGACGGCGATCTGCGGCTATTCCAGATCCGCCCCTTCCTGGACAGCAAGCAGGCCCGCGGCATCGAGTACCTGCAGCGTATGGAAGGCCGCATCCAGGACCACGGCCATGTCGGCGTGGATATGCGTGGAGTGCCTGGCTCATGAAGCTGGCCAGGGGCTTGTGGCCGGCTCTGTTGCTGGTGTTGACGGCCTGGCCTGTGCCCGGCCGGGCCTATCCGCTGGACGGTTACGAGGAAACCGGCATTCGGCGCGTGGAGGGTTCACGACTGGCGCATGAAGGCCTGGCTGAGGGGGGCAAGCAACCCGCCGGAGCGCTGCTCACCACCGGGCAGGTTGACCTGCGCCTGCTGGAATACCCGGACATGGATTTACCTGCGATTGATGCGGAGTTTACCGCCAGCGTGGTCAGCCTGCTGGGTGATAAAGCCGATCGTTACAGCATCGCGGTGCTGGATATTTCCGATCCAGCCCGGCCCCGTTACGCCGAGCACCGCGGCGAACACAAGCAGAATGTGGGCAGCGTCGGCAAACTCCTGGCGGCATCGGGCCTGTTCCAGGCCCTGGCGGATGCCTGGCCGGATGACCTGGCCATGCGCCGGACAATCCTGCGCGATACCAACGTTGTTTCCGACAACTTTGTCATCAGCGACCACCACACGATTCGCCTGTTTGATGTCGAAACCCGCACGCTGATCCGGCGTCCCATGCAGGTGGGTGACGAGGGTTCGCTATGGGAGTACCTGGACTGGATGCTGTCGGTCAGTTCCAATTCAGCTGCTGCCATGGTGATGCGCGAAGCCATGTTGCTGGAACATTTCGGCCAGGCCTATCCGGTACCGGAAGAACAGATAAAGACTTTCTTCGCGGCGACACCACGCGCTGAACTGACCCGGGTGTTCCAGCAAACATTCTGGCAGGCACAGGTGCGGAACGGATTACCATTGGAAGAGATGCGCCAGGGTAGTTTCTTCACCGCGCAAGGGAAGAAAAATGTCGATGGCGGTGGCAACAGCTATGCCACCGCGCGCAGCCTGATGCAGTACTTGCTGAAACTGGAACAGGGCAAGCTGGTGGACGAATGGAGCAGCCGCCAGATCAAACGCCTGCTGTATGTGACGGAACGCCGCATCCGCTATGCCTCATCACCCGAGCTGAATGACGCGGCGGTGTATTTCAAATCCGGTTCGTTGTTCAGGTGCCAGCCCGAAGAAGGTTTCAAATGCCTGCCCTACCAGGGCAATGTCATCAACTACATGAACTCGGCTGCCATCATCGAGCAGGAAATCGACGGCAGGAAACTCGATTACCTGGTGGTTCTGGTTTCCAACGTGTTGCGGCAGAATTCAGCTGTCGATCACCAGATGCTGGGCGCCGCAGTGCATCAATTGCTGAAGCAACAGCACGGCATCCCAACCCAGCAGCAATAAGCATCGAACGATTCACGCGGCTGCAGCTGGCCTGCGGCATGGTTTCTATCAGTAATACCCGGCTTCACTCCGGCCCGGGAACGCGCACCCAGCCTTCCATGAGGATACGCGCGCTGCGGCTCATGCTGGCCTTGGTCACCGACCACTGGCCATCGCGAAATCCGGCTGCAGCCCCAACCCTCAGGGTTCCCGAAGGGTGGCCAAAGCGCACTGCGTCGCGCTCACGACCACCTGCCGCCAGGTTGACCAGCGTGCCTGGCACGGCCGCCGCCGCTGCAATGGCCACAGCCGCCGTACCCATCATGGCGTGATGCAGTTTCCCCATGGACAAGGCCCTGACCAGCAGGTCCATATCCCCGGCCGCAATCTCCTTGCCACTGGAAGCGGTATAGGCGGCAGGTGGCGCGACAAACGCCACCTTGGGCGTATGCTGGCGCGCGGCGGCTTCGGAGATGTCCTGGATCAAACCCATAGCCAGGGCGCCATGGGCCCGGATCGTCTCGAAACGCGCCAGGGCCGCTGCATCGCTGTTGATGGCATCCTGCAGTTCGGTGCCGGTATAACCCATGTCCGCTGCGTTGAGGAAAATGGTGGGAATGCCGGCATTGATCAGGGTGGCCTGAAGGCTGCCGACGCCGGGCACGTCCAGAACATCCACGATATTGCCGGTGGGAAACATCGAGCCTTCGCCACTGTCGGCCGGGTCCATGAAATCCAGCTGGATCTCAGCGGCCGGAAATGTCACGCCATCCAGTTCAAAATCACCGGTTTCCTGGGGTTGGCCATTGCTGACCGGAACATGGGCAATAATGGCCTTGCCGATGTTCTGCTGCCAGATACGCACCTCAGCCATGCCGTCCCGTGGCACACGGCTGGCATCCACCAGGCCGGCGCTGATCGCAAACGGACCCACGGCGGCCGACAGGTTGCCACAATTGCCACTCCAGTCAACAAAAGGCTTGTCGATAGCGACCTGGCCAAACAGGTAATCCACGTCGAATCCCGGCTTTCTGCTGGTTGACAGGATAACCGTCTTGCTGGTGCTGGATGTGGCGCCACCCATGCCGTCCGTATGCTTGCCGTAAGGGTCCGGACTGCCGATCACCCGCAGCAACAGTGCATCGCGGGCCGGACCGGGTTGGCGGGCACTTTCCGGCAGATCCTGCAGACGGAAAAACACACCCTTGCTGGTGCCGCCGCGCATGTACGTGGCGGGAATGCGAATCTGCGGCGCATGGCTCATGTTGTTGACTGTTCTCCGTGCTGGTTCAGGCGGCCGATTCAAGAAAGTCCTGGGCAAAACGCTGCAGCACGCCCCCCGCCTGGTAGATGGATACTTCCTCCGCCGTATCAAGGCGGCAGGTGACCGGCACTTCGAGCTGTTCGCCGCTTCTGCGATGGATTATCAGTTTGAGATCGACACCGGGAGCAGGCTCACCTGCGACATCAAACGTTTCGGTGCCATCAATGGCATAGGTATGGCGCGTATCACCGTCCTTGAATTGCAGTGGCAACACGCCCATGCCGATCAGGTTGGTGCGGTGAATGCGCTCAAAGCCTTCGGCAACAATGGCTTCAACGCCGGCAAGGCGCACGCCCTTGGCCGCCCAGTCGCGCGAGGAGCCCTGGCCATAATCCGCCCCGGCGATGATGATCAAGGGCTGTTTGCGCTCCATGTAGGTTTCAATTGCCTCCCACATGCGCATCACCCGGCCTTCCGGCTCCACCCGGGCCAGCGAACCTTCTTTGACCTTGCCATCCACCACTGCCATCTCGTTGCGCAAGCGCGGATTGGCAAAGGTGGCGCGCTGCGCCGTCAGGTGATCGCCGCGGTGCGTGGCGTAGGAATTGAAGTCTTCTTCGGGCAGGCCCATTTTCGCCAGGTATTCACCGGCCGCGCTGCTGGCCATGATCGCGTTGGAGGGAGACAGGTGATCGGTGGTGATGTTGTCGCCCAACACCGCCAATGGCCGCATGCCTTTGAGCTCCGGCTGCCTCGCCAGCGCGCCCTCCCAATAAGGCGGGCGACGGATATAGGTGCTCTTCGGCCGCCAGTTGTACAGGGGATTGGCCAGCCGCGCCTGTTCCCTGGCTTTGCGGAACATGGGTTCATACACATCACGGAACTGCTGTGGCTTGACGCTTTGGCTGACGATTTCGTCAATTTCAGCGTCGTTGGGCCAGATATCCGCCAGCCGCACTTCCTTGCCATCGGCATCAATGCCCAACACACCACGCTCGATATCGAAGCGGATGGAACCGGCGATCGCGTACGCCACCACCAGCGGTGGTGACGCCAGGAAGGCCTGCTTGGCATATGGGTGAATGCGCCCATCGAAATTGCGATTACCGGAAAGCACGGCCACCGAATACAGGTCTCGATCGATGATCTCCTGCTGGATTTCCGGATCCAGCGCCCCGCTCATGCCGTTGCAGGTGGTGCAGGCAAAGCCGACGATACCAAAGCCGAGTTGCTCCAGCTCCGCCAGCAGCCCGGCATCCTGCAGATACAGTTCCACCGCTTTGGAACCCGGCGCCAGCGAGGATTTCACCCATGGCTTGCGCGTAAGGCCGCGCCGGTTGGCATTGCGTGCCAGCAAGCCTGCGGCAATCACATTGCGCGGATTGCTGGTATTGGTGCAACTGGTGATGGCGGCGATGATCACGGCACCATCCGGCATCAGGCCTTCTTCCACCACATAGTCGCGACTGATTCCCGCAGCTGCCAGGTCGGCGGTAGAAACCCTCTTGTGGGGGCTGGAAGGGCCGGCCAGGTTGCGACCTACCGAGGACAGGTCAAACGTCAGCAACCGCTCGTATTCGGCGTTTTCAAGACTGTCGGCCCACAAACCTGCCTCTTTGGCATAGCGTTCGACCAATTCAACCTGCGCATCCTCACGACCCGTGAGTTTCAGGTAATCAATGGTCTGCTGGTCGATGTAGAACATGGCGGCGGTCGCGCCGTACTCGGGAGTCATATTGGAAATGGTGGCGCGATCGCCAATGGTCAGGCACTCGGCGCCCTCGCCAAAAAACTCCAAGTAGCAGCCAACCACTTTTTCCCTGCGCAGGAACTCGGTGATGGCCAGCACAATGTCGGTTGCCGTGATGCCGGGCTGGCGCTGGCCCGTCAGCTTCACACCGACGATATCCGGCAGGCGCATCCAGGAGGCGCGGCCCAGCATGACGCTCTCTGCTTCCAGGCCGCCAACGCCGATGGCGATGACGCCCAGCGCGTCGACATGCGGCGTGTGGCTGTCGGTACCCACCAGGGTATCGGGAAAAGCCACGCCATCGCGGGCGTGGATGACCGGCGACATTTTTTCCAGGTTGATCTGGTGCATGATGCCGTTGCCGGGCGGAATCACATCGACGTTCTCAAAAGCCGTTTTGGTCCAGTTGATGAAATGAAAGCGATCATCATTGCGCCGGTCTTCGATCAGGCGGTTTTTGCCGAAGGCATCTTTCTCAAAACCCGCGTGCTCAACCGCCAGCGAGTGATCGACAATCAGCTGGGTGGGAACCACCGGGTTGATCTGCGAAGGGTCCCCGCCTTTGGCAGCAATGGCATCCCGCAAACCGGCCAGGTCCACCAATGCAGTCTGGCCCAGGATGTCGTGGCAAACCACGCGCGCCGGGAACCAGGGAAAGTCCAGGTCGCGCTTGCGGCCAATAATCTGCTTCAGGGCGTCCTCCAGCAGGGCAGGGTCGCAACGCCGCACCAGGTTTTCGGCGAATACCCGTGAGCAGTACGGCAATCCGTCCCAGGCTCCGGGCTGGATATCCTCGATGGCAGCACGGGTATCAAAGTAGTCGAGATCGGTGCCTGGCAGGGCTTTGCGGTACGCAGTATTCATTCAACAGGGTCCGGTTTTTTGGCGGCAGCCCATCATTATCGCAAGTAAGGGAATCCCTTATCAATTCCGGCACCAGGCCCGGTCGACCGGCTTTGCGCATGAAAGTGGCCGGATTCGCCATTTCCTGCGGTCCACAGTGTCGACTCTGCATAATGAATTGACGAATCTGACTAGGAGATTTACCGGGCTACCATTACTATTGGCACATGTACCACCAGCAAAAGAATTTGTGGGTGCTCGGCGGGACATCGGTATCCAACCCAGAAACTGCACAGGAAATACACCATGATGTTCAAACCAGCCAGTCGACTAGCAGCCGGTATAGCCATAGCGCTCGCGCTTCCGGGCAGCATGCTTTTCAGCCTTACTGCATTTGCGCAGGAACAGTTGGAAAATGAAACCACCGAACTCGAAGAAGTCATCGTCACCGCCTCGCGGCGAGAGGAAAGCCTGCAGGATGTTGCCATCTCGGTGGCGGTAATCGACGTCAATGACTACATTGATGCCGGCCTAACCAACCTGACCGATATCCTGCCTCGTGTCCCTGGCGTTTCAATAGTTGGCACCGGTGGCAATTTTGGAAACAGTGTGTACATCCGCGGCATCAATGCTGTGCTGGCTGCCGGTGTCACCAGCTATATTGATGACATTCCGTTTGGCTCTTCCACAGTGTACGTAACCGGCGCGCCGCTGGACGGCACCCTGCTGGACCTGGATACCTTGAACGTCCTGAAAGGCCCTCAGGGCACGCTTTATGGCGCCAGCGCATTGGGCGGCCTGCTGAAGTTCGTCACCCGTGAAGCCTCCACCGAAAAGTGGACCGGGAGTGTGTCGGCCAACCTGTCAAATACCAATGGCGGAGGGCTGAACCAGCTGTATCGCGTCAGCGGCAATGGCCCGATTGTCAGCGATACCCTGGGCGTTAGCTTCACTGGCTTCTGGAGCGACAAAGCCGGTTACATCGACAACGTCGCCATTCCAAAGAAAGGCTGGGATGACTACGAGTACTACGGCGGATCCGGCAGCCTGCGCTGGACGCCAACTGAAAAGCTGGAAGTGAAAGTACAGGGCCTCTACCAGAAATCCACCCAGGATGGGCTGGCCACCATCCAGGCTTTCCCCGCTCCGGCGGTTCCGCCCTACCTGCCGCAGGAACCAGACGGCACTCCAGTATTTGGCCGGTACCAAACAGGCGAAGCGCAGATCAACCCCAGCGAATACGAAGCTGACATGATCGGCCTGACCATCAACTACGACCTGGACTGGGCCACGCTCACTTCCGTAACCAGTTCACAGACGCTCAGCTTCAGCCAGACTACGGACCTGACCGTACCCTATGCGTTTTTTGCCGATATTTTCTTCCCCGACAGCGCGCCGCACACGCGGGCTGATTTCGTGGGCAGTCTCGGCTTTGACAAGTTCACCCAGGAACTGAGACTGGTGTCGGCCTCCACGCAGAAGTTTGAGTGGATCGCGGGCGCCTACTACACGGAGGAAGAAGGCTACAACATCCAGGAGTTGTTCATTACTCCGCCAGTGGACCTGTTCTTCGCCAACTTCCCGTCCAACTACGAAGAACTCTCCTTGTATGCCACGGGTACCTACTATTTCACACCGGATTTTGATGCCAGTGTTGGCGTTCGCTATGCTGATTATTCCAATGACGTGGAGCTGAATTCAAAAGGACCTCTGGTAGCACCCATTCCGTTGACCGAAATTGATGACACGGTCACCAATTGGCTGTTCAATGTCCGCTATCGCCCCAGCGACAACACCGCTCTCTATGGCCGCATCGCCAGTGGCTACCGTCCCGGCGGCGCCAACTTCCTGTTGCTGGACGCCGAGGGCAATGAACTCACCAATCCATTCTTTGAGCCGGACTCCCTGTGGAGTTATGAAATCGGTTACAAAGGCACCACCGCTGATGGCCGTTTCGGATTCGACGTAGCAGCCTTTTACATCGACTGGCAGGACTACCAGATCAACGTCACCATTGGCGGCCTGAACGTGGCCGGCAATGCGGACAAGGCCGTGAGTAAAGGTGCGGAAGGCTCGTTGAGCTTTGCCGCCACCGAAGCACTGACCTTCACCGGTACGGTTTCCTACATCAATGCCGAACTGGCCAAGGATGAGCCTAACCTGGGCGGCACCAAGGGTACCCAGTTGCCCAACTCGGCTGAATGGTCTTTCACGCTGGATGCCCAGTACGACTTCACGCTGGCGGACAACCCGGCCTATGTCGGCGCTTCCTGGCTGTACAAGGGTGATATGCCGGTTGGATTCCCGGGCTACACAGACAGTTCAGGAGTTTTCTACCCGTCTTCCAACCCGCTGGTGGACATCGACAGTTACAACCTGGTCGACCTGCGTGCAGGTGTCGATTTCGGCCACTTCAACCTGTCCGTATACGCCACCAACCTGTTTGATGAGTGGGCTTACGTCAGCTTCGGATCAAGCTCCGCCGCTGCATCGCTGGGCACGCCTACCCGTCCGCGCACCATGGGTATAGCCGCCCAGTGGAACTTCTACTAGAAACTCTTCTGACCTGAGCTTTATTCCGCGGGGCCCGAATCGGGCCCCGCTGTTTTTTGGGTGGCGCGAAAATCCTCCAGGATCCTCATCGATTTATCCCAACCTGTATTTTCGCCAGGTCCTGTCGGCTTCCATGGTAGTTTGTTCCTTCCTGAAGAACTGCAGTTGGGGTAGCGTCCGCTTGCCGCGTCTACAGACTCACCAGCCAGAATTCGGAGCAACAGCCATGATGCAATCTGCCTTTTTGTCTAACTCGTTCCTGTGCCGACGTGCCGGCCGCATGGCCATCTTCGCCCTGATGTGCATGTCCATCGCCAGCTGTGACCGGCAGGAAAATGCTCCGTCCGCAACGACTCCTGCGCCGGTGGCGGAAGCCCCGGCTCAACCTGCTGGCGAACAGGCTACCGCAGCCCTGCGCCAACTGGCTGATGAGGTCTGGAATGCTTCAGTGGCACAAAGCACCTATCTGCGATTGCAGGAAGGCCTGCCTATCGATGAATTCGAAGACCTGACACTGGAGCAATACCATGAAGACCAGGCCCAGGCAGCGTACTTCAGGGAACGGCTGGGGAGCATCGATCCGGACGAACTCACCGGTGATGACCTTATTACTTTTGAAATCCTGACCCAGCAATTCGAAGACAATGCCGCCAGTGACGACGATTTCTGGCTGAATTTCGACCTGACGGCTTACCAGGCCCCTTACTCCATACAATTCGCCAAACAGGCCCTGGCCGCACAAACGATTGGCGATGAGGCGGCAGCTGATCACTACCTCAAACTGGTGGGTGAACTTGGCGACATGCTGGACCAATTGAAATCCAAAGTGGATGGCCAGGTGGAGCGCGGCATCTACCTGCCCAAGCCCGCCCTGCCTTCCACCCGCGCCACCTGGCAGGGCATGGGCAGCGTGGTGCCTGCGGAACTGGTACCCGCTGATGCACGTCTGGGGGCACTCACGCCCGAACAACAGGCTGCATTCAAAGCTGAATTGAATGACCTGGTTGCCAGCCGCATCGTTGGCGGCTTTGAGCGCCTGGTGGCTACCCTGGGTGGGGAATATGAAGCCCAGGCGCCTGATGCCGTTGGGCTCAGCCAGTACCCGGGAGGGCTTGAAGTTTACAAACGGAGAATTCGCACCGAGACCACGCTGGACCTCACGCCCGAAGAAATCCACGATCGCGGCCTGGACGCGGTGGCCGATATTTCCGCGCGTATGGCCGCCATTCGAAACGAACTGGGGTTTGAAGGCAGTTCGGAGGAATTCCTGGTGAAAATCCAGCAGGACCCGGCCTACATCGCACAATCGCCCGAGGAAGTGGAAGACCGGTTCATGATGTACATCCATCGTATCGAACCGAAACTGGACAGTTACTTCAAGTACCAGCCGAAGGCCGCCTACGGGGTCAGGCGCCTGCCACTGGCCGCCGAGGCCGGCATGACCTACGGCTACTACAATCCACCCAGCCCGGATGACCCCACCGGCTTTTACAACTACAACGCCTCCGACCTGCCCAACCGCAGCCTGGTGTGGGCTGGCTCGCTGATCTATCACGAGTTGCTGCCCGGCCATCATTTCCACATGGCGACCCAGGACGAGAACAAAGCCCTGCAGGATTTTCGCAGGAAATATTCAGTGGCGGCTTTCACCGAGGGCTGGGCGGAGTATGCCGCGAGCCTGGCGATCGAGATGGGCATGTATGAAACGCCCATGGAACTCTATGGGCGCTATATTGGCGAGATGTTCCTGGCCACGCGCCTGGTGGTGGATACCGGCATGAATGCGCTGGGTTGGTCGTTGCAGGATGCGCGCGACTACATGCGGCAGTATGTGATCCAGGCAGATTCAGAAATCGACTCGGAAACCCTTCGCTATTCCACCAGTATTCCGGCTCAGGCATTGGCGTATCGGCTGGGTTATGAAAAGCACTGGGAAATCCGGCGCAAGGCCGAGGCTGCATTGGGCGACCGCTTCGACATTCGGGAATATCACAACGTGGTGCTGTCGGATGGCGCCAAGCCGCTGCCCGTGCTGGAAGCCAAGGTCGACCGGTATATCGCCGAAACGCTCAAGTAGACCCAAGCGACTGCACTCGCGCACGGCAAGCGGGCAGTCACGGTGAGCGGAAGTAATTGGCACATGGATGTGCCAACATTTTCAATGATTGGAAATCATTGAAAATGAAGCAAAACAAAAATCACACTTTTTGTTTTGCGTGCCCGGATGATCCAGGGATGGATCATTCCGGGCCAAACACGATGGCACACGGATGTGCCAGAGCCAAATCAGAACGCCACCGCGTCGCTGTTGTTGCGGTTGTGTGAGCCCGCCTCCAGCCTGCCGGTTTCCGGATCACGGCTGATGGCCACCCATTTACCTTCGCCGCCCATGCGCACATCCTCAAACGGAATTTCGCGATAGGCGATGCCCAGGCTGTCCAGTACTGCCTTGTCGAAGCGTCCTTCGGGAACCTGCGCGGTGATTTGAAAAGTGGTGAAATCAGTTGCCGGCATGAAGAAATCCGCGGTATTGATGGCATCTGCCACGTTCATGCCGTACTGGGTATAGTTGAGCAGGCACTGGAACGTGCGCTGATGCAAGCCGGAGCCCATGGAGGCGAAACCCAGCACTGGCTCGCCACCTTTGAACAGGATACCGGTCTCGGTCGGTGACGGCAGGCGGCTGCCGGCCGGGACGCGCGCAATGGCGGCCTGCTGGAAACTGGCGGCATCCGAAATCGAAATACCATCGACGAAAATGCCGGTTTTGCCCCAGTAGACCGTGTTGATGGTGTGGGTGATGGCAGCGATATTGCCGTCCTTGTCGATCGCCACGACATCATCCGAACTCTTGGGCCCGAGATCGGCCCAGCGTCCCAGGGTTGCGCCGGCCTGCATGCGCGACCACAGGTCTTTGGCGTGCGCTTTCGTAACCCGTGCTTCGGGAGAGATGTCCAGGCCAGGGAAAACGCTGGCAACCATTTCCGGGGGCAGCAATGGCAGGAAACCCATCTGCGTGATATCCAGCGCCTTGCGCAACGCCACCGGCGACTTGGTGAAATGTCCATCAGCCACCAGGCCGGCTTCCGCGGCCAGGTTTTGCGCTTCGATCATGGCCACTCCACCGGCATTGGGCATGGGGTTGGCGTACAGCGTGTAGCCATTTCCGATCTCGCCCACCAGCGGATCAGCCCAGATCACCTGATAGTCAGCCAAGTCCTGGAGCGTCATCCTGCCACCGTCTGCCTGTACGGCGGCGACCAGCTTCTCAGCCCAGGGGCCTGTGTAGATGTAGTCGGTACCCTGTTCCGCCACGGCCCGCAGCGTGGCTGCCAGCTCCACCTGCCGGAACTGGTCACCTTCCTGGTAAAGGCTGCCATCAGCCTTGGTGAAAATTGCCCTGGTCGCCGGCAGGCGAGACAGGTCTTCACCGCGGAACGCAATCTGCGCTGCGAGATGTTTTGTCACCGGCATGCCCTGCTCGGCAATATGGATCGAAGGCTCAAACAGCTGGGCGAAAGGCAGTTTGCCAAAGCGGCTGTGTGCGGATTCCACGCCTTTGAGGAAACCACCCACCAGGGCCGTTCGGCCGCTGGGTTCACCCAGGCCACGCAAACCTGCGTCGGAGCTCATGTCGATCCCACCGGGAATGCTCAGGGGATCATCCTCGCCCTGCACCGTATTCCATTCAGCATTCATGGTGTAGACCTGGTCGGTGGCGGCGTCGTAATAGACCAATGACATCATGCCGAAATAACTGATGGGCGAACCGGCGGTGAGCGCTATCTGCGCCATGGCCGTGGTCATGGCCGCGTCGATGGCGCTGCCACCCTGTTTGAGCGCCTCGAGCCCGGCGCGGGCAGCCAGGCCGCTGTAAGCCACAGTCACCGCGCCATTATAGCCACTGGCGGTGCCAGCCGAGGTACGGTCCACATTCTGTGCTGCCATGAACCGCTCGTACTCACCGGCAGGCCAGTTGGCCGGGGAGAGATTGACTACCGGTTCCGCGATCGCAGGTGCGGTCGCCGTTGGCGCCACTGGTTCGACAGCAGCGGTTTGCGGCTCACGGCTGCAGGCTGCCAGCAGCACGCACATCACCAACATGCCCATGATTCTCATCAGTACTTCTCCAGCATTCGGACTGTCAATAACCCACCGCGCGGCCGCCCATGGTAATGGCAAACTCACGCGGGCCACCACCCCGCAACTCTCCGGTTTCCGGGTCGATCATGATGCCTATCCAGTAACCGCGGGTGGAATCCTCTTCCTTGATTTCCATGCCAAGTTCCGCAACTTCAGCAATCATTTCCGCACTGAGATCGCCCTTGCCCATGGTCTGGGCACCACCCATGCCCTGGGCAGTGAACTCGGTAAAACCGAATGCCGGCGCATCAATGGCCTGCTGTGGTGTCATGCCGAAATCCAGCACGCTTATCAGGGCTGCAGTGGTCCGTTGGTGCAAGCCGGCTCCAATCGAAGCGAAACCAAGGAAAGGCTTGCCATCCTTCATCACCAGCCCCGGGTTGGTGGGATCCGGCAAGCGCTCGCCCGGAACGGTGGCAGCAACTGCAGAGACCTGGATCGCCGCGGAGTCCGGAATGGAGATGCCATCGATGTTCAGGCCATTGGTGCCCCAGCTGACGGTGTTGATGGAATGCACCATGGCGGCCATGTTGCCCTCCTGGTCCACCACCACCACGCCATCCGAATGGGCGGGCGCCGTTTTGGGTGGCGTGATGCCGGGAAAATGCCCGCCCTGGATGATGGCCCAGAGTTTGGCCGTGGTTTCAGGATTCAGGCGGCCCTGCAGGGACAGGTCCATCTGCATGGCGGTGCCCATGGCCTCACCGCCATAAGTGAGGGGAATGGCCGGACGGGTGATAGTGCTCATCAGGTAAAGTGATTCCGCGGATTCGCCGTAGTATGGCCTGGTTGCCATTCCCGCCCGGTCGGCAAAGCGCAGCGCTTCAATCGTATTGACACCACCGGCTGCAGGCAAGCCATGAACGTACACATCGTAGCCGTGGTAGCTGGTATGCACCGGCTCGCTCCAGATCACATCGTAAGTGCTCATGTCCTGCATGGATAACTTGCCGCCCAGGGCTTGGGTTTTGGCTACCAGTTTTTCCGCCCAGGGGCCCTGGTAAATGTAATCGGCGCCCTGCTCACCAAACTTGCCAAGGGTTACAGCAAGGGCGGGCTGTTTGAAGGTCTCACCCGCTGCATAAGGGCTGCCATCCGCCTTGAAATACACCGCCCTGGTTTCGGGGTCACGCGACAGTTCTGCCTTGCGGAAATCCAGTTGTTCCACCAGTCCATCCTGCACCGTGAAACCTTCGCTGGCACATTTCACGCTGGGTGCCACCACCTGGCTGAGTTCCAGCTTGCCAAAGCGCTGCACCAGCGCCTCGGCGCCCTTGAGAAACCCGGGGACCAACACGTTACGGCCGTTGGGTTCGAGCTTGACGTTTCTCAGGCCCTTGGAAAAGTCCGGCGCAGGGATCGTTGAGGCATCGGTTTCGCCGGCCACAGTGTCGTAAGAGGCATTCATGTTGTAGATCTTGCCCGTGGCAGCTTCGAAATACACCACGTTCATCAGGCCGGCGTAACTCACCCAGGAACCAGCTGCCAGGCAGATCTGGTGCATGGCTGTGGCGACGATGGCGTCAGCCGCCGTGCCCCCGGCTTTGAGTATGTCAACACCCGATTGTTGTGCCGCTGCGCCGGTTGTGCCGGTAACCAGGCCTTTTTGCGCGATGGTTTCTGCCACGTCAAGCTTGCCAAAAATTGCTGGATCCTGATCAGCGCCATCTTCCGTTGGCTTGGAGGCTTCCGTTGGCTTGGAGGACTGGTCCTGGGCCGCGCCTTCCTGCGCGATCACCGGAATGCAAGCCAGCGCAGCCATGGAAATGAACAGCACCGCCAGCCGTGCCTGGCGTGGAAACCTGAGTATCGGGATGGAATTCATGATGCGTGCCTCTGTGCGGGTTAACCGTATCAGATGACGCAAAAGTGGCACTGGCCCGCAATCATTTTTCCGGGCTCGAACACCCGCTCAGAGGTTAGAGATAAAAATTCCGGCGATGGAAACCGGAACCACGATACGCAACAGCCAGAACCACACCCTGAAAATCTTCGGATTCTGGATATTGACGTGTTCCGCTACGGCCGCTGGTGAAATCCTCCAGCCTACAAACACCGCGAGCAGCAAGCCTCCCAGGGGCATCATGATATTGGCGGTCAGGTAATCCAGCAGGTCGAACACTCCGGATTCGGCAAAACGGTCGATGAAGCCCAGTGGATGCCAGTCTGACCACAGATTGAATGAGAACACGGAGCCCATACCCAGAATGAAGGCCGATCCGCAAACCAGCACCGCGGCGGCCGGGCGGCTGATGTTGCGGTGCTCCTCCACCCAAGCTACGACCGGTTCCAAGCTGCCTATTGCGGATGTCAGTGCAGCGAAAAAGAGCAGGATAAAAAACAGCGTGCCAAATACCAGGCCACCGGTCATGTTGCCAAAGGCGATCGGAAGGGTTACGAAAATGAGACCCGGCCCCTGTGCCGGATCAAGGCCGTTGGCAAACACGATGGGGAAAATTGCAATGCCTGCCAGCAGCGCAACCATCGTATCCATGACAGAGATGATCAGTGCAGATTTGCCGATGGATATATCTTTTCCCAGATAAGCACCAAACCCCATCATCAAGCCCATGGCCACGCCGATCGAGAAAAAGGCATGGCCAATGGCCATCAACACCACTTGGCCATTGATGGCACCCAGATCAAAATCGAACATGAAATGCAGGCCTGCCTGCATGTCCCCCTCTGCCATCGCGTATCCCACCATGGCCAGCAGCAGCAGGAACAGCGTGGGCATCAACATCTTCATGGCAGTTTCCACGCCATCGTGAAGCCCGCGCACCAGAATTACCGCGGTGATTCCCATGAAAATCGCATGCCACACGGTCAGCTGCAGCGGATTCGCCAGCAGATTGCTGAATTCTGCCCCAACCCCAGCAGCATCCTGGCCGGTGAAGTTTCCAGCGCCGGTCTTGAACATGTAGGACATGGCCCAGCCCGCAATCACGCTGTAATAGGTCATGATCAGGTAAGCAGAGAAAATTCCCAGCCAACCTACAACCGACCAGCGCCTGGAGCGTCCTTCTTCGCGGGCAATGATGGCCACTGCATGCGGCGGACTTTGCTGGCCGCGCCGGCCCAACATGAGTTCAGCAATCAGGATGGGAATGGCAACAAAGGTGATTACGATCAAGTAGACCAGAACAAAAGCGCTGCCACCGTTTTCGCCGGTGATGTAGGGGAACTTCCAGATATTGCCCAATCCAACCGCGGCGCCGATCGCCGAAAGCAGAAAAACGATGCGAGACGACCATTGCTGGTGCGGCTTGAACTCAGCCATGTGGGTTAACTCCTTGTGTACATCTCTTCCGCGTGACTGGCGGCATGCAATAACAGCTCCCAGAGATAACGGGCAATACTGCGATCAAGTATCAGGTCATAGACAAATTCAGTGGAACTGGCAGCCAGCGGATGATAGTTCACCACCACCGCTACCTGCCCCATACGTGTTCGCGCGCAGTGTTGTCCGGTTTCCCGGGCGCCGAGGAAATCCAGGCTGCTGAGTTTGGCCAGCAGCCAGGGTGCGGCAGCGCCGCCCAACTGCAGTACCGCAAGGCCATCGGACATATCGAGCGCGGCGGTATGGCCCGAGACCCCACCCTCCGGCTGGGCTCCATTGAGCCTGGCCTGGACACGGTCCAGCAAGCCACCCGGTGTGCCGGAAGAGCTGTACACAAGCCACTCATTGGGCCGCAAACAAAGTATCGCCGGATCAATGCCGGCACTGCCGCCGGTGCTCGAAGGCAAATCCAGGCCAAGATCCCGCAAGGCTGCCGTCGTCAACTCAGGCTGCAGGCTGCGCAGGCGCAACAGGCGGGTATCGGGCAGCTCCCGCAGAAGCAGGTTGGCGGAGCGGAATTCAGTCCCGGTTATTCCCGCCTGTTGCAGGGGTGAAAAAGCTGCTGATTTGTTCATATCAGGACTTCAACCTTTCGTTGCCCGGATCGAGAAAAACCATGTCGACCACCCGTGCATGAAAGCGCCGCTGTTCATCACAAACTGTCACGATTTCCCCCAATCGTCTCCTGCCACCCGACAGCATACCCAGTGCAATCTGCTTTTTCAGGTTTGGACTGAAACAGGCCGAAGTGATCCAGCCTTCGGTCGTAGTCGGCGCCTGGCGGTTTTCACCCGACAGCAAATGTGCGCCGGCCTGCATTTTCTCGCCAACATCCAGCAGCTCAAGGCCCACCAGTTGACGGCGACTTTCGTCCTGGTTGTAAGAGCGGAATAGCGAACGCTTGCCAATGTAATCTTCAGTCTTGTTGCGGGCCACTTTGCCCCAACCGACATCGTCCGGCGTACTGCTGCCATCGGTATCCGACCCCAGGTGCAGGTAGCCCTTTTCCAACCGCAATACCATCAGGCTTTCCACGCCGTAGGGACAGATTCCGAATTCCTCTCCCTGATCCAGCACGGTTTGCAGAAAGTAACTCGCCTGCCGAGCCGGAATGTTGACCTCAAAGCTGAGTTCGCCACTGAAGCTGACCCTCACAACACGTGCCGGCAATCCCATCACATGACCACACGCGGCCGACATGTGCGGCATGACCTGCAAGGAGATATCGATATCCGTGCCCAGTTTGGACAGCAGGTCACGTGCCCGCGGCCCGGCAATCGTGAAATTGGCCCATTGAGTGGTGCAATCATCGATCAACACGCGCAGGTGCGGCCATTCACACTGCAGCCATTCCTCCATCATTTCGGTGATACGCCCTGCGCCGCCTGAAGTCGTGTGCACCAGGAAGTGGTCATCAGCCAGGCGCACAAATACGCCATCATCAATGATGATGCCGTTCTCATTCAGCATCAGTCCGTAACGCACTTTGCCGGTTTGCAGACTGAGAACATTGTTGATGTAAAAGCGATTGAGGAACTCAGCGGCATCCGGACCACGAACTTCTATTTTTCCGATCGGCGAATTATCGAATACACCCACCGATGATCGCACGGCTACGGCTTCCCGCGAGATGGCCTGCTCGTCGGTCTCACCATCGCGCGGATAGTATTCCGGCCGTTGCCAGCCACCAAAATCGGCGAAATGCCCATTCAACTGCCGATGCACAGGCTGGGCAGGCAAAATTCGTTTGGCGGCATAGAACGAGCCGAGATGCGGGCCGGCAATGGCGCTAAGCGTTATCGGCATATAAGGCGGCCGGAAAGTGGTGGTGCCCACTTCGCCGGTTTCACGGCCGGTCAGCGAACCCAGTGCAATAAACGCATTGAGGTTACCGGTCTTGCCCTGGTCGACCGACATGCCGGTAGTGGTATAGCGCTTGAAATGCTCGACCGAGACATAACCCTCGCGCACCGCCAGTTCGGCATCGTCATAGGTTACATCGTGCGCCAGGTCGATCCACTGGCGTTTACGGCGGCGTTGGATCGGTAATGGACCCACCATTGCAGACTCAATGGGCGCATGGTCGATCCTCGGCAGGTCCTGTGCGGCAACTCTAATGTCCAGCTTGCCACACACAGCCTGGCTGACACGCTGGGCTTCCTGCCAGCAAGCCGCCAGGTCTACGGTTCCATTGGCGGCGCCAATGACCGAGAAGTTTGGCGGCAGCCGGTCGGGATGGAAACTCTGGCTGGTGGCATCGAACTTCAGGCTGCCACGGGCATGGCTGAACAGGTGTACCCGCGGCGACCAGCCACCGGAGACTGCCAGTACATCGCAGGCGCGGCTCGTGGGGCGCGATTCGTTACCCCGTTGCAGGCTGATTTCGCATAAGGCCTTGTCGCCGCGAGTGCCGGCAACACGCGTGTTCACCAGGCACTCAATACCGCGCGCCTGCATATTCGAGAGCAGTGCCGGATCAACATCGGCGCGCCCATCTGCCACCGCGAGATTACCGAAACCAGCAGCATGCAGATCTATCGCCGTCTGGTAAGCCGTATCATTGTTGGTGGCAACCACAACCCTTTCACCCGCCACCACGGCGTGACGATGCAGGTAGTGGCGCACGGCACCCGCCAGCATGATGCCCGGGCGGTCGTTTTCCGGAAAAATCAGGCCCTGCTCGATTGCACCGGCTGCCAGGATGACTTCGCGTGGCCGCACCGTCCAGTAACATTCGCGCCAGGTATTCCCATGGCTGCGCTGCACCAGGGTAGTGACGTTATGGTCGTAATTGCCCGCCACCGTGGTGCGAGGCAGGAGCGTTACCCCGGGTAAATCCGCCAACTCCTGGCAAGTATGCTGGACCCAGGAGAGCACTGGCTGGCCATCAACCCGGTACTGCTCAAAATTGAGTACGCCACCCAACGTCTCACCCTGGTCCACCAGCATGACACGCATTCCGGCCCGGCCTGCCACCAATGCGGCCATCAGGCCGGCCGGCCCGCCGCCGATGATGAGCACATCGCAGTGTGCGTTGACCTGCTCGTAACGATCCGGATCGGGCTCGGTCAATGGCCGCCCGAGCCCCGCGGTATGGCGAATGATGCCTTCCCACCAGTGCCAGTTGGGCCACTTGAACGTCTTGTTGTAGAAGCCGGCCGGCCACAGCGAATGGGTCAGATCGATCAACCTGCCGGCATCAAAATCCAGGCTGGGCCAACAGTTCTGGCTGCGCGCCACCAGGCCTTCCGAAAGCGGTACCATCGGCGCCCGGCAACTGGGTTCGGCCCGAGCGCCGTCACCAATTTCCAGCAGGGCATTGGGCTCTTCCTCTCCGGCCGAGAAGACACCTCGGGGCCGATGATATTTGAAGCTGCGACCCAGCAAAGTAATTCGATTGGCCAGCAACGCCGATGCCAGGCTGTCGCCTTCATAACCCTGCAAAGGCTGGCCATTGAACGTGAATGGCAGCGCCTTCTCACGGTTGACCTGGCCACCGGATTCCAGCCGGTAGCTGTTCGGCAGGAATTTCATGCAGACACGCCCCTGGCCTGGTCCGGCTGTCCGTTCATGGGCAGGGTTGCCGTAATCTCATGAGTGACGGTATCCCGGGTGACAACAAACCACTGGCGGCAGCCATAGCTGTGCAACCAGCGTTCCTGGTGCAAACCCTTGCGGTTATTGCGGTAGAACAGGTAGTCCGACCATTCTTCGTCCGAAACAGACTGTGGATCCATCGGCCGGATCACGCTGGCCTCGCCGCCGAAGCGGAATTCGGCCTGGTCGCGCACACCGCACCAGGGACAGGAAATTCTCATCATGTTCGCGCTCCCATCTCAGTGCGCAACGCCGGACGCGGCGCCCTCATCGACCAGCCGCCCGGTGCTGAAACGCGACAGCTGGAACGGTTCAACCAGCGGATGCGGTTTGCCATGGGCAATGGTGTACGCCAGGGTATCGCCTCCCGCCGGTATGGCCTTGTAGCCACCGGTGCCCCAACCCGTGGAAACATAGAGGTTTTCCAGTGGCGTGGGGCCAACGATAGGGCTGACATCGGGTGCCATGTCGCAGATACCGGCCCACTGGCGCATGATGCGCAACCGGCCAAATATCGGTAGCAGTTCCAGCAGGGCCTGAGCATTCTCGTGAAATACTGGTAGCCCGCCACGCTGGGCGTAGGAACTGAATATGTCCGCGCCACCGCCAATCACGATCTCACCGCGATCCGACTGGCTGACATAGACGTGGATACGCGGCGACATCAACCCCACGTGGAATATCGGCTTGACCGGCTCCGTCACCATGGCCTGAAGCGCCACGCTGGTGATGGGCAGGCGCAGGCCCGCCATGGCGGCGAGGTGGCCGGAATGTCCGGCGGCGCACAGGGCGAACCGGTCAGCACTGATCTGGCCCCTGGTGGTCTGCACCGTTGTGACGCGACTGTCAGATGTCTGGATGCCGGTGACTTCACATTGCTGGATGATGTCCACGCCTGCGGCCGAGGCGGCCCGGGCATAGCCCCACACCACCGCATCGTGTCGCGAAATGCCCGCGCGCTTCTGGATGAAGCCTCCCCAGATCGGGAATGAGCAATCCAGGTTGATCTGCGGGATCAGGCGTTTTATCTCTGCTCGCGAAATGATTTCCGAATCAATGCCATTCATCTGGATGGCATTGGCCCAGCGGCGGAACTGTTCCGCCTCATGGCGGCTGTTGCAGATGCTGATGATGCCGCGTTGGCTGAACATGATATTCATGTTCACTTCGCTGGTGAGTTGCTCATACAGCTTCAGCGAGTGCTCGTAGAACGCGCCGCTTTCCGGAAAAAAGTAATTGGACCGGCTGACCTGGGTGTTGCGCCCGGAGTTGCCACCACCCAGGTAGCCTTTCTCCAGCACCGCAACGTTCCTGATGCCCTGGTATTTGGCCAGGTAGTACGCCGTGGCCAGGCCATGGCCGCCGGCACCGACGATGACCACGTCGTAGTGCTTTTTCGGTGTTGCATCGCGCCAGGCACGTGGCCAGTGGCGGTGGCCGCTGAGCGCATTGCGCAGCAGCGAAAAACCTGAATATCCTTTCATGGAGCCTGAATACCTGCGCCTTAAACTGCAATGGCCATGGCGTTGCGCCGCGGATCTCCGCAGGCATGCGCCGTGCCATCCGCTGTCAGGTGAATACCCTCGAATGAACCATGATGCCAGTTCCACGGATTGACCACATCCCAGCGTATTCCCCGCTTGCTGGCCGCCTCACGTACTTTCGGATCCACATCCACTTCCACCAGCAGGGTGCCGGGCTTGGTGTAGGAGCCACCCCCAAAACGGGGGCGATTCACCGAATCTTCTATCGAAACTCCGAAGTCGAGAATATTCACCGTGTTCTGCAGGATGTTTTGCAACAGGCTCACACTGGGTGACCCGGAAGCCAATACCGGGCGATCACCGTCAAAAATGATGTTGGGGCAAACATAAGCGGAAATGCGGTCACCCGGCCCTGGCATGACGCGACCGAAATGCGCTCCGGCCGCAACGATGGTCACGCCGCCGGCAAACAGCCCGTTGGACCAGGGATAAGACATGCACGAATGCAGGATGGTCGCCACATTGCCATCGGCATCCACGGCCGTGACATGGTTGCTGCCCGGAGGCGGTGGCACGTCCACATCAACCAGCTTCTGGTCCATCTGCATCAACGCAAAGCGTGTACGGGCATAATCCTTGCTGAGGATGATGTCCATCGGCAGGTAATGGGTAGCCGGGTCGTGCTGTTTGGAACCATCGGCATAAACCTGCTGGGCTATGCGCGCCATGTGGAACAGCGCTTCGGGTGATTCGGTGGGCGGCCCGAGTTTCTGCAGGTCCAGGAGTTCCACCATATTCAGAATTTCGATCATGTGCGAGCCGCCATGGTCGGGGGGTGGAGAAGCCACCACGCGGTACCCGCGATAGGTGCCTTCCGAAGGCTCCTGCCAGCGGGCCTCATACTGCGCCATGTCATCCAGCGTGAGCACGCCACCCGCAGCCTGAACGGTATCCACCAGTTCCTCGGCGAATGCGCCGCGGTAGAAATACTCATTACCCTCCGCCAGCAATGCTTCCAGGGTGTCGGCGGCGCGCTTTTGCACCAGCAGGTCACCGGGCCGCGGCAGGGTGTTGTTCCTCATGAAAATCTCCTGGCCCTGCGGGGTCAGTGCGATCATGTGGAACTGCGTGAAAATCTCACCCCAGAGGAACGGATGAATCTCGAATCCATCACGGGCGTAATCGATGGCCGCGGCCATCACAGCCTTGCGGGAAGCACTGCCATGCTTCGCGTGCGCAGCTTCAAAACCAGCCCAGAATCCCGGAACTGCCACACCGCGCCCGGAAGCCAGGTCGGCTCCGCTGAAACCCTCGAGGGGCGCCATGGGCCGCGCAGCGCTGCCATTCACGTAGGTGGTACTGCCGGTTTTGGCATCGTAGTACAACATGGAAAGCACGCCGGTGATGCCGGTCATGTGGGGTTCAACGACGGTCTGGCAGATCGAAGTGGCCAGCGCCGCATCCGCTGCATTGCCACCTGCCTTGAGCAGGTCCACACCCGCTTGCGAGGCCAATGGGTGTGAACAGATGACCATGCCCTTCTTGCCCGCAGCCGGTATTTTCCGGCCAAAGTGTGCCTGGTCGAGCAACTTGTGGCGCTGTGAGTTTGATACCGCCCCCGTGGAAGCTGCCAGCAAGGACGGCGCATAGGCCGCACCGGCAAGTCCGGCGAAGGAAGCGCCGGCCAGGGTGTTCTTGAGAAATTCACGGCGGTTATTGATGCTGTTCATGGGCGATTTCCGTTTATTGTTTCAATCCTGTCCAGAAGGACGCAAATGATTGCATGTACCCCAACGCCAACAATCAACAATTTTCAGGTACCGCTGAGGCAGGCCAATCATGCCACGTCATTGGGTCTTTGCAGACTCCATTGGGCAAACATGCATGAATTCCAACAGGCAGCGCAAGCAGGCACAATCCAGCCATGGCCGGTGATTACGGGGATGGAAGCAACAGGACAATGACATTCAACCCATTTCGCGGACATCCGCCCGGCCTGGTCGTGTGTTTCAGCACCGAGCTGTGGGAACGGTTCAGCTATTACGGCATGCGCGCCCTGCTGGTGTTCTACCTGACCCAGCACTGGCTGTATTCCGATGACGAGAGCTTCCTGATCTATGGAGCCTACACAGCGCTGGTATACCTGATGCCGGTATTTGGCGGAATAATCGCCGACCAATACCTGGGATCGCGCAAGGCCGTTACCTTTGGGGCGGTACTGCTGGTGTGCGGCCACCTTGGATTGGCCTTTGAAGGTCCGGGCGCCATGGCTGCCGCGCAGGCCGGCGGCGAGGTCAGCCGCGATGGAGCCTTCCTCAACGGCTTTTTCCTGTCACTGGCGCTGATCGTCACCGGCGTCGGATTTCTCAAAACCAACATTTCCACCCTGGTGGGCATGCTGTACGCCAGCGATGATCCTCGTCGCGACAGCGGTTTTACCATTTTCTACATGGGTATCAATATCGGCGGAGCTGCGGCTCCCCTGCTGACCGGCTGGCTGGCGTTTCGCTATGGCTGGTCCTGGGGTTTCGGCCTGGCCGGCATCGGCATGCTGCTCGGGCTGCTGGGTTTCCTCAGAGGCCAGAAATACTTGCTGGGCATGGCCGAACCTCCTGACAACGCCAGACTGCAACGACGGATATGGGCAGGCATCCGCCTGGAATGGTGCATCTATGGCGCGTCGTTTTCGCTGGTGGCAGCTGCCTGGTACCTTCTGCAGCACCAGCGTCTGGTTGGGCACCTGCTGGCGCTGGTGGGATGTGTCACCGCTGCTGGAATCATCTGGTACGCCTTTGCCCGTTGTGACCGTATCGAACGAGACCGCTTGCTGGTCATCACGGCCCTGATTGTCTTCACACTTGGCTTCTGGGCTTTCTATGAGCAAATGGGTAGCTCGCTGGCCCTGTTTGCCGACCGCCTGGTGGATCGTGTGGTGTTCGGCCATGAAATTCCGGCGGCCTCCCTGCTGTCACTGCCTTCGATTTATGTGATCCTGCTGGCGCCGGTATTCAGCATGATCTGGTCGGCGTTGGGAAAGCGCAACCGGGAGCCCCAGGCGCCGATGAAGTTCACGCTCGCGATCAGTCTGCTGTCTCTGGCTTTTTTGTCGCTGGCCCTGGGTATCGCCTTGACCCCAGCAGGCCAGCCCGTGGCCCTGTTCTGGTTCGCCCTGAATTTCCTGCTGCTGGTGATGGGGGAACTGTGCCTCGCTCCGGTGGGGATGTCCATGATCACCCGGTTGGCGCCCAGGCGCATCGTTGCGCTCATGATGGGCGTTTTCCTGCTGGCGTATTCCGCATCCAGCTTCATTTCCGGGCTGATTGCCGGATTGACGAGCGCAGGCCAGGTTGCGGGTGAGGTTGCGGACCGGGCCGCCGCGCTGGCCAATTACCAGGCCGTTTATCTCCAGCTGGGCCTGTATGCCCTGGCGGTGGCTGGTGTACTTTTGCTTCTGGCGCCCCTGCTGAAGCGGCGTATGCACCTGTGAGAGAACCTAATCCCAAAGATCGGTACTGAGGTATTTGAGCCCGGAATCGCAGATCAGAATGCAGATCGTGTGGCCGGTGAGTTCATTCAACAGCAGATGCAGCGCCGCCGCCAGGTTGGCGCCGGAAGAGTAGCCGGCGAATATACCCTCTTCTCGCGCCAGCCGATGGCAGGCTGACCGTGCCTGCTCGCCGCTGACCTGGACCGCTCCATCCAGATCCAGGCCACGCAGGAACTTCAGGTCATCCATGGCGTAGCCACCACCCTGGATCGGATGTTCCTTGCAGCGAATGGGTTGTCCGGCAATCACTGCCGCGCCTTCGGGTTCCGCTACGAAGCAGCGTATTGCCGGGTTCCGTTCCTTGAGATATCGGGTGACGCCCGCCAGCGTTCCACCTGAGCCGGCAAAATCGCAGAACGCCGTAATGCTGCCGGCGGATTGTTCCCAGACTTCCGGCCCGGTGTGCAGGTAGTGCGAGCGGTAGTTGCCGTCAAGCCGGAACTGGTCCGCCCGGAAAGCACCCATATCCTGAACCAGCTGTTGCGTCACCTGCTCAACCCGCTCGAGGTCATCGCCGCTCACCTGCCCGGCAACGGAACCCGGTGCCTGGTCCACCAGGACAACTTCGGCACCCAGGGCGGCCATCATGCGGGCGCGTTCCGGTGAATTGCCTTTCGACATCACTGCAATAAAGGGATAGCCGCGGTTGCCACAAACGATGGCAAGGCCTGTTCCCATGTTGCCGCTGGTCAGTTCGACGACAGGTTGGCCGGGCTGCAGCCGGCCATCCGCTTCTGCGTCCAGGATGATCTGCCTTGCCGGCCGGTCTTTCTTGGAAAATCCTGGATTGAGGTACTCCAGCTTCGCCAGAATTCGGCCATCGAGGCCGCGTGTAACGCGGTCCAGCGCTACCAGAGGGGTATGGCCAATGGCTTCGCTGACACTGCCCAGGATGCCGGCATCACGCTCCACAATCTTCGTGCCCCATAATTCAATCTTCCTGGTAAGCACGCAGCAACCCGACTCCCTGTTGCTCTCGCGTGGTTCCGGAGGCTTCAGCCATATCAGCCAGGCTTTGGGCGTCTGCCCGGATTTTTCGCAGCAGGGGCAATCCTCTCAATACCCGGCCGATCGTGACCTGGCCAGGCGCGGCGGGAGGAACGCGGGTGTCACCTGGGTGCCCCCTGAGGTTCTCACTGATGTTGATGAAAAATCCGGGAGCACCATCGTTCTGCAGCGTGAACAGCAGCACCAATGCACCGGCTTCGTTGGGAATGCCAGATGATTCACTGACATTGAACTCAGTGAAAGGCTCATTCGTGGCAGAGCCTTCAAGGCGGCTTGCTTCCGTGAGCGTGGATTCGCCCGGAGCCCACATGGCGATCTGCAGCGGGCCGCCGCTTTCAGCCAGGACTGTTCGGTGCAGCTTGCCTCTTTCGTATTTGCCTCCATCCACAGCAGCCAGAAATTGTGCAACCGCCAAGGGTGCGCGTTGGGGATAGAGCGCCAAATCGACTTTTCCCAATGTGGTTTCCAGCGACACCCGGATGGTTTGATCCCGCGGATGAGATTGCAGCCAGTCCTCCCGTAGTTCATCAAGGCTCTGCGGCTCCACCCAGGCTTTGTGCGCCGCAAACTGCTCAGCCGGAAATGCATTTTCCTGATTCCGCACATATTTGTCGAAAAACCCGAGTACGAAGTCGTTCTGGATCTGGATCATGTCGTGGCTGTCTATTGAACCGAACAAGGGGTTACGTAGCGGGGGGCGCACGAACAGGGTGAAATCGGAGACGCCCAGATGGGTTACCGAATTTACCTTGAGCCGCACCACATCAGTTCGCAAGCCGGCCGTTTCCGGCCGTTCATAGGAAAAATCGTTGAAACCATGCGCGTCGGCATCCGGGCCGCCACCAAAGAGCTTCGCGATCTGCCCGAAATCGGAATAGAACATCAAAAAAGGCACGGGCTCATTCTGTCCGAATGAAGTGAAATGAAAGTCGCCTCCATCCAGGTTCACGCCCGCGGCGCAACGTTGGTCCACAAAACAGAATTCCCCGGTAGTTGAACCACCAAACGACATGCCGATCTGGCCGGTATGCTCAAAATCACCAGCCGCCACGATATCCCGGACAGAATCCGGAACAGCGCCCGACTGCAACTGGTCGAGCACAAATACCCGGTCATCAGTCCAGATGGGGGCACTGCGCGCTGCGATACGCTGATTGGTGGCCAGCGCCTCCTGGTGTGCTTTCACTTGCCCCTCCCTGCGCTCGGAATAGGTCCTTCCAATAAAGCCCTGTTTCACCGCATCGCTGGGCTCGGCCATCGCCCCCATTTCCTGCAGCAGCATCGGGTCAGATTCCAGCACATCGCCGTTGGGCATCACGGTTGGCCCTGAATCATAGGAGTGTTGCACCGAGTAGACGGTATATCCGTGGCTGGCCAGTTCTTCCATCAGGGCGGTGTTCTGGCCGGCAAAGGACGTATAGCCATGGCTGTAAACCACCACCGGCAATGTTCCCAACCCATTCCGAAAAGGTGCTTCTTCGTATGAGTTGGTTTTGACATGCTTCAGGTACTTGAACGCGAACGGAGCATTCAGGAACCGGCCGATTGACTCCGCAGTAGTATCAGCTTCTGCATCGCTGAAGTATTGCCGCACTGGATATCCCCGGGATTCGGAAGCGGGATACCAAACGCGAACCAGCAAACGGCGGGGTTCCTGCGGGCCCGCGCTGATCAGCCCCGGGCGGGACGTGTCCTGCAATTCAAAATCACGCACCCCCACGATGTACTCACCAGAGGGCGGGGGCAAGTCTTCTATGGGGAAATACCAGATGAGAAGCACTGCTAAAGCAGCCAACAGGGTGAACAGGGTTCCGGATATCCAGGGGACTCCGATGCGGCGGCGCTTGCGACCCATCAACAGGCCCAACAGCATCAATGCACAAGGAACGATCACAAACCCGGCTTGCCAGCGGTCATCAGCAATCGACCAGGCGCCGGCCGCCATTGCCAGCATCGTGGCGAACAGGAGCCATTGACTCCGCTGTTCCAGCCCCCTCCTCCACCACAGGTAAAGGCTGGCGGACAATGCCAGCAGGGCAATGTAATCAGTCCAGATCATGGGCAAGTCTCCATCAAAGACGTATCAATAACCCGTCTATCGGACAATATGCAAGCTGGTGAGTAAACGGCGCGGAGGCTGAGCCGGCAACAGACGAGCCAGCCTGCGGCGGATCAGCCATGCCCCAACCGTGCTCCAGCACGAACTTAGTGCTGAATATCCGCAGCTTGATCTGATATCTTGTCATCAGCGGGTTGTCTTACTGTGGCGCCGGGTTTGACCGCTCTAAAGGAGCCAATCACGAACGCTCCGGCGATCGCCATGAATGTGAAGAGCCTGCTGAGGATCAGGCAGGTATTTTCGTCTTCCAGGTTAACCAAAAAAAGTCGAGTCAGCCCATGAATGAACCGCAAAGAAGGCGTGCTGAAAAGCAGCAATTCGATGAATCGGCAGCGGGCACACCAAACGTGGAAAGCATCAGCAGCCGCCGTGATCCCCTGAACCGGCAGGATTGGATCAATGCCGCCAAGGAATTGTTGATCCAGGGCGGTATAGAAAATGTCCGCATCGGCCGGCTGGCGGAGTCACTGAATGTGACACGCGGGGGGTTTTATTGGCTGCTCAGCAGCCGCGATGACCTGCTGGATGAGCTGCTGGAGGACTGGAAAAAAACCAACACGCTGCCGTTTGAAAGAATTCTCAACGCGGAACACAAAGGCGTGGAAGAACTGAAAGCACTGGTTGATATGTGGATTCAGGAAGAAGTGTACAGTCCGCCCTATGACTCGGCCGTCCGTGACTGGGCGCGCATGTCGGAAACCACCGCGGTAGCCGTCAAGGAAATTGATTCCCGCAGGATTGATTTGATGAAAAGCATTTTCATCGACCTGGGCTATGCTGAGGATGAAGCTTTCATTCGCGCCCGGGTGATGTATTTTCACCAGGTTGGCTATTACATTCTCGGTTTGGGTGAAAGCCGGGAAGCCCGTTACAAAGCCCTTCCTCTATACCTCAAAGTATTGTCCGGCCTGGACTTCGAGTAAAAAGCCTCCATTCGCAAGTCTATAAAAGGACTGGACATACACCCTTGCATGTGAACAAACACTTGTGTATGTTACGGCACATACACCCCTGTATCTTGAGACCCTGGAGCGGCGCATGGCACAGCAAAACTGCAAGGCAATCCCCGATTACAGCAATTCTGAGACCTGCCTGGCAAGCGCATATTTGCTTCACTCCCAGGCCCTCAAGAACTACCTGATGCTGACCGTCAGTGAAGCTGACGCCCAGGACTTGATGCACGATGTCTACCTCCGCATGGCCAACCACGTCGACCTTTCATCCGTGCAAAACATGCGGGCGTTCATGTTCACAACCGCAACCAACCTGTTGCGTGATCGCTGGCGAAAGGCCAACGCAAAATTCGCTCCGACACTGGTGGATTATGAAGACTGCTGCCTTAGTGATGAAGCCAGTGATCCCTGCGAAGTGGTGGACTGGCAGGATCGCCTGAGAAGGGTCCGCAGGGCCATCGCGCAATTACCCAACAAGCCGAGACTGGCATTCGAGCTCAGCCGGCTGCAAAGCCGTTCCTACGCTGAAATTGCCGAACAGCTGCAGGTTTCCGTCAGCATGATCGAAAAGCATATTTCCTTTGCCCTGAACCGGATCAGGCCGGCTCTGTAGTCTGGTCCGGAGACGATTCCACGCAACGTCCCTTTTAAGGCACCACCTCGTAGATTGTGGGGATGGTGCTAGAATGATTTACCCCTGCTTGTTGCCGGAGTAATTCATGATCAACAAAGGAACAGTCGAGGACGTGCAATCCTTGGCAAGCAATGAATTTGCTGGCAACAACTTTGCCGGAGGCCTCGAGCGCATTTTCAAACTGGACCAGGAGTCGGTTGCAAAGCTTGATACCGAGTTCCGTGCGCGGCTGGCGAAGGCTACGTCCGGATTATCCCCCGCCCTTTACTCTACCGCCGTCACCGACTGGCTTTCCCATTTGGCCATTTCTCCAGCTCGTCAGCTGGCTCTGGCCAGGAGTGGAATTCGGCGCGGCATAGGTATTGGCGAACTGGTACTGAACAGCATTACCGGCAAGTCAAACAAGCAAGCGACAACACGGAAACCAGATTCCCGCTTTGCCGCTGAAGAATGGCAAAAGCCACCGTTCAATATTGCCGCTCATGCATTCCTGGAAATGCGTGAGTGGGCGCTGGAAGCAGCGGGCGATATACCGGGCCAGGACCCCGATCACGAAGCCTTTGTGAAATTCGTGATCGGCCAGACGGTTGACATCCTGGCGCCTTCCAATATTCCCCTGCTCAACCCAACCGTGCTGAAAGCCACAGTCAAGGAACGCGGCCGCAACCTCGGGCGTGGCGCGAAATTCCTGCTTTCCGATGGCGTCAATAAATTACTCGGACGGCCTCCCTCGATTCCTGATCTGGAAAAATTCCAGGTTGGAGTGAACCTGGCCATTACTCCTGGCAAAGTGGTTTTCCGCAACGAATTGATCGAACTGATCCAATATGCGGCGGCCACAGGAAAGGTTGACAACGAGCCCGTACTGATAGTGCCACCCTGGATCATGAAGTACTACATCCTGGACCTGTCACCAGAAAATTCGCTGGTCAAGTACCTCGTTGCACGCGGTAAAACCGTGTTCATGATGTCATGGATCAACCCGGGTTCTGAGCTTCGCGACTACGGGATTGAAGAATATGTTGAGCATGGCATTCTGGCTGCCATGGATGCGGTTCAGAAAGTAGTGAAAAAACATCGCATCAACCTGGTGGGATATTGCGCGGGTGGCTCGCTGGCCATCATAGCGGCAGCATGGCTGGCCCGGCAAAAGGACCAGCGACTCAACTCGCTGACAACGTTCACCGCCCAATCCGATTTCAGTGAGCCGGGAGATATCAAGGTGTTTCTGAATGAATCGGAGCTCGCTTTCATGAAAGATATGATGGCAAAGAGCGGGTACCTGGATAAATCGTATTTCGCCCAGTCTTTCAGCGCCCTGAATTCCAACGCCCTGACCTGGGGACCGATGATCCAGCGCTACTATCTCGGCCAGGAAACCAGCCTGTTCGACATCATGGCGTGGAATACCGACCTGACCCGGGTCCCTGCCAAATTGCATTATGAATGCATGAAGTCGATGTTTGTCCGGAATGAAATCGCCGAGGACAAATTCAAGCTGTTTGGCAGCACCATCCACCTCAGCCAGCTGAAGTTGCCGCTGTTCTTTGTTGCAACCACTGCCGACCATGTAGCACCCTGGCGTTCGGTCTACAAAATCCATCGCCTGGCACCTTATGCCGACCTGTGCTTTTGTCTCACCTCGGGCGGACACAATGCCGGCATTGTCAGCGGGGCTGAAAACCCAAAACGCAGCTATCGCCTTTCGCAAAGGCAGGCCGGCGATCCCTTCAGGCATGCCGACGATTTTCTGAGCGAAGAAGTGGAAGTACAGGGCTCATGGTGGCCAGCCTGGGACAACTGGCTCAGCAGCCAGGCCAGCGGCCAACGAACTGCTTCAAAGCCGGGAGGTTCGGGCAGAGGCAAGCTTGAAGTTCTGGGTGATGCTCCGGGCGAGTACGTGTTTGTTCAGTAAGGCGGTTGGTGGTTATAACCCGCTTTCTTTTACTCTTTTTTCAACTGGATAAGACCGACAAAAGACCGCTGTGCAGGCCGGTCCGGCATCGCGCCGGCCGGCACTGCCTGCGCACTGCAGGCCGGGACTAGCTGGTCTCCTTGGCCTCATCCAGGGCTTTGATCAGGATATTGGCCCAACTCCGCAGAATCCGTTCGGCATCCGCACGGTTGGTAATGCTGTTGGTATATTCGATATGGTTACCACTGTAACTGTCTTCGCGACGGTCAATCACGCGGGCGATCAGTGAATTGGTGGATGAATCCAGCAAGTCCAGTTTCAGTGTCATTTCACCGGATGAAGTGGTATAAGTCCTGACGATTCCCGGCTGCCGCATGCTGATATCGGGTGCTGTAACGTCCAGGTCGATAATGGAGGGCTGCAGCAACAGAACATCTTCACCATCCTGCTCCACCACTTCGTAGCCACCGTCTTCCAGTTCCTTGGTGAACTGCTCCTTGAAAGCCTCAGCCAGCCCATCCTGGATCTTGTTCATGTCTTCGGTGGTGATACGATTACTTACACCAACCCGCTCCATGTTCTGGTCCCGCATCCAGTTCTTGCGAAATGCCACGGAGCAGTCTTCAATACGCACTTTGGTATAGGGCGCCAGGCTGGCACCTTCCCTCATGTATAGGGCATCAACCTTTCGGCTCTTTACGCGATCGAGCCCATCATCCGTCTGTTCAGGATATGACTTCCAGGCCAGGGCGGATGATGACCCCAAAGCCAAAGCCAGGGTTGCGGCAGTAATTTGAATAGCGCGGTTCATTTTGCAAATACTCCTGATTGATTAGATCAACTCCAACCTGGCTGTATCATATCGCTTTTCAGATTTCTGCTGGAAGTGAAGACTTTGCCTTCACATCCAGCCTGCAAAGCCAGGCCAGTTCCCTTTTGAAACCAGACCTGTCACCTGCAAGATCCATTGCAAATCTTGCCTGTTCCTGGCTACAGCCAAACCATTGCCCAGACTGCGAGAGGCCCCTCAGCCACGGCCAGCCTTGCGGAATCCCGCTTCCGGCGAGGATGACAACAACAGCCTCAACTCCGCAAATTCAGACCAGGAAACACCCGGTTTTGTTCCGGATTCGGGACTCATCGCCACTTTTGATCGCCATGGAAAGCTGTGTAGACAACATCCCATGGATTATTAGCTAGAAACAAAAAAAGCCCCGTCGAGAATTCGACGGGGCTTCTGAATGATGCCTGGCAGTTTTCTGCAGGGATGCAGACAGATCGCCGAGCGCATGGATGCGCGGAGGCGATCAGGTCACTGCCAGCTGGGAATGAAAAAAGCCCCGTCGAGCATTCGACGGGGCTTTTGAATGATGCCTGGCAGTGACCTACTCTCGCACGGGAAACCGCACTACCATCGGCGATGCACCGTTTCACTGCTGAGTTCGGTATGGGATCAGGTGGTTCCAATGCTCTATTGCCGCCAGGCAAACTGGTATGAGGAGCGTAGCGACGAATGCCATCCCGGACTTGAACCGGGACCCAGCACGACCTGCCGACTATGGACTCCGGGTCAAGCCCGGAGTGACGTAGTGGGAAAGTTGCCGCCACATCCTCAATCGAAAGCAAACTCCGGTTAAACCTCGGTTCACTCTCTACATTAGGGAGCTCTTGTCAAAAGCTATGTGTCTTGCAATTGATTCAGCCACATTGGCCAACTCACTTTACGGTTTCACCATCCTGATGAATGACAGAACCAAAAGGGCTTTGGATATATGACCAAGCCACTCGGGCAATTAGTACTGGTTAGCTGCATGCATTGCTGCACTTCCACACCCAGCCTATCAACCTTGTAGTCTACAAGGGCCCTTACAACATCAAGTGTTGAGAGATCTAATCTTGGGAGAGGCTTCCCGCTTAGATGCTTTCAGCGGTTATCCTTTCCGAACTTAGCTACCCGGCAATGCCACTGGCGTGACAACCGGAACACCAGAGGTTCGTCCACTCCGGTCCTCTCGTACTAGGAGCAGCTTCCCTCAAATCTCCAACGCCCACGGCAGATAGGGACCGAACTGTCTCACGACGTTCTAAACCCAGC
>CAYYCX010000028.1:0-41389 GCA_964470455.1 uncultured Wenzhouxiangellaceae bacterium
CCTTTACTCTGACCCCATCACTCTGGCCGAGATCCCCGCCGAAGATCCGGCCACTTACGCCATGATCCAGCAGGCCGACACCGTGGGCGTGTTCCAGATCGAATCGCGCGCGCAGATGGCCATGCTGCCGCGGCTGAAACCCGCCTGTTTCTATGACCTGGTCATCGAGGTGGCCATCGTGCGGCCCGGCCCCATCCAGGGAAACATGGTGCATCCCTTCCTGCAGCGGCGCCGCGGGCTGGAGCAGGTGAACTACCCTTCCGAGGCCCTCAAGGCGGTACTGCAGCGCACCCTGGGCGTGCCCATTTTCCAGGAGCAGGTGATGCAGATCGCCATGGTGGCCGCCGGGTTCAGCGGCTCGGAAGCCGATGTGCTGCGCCGCTCGATGGCCGCCTGGGCCC
Source organism: uncultured Wenzhouxiangellaceae bacterium (assembly GCA_964470455.1). Classification (GTDB taxonomy): domain Bacteria; phylum Pseudomonadota; class Gammaproteobacteria; order Xanthomonadales; family SZUA-36; genus JAWXBM01. The sequence continues at coordinate 402 of CAYYCX010000028.1, forward strand.
GCCGTGGCGGCCTGGAACACATGCATCAACGGCTGGTGAAGGGCATGCTGGAGCGGGGTTACAGCGAGGAGTTTGCCGAGCAGATCTTCCAGCAGATCCGGGGTTTTGGCGAATACGGTTTTCCCGAATCGCATGCCGCCAGCTTTGCCCTGCTGGTGTATGTCTCGGCCTGGCTGAAGTGCCATCACCCGGCGGCCTTTACCTGCGCCCTGCTGAACTCGCAACCCATGGGTTTCTACCAGCCCGCCCAACTGGTGCAGGATGCGCGGCGCCATGGCGTGAAAGTGCTGCCGGTGGACGTGCGCTACAGCGACTGGGATTGTTCACTGGAGAACGATGCCCTGCGGCTGGGCTTGAGGATGATCAGAGGCATGCGCGAAGCCGCTGCCAAACGGCTGGTGGCCGCGCGCCAGCAGTGCGCTTTTCACAACATCCAGAACCTGGCCAGCCGGGCGGCGCTGGACCGGCACGACCTGGCCGTGCTGGCGGAATCCGGCGCATTGCGTGGCCTGGCCGGGCATCGCCACCGCGCGCGCTGGGAGGTGGCCGCGGTGGAAAATCGGGGTCAGAGTAAAAACTCACCCCAAAGCACCCGGCAAGCACCACAATCCACGAGTTTTTACTCTGACCCCAATTTCTTCCCCGGCTCCGATGCAGATTATGCAAAAAGGGCTTCGACCCCTTTTCCGGTCAGCATACGGCCGCCCAGTGAAGCCGATGATATCCGCACCGATTATGCCAGCACCGGCCTCAGCCTCGGGCGCCATCCCATCGCCCTGCTGCGCTCGGTGTTACGCCGGCGGCGGGCACGAACGGCGGCCGAGTTGCAGCAACTGCCGCACGGCAGCCGGGCGCGGGCCTGCGGGCTGGTGACCATGCGGCAGCGTCCCATGACCGCCAGCGGTACGCTGTTCCTGACGCTGGAGGATGAAACCGGCTGTGTCAACGTGGTGATCTGGCCGCGGCTGTGGGAAAAGCAGCGCGCGGAAATCCTGGCCTCACACATACTGGCCATCGATGGCGTGATGGAAACCGACGGCGAAGTGCACCACCTGATCGCCAGCCGGGCGTACGATTTCAGCCAGCTGGCGGACGGCCTGCAAACGCGTTCGCGGGATTTCCATTGACGGGATTTTGAAGCCCAGGAAAAATGACACTTTTTATTGGGTGTGCTCTGATAATTCATGGATCAATCATTCAGAGACTTTTGGTGAAAATCAGGAACCCGCACAGAAGTCCTGCCATGAAAAAATCCTGACCAGGGCGGGACAGGATTACCTGGCGGGAAACCGGCCGAAGGCCGGCTCGTTCAGGACGACTCCTGTGCGGGCCTGATTATTCCGAACACCCGGCGTACCGGCCACAGCAAGGCCTGGGCAGCATACCGTCGCCCGATACCCAGCCAGCGGCCGATATGCCCCGGCCAGCTGCGCATGGCATCCAGCCACACATAGATGGTGGGCAGGAATACCAGGCTGACTATGGTGGAAAACAGCAGGCCGCCGACGATGGCCCGCGCCATGGGGAAGTACGCCGGACCACCACCGCCTATCTGGGTATTGCCGACACACAGCGGCAGCAGGCCCAGCACCGTGGTACCCACCGTCATCAGGATGGGCCGCAGGCGGTCGTTACCCGCCTCCACCAGCGCCTCATCCCGCGACAGGCCCTGGATGCGCAGGTGGTTCACATGATCGATCAGCACAATGCCGTTGTTGACCACCACCCCGATCAGGATGAGGATGCCGATCATGCTCATGATCTGGAAGGCAGTGCCGGTGAGCATGAAGAACCAGTAAACGCCCACCACTGAAAACAGGATGGTACAGATCATGCTGGCCGGGTATATCAATGACTCGAACTGCGCCGCCAGGACAATGTAGATGATCGCAATCGCCAGGATGATGTTGAACACCATCTTCTGCGCGGCTTCCTCGTCCTCATCAAAACCACCGCCGAAACTCCATTGGTAACCCGGCGGCAGGCTGAGCTGGTTCATCTTGTTCTCGATCAGCTCGCGGGCCCGTTCACTGGTGATGCCGTCCAGTTGGGTTTCAACCCGCACCGCGGTCTGGCGGTCAATTCGCCTGATGCGGGTCGGGCCGGTGTTTTCGCTGACATCCACCAGCGACAACAGCGGAATCTGCTCACCCCCAGGATTACGTATTTTCAGATCAGCCAGGTCTTCAATCCCATGCCGGTCTTCCTCGCGAAACTGCAGGCGCACCGGGATTTCGCCTTCTTCACCTTTGAACTCACGCAGGTCCACGCCGCGCAATGCGATGGCAACCGTGCGCGCCACGTCCTGGCTGGAAAAGCCCATCAAATTGGCCCGCTCACGGTCCACCCTGACCTGCAACTCCAGGTCTCCGGCCGTGGTGTTGGATACCACGCCCATCAGGCCCGGAATGGACGCCAGTACACGCTCGGCATCCACTGCCAGGCTGTCCAGTACTTCGCTGGAAGAACCGGTCAGCGTGATTCCCAGCTTCTCCGAGCCACCCTGCCGTTCCCAGCCGAAAGTGGGGCGGCCGATGGCGATTTTCGGCAGGCCTTCAAGGATCTCCCTGGTGATGACTTCTGCCGACTTTACGGCATCCTGGTCATCGTTCAGCAGGATCGATGAAGTGGCCTCGCCCTGTTCATCGTAATAGGAATAAACCGCGCGAATCTCAAACTTTTCCTGGTTGGAGTACAGGAAGTCCTCGATGGCGTCGACCGCTTCCTTCACCTTGGCCAATGGATACTGCCCATCCAGGTTATAGCGCAAGATCAGGTTTCGGCTCGGGTTGTCCGGAAACATGTCCGTTTCCACCACCTTGATCGGTATGACCACTGAAATCAGCGCCAGCACCACTGCCAGCGATGCCAGTTTGCGATGCCGCATGGTCCACCACAGCAAGCGGACGTAATGGCCCTTCAGCCATTCAATCGCGGGACTGGGGCGCTTTTTGGAAACCGGCAGCCGCGAGGACACCAGTGGAATGATGGTTTGTGCGATGACGAGTGAAATGCACAGCGAAACCACTATGGCGGCACCCACCTGCGTGAGAAAGATGGAAATCTGGTCCTGCTCGCCAAAGATGATGGGCAGGAACACGGCTGCGCTGGTCAGGGTTCCGGCAGCCACCGCCATGCCCACGCTCTGAACGCCCCTGAGAACGGATTCACGCCGATGGCCGGGGCGCTTCTCGCGCTCGGTCTGGATACTCTCGCTGACCACCACCGCGTTGTCCACCAGCATGCCGATGGCCAGCATCAGACCCATCATGGACAGGATGTTGAGCGTCATGCCCAGGAAGTACATTACTCCCAGCGTAATGGTGATGGCCACCGGGATCGACAGCGAAACCATCAGCGTGGTGGGAATATCGCGCAGGAACAAATACAGCACCACCAACGACAACACCGCGCCCAGCAGGCCGGCCTTGAGCAATTCACTCAGGGAACTCGTCACACCTTCCGCCAGGTTCTCCAGGAAGAACAGCTTGATGCCGCGCATTTCCGGTGTTTCACCAATGCGGTTCACCTCCGCCAGTACACGGTTGCCCACATCCACCAGGTTGGAACCGTTTTCCTTGAATATGCTCACGCCGATGGCGTACTTGCGGTCCAGGTGCCGGGCATAATCACGCCGCTTGTTGTCAAAACTGACTTCAGCTATGTCTTTCAGGCGCAAGCCGTCATCGGTGATCACCAGTTCGCTGATTTCCTCCACGGACTGGAACTCGGCCCGTGGATTGACCCGGTAGCGCATGCCGGAATCCCTGATCAGGCCGGCAGAATCCGAGAAATTGACCGCCCGCAACCGCCGCTCCAGGTCTGCCAGGTCTATGCTGTGCGAGATCACGCGGTCAGCCACCAGGTCGATGCGCACTTCACGCGGTTCAATGCCCTGGAAATCCACCCGCGCAACGCCGGGAATTCGCTCCAGCGGCTTCACCAGGCGCCGCATCAGCATGTCGTAGGAACCCGACAAATCCCGTTCACTGGAAATGCGCAGTGTCAGTACCGGCTGGTCGGTGAAATTGAACTTGAACACATTGATGCGGCGCACATCCGCGGGCAACTGCTCGCGTATCGCTTCGACCCGTTCACGGGCTTCCACCGCTTTCACTGCCACGTCGGTACCCCAATCGAACTGCACCTCAAAGTTGGCGCCGGTCGATGTGGACGTGGATTCCAGGTTCCGGATGCCGCTGAGCGTGGCGATGACTTCCTCAACCGGCCGCGTGATCTCCCGTTCCACCTCGCTGGGCGTGGATCCTTCGTAAGGCACGCTCACCATGATGAACGGAACGTCCACTGCCGGAAAAAACTCCAGCGGCAGCATACGGCTGGAAATCATGCCGATCACCACCATCGACAGGAACAGCATGGTGATGGTTACCGGTCTGTCCATGGCGATTTGGGCGGGCGAAGCCATGGCTTAACTCCTGGCGGCTTGGGTATCAATCGTGAACGCGGAGTCTGCTGCCTGATCCAGCCCGGCATCGATGTCGAATACTTCATCCTTGCGGCGATCAAGCAGCGAATACATCACCGGAACCACCAGCAGAGTCAGCATCGTTGACGTCAGCAGCCCGCCGATCACGGTAATGGCCATCGGCGTACGCATCTCGGAACCCTCACCCAGGCCAAAAGCCATTGGCAACAATCCCAGCAACGTTGTCAGCGTGGTCATCATGATGGGGCGCAGTCGCAAGTGCGCCGCTTCACGTATGGCCGTCATACGCTCCATGCCGCGCGCCCGCAGCTGGTTGATGAGATCCACCAGCACGATGGCATTGTTCACCACGATGCCGGCCAGCATGATCAGGCCGATGAAGACGATCACGCTCAGGCTGGTGCCGGTGAGCCACAAGGCCACGGCCACGCCGATCCCTGCCAGCGGAATGGAAAACAGGATGACGAAGGGATGCAGCAACGACTCAAACTGCGATGCCATCACCAGGTAAACCAGGAAGATGGCCAGGCCCAGCGCAAACAGCAGGGAACGGAAGGAAGCACTCATCTCCTCGCTCTGCCCGGTGACGCGCATGGACAGTCCATAGGGCATTTTCACTTCGCCGAGCAGCCGGTTGGCTTCTTCAACGGCGGAGCCGAGGTCACCATAGGCGAGGTTTGCTTCAATCAGTGCCACGCGTTCCTGGTCGCTGCGGCGAATTTCGGCCGGACCTTCACCCACCACGATTTCAGCCACAGCGGACAACGGTACCGGGCGCTCGCTCTGGGGGTTGATGATGAGGTCACGCACGGCATTGATCGACTGCCGCTCCTCCTCAGAAATCCGCACCAGCACATCGATCTTACGGTCTCGCCAGCTGTAACGGGTTGCGATGCGTCCGCGAATCTTGCCAACTACCTGGTCGGAAACTTCCTTGACGGTCAGGCCCAAGGCGGCGGCGCGTTCCTGGTCAAAGAAAATCTGCACTTCCGGATGGCCCCGTTCCATGCTTGATTCCACATCGGCAAACCGGTCGGACTGGCGCAACAGGGCGAGCACCTGGTTACTGACCTGGCGCAAGGAGTCCAGGTCATAGCCCTGGATTTCCACTTCCAGCGGCTTGTCGAAACTGAGCAGTTCAGGCGAAGAAAAGGTGGCCTCAAGCCCGGCAACCTGGCGGGCGCGCTCGCGCAACCGGGCAACCAGGGTCTGCTGTTGTTGCTGGGTACTGTAGGGTTGCATGCTGATCAGCATGCGGGCGATGTTTTCACCACTTTCCGTGGGATTGGCGTCAATCCGGTTGCCGGAACCTGCTACACCGAATACCAGGGCTACGGCATCATCCGCTGCCGCCAGGTTCTGCAGCGACCCCTGAATGGCATCGGTTTGCTCCAGAGGTGTACCCGGTGCAGCTTCAAGCGTGACGTTGAAGCGACCCTGTTGCATCTGTGGTACGAGTTCAGTGCCAATCTGGCCCAGCAATACCGCGGCGATGGCCAGCAGGGCCGCGGAACAGGATAGTGTCAATGCCCGCCGGCGCATGGCGGCAGCCAGCAGGCGTTCATATCCCGACTGGAACCAGTGTCCGATCCGGCTGCTGCCAGGCCGTGTGAGCCTTGCATTATGGCCACGTAACGAGGCCATCATGGGTATCAGCGTCATCGCGATGAACAGGCTGATCAACAGGGCAAAGGTCACCGTCAACGCCTGGTCACGGAACAACTGTCCCGCCACACCCTGCACAAAAGCGAGCGGCAGGAAAACCGCGATCGTGGTCAGGGTTGAGGCAATCACCGCTCCGCCCACCTCACTGGCGCCTTTGCGCGCGGCACTGACCAGGCCTTCACCCGCCTGCCGGTATCGGGTGATGTTTTCCAGAACCACGATGGCATTGTCGACCAGCAATCCTGCTGCCAGTGCTATGCCGCCCAGCGACATGATGTTGAGCGTAATCCCGCTTTGCCCCATCAGGAAGAAAGTCGCAATGATGGAAATGGGTATGGAAATGCCGATGGTCAGCGTGAACCACCAGTTGCGCAGGAAAACAAAGATGACCAGCACAGCCAGCAGGCCGCCGACTACGGCGGCACTGACCACCTCACTGATTGCCCGGTCGATGAATACCGACTGGTCATCCACCAGTTCCATTCGCATGCCATCCGGTAGCTGGTCCGCCTGCGCATCCACCTTGGAGCGTATGGACCCGGAAACCTGTACGGTGTTGGCATCGCCCTCTTTATAAATCGCAATCTCAACCGCCTCCTGGCCGTTGATGCGGATGATGGCTTCCCGCTCACTGTAGCCGGCATGGACATTGGCGATGTCGCGCAGGTAGATCGGCCGGCCCTGGCCGGTTGCCACAATCAGGTTGGCGAACTCTTCCACCGAGCCGAACTGGTTTATGGTACGTACCAGGTAGCGCTGCGTGCCCTCCTCCAGCCGGCCAGCCGACACGTTGACATTTTCCGCGGCCAGGCGCTCGACCAGGGTGCTGAGCGAGAGGTTCAGCTGCGCCATCTTGCGCTGGTCTATTTCAATCTGGATTTCGTCTTCCAGCCCACCGGAGACTTTCACCGCAGCGACGCCTTCAACGGGTTCCAGCTTCTTCCGTATTTCCTCGTCGGCATAGCGGCGCAGCACTTTCAGCGCAACTTCGCTCTCACCGCCGGTGCCTCCATCCAGCACCAGGCCATAGCGCATGATCGGGTCAGTGGCAGGGTTGAAGCGCAGCAGGATGGGCCGCGAGACTTCCAACGGCAATTGCATGATTTCCAGCTTTTCCCGCACTTCCAGGCTGGCACGATCCATATCCGTGCCCCAGGCAAATTCCAGGATCACGTCAGACTGCCCGGTACGGGAGACTGACTTTACACCGATGACGTTCTTGACGACGCCAACCGCTTCCTCGACCGGGCGCGTCAGGAGGGTTTCCACTTCTTCCGGGGCCGCGCCCTGGTATTCAGTGCGCACCGTGAGTGTCGGATAGGAAAGGTCAGGCAGCAGGTTGACCGGCAGCCGCTGCAGCGCGATCAGCCCGAACAACACCAGCGTCACCGCTGCCATCGAGATTGCAACATGCCGCCGGGTGGCAATTTCCACCAGTTTGAGGGTCTTGATATTCATGCTGGAAGCAGCCGGGATCAGGCTTGGGGATTGGCCTGGTTGAGGCTCACTACTTCGATTTTGCTGCCGTCACTGAGGCTGCCTTTGCCCGCAGTCACTACCGTTTCTCCGGACTCGACACCCTCTGTCACTTCCACGTCACCGTTGCGTTCATAGCCGGTTCGAATCGGCCTTCTGCTGACATTGTTGTCGTCACTGACGACGAAGACAAAGGTCTGCTCGTCTTCCTTGATCACCGCGGAACGGGGAATTACCGGAACGTTCCGGCGGAGGTCATGCAGGATCTCAACCCGTCCGAACAGGCCGGGTTTCACCATTTTTCCGGGGTCTTTGACCTGTGCCGTTACCCGAAAGGTGCCGGTAGCCGGATCAATGACCGGACTGATGCGAATCACCTCTCCGGTGAACTGCTGTTCGGGAAAGGCATCCAGCCGAACGGTTACTTCAAGGCCGTTCCGCAAAATTCCCAACTCGCGTTCGGGCACATGCAACACTGCCAGCAGCGGGTCATAGCTGGTGATGCGGTATACCGGCTGGTGAAGCTCCACCAGGTTGCCGACCCGAACCATGCGCTCCGACACATAACCGGAAATCGGTGCACGGATATCGGTGTACCTGAGGTCCAGCCTGGCCAGCTCCACCTGGGCTTTCTGCGCTTCGTATTCCGCGCTGACACGCTCAAAATCCTCGGCGCTGACCAACTGGCGATCAAACAATTCCTTCTTGCGCTGGTAATCGGTTTCCAGGCGCTTCAGTGCCGCCTGGTTGCGTTCCACTTCCAGGCGGTAACGATCCGGCTCTACCCGCACCAGCAATTGCCCGGCTTCAACAAACTGGCCTTCCTCGGCTTTGATTTCCAGCACCACGCCGGTGATCTGCGAAACCACCACAGCCTGTTCATCCGATTCGATGGTGGTTGTACCGGAATAAAACGCCGCAACATCGCCCGTACGGACCTGCGCGGTTTCAACCGGGATGGCAGTAAGTTCCTGGCCTTCCTCATCAATTTCACTTGCTTCAACATTTCCGTTCGCCTGGTTCATGCAGGCTTGTAACGAAACCATGCTTACCACCAGCAGCAATAACAACCTGCAGGTATATGGTTGATTTTTCGCTGGAAAATTCATCATTGCCTCGGTGTTATATTTAGGTAAAACAGTAACACACCCTTTGATTACCCTTATGTGCCGAAAGTCACACGGTTGATTCCGTGCGGGTGTGCGTCTACTGCAACGATGCAAGATTCAGGCCAGTGGCAACGGTCACTCCAGAAAGTCTCGCCTTCCTGGTTGAGTAGATGCATGAAATGGCCACCCGGTTACATCCTTGCGCAAAAAAAGGCGGAAGCGGAATGTCGTGGAGATTAACGGAAGCCCGGGCACAGCTCGTGGTTCAGAAAGGGCAATCTGGTGGATTCACGCAACAATTGGCTTGTATCGCCAATTCGGGTGCTGGTGCACCAGGGCCCGAATGATGCAATCCAATCAGCAAATTCCTTGATTGCCTCGTTGGTTTGCCGGCATTCAGCGGGTATAATCGCGCCCTGTTGAATTCCAACCGTGAGTCCGAAATGCGCTTCAAATTCCTGATACCTGCCCTGTTGCTGGCTACCGGCATTCAGTTTGCTGCTCCTGCTGCTGCATTGGCCGCTGCTGAAGGCAATGCCGAAGCAGGCGCCATCAAGGCTTATACCTGCACCGGCTGCCACGGCATACCGGGTTACAGCAATATCTACCCCACCTACAAGGTGCCCAAGCTCGGTGGTCAGAATTACGAATATATCGTGTCAGCCCTGCATGCCTATCGGGATGGCGAGCGCAAGCACGCCACCATGCAGTCTCAGGCGGAAGCGCTCAGCGAACAGGATATTCTGGATATCGCCGCCTATTTTGTCGAAATTGCGAATAAACAATAAATGGCCATGAACAACATCAAAACCCGAGTCATCGCATCTGCTGCAGTTGCCCTGTTGCTGTCACCCGCCGTGCTGTTGGCCAAAGGAGACCCTGCCAGGGGCCAGGAAAAGGCGGCGACCTGCGAAGCCTGTCACGGCAAGACCGGCATCAGCATTGACCCCAATTACCCCAACCTGGCCGGGCAGCATTACAGCTACCTGGTGAAAGCGCTGAGCGACTATCGTTCGGGTGACCGCAGCAATGCCATCATGTCGAGTTTCGCGGCCAACCTCAGCAACCAGGATATCGAAGACCTGTCTGCGTGGTTCGCCAGCCAGGAAGGATTGCGGGATCTTTCAATCAATTAGGCCAGGGGGCCAACCCACCAGGCAGCCCAGAAGAAGGCAGCATTGAAAGCAAATCCACCCGAAACACCGGGCCTGCGATCGAACCTGCCATCGGTCCTGCGTCCGAATCTGTTATCGGCCCTGCTTTCATGGGCCTGGCGGGTTCAAACAGCCGAACGGCCCCGGGTGCCCGCAGCGTAATAGGGGTTTGAACCTCTTTCATGGTCGGTTGCATCCAGCACTCCTCGTAGCTCCGGAATTTTTGCCAGCAGGGTTTTCTCAATGCCCTGCTTGAGGGTTACATCGGCCATTCCGCAGCCCTGGCAACCTCCACCAAACCGCAGTACGGCCCGCATGTCAGCAGTGATTTCGGTCAGCGTAACCTTGCCGCCATGCGCAGCCAGGGAGGGGTTGATTTCCGTTTCGAGCAGCCAGTCGATGCGAACCTGCACCGGCGCATCTGCGGAAGGTTCATGGCCGCGTATGCCAGGTGCGCGAATGCTCAGCTGACCGCCGGTGGGAGCTTCCTCAAAGTCGATTTCGGCCTGCTCCAGCCAGGGCTCACTGTCGGCACGGACAAACAGCCGGAAACCCTTGAACTCAAGGATCCGGTCTGTTTCGGCATGCTGTCCTGCCGGACAGAATTGCAGGTCACAGGCAGCGTTTGGCGTGCCCGGGGCATTCACGGCAATGCGCAGGCCAAGCCCTGGTTCATCCTGTTGCGCGATCAGGCGTTGAAAGTATTCCTGCGCGCTGGGAGTGATGTCTATCATTTCAATCCTTGATTCAATGCGGTTGCGATTGCCCACTTTCAGGGAAACCCTGAATAAATCACGGTTTCCTCAAAGCCTTAACTGGCTGCTCCCACTGCGAATTTCAAGCACCCTGCCAGGTACGGCAGGGAATGGTCCAGCCGCCAGTCTATACCGGAATGGCTGCCTCGGAACTCCTCGAACCGGCAAGGGATCCGGAGTTCGCCCAGCACATCCACAAGCCGGCGTGTGCCGAACTGGACGTTGTATTGGTCCTGGCTGCCCACATCGAGATACAGGGCCTTGAGCTGGCGCAGGGGTGCAGCATGTTTGCGTACCAGGTTGAGCGGATCAAATTCCAGCCAGCATTGCCAACGCTCATCAACCAGCTCACAGGTGCGCAGGTCAAACGGCAAGCGAATCTGCCCGGGATTTTCCGGATCCGCATCGTAACTGGCCGCCAGTGCCAGAATCATCATGGTCATGAAATCGTGGCCGGAAGGCCTGTCAGCCTCCCAGAATTCGCGGATGAATTTCCGGATATCGCCGGAATGCCGTTCAAGGGTCAGGCAGGTCTGTGGAAATTCAGGGCGGTACACCAGGTCAAAGTCCACATCTCCCGCATGGCTGGCCACCGCGCCCCAGGTTTCAGGGTAATGCATGGCATGAAACAGGGCGCCGAATCCACCGGAGGACTTCCCGAATATCCCACGCCCTGATGGATGGTCAACCACATTGAATTGTGCCGAGACAAACGGCACCAATTCCTTCACCAGGTAATCCGCATAATTCCCAACCCCAACGGAATTGACATACTGGTTGCCGCCCAGCGAGGTGTAACAATCCGGCATCACCACCACCGCGGGTGGCATCACTCCCTGACCGATCAGGCGATCCAGGCGTTCCGGCAATGTTTCGCCATGGTTACGCCAGGCGATATGGCCCATACCGGAATTGGTAAATGCCGCCAGGTCCCAGAGGGACACCAATGGCTCTGACTGCTGCTCATAAAGTGGTGGTAAGTAGACCGGTACCTGCCGCCTGGCGGGATCATTCCAGGGGTTGCCGGCCAGGACTTCGGAATGGTGCTGAAGCAACACCACCCTGCCCGCAGGCCAATCCTTGCGACGACCGACGCCGGGCATCACATTGCTTCCAAACGTCCCAGCGTCTCCCGAATATGCGCCAGTATGGGTTCGCGCAAATCTTCCAGCTCAAGTGCATGGTCGATGGTGGCGCGGATATAACCCTCGCGGCTGCCACAGTCGTAGCGCTTGCCTTCAAAAGGTAGCGCCAACACCGTTTCAGTGGCCAGCAAGCTGGCGATACCGTCGGTCAGCTGGATTTCACCCCCGACCCCGGCCCGAACGCGGTGCAGCAGGGGGAATACTTGCGGTGACAGGATGTAACGCCCGACTACGCCCAGGTTCGATGGCGCATCGGCTGCTGCCGGCTTTTCAACGATGGTGTGAATCCGATGGTGGCCATCGGCATTCGCATCCACACCCACCACGCCGTAACTTCGAGTGAGCTCGGGCGGAATCTGCTCCACCCCGATGATGCTCGCACCGGTTTGGCGGTGAAGGCTCACCATCTGCGCCAATGCGCCCGGCCCACGATTCAGCACCATGTCGTCAGCCAGGATCACGGCAAAGGGCTCATCTCCCACTACCGATTCGGCGCACAGCACGGCATGGCCCAGGCCCAGTGCCTCTGGTTGGGTCACGTGCACCCGCGAAACGTGGTCAGGAATGATTTCCGTCACCCTCGAGAGCAGGTCTGTCTTGCCCGAATCGGACAAACGCATCTGCAATTCAAAAGCCGTGTCAAAGTGATCGGAGATGGCGTGTTTTTTGCGGCTGGTGATGAAAATCAGCGTGTCGATACCGGCTTCAAGCGCCTCTTCCACCGCGTACTGGATCAGGGGCTTGTCCACCACCGGCAGCATTTCCTTGGGAATCGACTTGGTTGCCGGAAGGAACCGGGTGCCAAGCCCGGCAACAGGGAAAACGGCTTTTCGAACCGGCCTCACAACATCACCTGCAAATCAGCGGGCGCGGTGCAGGGGAACGATGGCGGAGGACTCTTCGGTCGCACCGACACCGGCTGATTTTGCCAGCTCGGGCACCAGTTTCAGCAGAATCTGCTGGATTTTTGGCGTGTCATAACGACGCACAGCCAGTTCGGCTTCGCGCAGATCCGCTCCCAGGTTTTCCCAGTTGGATTCACGCGGATGCGCCAGGAAGATTTTTTCGTGACGGGTTTGTTCATACGGTTCCAGCTCATGGAACAGTTCTTCGAACAACTTCTCTCCGGGACGCAATCCGGTGTACACAATCTGGATGTCACGCCCCGGCACCTTGCCTGACAAGCGGATCAACTGTTCCGCAAGGTAGGTGATTTTTACCGGTTTGCCCATGTCCAGTACATAAATTTCCCCACCGCTGCCCAGAACGGCTGCCTGCATGATCAGCTGGCTGGCTTCCGCGATGGTCATGAAATAGCGCGAAATTTCAGGGTGGGTAACCGTCACCGGCCCACCCCGTGCAATCTGTTCCTTGAACAGCGGCACGACGCTGCCATTGGAATTCAGCACATTGCCAAACCGGACCGTGATGTAACGCGTTTTGGACCGGGCATTCATGTTCTGGCAATACATTTCAGCCACCCGCTTGGTGGCGCCCATGATATTGGCCGGATTCACGGCCTTGTCGGTGGAAATCAGGACGAAAGTGCCTACTCCATGCCGTTCAGCTGCTTCCGCCAGGCGCATGGTTCCAAGGACGTTGTTGCGAAAGGCCTCGCGCACCTGGGTTTGCAGGATGGGAAGGTGTTTATAGGCAGCCGCATGGAAAATCATGTCCGGACGGTAATCTCCCACGACTTTCTCAACGGTCGCGGAATCACAGATATCGCCCAGCACGCTGCAAAACACCAGGTCCTGGAAATCACTGCGCAGTTCATGATCGATGCGATATAGCGCGTATTCGCTGTTATCGACGACGATGAGTTCAATCGGGTTCAGGCGGGCGATCTGGCGACACAGTTCGGAGCCGATGGAGCCGCCTCCGCCGGTAATCATCACACGCTTGCCGGAAAGTCCTTCGCGGATCGCATCCCATTTCAGGGAAACAGGTTCACGACCCAGCAGGTCATCGATCACTACGCGTTTGAGATCATCGATGCGGGTTGCCTTGTTACCCAGGTCGTTCAGGGTAGGCAAGGTGCGGAATTCGATATTGCTCTGTTCGCAGATTTCCACCACATGCTGCATTTGTTGATTGGTGGCGGATGGCATGGCGATAATGGCCAGGTCGGCGCCGACCTCCCGGGCAATGCGTGGCAATTTGTCGATGGTTCCCAGAACCGGTATGCCATGAACCTGTGCTCCACGCAGGCGCTGGTCATCATCCAGGAAGCCAATGACATTCAAGGCTCCGCGATGCCGCAGTTCGCGCTCCAACAGTGCTCCGGAACGACCTGCACCGAGCACCAGCACCCGCTTGAGGTGATCAGCGGTCACCCGGTCGGGCAGGTTGGAATCCTTCCAGAAGCGATAACACATCCTGGGCAGGCCGAGCGCCAGGAACAGTAACCCGGGGTAAAGCAGGACCGCTGGCAGAATGTTGCGGATCTCTCCCGGGTAAAACCAGGAAAGAGCAGCCATGATCAGCACGGTGCCGAACACCGCAGCCCGGGCTATGTTCCATAAATCAGGGAAACTTGCGAATCGCCACAGGCCTTTGTAGAGGCCGGTGGTCCACAACACCAGGCCCTGGATACCGACCACAAGGGATAACTCGGCCAGCAGGCCCATGGAGTCCACCATGCCTATGGTTCCGGTGCGCAGGATCAGCCAACCGGCTACAAACCAGGCCAGGGCAACCATGACCAGATCGTGAGCAACGACTGCCGCCCGCGGATGCCGCAGAATGCGCGTTAGGTTCATTGTTTTTTCCCGCTTAAGCGAGCACTCCAAATTTTCGCATAGCCAAAAACCAAGCTATTGCCAGCGCAGAAGTTATTGATATTGCAATAATCTCTGCCCATTCCGGAAAATTGACTGCAACCACAATTCCCGGAACAACCAGCAATATGTTGATTAACAGGTAAAGCCACATGACCCGGTCATGCGACCAACCCTTGGCAATCAGCCGCTGGTATATATGTTGTTTGTGCGGAGTATACCACCGCTCTCCTCGTATTACCCTTGCCAGTAAGGTCAAAGTGCTGTCACACATGAAAACCACCATGACCATCCAGGCAACTGCCAGGGAAAAGTTGCCCTGGATCACGCCATGAATCAGCATGGCCCCCAGCAGGAAGCCCAGGGAAATGCTTCCCACATCTCCCATGAATACCCTGGCCCGGCCCAGGTTCCAGGGCAGGAACCCGCCACACGCCGCCACCAGGATGGCGGCCAGCAGGGCTGCGGAGAGGTCGCCAGCCTGGAAAGACAGCACAGCAACAACCAGTCCGGCAAACACCGCCTGCATCGCGGCCATGCCGTTGCTTCCATCCATGAAGTTGTAGAGATTCGTCATCCATACCAGGAACAATCCCGCGGCCATCCATAACCAGGAATCTGCTACCCATCCCGACTGCCGGGCACAAGCTAACAAGTAGAAGCTGGCTGCAAGCTGAACAAGTAACCGGATGACGACTGCCAGCGAATACCGGTCATCCAGCAGTCCAAGAACGGCCAGGGCGAGAAAGGCCGGCGCCAGGCAATGCCACCAAAAAGGCGAGACAGGAATGACCAGCGGGCTGAACGCGGTACCGGCCATGATCGCCAGAACGATACCCAGGCCACCACCTCGAGGAGTGGCCACCGAGTGGCTGTGCCGGTCGCCCGGCACATCCACCATTCCCAGCTTGTTGGCCAGCCAGGTTGCCAATCCGGTCGAGACCAACCCCACCGCGAATACTGCCAGCAGAAAGAGTCCGGTTGGCTGCATGTTCGTCCCTGTTGCTTCCGGCTAAGCTACTCGCCCAAAACGCCGTGGATGATCTGGGTGGTGTCCCAATGGCGGCAACTCGGGCATTGCCAATGATGGGTCTGGCCGCTGAAGCCGCAATGGGAACAGCGGTAACTGGGCTGCCGGGCCAGCAATCGGGTTGAAACCGCCTTGAGGATGTCATCGCTCGACTCGGCCGGTAAATGGCCGGCCGAGCGCAATTCGAACAGGCGGTCCAGGCCGCGCACCGACGGCTTGGCGTTCAATGAATCCGCCAGGTATTGCGTTGCTTCAGCTGCGCCTTTCTCCTGCATGAGCAGGTCGGTCAGCTTGAGCACCAGCGAAATGCCCTGGTAGCTTTCCGCCCATTTCCGCAGGTTCTCATGGGCCCTGGAATTTTGCCCGGCTGATTCGGCAGCCTGCAGGTAAGGTTCAATGAGGTCGGGAATGAACTGGGGGTTCAGCCCGGCAATCTCCTCGAATGCCGCCAGAGCGGTTTCGTAGTCTTTCTCCCCCGCCGCGATGTCGGCCCAGATCAGCCGGCTGCGTATGCTTTGAGGATCATGCCGGCGCGCCTGGCGAAGATGTTTCCTGGCCGTTTCCATTTCACCGCCAGCCAGCGCCTTCACGGCCAGTTCGCAGCAGAACTGCGCCATCATGCCGCCGTAATGCGCGCCGTCGACCTGCTCTAGACGCTCCGCCTGAAGCAAAGCTTTCTGCCAATCCTTTTCCTGCTGGTAGATGTCCAGCAGGTTCCGCAATGCCAATGGCGTCTGGGCGTCACGCTCGATCAATTCCGAAAACAACAGCTCGGCCCGGTCGAGCAAACCCGCCCGCATGTAGTCTTCACCCAGTTCCAGGAGGGCCTGGGTACGTTGTTCCGGCCGCAAGTCGGATTTCGCGATGATGTTCTGGTGAAAGCGGATGGCCCGGTCCACCTCGCCACGGCGTCGAAACAGGTTGCCCAGCGCAAGGTGGGTTTCAACCGTATCCTGGTTCACTTCCGCCAACTCAAGAAAGACCTGGATCGCCTTGTCGGGTTGCTCGTTGAGCAGGTAGTTCAACCCCTGGAAATACTGGTCGTTGAAACTGCGATTTTTCTTGCGGGTGAGCGAACGGTCATAGTTCTTGGCCAGCCACCAGCCGAAATAAACCGCTATCGGCAGCAACAACCACGACAACCAATCAAGCATTTCCGGTATCCGTCATGCTTGCCTCAACCGGTGACCTGGAGGCCAGCTGCTTTTCCGCCTTGCGCAACCGCATTCTCAGCGGCCAGATGGAAAACAGGCTGGCAAGCAATAACCCCACAAGGACGCCCAGCACCAGCACGCAAATCAGGGTCAACCCCAGCGGCCAGGCAAGCTGGAACCACAGCAGGTCAACATTCACGATTGCGGGATTAAGGGCGCCAGTTACTATGCCCAGGAGGATGGCAAACAGCACCACGAGCACAAATCCGATTCGAAACACGATCAACTCCAGGCCTCAAGGCGGGCATTCCATTATGCTTGGCCCGGATGGCAGTACCTGTCAACCAGGCATGTGAGTGACCGGGCAATGATAACCCGGCTGGAATTATTCGTCGTTGGATGGTGAGGTCAGGTCGACCCGCTCGCGCAACATTTTTCCCGGTTTGAAGTGTGGAACGTGTTTGCCGGGCAAAGCTACGGCTTCACCGGTTTTGGGGTTGCGCCCCATGCGCGGCGCACGGAAGTGCAGGGAAAAACTGCCAAAGCCACGAATTTCGATTCGATCACCGCCGGACAGCGCGGCACTCATTTGTTCCAGAATGGATTTGACGGCCAGTTCTACGTCCAGGTGGGCCAGGTGTCGTTGGTTCGCAGAAAGCCTGTCGATCAGTTCTGACTTGGTCATGTAGAGATTTCCTTGTCCCTCGATTTACAGCATCAGATTTTCTTATTGGTGGGAACAAATCCAGCGGGAGCCGGCAAGACGCCGGCTCCCGAGGGAATCAGGGCTGTTCCTGGTCCTGGTCCAACTGCTCCTTGAGCAGGTCTCCCAGAGAGGTGGTGCCGCTGGCTGCATTGCTGGACTGGTACTCTTCCAGCGCTTCCGCCAGTTCAGCGTCATCCTTGGCGCGGATCGACAGGCTCAGCGTACGGCTCTTGCGGTCAATGCTGATGAATTTGGCTTCCACTTCATCACCTACTGAGAGCTCCTTGCTGGCGTCCTCCACCCGCTCCTTGCGGATTTCCGAAGCACGCAAGTAACCATCGACGCCTTCACCCAGTTCGATGACTGCGCCCTTGGCGTCCACTTCTTTCACTTTGCCTTTCACCAGCGAACCACGCGGATGTTCAGCCATGTAAGTGGCAAACGGATCCTGGTCCAGCTGCTTGATGCCCAATGAGATGCGCTCACGTTCGGGGTCAACCGCCAGCACCACGGCTTCCAGCTCTTCACCTTTGCGGTAATTGCGCACGGCTTCTTCGCCCACGTCGTGCCAGGAAATGTCTGACAAATGCACCAGACCGTCGATACCACCGTCAAGGCCGATGAAGATACCGAAATCGGTAATGGACTTGATGGCGCCGGAAACCTTGTCACCCTTGTTGTGGGTAGCAGCGAAAGTTTCCCAGGGATTGGCCTGGCACTGCTTCATGCCGAGTGAAATGCGGCGGCGTTCCTCATCGATGTCCAGCACCATGACTTCCACTTCGTCACCGGTATGAACCACCTTGGCCGGATTGACGTTCTTGTTGGTCCAGTCCATTTCAGATACGTGAACCAGGCCTTCAACGCCGTCTTCGATTTCAACGAAGCAGCCGTAATCGGTGATATTGGAAACCACACCGAACAGGCGCGCACCCACGGGGTAGCGGCGGGCCAGGTCGGACCAGGGATCATCACCCAGCTGCTTCAGGCCGAGAGACACACGGTTGCGTTCGCGGTCGAAACGCAGCACGCGAACTTCAAGCTCATCGGCAACGTTGACCACTTCGGAAGGATGGCGCACACGCTTCCAGGCCATGTCGGTGATGTGCAGCAGGCCATCGATACCGCCCAGGTCCAGGAAGGCTCCGTAGTCGGTCAGGTTCTTCACCACGCCCTTGACGATCACGCCCTCTTCCAGGCGGTCCAGCAGGGCTTCACGTTCTGCGCTGAATTCCTTCTCAACCACGGCGCGGCGGGAAACCACGATGTTGTTGCGCTTGCGATCCAGCTTGATGATCTTGAATTCCAGATCCTTGCCTTCGAGATAGGTCGGGTCGCGCACCGGGCGCACATCGACCAGTGAACCCGGCAGGAAGGCGCGGATGTCCTCGATGTCGACGGTGAAACCACCCTTGACCTTGCCACTGATCTTGCCTTCGATGGTGGCATCACCCTCGAATGCTTCTTCCAGCTTGTCCCAAACCATGGAACGCTTGGCTTTGTCACGAGACAGGCGGGTTTCTCCGAATCCGTCTTCCACGGCCTCCAGTGCAACCTGCACTTCATCACCGACGGCGACTTCCAGCTCACCCTTGAGGTTTCTGAACTGGACGATGGGAACCACACCTTCTGACTTGAGACCGGCGTTGACGATGACAGCGTCATCGCGGATTTCCATAACAGTGCCGGTTACGATGGAGCCCGGTTTCAGGTCCTGAATGGCCAGGCTTTGTTCAAATAATTCTGCAAAACTTTCAGTCATGTTGATATTTACTCACGGGTGAACTGCCGGGATTGACAGCCACCCACCCAAGGTTATGGGGCCTTGCGGCACCCGTTGATGTTTCCGCCAGCCGGCGGCGCCAAATATTTTTTACCAGGTAAATCAGCTATTTGCCTGGCATTCCTTCCATAAAGCCAAAATCTTTCCCAGCACTTCGTCAACGCTGAGCTCCGAGGAGTCAATGATGTGCGAATCAAAAGCGGGCCTGAGCGGCGCCACAGGACGGTTCTGGTCCCTGCGGTCTCGCTCTTCGATCTCCCGGAAAAGGCGCGGAAGGTTAACACTTTCCCCTTTTTCTTTCAACTGCTTATAGCGTCTCCGCGCCCTCACCTCGACACTGGCGGTGAGGTAAATTTTCAACGGAGCATCGGGAAAAATCACCGTTCCCATGTCTCGACCGTCGGCTACCAGCCCGGGATGCCGGCGAAACGCTCTTTGCCGGTCCACCAGTGCTGCCCGAACCTCCTTCAAGGCCGCCAGTCGGGAAGACAGCGCGCTGACTTCCTCACTGCGCAGTTGCTGGCTGACATCCTGGCCGTTCAGCATGACTTTCATTTCGCGGTTCGTTACCGTGAAACCCGCATCGAGAGACGCGGCCAGGTGGCCCAGGAGAACCTCATCATCAAGCGGCAATTGATCCTGCAATGCGGCAACTGCCACCAGGCGGTATAAGGCCCCGCTGTCCAGGAGGTGCCAGCCAAGCTGTTCCGCCAAACGCAACGATACGGTTCCCTTGCCGGAGCCACCCGGCCCGTCAATGGTGATGACAGGCGCTTGATCAGGCACTGGCTCAGTCACCGGTGGACAAGATCCCGCCGGTTTCGGCAATTTCTGCAACCTGCCCGCCCACCCTTAGCAAGTGAGCGACAAAGTCCGGGTAAGAGGTATTGATGTGACTGGCGCCATCAACCAGCACAGGCCCGCCGGCAATCTGCCCTGCTATGCAAAAACTCATGGCGCAACGATGGTCGCCTTCACCGTCCACTTCGCCGCCGGATAGCCGGCTGCGATGGATATCGATGCCGTCACTGTACTCCTGCAGCCGCACCCCGAGCGTTTCCAGGCCGCGTGCCATCACCGCGATCCGGTCGCTTTCCTTGACGCGCAACTCTTCCGCGCCGCGAATGCGGGTCACCCCTTCGGCGCAAGTAGCAAGAACCATGATGATGGGAAGCTCGTCAATCAGCGACGGAATCCAATCTTCAGGAATGTCGATACCGTTCAGGCCATCACGATACCGCACGCGGATGTCGGCGACCGGCTCTTCTCCAAAGTAACGCGTGTTCTGCAGTTCCACATCGGCACCCATGGCCTGCATGACCCGCACGATTCCATCACGGGTTGAATTGATTCCCACATTCAGCAACAACAATTCGGAGCCAGGAACGATGGCTGCCGCCACCATGAAAAACGCCGCCGAAGAGATATCCGCGGGCACCTGGATATTCGTGGCCTTCAACCGGCTGCCGCCGCGAACACAGCAGGGCGGTTCCACCGCAACCCCGAATACCGGCAACATGCGTTCGGTATGGTCACGGCTATTGCCGGGTTCGGTGACGCAGGTGCTGCCGCTGGCGTAAAGTCCGGCAAGCAGGACACAGGATTTGATCTGGGCGCTGGCAACCGGCAACGCGTATTCGATTCCTTTCAGCTTCTGGTTGCCGCTGATATGCAGTGGCGCCGTACCGTTTTCAGTCGCGGTGATTCTTGCACCCATGCGAGCCAGCGGTTCCATGATGCGGCGCATCGGCCTGCGGCTGAGCGAGGCGTCGCCAATCAGCACGGAGTCGAATGACTGGGCCGCAAGCACGCCGGCCAGCAGGCGCATCGCCGTACCGGAATTGCCCATATCCAGAGGTTGGGTTGGTCGGGAAAGGCCTTTTTCACCGGTACCCAGAACACGCACACTGGAGGATGCCCCTTGCTTTTCCCGAAACAGGGTCGCACCCAACTGCTCGCAGGCGGCCGCAGTGGCATCCACATCGGCCGATACCAACAAGCCCTCTATGTGCGACTCGCCTTGCGCCAGTGCGGCAAAAATGAGTGCGCGGTGGGAAATGGACTTATCGCCGGGCGGCATCAATTCGCCCCCTAGTGCGGCAGCCTGGGTGGTGGACAGCATCATTTCGCGGTTGATTTCCTGGCAGGCTTCGCAGCGGGTTTACGAGGAGTTGTTCGCCGGGCGGAACGTTTGGGTGGCCCGCCCGCCAGCTTGCTGCCGGTTTTTCCAGGCGGTGAATCGGTTGTGACTGCCCGCGGATAGGAGCCCAGCACGCGACAGAGTTTGCTGACCTGTTTCAATTCCTTCAGGGCCGCCGCAACCGGTGCATCCTGCGCATGTCCGTCCACATCCACGAAAAATACGTATTCCCATTTACCCATGCTGGAAGGCCGGGACTCGATGCGGGTCATGTTGACGGATTGCTTGTCAAAGGGCTTCAGCAGGCTGAACAGCAGGCCGGGACCATTGTGGCCAGCCAGCAGCAGTGTCGTCTTGTCACGGCCGGATGGCGCCAGCAAATGTCGCCCCACCACCAGGAAGCGCGTGGTGTTGTCCGGACGGTCTTCGATGTTGGCAAACAGGATGGGAACACCGTAAACCTCGGCAGCGGATCGCCCTGCTATGGCTGCCGCTTCAGGCGCGTTCCGGACGCGCCTGGCCGCTTCAGCATTGCTGCCCACCGCAATCAGCTCCGCGTCCGGCAGGTGCGCGCGTATCCATGCCTTGCACTGGGACAGTGATTGTTCATGCGAATAAATACGCTCAATCAGGTTCAGATTGCGCGCGTGGGTCAGAAGGTTCTGGTGTATGCGCAGCTCGATTTCACCACAGATGTGCAGGTCCGAACTCAGGAACATGTCAAGCGTATGGCTGACAATCCCCTGGGAGGAATTCTCCACCGGAATGACTCCGAAATCGGCTTCGGAACTCTGCACCTGCTCAAACACGCCCTCGATGCTGGGGTGACTCAGGGCCAGTACCGAGTGACCGAAATGCCGGTTTACCGCCTGCTGCGTGAAAGTCCCTTCCGGGCCCAGGTAGGCCACTTTCAGGGGCTCCTGCTGCGCCAGGCAGGCCGACATGATTTCCCTGAACAGCCGCACCATTTCGGCATCGCTCAGGGGCCCCTGGTTGCGCTGGATCACATTGCGCAGCACCTGCGCTTCCCGCTCCGGCCGGTAGTAATCAACCGCATGAGTGAATTCGCCCTTGCTGGCGCGCACGCGAAATGCCAGGCGGGCTCGGGCGCTGATCAATTCCTGGATTTGCCGGTCCAACTGGTCGATTTCGTGACGCACCGACTCGAGCTGTTGCTGGCCTTCTGTTGCTTTTTTGTTTGGCTTCTTGCTTGGCATGAAAAATTCTGGCCCGGCCATTGGAAACGAACTGGTGATTGTAAAGCAAGGCTCAAGCTGCCGCCCAGCGACTTTTTTCCAGCGTCTTTCTTTGGGTCATTGTTGTTGCTCCATCGCCGTGTCGACGCCACAGTCGGGCGGGGTTCCCAACAGCACATGCACATCGGTTGCCTCTGCTCCGGAAACACGGGCCTTGTCCACGCGCAATTCCACGGCCAGGTCGAATGGCAACGGGTTCCCAGCATCCGTCGGGTTTTCGGTGTCCGGCACCAGGCCTTGAGGAAGCAGGCTTTGAAGCCTGTCCAGATCAAGCTCGGCAGAGTGCAACTGCGCCTGCAGGCGAACTCTCTCATCCAGACTCAGGCATCCCTGCCCTGCCAGGTGCTGGCCGTCGAGCACCAACTGCACAGGCTGAAAGCGCCACAGGCCGGCGTCTTCGCGAAACGCGATTCCCACGGTGATGCTGCGTTGATCCATTGACTGCAGCTTTGCCGAGAGGTCGCCCTGCATTGGGGGCCTGGTCGCAGCGGTGAGCTCCACCTGGCTGGAGTATCCGGCGAGGTTGCCCTTGATCACGCCGCCAATCTCGCCGGAGCCTTGCGACCATGTCAGTTTTCCGGAACCCACCGGCACACCCTGCCCGCTGATTCGAACCGATGCGGCATCGATATCCAGCGCCACGTTCAAAGGTTCAGGAACAAATTGCACCTGGCCTTGCACCTCAATGAGGCTGGTCGAGGCCTGGTCATTGGGCAGGGACAAGCCCAGGCTCACGGGGGACAGCCTTCCGCTGGCGAAGTCATCAAGCTGCATGTGGTCTATCGTCAGCAAGTCGCCGGTTGATTTCAGTACTCTCAGCCTGGTCAACTCGAGCGTACGGATGCTGGGCAATTCGCTGCCTGTGCTTTGGCCCGGCCCCTCCTCTGGGCCGGCCAGCAGATCCAGGTCAACAAAGCCATCACTGGCTGCCACCCTGTAAATGATGATCCGCTGTTTCAGCAGGGGCCACAAAGCCAGATGCAGCTGATAGCTTTGCAGGCTGGCCAGGGTTTGCCCGCTGGCCGGGTCGCTCAGTTGCAACTGCCGGCCATTGATCCGGAATCCGGGAAACAACTCCAGCGCGTACTCACCTTGCAGGTCCGCCTTGACGCCAAGGCCCTTGCCCAATTCCTGCTGCAGCAGGTGTCTCCCCGCGGGTGTTTCCAGCCAGTTGCCGGCGGCAAAAAACACCAGCAACCCCGCCAGCATGAAAAACAGCAGGAAAATGGCAGCCCAGCGACGGAAACGGTTCATGAGACGCCCTGTCGACAAAGGCACTGGCTGCCGGAAGCGCCAAACACTAAACTGCAATCATTCCCGTTCAATTTACGCCGCCATGCCCGGAATCGACATTCACGCCCGACACAAAATGAGCCGCGAACAGGCCCAGGATGCTGCTGACCAATTGGCGCAGGACCTGGCGGAAAAGTTCGATATTGATTATGGCTGGGAAGACGACACCATCCATTTTGAACGCACCGGAGTCAGTGGCAGCATCAAGGTGGACGGCAAGCAGATTCATATCCTGGCCGAACTCGGATTCCTGCTGTCGATGTTCAAGGAACGGTTTGAAAGTGAAATCCGCCGGTACCTGAAGGAACATTTCAATTGCACCTTCAGTGACTGACCTGAACAGCGCCGGCATCACTGCAACTGGCAAACCATTGGTGCATCAGACGGGATTCGCGCTGGTGGATGGACTCAACAAACTGGCCTGCATCCCGCAACTGCCGGAATGAAGACAGGCCATTTTCCAGGAATGCCTGCAATTCGCCAAAACCGGCGGCAATGGCAGGTTTTCTCACCGCCTTCACCAGCGCCAGCAGCATCGGAGTACGGGTCAGTGACTGCAACTCATGCCCCAGGCTGCGAATCATGTCAATTTGAGCCTGCCGCTGTTCAGGCCTGCCAACCCGGCAGTACGTCCGCACATAACTCCGGTCGTCCAGCTCAAGCTCGCCACTGGCGCGCATTTCAAGTGCCATCGACAGATCAAGGTCCAGGCTGATTCGCTGCAATCGCAGGGCTTCGGCCAACGCCCGCAATGCCTTGTCAGGCAACAGGCGGCTCATCACGGGCTCCACCCGGCTTACGTCCTGGTCGCGCTTCCGGAAATCCAGGCCGCCGTATAGCTCCTGCAGGAAAAACTCGCAGGCAGGCTGGTCGGATGGCCGGGCGGTAAAATCCGCGTAAGTCACCCTGAAGCGGTTTCTCTGCCATTCCTGCACCGCCAGGAATTCCTGCAGGGGAAATTCCGGAGTTTCGATTTCGCTGGCAAATTCCCGGTTGCTCTCCAGCGCCGAGCGAAAAGCCTTTGCTGCGGAAGACATGAGGCGGGCTGATCAGGCACTCCCGCTGGCGGCAATCGCCGCCACCAGTTCATCCTTGCTGCGCCGGAACAGTGCCAGGCTCTCAACGTGGATGTAGCGTATCAACCCTGCTTCATCAACCAGAAAAACCGACCGCTTCATTCCCAGCATTCCTTTACTGTCGTAAAGGGCGGCAACTTTCAGATCCGGATCACTGAGCAGGGTAAAAGGTAGTTGATGCTTCTCGCGGAACTTCTGGTGCGAGGCAGCGTCATCCTTGCTGATTCCTACCACCTTTACACCCAGCCCTTCAAACGCTTCGATACCATCCCGGTATTCACACAACTGGGCCGTACACACCGGCGTGTTGTCCCCGGGATAGAAAACCAGCAGGACTTTTTCTCCACGATGGCTGGAAAGCCTGAACCGGCCTCCCTGGTCATCCGCCAGGGTAAAGTCGGGCGCTGCGTCATTCAGCTTCAACATGGGTTTACTCCCTGCTTCAATTAGGGCCTGTTCACCAATGAATCCCCCGCATCAGGCTGGCGAATGCCAATTGCTCCTGTGAAGCCTGAACCTGCCCTTCCTTGATACCCTGAGCCGCGGCTGAGTCGGGGAACATCCGGAATGCGCTGTTCATCACGATTTCAGCCACTTTTGGCGCCACCGCATGGAGTACCTGCGCAAACACGCCCAGGCGGGTAGCGATGCGTTGCGGCCGGTAGATTACCGCCTGCTTCACCATGTTGGCGGCCTCTTCGGGTGTGATGGTGGGCACATTGTCGTACAGGCGGGTGGGCGCGATCATCGGCGTGCGCACCAGTGGCATGTTGATGGTGGTGAAACTCACACCGAGATCATTGAACTCTGCCGCGGCGCAGCGCGAAAAAGAATCCAGCGCGGCCTTGGAAGCCACGTAAGCCGAAAACCGCGGCGCATTGGTCAAAACGCCAATCGATGAAATATTGATGATCTGGCCACTGTGGCGGGCCTCCATCACCGGCAGCACATTCATGATCAGGCGAAGGCTGCCGAAGTAATTGAGTTGCATGGTGCGTTCAAAGTCATGGAACCGGTCATAGGATGCCGAAATCGACCTGCGAATCGAGCGCCCGGCATTGTTGACCAGGATATCGATGGGCCCGAGTTCATCCTGAATTTCCTTGACCACCCGGTCACAGGCGGCAATTTCCGACAGATCCGCGGAATAACTCCACGCTTGCCCCCCGGCTTCACGGATTTCCTTGACGGTTTCGGCCAGCTTTTCCTTGTCACGCGCCACAATGGCCACCTTGGCACCGGCGCGCGCCATCATGTTGACGGTGGCAAATCCTATTCCGGACGAACCACCGGTAACCACAACCACTTTGTCTTTGACGTGACCCCTCAGGCTGCGGTCGATGAACAGATCGGGATCCAGGTGGCGTTCCCAATAGTCCCATAACCGCCAGGCATAGTCTTCCAGTGAGGGCACGGAAATTCCGGTCCCCTTCAGCGCCCGTTCGGTTTCGCGGCTGTCAAACTTGGTGGGATAGTTGATGAACTCCAGTACTTCGGGTGGAATGCCCAGATCCTTGAGCACCTGGTTACGGATCCTGCGGGCCGGCGGCAGCATCATGATGCCCTGCTTGACCACCGAAGGAATGAAATTGAACAGCCGCGCATCGATGCGCATGGTCATTTGTGGCGCGTGCGCTGCATCGGCGAACAGGTTGAGCACCTCACCAATCCGCAAGGGGTGTGGATCGGTCAGGTGAAAGCATTTTCCGTCCTCGCCCGATTTGTGAGCAATGTGATCCATGGCGTCAACCACGAAATCCACCGGCACGATGTTCAGGCGGCCACCCTCTAGCCCGATGGCCGGCATCCAGGGAGGCATCATGCGACGCATTTTCTGGATCAGCTTGAAGAAATAGTACGGGCCGTCGATCTTGTCGATTTCACCAGTCCTGGAGTCGCCGACGACAATACCCGGGCGATAGATGCGCCAGGGAATATCACATTTGTGTCGCACGATGCCTTCGGAATCATGCTTGGTCCGGAAGTAAGCATTATCAAGCCCGAGCGCCTCTTCAAACATATCCTCGCGAAATGTACCGGGATACAAACCCGCAGCTGCGATGGAACTGACGTGGTGAAAGCGTTTGGCCTTCACCGCTTCGGCGAATTCAACGGCATGGGTTGTGCCCGCGATATTGGCGACTTCCTGGCTATTGGCGTCAGCCTTGATATCGTAAATCGCAGCCAAATGAAAAAAATGCTGGATGTTGCCTTCGAGCTCTTTCCGCCTTGCGGGAGTGATGCCCAGGTTTTTCTTGCCGATATCGCCCGTGACTGAAATGACGCGCCTGGCGTCGTTACCCCATTTTTTCTTGAGCTTCTCGAACTTGTCGCGGGATCCCGAACGTACCAGAACGTAAATCTTTCCCTTGCGCTTCAGCAGTCGTTCAATGAGATTCTGACCCAGGAATCCCGTGCCGCCGGTAACGAAATAGTTCATTGCTTGGCTCCGTTTCACGAATAATCCGTTCTGGCGTTCCTGCAACTCAACGAATGGAATGACCGGGTGCGAACAGCCGACCAGCGCCAGTTACAGAGTCGCAACTGTTCCATGACGATCTTACCAGAATGCGTTAGCATGATAACCAGCCTTGGGACCAGCCAGGAAAACATCATGAACGAGACCGATCAACAGTTTGAACAGGCAGCCATCGCTGCCAAGTCACTTCCGGAAAAGCCCGACAACAACACCCTGTTGAAACTCTATGCCCTTTACAAACAGGGCTCATCCGGAGATGTTTCCGGCGAACGGCCCGGATTCATGGATTTTGTGGGAGGCGCCAAGTTTGACGCCTGGAGCAAACTGAAGGGTATGACCCAGGCCAATGCCAGGAAGGAATATGTGGACCTGGTGCGCAAGCTCGGTGGCAAAATCTGAACCGAACCCGGAGCATCGGGGACTCCAGTGAAAAGGGATACCCGTGAACATATCCTGCAAACCAGCCTGGAGTTGTTCAACACGCTGGGGGAACCTCACGTCACCACCAACCAGATTGCGCTCGAGGCGGACATCAGCCCAGGAAACCTTTACTACCATTTCCGCAGCAAACACGACATTGTGCTGGAGTTGTTCAAGCGATTCCTCGCTCAGTTCCGGCCTCTGCTGGACGTTCCGGAAGGCCCGGCCCTGGAAGCTGAAGACCTGTGGTTCCAGTTACATCTCTCGTTTGAGCTGAAAGGCCAGTTCAGGTTTCTTTACCGCAACCTTCAGGACCTGACCGGGCAGATTCCGGATCTGAGAAAAGCCTTTCTCGCACTGCTGAACCTGGAACGTCAGGCAGTAGGCCAGCTGATTCAAAACCTCGAGCGGCAGGATAAGTTGCGGATCGCAGCAACGGAAAAATCACTGTTGCTGAACAACCTGATGTTGGCGTTGACCTACTGGGTTTCGTATGCGGACCTGGTCCGGAATGATGCCCTCGCCACAGGTGATGTGCAATCGACGGCAATTGCCGGAGTCCTGCAAATGCTGGTGCCCTACCTGCGCCCGCAGGACCGCGCACAATTCACGGCGCTAGTGCAATCCTATCTCAATTGACTGACGCCAGGCCGTTAAAAAAAGACCAGCCGGGGCTGGTCTTTTAATGCTGGCGTCTATCGCCACGTTCAGGTTTTCAAACCTCAGCTGGCTGAAGGAGCTACTGCTGATTCCTTGGCTGCTGCTTTCTTCACCGCTGCCTTGCGGGGAGTCTTGCGGGCTGCCGCGGGCTTTGCGGCCTTGCGCGCAGCTTTCTTGGCCGGAGCTTTTTTGGCCGCAGCCTTTTTGGCCGCGGTTTTACGCGTGGGCTTTGTCGCCTTACCGGCTTTGGCAGGCTTGGCGTCGAGCGCATCAACACGCTTGGTGAGTTCAGCGATACGATCAGACAACCTGTTGACTTCATCCTTGCCCGGAATACCCAACTTGGTAAGCGAGCGGGAAACGCGCTCTTCGAAAATCTTCTCAAGCTTGTCCCAATTGTCCACTGCCTGCTTGCGTACGGCGTCAGCCTGGCTTCTCGCCTGGCTTTTTGCTTCCGAAACCCGACTTTCCACTTCGCTGCGAATGTCGCTCACGGCACCCTCGACTTCCTTGCGGGTCCTGGATTCGACTTTGCTGCCTTCGGCAACCAGCTTTTCAAAAATCTTGCTGCCTTCTTCAAGCACCTTGTAACCTTCCTGCTGGGCTACGTTAAAGGCACCCAACCCGGCCAACCAGATTTCGCGAGCTGACTCAATTACTGGAGCTGCTGCCTTGTTTACTGCTGCAGCGGTGTTCGCCGGTTTACCGGACTGCTTTCCAGCCACTTTCTTTTTCAACGTCTTCTTAGCCATGACATCCTCCTTTTCAGGTGTCTTCATCAAATGATGGCGCTATTCTAGGGGTCGAAATTAGAGTGATCACACTAAAAACGCGTTTTCCTTCATGGCGATTTCGTTGTGTTGCTTTCTGCCCTCTGAACCAGGAGAGACTTGATGAGTAAATGGAATGCGTTCCCTCATGACAATCAAAAATTCGGTTTTGCCGGCGGGGGGCTGAAAAAAGCCTGGAAGCAACTCCATCTCGGCGATTGTGAACCTTTTCCTGAAGACGCTGACATCCAGCAGGCCTGGCGATTGTTTCACTCCGGTGAATTCCAACAGGCGGTGATTCTGGCCGACAAGGTTGGCCTGAAGGCTCACGCTGTGGCCAACAAGGCCACGGGAATCTACGCAACTTACCTTGAAGATAATGAAAGAAAACAGATCGACTGCTTCAAGTCCGCCATCACCAGGGCGGAAAAGGCCATCGCAGCCATGCCGGACGACCCCAACGCCCACTACTTTCACGCCTTCAACCTCGGCCGTTACAGCCAAAGCATTTCTGTCGTAAAAGCACTGAAACAAGGCATAGGCGGAAAAATTGCCCAGAGCCTGAACACCACGCTTGAACTGCAACCCAAACATGCCGAAGCCCATACGGCGATGGGAATGTATCATTCTGAAATTATCAATAAAGTCGGGAAAATGCTGGGCTCCGTCACCTATGGCGCCAGCGAAAAGGAAGCACTGAAGCATTTCGAAACAGCAATCAGGCTTTCTCCGGACTCACCCATTGCCCATATCGAATACGGCAATGGCCTGTACCTTCTGTATGGCGACAAACGGCTGAACGAGGTGACGGAACTCTACGTGAAAGCTTCAGAGATGACGCCCCGTGACGCCATGGAACAACTGGATATCGCGGCGGCCCAGAATGAACTGGAATAGGCGTTTGCCAGCCCGGAAGAAGGCAAACCGGAACCGGCATCGATGTGATGTCATTCATTCAAACTGCGCTACAAGGCACTGATACCTTTCAGGATACGCAAGATAAGGGTAGGATAGTCCGGCAAGGATGAATTGGGCTCAGCAATGACTCTTGGGCCCACGGGTTGCGAATTCGAATCTCCAGGGAAAGGGCAATGGAAATCAACAATGACAAGCACAGCCTGGTCGGCCATGTGGTCGAAGTAACCGGCGCTGATTTCGTCGCAGAACTGATCGGCGAAGACCAGGGATTCAAGCCTGAAATCGTAATTGGCAGTGACCGCATCAAAGTCGGCCAGGTTGGCACTTACATGCGGGTATCACACTACGGTTACCAGGTGCTCACGCTGGTGGAAAGCATGTGGCAGCAACGCGGGCCGGCCGGCGAACTGGTGCGCATGATACGCATGAATCCGGTGGGAGAGCTGAACCAGCAGGGCGATTTCTACCGCGGCGTGGCGCACTACCCCACCACCGGCGCCGAAGTGCATGTCGTAACCGCGGAAGCGTTGAGTGGCCTGTTCACCGGTTATGCGGATGCCGATTTCAAGGTCGGCCGCCTCAGCTCATTCGAATCCATCGAAGCGTATATTGATGCATCCTCATTTTTTGGCCGCCACGTCGCCATCCTGGGACAATCCGGCGCAGGCAAGTCGTGGACCGTAACCAGCCTTATCCAGTCCGCCCTGCGCGCCATGCCCAATGCCCATATCATCCTGCTCGATTTGCACGGTGAGTACGGCATGAAGAAATCGGATTTGCGTTCGCATTCCGCTTTTCCCAAGGACATGACGCGCTGCATTGATGCCGATGAACTGGAAATGCCTTATTGGCTGCTGACCTTTTCCGACCTCGTCGAGCTCCTCATTGATCCCGAGGATGAAGATGCGCCGGTGCAGATTGCCTACCTGCGCAACACCGTCCTGGAACTCAAGAGGGAAGCCAACCCGGACCTCGAGAAAAGCCACATCACGGTGGATACGCCGGTGTATTTTTCACTTGAGGAAATGATCAAGCGTTTCAAGGTTGCCAATGAGGCCACCAGTAGTTTCGGTAAGGACAAGACTGCCCTGTTTGGGAAATTCGACCAGTTGCTGGTGAAGCTGCTGAGCCGCATGAACGACAACCGCTACGATTTTCTGCTGAAACCGGCCAAGCGTAACAATTCGGGCAGCCTGTCCGGCCTGTTACGCGATTTTGTGGGCCTGGGCGAACCCCATGCAAAAATTACCGTTCTCGATCTCAGTGCGGTGCCCTATGACATCCATGCAACGGTAACGTCGCAGATTGGCCGCCTGGCCTTTGAGTTCAACTACTGGAATCCCCGTTGCCGGGAGTTTCCGATATTCCTGATCTGCGAGGAAGCGCATTCCTATATCACGCGCGGTGATTCTGACGAGCACAAGCAAACCCGACGCGCCATGGAACGAATCGCCAAAACCGGCCGCAAATACGGCGTCGGGCTCTGTGTGGTGAGCCAGCGCCCTCACGAACTTTCGGAAACCGTATTGGCCCAGTGCAACAGCTTTGTCTGCCTGAGGATCTCCAACCCGGATGACCAGGACTACGTACGCGAACTGGTACCCGATGCCGCCAAGGGCATGCTGGACTCACTGTCCACGCTGGCGCAGGGCGAAGCGATTGTAGTCGGCGAAGCCGTTCCGATGCCGATCCGCGTGCAGATTTTCCGGCCGGATCCGCCACCGAATTCCAGTAGTATTGATTACGCCGGACAGTGGCATCACGGCCCGGCGGAAATCAGTGTCGAGGACCTGGTCGAACGCTGGCGCAAACAGGAACGCTGACCGTTGTTGCGTTCGCTGGCCTGTGAATCAGGACAGCTGCCTGGCCTTGGGTCAGCTTTGATGCGGCCCCGGGGCAGACTGAAGATTTTCCAGACCCCATGACAGCAGCTCCTCAGCCATGTCGCGACTGGGACGCTCGTCCAGCGGCAACATCATGGCAAGGTTCAGCAGCTTGTCCAGCTCGACACTGAACCGGTCAATGATCTTTGCCGGATCATTCACCAAGCGCCGGTCCGTCATCAACCCAAAAAATACCTGGCCGTTGTAACTGAGGATGCTGACGCCCATGCCGATGGTGCCGGACTGCGGCACCCAGAACATCATTTCCTTGATTTCACCGCCAGCCAGGTAAAGCGGCTGTTGCGGACCCGGCACATTGGTCAGCACCATGGTGGCTTTCTCGCTGAGCAAGTCCAGAGCCGGCTTCTGCAAAGCATGCGGCCCCATTCCCAGCGCTGCCAGCAAGCCAAACGCCACGGTAGCCTGGCGGCTGGCTTTGAGTTCATTCATGCGTTCATTCACCCGGTACACGCGCTCCAGCGGGTTGGCCTCATTGACGGGCAAAGCCAGGAAAACCAGGCCAAAGTGATTGCCAAGCTCCCGCGCATGCTCCAGTGGCCTCAGGTTCACCGGTACCGTGGCGCGGATTTCCGTCAGCTGGCTTGCATCGGATTCGCGTTCGAGCAGGTAGGAGCGCAATGCGCCGGTGACTGCGGCAATCAGCACGTCGTTGACAGTGCAACCCAGAACGCGGCACAGGGACTTTACTTCCTGCAGCGGAATCGGCTCGGCCCAGGCGACCCGTTTGCGTACTCCCAGCCGACCCTTGAAACGGCTGGGCGGATCATTGGGCAACAACAAGGCCTGTGACAACTCCCGCAACAATTCGCCCGCTACCACCATGTATTCGCCCGCTTTGTCGGGCTCCTGCAAAATCTGCATCGCTTCATCGACCAGTTTTTGCGATTTCTGGATGGCAAAATCCACGCCGCCTTTGGCGGGCTCCAGAAGGCGCTGGAAAACGGACGACTCTTTCACGCGCTGGTTTTTCCAGGCCTTGCCATTCAGGTTTTGGGGTCGGACGACTCTTTCGGTATCCGCCAGGCTGAGCAGCACCTGGACCATGGCGATACCATCGGCATAACAGTGATGGATGCGCATGACCACCACCGGGCCTTCCACAAAATTCTCGACAAAGTGGAATTGCCACAGGGGCCTGGACGGATCCAGCGCCGTGCTGGCGAGATCACTGACGTATTCCTCAAGCTCGTCCTGGTCGGCCGCACCGGGAAGCGCCACACGACGGACGTGGCCATGCAGGTCGAAATCCTCATCGATTTCCCAGTAACAACCGGAGGATGTGGTGGCCACTTTCTGGCGAAAACGGCGAAACGCCAGAAAGCGTTCGCTGATGGTTGCCAACAGCTGCTCATAGCTGGCCTTGGGCCCCAGGCCGATGATGCCCGTGACCATCATCAGGTTGGTGGGCTGTTCCATGCGCAGCCAGGCGGTGTCAACCTTGGACATCGCTTCGCGGTTCATGGTGGACACGATACTGCCGAACCTATCGAACGCTGGCGGCACGCCTTTGCATGCGCACGGGGTCGGAACGCGACACCTGCAATGCCTGCAGGTACGACTCACTGACACCGGTTACGTACTCTCCCGAGAAGCAGGAAGTGTCAAACCGGCTCACCCCTTTCCGGTTGCCGCGGCAGGCTTCCACGAGATCCGGCAGGTCCTGGTAGATCAACCAGTCGGCGCCGAGCTCCTGCTCAATTTCCTGCTGGTTGCGGCCACTCGCGATCAGCTCGGATGTGGCCGGCATGTCGATGCCGTAAACATTCGGGAAACGTACCGGCGGTGAAGCCGAGGCAAAGTAGACTTTTCTTGCCCCGGCGTCGCGGGCCATCTGGATGATCTGCTTGGAAGTCGTGCCACGCACGATGGAATCATCCACGATCAGTACATTCTTCCTGCGGAACTCCAGCTCGATGGCATTGAGTTTCTGGCGCACGGATTTTTTGCGTTCTTCCTGGCCGGGCATGATGAAAGTACGCCCGATATAACGGTTCTTGATGAATCCTTCCCGGTATTTGACATCGAGGTCAAATGCCAGCGGCAATGCTGCCGTGCGGCTGGTGTCCGGCACCGGGATCACCACATCGATGTCGTGGTCCGGCCGCTCGCGAAGGATTTTCCGGGCCAGGGCCTGGCCCATCCGCAACCTCGCCTTGTACACCGAGATGTCATCGATCAGTGAATCCGGCCTGGAAAAATAGACGTACTCAAAAATGCACGGTGACAGTTGCTGCGCATGGGCGCTTTCATGCGCATGCAGCTCACCTTTCAGGGAAATGAACAGGGCCTCACCGGCGCGAACATCACGCATGAACTCAAAGCCCAGGCCATCGAGCGCCACGCTCTCTGATGCAACCGCGTATTCAACTCCTTTCAGCGTTTCACGCCTGCCCAGCACCAGCGGCCTTATTCCCCATGGGTCACGGAATGCCAGCATGCCCTGGCCCGGAATCATGGCCACCGCGGCGTAAGCGCCTTTGCAACGGCGGTGCACTGTGTCAACTGCCGCAAACAAATGCTCGGGCCGCAAGGATTTGGGTTTGAGTTCGTAAAGCTCGTGCGCCAGCACATTCAGCAATACCTCCGAATCAGACCGTGTATTGAGGTGCCTGCGGTCGCTGTCAAACAGTTCCTGGGTGAGCGCTTCGGTGTTGATCAGGTTGCCGTTGTGGCCCAGAACAATGCCATACGGCGAATTGACGTAAAACGGTTGCGCCTCGGCGGTCTCGTCCGTGCCGGCCGTAGGGTAACGAACGTGTCCGATACCAGCGGTACCGGTGAGCGCGCGCATCTCAGCCGGGCCGAACACATCGCGCACCAGGCCGCTGGCCTTGTGCAGGTTGATCTGGTAACCCTCCAGCGTGGCAATTCCCGCGGCATCCTGGCCGCGGTGCTGCAACATGGTCAGGGCTTCATAAATGGACGCTGCAACGTCGCTGTTTCCGACTATTCCTATGATTCCACACATGAGTTGACCCGCTCAGACCGATGGCGATTCGCCCGGGGCGCAGTTTACCACGAGCATGGGTTCATGCTTTGGCTTTATCGGCGGAATTCCTGTCAGCGGATTGTGGGTCAAAGTCGAGATGCTGGCTGGCGCTTTCGGGAAGAAACTCCGCCACCCAGTACACCAGTGGCATCAGCCGCTGGATCAGGCTGGACTCTTTCCACCAGGGATCGGCGGGTATCGGGGTCAGCCCGGCGATCAGCAGGAACATAACCACGATGGCCAGGCCCCTGGCTGCGCCAAATACTCCTCCCAGAAGGCGGTCGGTGCCACTGAGGCCGGTGGATTCCACCAGCCGGCCAACCAGGTAAACCAGCAGACCGCCCAGCACCAGCACCACCAGGAATATGCCGGCAAAACCCATGGCCAGCCGCGCCGAGGGCAGGCTCACCTGGGTTTCCATCAGGGTACCCACATCTCCCGCGAAGCGATAGGCCAGGACGAATGCCAGGCCCCAGATGGCCAACGCCAGCACTTCCTTGACAAAGCCACGCAGGGCTCCGACCAGGATCGAGATGGCAATGGTGCCGAGGATGGCGTAATCGGGCCAGCTCATGCCTCAGCCCTGGCGGGTGGTCCAACCGGTGATGGGCATCTCAGTCAGCGCTCATGACAACGCCATTGATGCCGAGGCTGGTTTTGATCTTCTCCTGAGCGCTGGATGCGTCTTCGCGTTGCAGGAACGGCCCAACCCGCACGCGGTTGATCACCGAACCCGAAGAGGAAGTCACGCGGTCGCTGTAGGCGCTGAGCCCCTGCTCGCGAACCTGTTTCACCAGGTTTTCGGCATTGCTGGACTCACCAAAGCTGCCAAGCTGCACGACCCAGCGTACCAGCGGGTCTGAAGGATCAAGCGATTGTGCTGCGTCCGGCTGGAGATCCACGGTACGCGGCGAGACGCCGTCTATCTGGCCCTGGATTTTTCGAGCGGCCGCTGTTGCCGCCGCCTCCGAACCATAGGGGCCAACCCGGATTCGGCTCAACTGGCCAACGTCGGATTCGATACGGTCACGGATCACCGCATAGCCTTTCGCCTCCAGCTGCGACTGGAGTTTCCTGGCATTGGCCTCACTACCCAGGCTGGCCACCTGTACCGCGTAGCGTCCCGTACCGCCTGCAACCGTGGCAGTGGCGGATTTTGCCTCTGGTTGCTTGTCTTCAACTGGTAAATCCACTTTCTCGCTCACCGGTATCTCAACCGCGGTGACCGGTGGCAAACCCTGTTCTTCGGCCAAAATGCCGGGAGTTGTGTCTTCCGCAGCTCCATCCTGCCCCGAAGCAGCGGAGGATTCCGGGATCGGGGCCGGTGGTTCCACCGTACCGACTACGTCAGCCTCCGGCCCAGCCGTTTCGGCAGCATCATCAACGGTGGCCAAAGGCTCACTTGCAGCATCCCTCGCCGGTGGCAAGACAGGTTCCTTGCCCAGCGGGAAACGGCGGGTTTCGAACTCAACTCCGTCAGGGCGCGCCGGCAACTCAATCTGCCTGGATGCCTGCTGGCCCGGCTCGGGCCGGCCACCCAGCAGCATCGGCAAGACGATCACGGCAAGCGCAATCAGCACGCTGGCGCCAACCAGCCGTTGTTTCAGAGCTCTGTCCATAATCACGTTTCCGGATTCAGGTTGTACCGCAGCGCTTGCCCGGTTGCCGCCGTTTACGATCGGGAGTTGCCCAGCGGGTGTCGGGGAATTCTAGCAGCATGGCAAATACGGTGTTAATTCGAGCGGCCGGGACTGCAAAAACGCGTCGACAAAGCCTGCATGGCAGTCAGGAAGGAGCCGAACACCAGGACAGTTCCCTGCTCCGGCAAATCCCGGTGTGCTGCCCGCAGTGCCTCGGGAACATCCGGAAAGTCATGGATTGCTCCATGGCAGCCGGTTGCATCCACCAGCTCAGCCAGTTGCCTGCCACTGCGCCCGCGATCACCCTCGAGGCTCGCGCAATGCCATCGCGATACGCATTCATCCAGGATTCCCGCAACCACCGCTGCGTCTTTGTCGCGCAACATGGCAAACACACAGGTGACCGGCATTCGCCCCGTGCTGCGCAATGCCTGCGCCACCACTTCTGCCGCCAGCGGATTATGGCCGACATCAACCAGCACACGCGAATCATCCGGATGGGGCTGCAATCGGCCAGTTAGCCGCGCAGCCAGAATGCCTTCGGCCAGTTTCTCCGGTTTGGCCATGGCCTCTGGAAGCAAGGTGGTAAGCGCTGCCACCGCGGTGGCGAGATTCCGGTGCTGGTGCGGGCCGGCAAGTGGTGGCAAAGGCAATATCAATTGCTGGTTGCCACGCCACCAGCGCAGGCCCTGGCCCAGCGGTTCCACAAAAAATTCATGGCCCAGGCGTAGCAGGTCAACACCGAGTCCGGCCGCATGGACCAGCAGGCTGGCGGGCGGCTCCGCCTCGCCACTGATCGCGCACCGGCCATGGCGCAGAATTCCGGCTTTTTCACGGCCTATGCTCTCCCGGTCGGGGCCCAGGAACTCCTGGTGATCCAGGCCTATGGGCGTGATGACCGCGCAATCGGCATCAATCAGGTTCACTGCATCCAACCGGCCACCCAGCCCCACTTCGAGCACCGCGAAATCCAGTTGCGCACGGTGCAACAGAAGGAAGGCGGCCAGCGTGCCATGCTCAAAATAGCTCAGGCTGGTCCCTTGCCGGGCATTTTCCACACAGGACAGGGCCCATGTGAGGTCGTCATCCGTGGCTTCCTTGCCTTCGATCCGGACCCGCTCGTTATAACGGAAAATGTGCGGCGAAGTGTAAGTGCCGCTGCGCCAGGACAATGCTGACAGCATGGCGTCGAGGTAGGTTACGGTGGAACCCTTGCCGTTGGTGCCGGCCACGGTAAATACGCGAGATGCAGGGCGCGGACTGCCGAGGTTTTTCCAGACCTGTCCAACCCGTTCAAGCCCGAGATCTATCGGTTTCGGATGGCGGACTTCCAGCAGTTGCAGCCAGCCTTGCAGATCAGCGGGCGTCTTATTCGGCAGGCTTTCGTGCGGGGACATGTGTGCTGTACAGGCCGGGACCAGCGTGATGCCGGGTTACCTATCAGGGCCTGTTAACACTACTTGAATCGCCACTGTTGCGACTGAAATCGCACCAGTCAAGGCACGAGGAACGCGGTTTGGCACCGCCAAACAAGTGACGAGTAACGCCGAGTGGGGTGATTTCAGCCGCAACCCCATTCCAATCAAATGCGGGGGCTGGGGTCCTTTTTCCGCCTGGCTGCGTTGTCAGTCGTTTATATAGATTCACTATATTGCACTCCTTCCGCCTTGCCAGACGAAAAAATGACCACCAGCAGTGATGATTCAAGTAGTGTTAACAGGCCCTAGTTCAGTTGCAGCAACTCACCTGCAACCGGGCGTGGCTGCGCGCCCCCACCAAGCAGCGCCAGCAGGCGCGCAATCTGTTCACGCATCTGCCGCCGGTCTACAATCATGTCGATAGCGCCTTTTTCCAGCAGGAATTCGGCTCTCTGGAAACCCTCGGGCAGCTTTTCCCGAACGGTCTGTTCGATGACTCGGGGCCCAGCAAAGCCGATCAGGGCTCCGGGTTCGGCAATGTTTACATCTCCCAGCATGCCCAGGCTGGCGGAAACACCGCCCATGGTGGGATGCGTGAGGACGGAGATGAAGGGAATGCCGCTTTCGGCCAGTTTGGCCAGCACTGCGCTGGTTTTGGCCATCTGCATCAGCGACAGCAGGCCTTCCTGCATGCGCGCTCCGCCGGTGGCGGAAAAACACACCAGCGGCGCACGGGTACGCAAGCTCTCCTGCCCCGCACGCGCAAACTTCTCACCCACCACGGAGCCCATGGAACCGCCCATGAAATTGAATTCAAAGGCACAGGCAACCAGGGGGGCGCCATGCAGTTTGCCGCGCATCGCGATAAGGGCATCCTTTTCGCCAGTGGATTTTTGCGAGGCAGCAATGCGGTCTTTGTATTTCTTGGTGTCGCGGAATTTCAGCGGGTCAGCCGGTTCCAGGCCGGGAGCGATTTCCTGGGTGGTTTCCGGATCAAAAAACTGCAACAGGCGGGTTCTGGCGCCAACCGGCATATGCTTGTTGCATTTGGGACAGACCAGCAGGTTGCGTTCAAGCTCCGGGCGGTACAGCACTGCCGTGCATTCCGGGCACTTGGTCCATAACCCTTCCGGCACAGTGCGCTTGTTGCCGCCCTCGGTGCGAATCCGTGATGGCATCAGCTTCTGGAACCAGCTCATGGCGCCGTTTCTCCGTTGCGGTTGGCGCAGCGTGCGCTGCGTTTATCCTGCCACATTGTCCATAGCCTTACGCACGGGCGCAAGAAACTCATGGGCCAGCCGGTTGGCCTGCTCGGCAGAATCCGCCTTCGACAGCGTTTCCACCAGCGCGCTACCGATGACGACGGCATCCGCCACACTGGCCACTGCCGCCGCGGTTGCTGCGTCCTTGATGCCAAAACCGACGGCAACGGGAAGTTGGGTCAATCGGCGGATCTGCTCCAGCGGCGCCACGATGCCTGCCTGGTCCAGGCGATCGGCGCCGGTGATTCCCTTGAAGGAAACGTAATACAGGTAGCCTTTGGCATTCGCGGTTACACGTTTCATCCGTTCCGGAGTGGTTGTCGGCGCCAGCAAGCGGATCGCCTGCACCCCGTGTTTTTCCAGCAAAGCCGTCAGGTCAGTCATTTCTTCCGGTGGGCAGTCCACCATCAGGATGCCGTCGATACCGCTGCGGGCCGCGTCCTGGGCGAATGACTCATGGCCATAGCGCTCGACGGGGTTCATGTAGCCCATCAGCACCACCGGAGTGACGCTGTCGGTTTCCCGGAACCTCGCCACCATGTCCAAAACACCACGCAGTGACACGCCTTTGTGAATCGCGCGTTCGCTCGCAGCCTGGATCACAGGCCCATCGGCCATCGGGTCGGAAAATGGAATGCCCAGCTCCAGCAGGTTGGCTCCGGCCTCGACCAGCTGGTGCATGATGCCCACGGTCCAGTCGGGGTGCGGATCTCCGGCGGTAATGAATGGCACCAGCGCCTTGCGTGAGGATGCGGCCAGCTCGGCAAAACAGCGTTCGATCCGGTTGCTCATAATGTGATGCGCTCCAGATCGGCTACGGTTGGAACGTCCTTGTCGCCCCTGCCGGAGAGATTGACCAGCACATGCTGGTCCGGGCGCATGGTCGCGGCCAGTTTCATGCCGTACGCGACCGCGTGGC
This sequence comes from uncultured Wenzhouxiangellaceae bacterium, assembly GCA_964470455.1. Lineage (GTDB taxonomy): Bacteria > Pseudomonadota > Gammaproteobacteria > Xanthomonadales > SZUA-36 > JAWXBM01. Next base: position 40,750 of record CAYYCX010000028.1, read on the forward strand.
TGCTTTCAAGCGCCGGGAGTATGCCTTCAAGCCGGGTCAGTTTGTGGAAAGCATCGAGTGCTTCCTCGTCGGTGCAGCCGACGTATTCCGCCCTGCCCGTATCCTTCAACCAGGAATGTTCCGGCCCCACGCCCGGATAGTCCAGGCCGGCGGACACCGAATGCGTGTCGATGATCTGGCCATCGTCATTGTCCATCAGGTAAGTCCTGCAGCCATGCAGGATGCCGGGACGACCGGCGCACAAGGATGCCGCGTGCTCGCCGCTGGCCAGGCCACGGCCGGCCGCCTCGACGCCAATCATCCTGACAGAACTGTCCCCGATGAACGGGTGAAACAGGCCGATGGCATTGGAACCGCCGCCTACGCAGGCCACCACCGCATCCGGCAGTGTGTCGTACTGGTCCAGCATCTGGCGCCGGGCTTCGCGCCCGACCACGGCGTTGAAATCCCTCACCATTACCGGATACGGGTGCGGTCCTGCAACCGTTCCAATGATGTAAAACGTGTCGTCGATGTTGGTGACCCAATCCCGCATGGCCTCGTTCAGTGCATCCTTGAGTGTTTTCGAACCGCTGGTGACCGGTCGCACCTCCGCCCCCAGCAGCTTCATGCGAAACACATTGCTCGCCTGGCGGGCGAT
>CAYYCX010000029.1:0-40622 GCA_964470455.1 uncultured Wenzhouxiangellaceae bacterium
CGCGCTCGCCGAAATGCACCGCGTTGCCATGCTGGTCGGCCATCACCTGGATTTCGATGTGGCGCGGGTTTTCCAGGTATTTTTCGAGGTAAACCGTGGCATCGCCAAACGCACTCTGCGCTTCCTGGCGGGTCAGCTGCAGGGCATTGTGCAAATGCGCCTCGGTGTGCACCACGCGCATGCCGCGGCCGCCACCGCCCGCCGCTGCCTTGATGATGACGGGATAACCCACGCGCCGGGCAATGGCCGAGCATTCCTGCGGGTCATCGCCCAGCGGGCCATCGGAGCCAGGCACGCAGGGCACGCCGGCTTCCTTCATGGCCTTGATGGCGGAAACCTTGTCACCCATCAGGCGTATGGTTTCCGCCCGCGGGCCGATGAAGATGAAGCCACTCTGCTCCACACGCTCGGCAAAATCGGCGTTCTCGGCCAGGAAGCCGTAACCGGGATGGATGGCCACCGCATCGGTGACCTCGGTGGCGGCGATGATGGCCGGAATGTTCAGGTAGCTTTCCCGCGCCGGCGCCGGGCCGATGCACACCGATTCATCGGCCATGGCCACGTGTTTCAGGTTGCGGTCCACGGTGGAATGCACCGCCACGGTCTTGATGTCCATGGCATGGCAGGCCCGCAGGATGCGCAGGGCGATTTCGCCGCGGTTGGCGATCACCACTTTGTCGAGTAAGGCCATGGTGACCTCAGCGGATTACGAACAGGGGTTGATCGAATTCCACCGGCTGGCCACTCTCGGCCAGGATGGCCACGATGGTGCCGGAGGACTCCGCCTCGATCTGGTTGAACATTTTCATCGCTTCGATGATGCACAGCGTCTCGCCCTCGGACACTTTCTGCCCCAGGCTGACGAACGGATCGGCATCCGGGCTGGGCGATGAGTAATAGGTTCCCACCATCGGTGAGCGCAACACATCGCCTTCCGGCAGGTCATCCGCCGCTGCGCCTGCGGGCGCTGAAGCCTTGGGCGCCGCGGCGGGCGCTGGCGAAGGCGTCGCGGCGGGCGTGCTGGGTGCCGGGGCCGCGGGCGCTGCCTGCTGCGGCAGCATGTAACTCACCGGCGGCGCGCCGACGCTGCCGCGGCTGAGCCGCACGGACTCCTCGCCCTCGACAATCTCGATTTCCGTGAGATTCGACTCTTCCAGCAATTCGATGAGTTTTTTTACTTTTCTGATATCCATGTGAACTCCACTCCTGCCGTCAGGCAATGAGGTCTGAAAAAAACTGAATCAGGGATCCAGGTGGTTGATGATGGCCTGCAGCGCCAGCATGTAGCTCTCGCCGCGAAAGCCGCTGATCACGCCCATGGCGATGTCCGAGAAATACGAATGATGGCGGAAACTTTCGCGTGCATGCACGGAGGAAAGGTGCACTTCCACGAATGGGATCTGCACCGCCAGCAAGGCATCCCGCAACACAATACTGGTGTGCGTGTAACCCGCCGGGTTGATGATGATGAAGTCGATATCATCCATGGCGCATTGCTGGATGATGTTGACCAGCTCCCCTTCGCTGTTGTCCTGCCGGTGGCTCAGTTCATGCCCGCAGGCCGCGGCAAAGCGCTCCAGGTCCTCCATGATTTCCTGCAGGCTGCGGTAACCGTAACTGTCCGGTTCCCGGCTGCCGAGCAGGTTGAGGTTGGGTCCATTGATAACCCGTATCTTGGCCACCGCTACTCTCGCTGATCAGGGGACAGCAAGTCTGCATGATGGATACCCGTTTGTCCACAGTTCGGCGCCGTATTGCGGCAGATCGCCACAAATGGGCTCCCGTGACCAGCGCCTCACGCGCGTTCGCCGGAACGTGCCGGCAACAACGCTTCGATCTGGGCGCGCAATTCATCTTCTTTCAGTTCACCGAGGTAAGTCCACCGCACGATGCCGTCCCGGTCCAGCAACACGCTGTAAGGCAACATGCCGCCGCGGTTTCCGTACAACATTACTACGGTCATCACGTCGGTGGAACCCACCAAAATGGGGTAATCGATACCGAGTTCGGCGGCGAATTCGCGCGCCTGCGCCACCTCATCCAGCGCGATGCCTACCACCTCAAAGCCCGTGTCCGCCAGTTCGCGGTGCAGTTCCGCCAGCATGGGCATCTCCGCGCGGCAGGGCGCGCACCAGGTGGCCCAGAAATTGACCAGCACCACGCTGCCGTCAAAATCGGCTGCGGACACCCGTTCGCCGGTGCTGCTGCCCAGGGTGTAATCCGGCCTCAGGTTGCCGACGATCGATTCCGGCGATGCCGTTACCGTTGCCGGCATTGATGCCAAGGTCGACTCTGGCACTCGAGTTCCAGCCCACCATTGGTAGGCCACCGAGCCGCCGATGGCGGCCACCAGGGCAATGGAAACCAGCAACACGCGTTGGGCGATAGTCAGGCGTTCGGGATTCGAGGACGTCATGCCGTTTCCGCCGACTCTTTCGAGCCGAATTTCAGGCCGGGTTTTGAGTCAGGTGTTGAGAAGCTCACTGCGCCTCCAGAACCTGCCGCACATGCGCGGCGAATTCGTCCGGCGGGAAGTAGCCCACCAGCCGCCACTGCTTCATTTCGCGGCCATTGCGGTCAAAAAACAGGATGGCGGGCGGGCCGATGATGCCGAACTCGCGCATCAACTGCTGGTCGGTTACATCATTGGCGGTGACATCGGCCTGCAGGGGCTGCAGCCGCGCCAGCAACTCCAGCACTTCCGGCTCATGGAAGGTATTGCGTTCCATGCGGATGCACTCCACGCACCAGTCGGCATAGAAATCCAGCATGGCGCCTTTGCCCGAGGCATTGGCCTGCTGCACGGCGCCCTGCAGGTCTTCAACCGACTTGATGCGCCGGAATGCGCCCTGCTCTTTGGCGGCGGTTACCGCCTGGCCGCCGCGAAAGCTTTCCAGCGGACGCAGCCAGTAGTCGCCGCCCGCGGCGGCGCCGATGATTTCCACCGCGCCCAGCAGCACCAGCACCAGGCCCAGGGCTTTCCACAGCCGCTTCCAGCCAGAGGCCGCGGCCGGCAGTGATTCAAAGGCGCCAAGGTACACGCCGCAACTGATGGCCAGAACGCCCCACAGCAGCATGATCAGGCCACCCGGAAGGATGCGCTCCAGCATCCAGATGGCCAGGGCCAGCAGGCCCACGCCGAACACCTGCTTCACCACCACCATCCAGGCGCCGGCTTTGGGCACCAGCTTGCCGGCGGAAACGCCGAAGGCAATCAGTGGCAGGCCCATGCCCATCGACAGGGCAAACAGCGCGCTGCCACCCAGCCAGGCATCGCCCGAGGCGCCGATCACGATCAGCGCGGCCATCAGTGGCGGCGCCACGCAGGGGCCCACAATCAGCGCCGACAGAAAGCCCATGACGGCGACACCAACCAGGCTGCCGCCCCGCTGCCTGCCGCTGGCTTCGCTCAGGCGGGTTTGCAGGCGGCCCGGCAACTGCAGTTCAAAGAAGCCGAACATGCTGAGCGCCAGCAGGATGAACACCAGCACAAAGCCGCTGAGGATCCACGGATTCTGGAACACCGCCTGAAGGTTCTGGCCGAACAGTCCGGCCAGCACCCCGGCGATGGTGTAGGTAACCGCCATGGCCAGCACGTAGACCAGCGACAACCAGAAGGCCTTGAGCGAAGTCAGCTTGTCCCCCTGGCCGGCGATGATGCCGGAAAGGATGGGTATCATCGGGAACACGCAGGGCGTGAAGGCCAGCAGGATGCCGGCGATGAAGAATGCCAGCAGCGCGCGGGTGGGGTTGTCGGTCAGCAGGCCGGCCAGGCGATCCTGTTCGCTGACGGGGGCGGCCATCCCCGGTTTGCCCGGAGCGGAAGTAACTGCCCCGGCAGCGGGCCCGGAAGCCACGCCGGCCGCCGGCTCACCGACGGCCCCTTCACCAATGTCTTGCGCCGCCGCCGGCATTTCAAAACTCACTGCGCGTGACTGGGGCGGATAGCAGATATCGCCATCGCGACAACCCTGGAAGCGGGCCAGCAGGGTGACGGTTTGAGCCGGGCCGGCCGGGCGGTTGAGGCGCACCGGAATTTCGACCTGGTCATAAATCACCGGCACCGGGCCGAACTCGGGGTCGTCCTTGATCACCCCCTCGGGCAGTTCCACCGAGCGCACCGAAAAACCGCTGTCGTCCGCCACCTCGAATTCAAATTGGTCGCGGTAAAGGTAGTAACCCGGCTGGGCGGTAAAGCGCACCAGTACCGTTTCGGCGCTGAGGCCGATGGCTTCGTAGACAAACGCCTGTTCAGCCTCCAGCGCAGGCGCTTCGGCAGCGTTGTCCGCGATATCCAGGACTGGGTTGGCAGGGCTGCTCAACGCTGCGTTCAGCTCATCGAGCGCCTGGTGCGCTTCAGCGGGCGCCGGGTCCATTTGCGCCCCGGAATCGTACGCCGCATCCAGGCCCGGTGCTTCAGACGGTGCTTCAGACGGCGCTTCAGCCGGCAGGCCTACCAGTACCACCTGCTCGGTGGGCGGATAACACAGCACGTCCTGCAGGCAGCCCTGTGAGCGCACCCGCAGCTGGAAACCGTCCAGTCCGGGCATGACGCGCTCGAGCGGAATGTGCACCGTGACCTTGCCGGTGTATTTCTCGACTTCCTCGCCCAGCAGCTCATCAAAGGAGATTTTTCCCTTGGGCATGACCACTTCGCCCAGCCTGACGCCCGGGGTGGCGGCGCTGAACGACAGGAAGCGGTTGTTGTAGAGATAATAGTCCGGCGCGATATCCCAGGTGAGCTCCACGTGTTCGCGGTCCGGGGCGGTGGCCGAAATGATGAACACGTCGCCGTATTCCCGAACATCCTCCGGAGCAATGGCCAGGGCGGCGAAACTGGCCAGCGCCAGAAGCGGCAGTAACAGGAGTGTGAAGGGGTTTGTGCTGTTCTTCATGGTTGAACCATTGCCATTCCAGGGCGAATGCCATTCATTCGTATTCGGCGATCGCAGTTCACGACGCTGCAGGTTGGGAGATCGCCCTGCCTACTTGCCAGGGACCGGAGTGTGACCGGGATGCTTCCATAAAATTCCGCCCACCGTTCCGCCCACCGGCACCCGCCGCGCCCGGAAAAACCCGATTCTACCGGAATTGGCAGCCCGGCCGGATTTCGCCACGCGTGCCCGCTGCTGCTATATTGACGACTGACCGCAAGATCAATGCCTTGACGGCGCTGACGAGGAGTGGCCATGTTGCGCAAGGTTTTTGCCGTGTTGCTGGGGGTGCTGGTGGCATTTGCGACCGTGATGGTGATCGAGTGGCTGGGGCACCAGGTTTACCCCGTGCCCCCCGACGTGGATTTCAACGACCCGCAAGAGATGCAGCGGTATGTGGCCAACCTGCCGATGGGCGCTTTTGCCTCCATCCTGCTGGGCTGGATGCTGGGCACCATCGCCGGCGGCCTCGCGGCCTGCTACGTGGCGCGCGAAAAACCGGTGGTATTTGCTTCCATCATCGGCGCCATCATGCTCGCGGCAACCATCATCAACCTGGTTCTGATTCCCCACCCCACCTGGTTCTCCATAGCCGGCATCATCGTCATCGGCCTGGGCACCCTGCTGGCCAGCCGCTGGTCAACCACCAGCAGGAAGCCGATCAGGGCGCTTTGACCCAGCACGTTGAACCGGCGCTTTGAACCAGCCTGTCCAGATCGTTCGGCGTTCTCCATGCGCGCTCTGCGCAAAACGGCAGGTGCGGTCTTTTTTGGGCAGCAGGGATTAATTCAACGGCTCATGCGTATATGTAGTTTCAGTCCTGAAGTTTTTGTCCGGGAGGGTTGATCCGGAGTACCGATGATCGATGACCTGCATGAACAAATCACCAGCCTCAGGCGCTATGCCTATGTGCTCTGCCGCAACCATGCCGATGCGGATGACCTGGTCCAGGAATCCCTGCTGAAAGCCATTGCCGCGGCACATACCTATAAACCCGGCAAGGATCTGCGCAGCTGGCTGTTCAGCATCCTGCACAACACTTTCGTGACGCACACGCGCCAGTATGCGCGGCGTGCGCGGGCCGCGCGATTCCTCGACAGCACCCTGCGCGAGGCTGGCGTGCGCCCGGAACAGGAGGCCCGCGTGGAGGTGCGCGATACGCTGAACATGCTCAGCCAGCTGTCGCCCGACCAGCAGGCCGTGCTGGTGATGATCGCGGTGGAAGGCATGAGCTACGCGGAGGCCGCGGAGGTCCTCGATATACCGATGGGCACGCTGATGTCGCGGCTGGCGCGCGGGCGTGAGGAATTGCGTCGGCTGGTGAGCGAAGGCAAGAGCAGCCGGCTTAGGGCGGTGAGGTAACGATGAGCACGAATATGGACCTGGAATTGCATGCCTATGTGGATGGCGACCTGGACGAAGAAGCCATGGCGCGGGTGGAGGCGTACCTGCGTAAGAACCCTGACGCGGCTCTGAAAATCCAGGCCTACCTGAAACAGAAGGACGACATTCGCGGCTATGCCCAGCGGGAGGCGGTGCTGGACGATTCGCCTGACGCCTACCGGCTGGGCAAGAAGCTGGCCGAGCAGTTGCGGCCCAAGCCGCCCAAAACCGGCAAGCGCAACCTGGCACTGGCGTTCCTGTTCGTGGCCGGCTGGATGGCCCACATGCTGTATGAACCGCTGGTCAACGGGCCGGCGTTTACCAACGAGGTGGTGCAGGCGCACCTGCTGAGCAGCGCGGACCCGACCGAGGTGCCGCCGCTGTCACCCGAGCGCATTTCGCGCCTGTTTGCCCGCATCGGGGAGATAGAGAATCTGCCGGACCTGCGGCCATTGGGCTTCGAGCCCATCGGCGCGCAATTGCTGCCCAGCGATGAGGGCATGGTACTGCACGTGCCTTACCGCGATGCCAATGGCATCACGGTGTCCTATTTCCTGCTGCACCAGCCTACCGAGGACGAGGTGGAGCCGCATGTGCTGCACAACCAGGGCATCACCGTGATGTACTGGCAGCATGCCTATTCGCGTTATGCCGTGGCCGCGCCGCTGCCCGATGAAAAAGTCGAGCAGATAGTCCATCACCTGGAGACAACCGCGCTCGATTTATGAAGGCCGGAAGGCCGCCGGAGCGACGAATCCTGACAATTCCGCACATTACCGGGATTATTTTCCGCTCCCGGTCGTATACCTACTGACAAACCCGATTATCGACCCAAAATTCGATCCCTTTGCAGCGCCCCGACCAGGGGCGTTTGCATCAGGTCCCAGGAGGAATAATGCGCCAGTTGGCAGCGGCCACGAGACGTTTCATTCTGATCAGCGGCATGGTGGTGCCCGGATTGCTTTCCAGCCCCGTCCACGCTGACTGGCTTTCCGAACCGGAGCTTCGCCAGTCCTGCGAGGCTTTCGCCACGTCGCCCTACAGCGCGGAGGGTTCAACCTGCGTGGCGTTTGTGCAGGGCTTCCTGCTGGGCGCCAACCGCATCGTCGTGGTGGAGGACGGCAGCATCGAAGCCAGGAGCCCCGGCTCGGCAAGCCCGGGCAAGGAAACCTTCATGGAACGGGCCGTGCGCACCCGTCTTGGCAATTCGCACATCGAGCGCATCAATGAAGCCAGTGCAGTGAAATACTGCATGGACGAAAACATCGCCGTGGCCGATCTGATCCAGGCCATCAGCGACTACCTCAGCTCCAGTACGCATACCACCGGGATGACCGACCCCAAAGCGCTGCAACTGGCTTTGGCAGAACGTTTTCCATGCGACGACTAGGCTCACGGCGGGCGCAGCCGGGATCAACCACCACAGCAACCGACCTGACGCTCACTGCCCAACTCTTCGCAACCTGGCCGCAAGCTGCCCGGGGCCTGGCCGGAAAACGCCGCAATGAGTGATAGCACGCTGCTGGCTCTGGTATTGCTGACGCCTCTTTTCGGCGCGCTGGGCATCCGCCTGCTGCGGGACCGGCCGAACTCGCGCGAAGCGGTGTCGCTGCTGACCGCGCTGGTGCTGCTGGCCGGCGTGCTGGCGCTGCTGCCGGGCGTTGCCGCAGGCGAGCGCTTCCGCCTCGAGTTGTTTGAACTGCTGCCCGGCATCAGCATTGCGTTTTCCGCCGAGCCGCTGGGCGCCGGCTTTGCCGTGATCGTGGCCCTGCTGTGGTTTGTCACGGTGCTCTACGCCATCGGCTACATGCGCGCCCACCATGAAGAGAACCAGGGGCGCTTCTACCTGTTTTTTGCGCTGTCCATTGCCGCCACCATCGGCGCGGCACTGGCCGACAACCTGCTGACCCTGTACCTGTTCTACGAAGCGCTGACCCTGGCCACCTACCCGCTGGTGACGCACGGCGGCAAGGACAAGGACCGCAACGGCGGCCGCACCTACCTTGCCCTTCTGCTGGGCACCTCGCTGGTATTCCTGCTGCTGGCCATGGGCTGGACCTGGGTGGTCGCCGGCACGCTGACCTTCACCCCCGGAGGCGTGCTGGCGCAGGCCGATGGCAGCCTGGTTGCCGGGCTGACGCCCACGCTGCTGGCATTGCTGTTTGCGCTGTTCGTATTCGGCACCGGCAAGGCGGCGCTGATGCCGTTCCATCGCTGGCTGCCAGCCGCCATGGTGGCGCCCACGCCGGTATCGGCGCTGCTGCACGCCGTGGCCGTGGTCAAGCTGGGCGTGTTCACGGTATTGAAAATCACGGTGTATATCTTCGGCATCGAAACCCTGAGCCGCTACAACGCCGCCCTGCTGATCCAGTACGTGGCGGCGGCGACTCTGTTGCTGGCTGCTTTCAAGGCGCTGGGTGAGAACAACCTCAAGCGCCGCCTGGCCTATTCCACCATCAGCCAGCTGGCCTACATCGTGCTGGCCGCCACGCTGGCCAACTCGCTGTCGCTGGCTGCCGGCGGGCTGCTGATCGCCGCTCACGCGCTGGCCAAGATCACGCTGTTTTTCTGCGCCGGCATGATCCTGGTGTCGCTGCACAAAACCTCGGTTTCGGAACTGGACGGCATTGGCCGCCGCATGCCCATCACGCTGGCGGCGTGGTTCGTGGCCAGCCTGTGCATCATCGGGCTGCCGCTGACCGGTGGCTTCTGGAGCAAGTGGTACCTGGCGCAGGGCGCGCTGGAGGCCGGCCAGCCCCTGATGCTGGGCGTGATCCTGCTGGGTTCGCTGCTGGCCATGGGCTATTTGATTCCGCCGGTGATCCGCGCTTTCTTTTCCGCCGAACCGGAACAGGCGGCAGCATCGGATCACGCCGTTACCCCATCGGCGGCCGGACACGCGAAGGCTGCCGCTGAAGCGCCGCGGCCGGCCCTGCTGGCGCTGGTATTTACCGCCACCCTGAGCATGCTGCTGTTCTTTGCCGTGCAGCCCATGCTGCAGTTTCTTTCGGGCTTTACCTCATGATCGATCCAGGCCACACAAGCAACAAGGCAACAGGCCAGACAGCGGGACATGCCTCGGACCAGCCCGGCGATGACGATGCGCCGCTGTTCTGGGTCAGCCAGACCGCCGCGCGCACCGTGCTGATCGTGCTGCACGTGCTGGCGTTTGGCGCCGTCATATTCGAATGGCTGTTTCCGCTGTATCCGGAAGGCTATGCCGCCGAGCGCGTCCAGGAACTGGATTTCACCGGCTCCTATGCCGTTTACGGATTCGTGTCCTGCGTCATCCTGGTGCTGCTGGGCCTGGTGCTGCGGCGATTGGTGATGCGGCCGGAAAGTTTTTACCGGGAGGAGGGGCAATGATAGACACTCTGCCTCTTCATTTGTCCTGGCCCACTGGACTCTTCATTTTCGGGTCACCTCCCGCTTTTCTGTTCCTTGCCGCGGCGCTGGCCGTGGCGTTGCTGCAGGCCGTACCGGTTTCATCCACCCGGCGGCATCAACTGCAAGCCGGCATCCTGCTGCTCACGCCCGTGGTCGGTGCGCTGAACCTGCTGGGCCTGGATCCGGGCAGTTCCTGGGTGTGGCGCGTGATGGATCTCGAGCTGGTGCAACTGCGGGTGGATCGCCTCAGCTTCCTGTTCGGCCTGCTGTTTCACCTGGGCGCCTTCCTGGGCGCGATCTACGCCATCCGCCTGCGTGACTGGCAGCAGCATGCCGCCACCCTGGCCTATGTGGGCGGCGCGCTGGGCGCGGTGTTTGCCGGCGACCTGGTGTCGCTGTTCTTCTACTGGGAGGCGATGGCGCTGGCTTCCGCGCTGCTGGTTTGGGCTGGGCGCACCGAAACCTCCGCCGGCGCCGGCCTGCGTTACCTGGCCATGCACCTGGTGTCGGGCATCCTGCTGCTGGCCGGGGCCGTGATGCTGTATCAGCAAACCGGCAGCATCGAATTCAGCTTCATCGGCATCGACAGCACGGCTGGCCTGCTGATCCTGCTGGCCTTTGGCATCAAATGCGGCTTTCCGCTGCTGCACGGCTGGATTACCGATGCCTATCCCGCGGCCAGCCCCAGCGGCACGGTATTCCTCAGCATGTTCACCACCAAGGTGGCGGTGTACGCACTGGCGCGCGGCTTTCCCGGCACCGAGATCCTGGTAACCGTTGGCACGGTAATGGCGCTGTTCCCGATTTTCTACGCAGTGATCGAGAACGACCTGCGCCGCGTGCTGGGCTACAGCATGATCAACCAGATCGGCTTCATGATGGTGGGTGTGGGCGTGGGCACCGAACTGGCCCTGAATGGCGCCGTGGCCCATGCCTTCAATGAGGTGCTGTTCAAGGGCCTGCTGTTCATGAGCATGGGCGCGGTGCTGTTGCGCGTGGGCCATGTGCTCGGCAGCGACCTGGGTGGCCTGTATCGCTCCATGCCAAAAACCACGATGTTCTGCGCGGTGGGCGCCGCGTCCATCTCGGCTTTTCCGCTGTTCAACGGCTTTGTTTCCAAGTCGATGATCATGTCGGCCATGTTTGAGCAGGGTTACTCCTGGGGCTGGCTGGGGTTGCTGTTTGCCTCGGCGGGTGTGTTCCACCATGCCGGCATCAAGATTCCCTACTTCGCGTTCTTCTCGCACGACAGCGGCCTGCGCGTGCAGGAAGCGCCGCGCAGCATGCTGGTCGCCATGGGCCTGGCCGCGGCCGGGTGTATCCTGCTGGGCTCTTTCCCGGCGCTGCTGTACAACCTGCTGCCCTGGGAAGTGACCTATGTGCCATATACCTACGCCCACGTGATGGTGCAACTGCAGTTGCTGATGTTCTCGGCGCTGGCCTTCGCCTGGCTGAAACTCACCCACATCTATCCGCCCGAGCTGCGTTCGGTGAATCTCGATTTCGACTGGGTGTATCGCCGCCTGCTGCCCGGTGCGTTTCGCGAGCTTCGCGCCGCAACGCTGCGGCATTCGAGCGCGCTGGCGGAAATGCTGCAGCGCACCGCCCGCCGCCTGACGCTGTGGTTGACCGGCTCCCGCATGTCGCTGGCGCTGCAACTGGAAAGCAGCGGGGCAGCCCTGCTGGTAGGACTGGCCCTGGCCGTGTACCTGCTGCTGTACTACCTGTCGGCTGGCGGCGCGGCAGCCTGGAGTAACTGATATGCGTGGACGAATATTGACCACCATACTGCTGTTCGCCATCACCTGGTTGTTGTGGTCGGGTTTCTACACCCCGTTGCTGCTGATGCTGGGCGCGGCATCCTGTACCCTGGTGGTGCTGTTGGCGATCCGCACCGGATTTTTCGAACGCGAACTTTATACGCTGCACCTCGGTCCGCGCCTGCCGTCCTACTGGTGGTGGCTGATTCGCGAAATCGTCAAGGCCAATTTCACCGTGGCGCGCATCGTGCTGGACCCGCGCCTGCCCATCCAGCCGCAGATCATTCGCATCGATGCCAGCGGACTGCCCAACGCCAGCCAGGCCACGCTGGCCAACTCCATCACGCTGACGCCGGGCAGCCTGACGCTGGACATCGACAACAACCTCATCGAGGTGCATTGCCTCACCGACGAGTCCGCTGAAGACCTGCGGCGCGGCGAGATGCTGCGGCGCGCCACAAAGCTGGCGCGGAACTGACGAAGGAGACGGAACCGTGTATTACGTTTCAACCCTGGCCATCCTGGTAACCATGGCGCTGGCGCTGTGCCGCGCGCTACTGGGCCCCTCGGTGTACGACCGGGTACTGGCCGTCAACATGTTTGGCACCAAGACGGTGCTGCTGCTGTCCACCATCGCCTTTCTGTATGGCCGGCCGGATTTTCTCGACCTGGCGCTGGCCTATGCGCTGATCAACTTCATCGGCGTACTGGCGGTGCTCAAATTCGTGCAGGACTACAGCCTGCGGCATCGCCCCGAAGAGGAGGAGACCCGCCCATGGAATCCGTAGCCAATATCGCCAGCTGGATCCTGCTGGTTTCGGGCAGCGTGTTTGTGCTGATCGGCGGCATCGGCGCCCTGCGCATGCCGGACTTTTACACCCGCATGCACGCCGCCAGCCTCACCGACACCCTCGGCACGCTACTGATCCTGCTGGGCGTGATCGTGCAGGCCGGCCTGACTCTGGCCGGAGTCAAGCTGCTGGCCATCGCCATCTTCCTGCTGCTGACCTGCCCCACCGCCGCGTACGCCCTGGCCAACGCCGCGCGCCTGGATGGCCTGGCACCGAAGCTTACGAATCGTTCCGACAAGGACTGAACCATGGTAACCCTGTTCGGAGTGTTCCTGCTGACCCTGCTGCTGATCACGGCCATCGCCATCGTGCGCGAAAAGAACCTGTTCGCGGCGGTGATGCTGAGCAGCATTTTCAGCCTGCAGATGGCCGCCATCTTCTTCATCCTGGACGCGGCGGATGTGGCGCTCACCGAAGCGGCGGTCGGCGCCGGCGTGGCCACGGTGTTGCTGCTGGGCGCGCTGGCGCTCACCACCAACCGCGAACGCCAGGCTCAATCCCAGTCGCCGCTGCAGAAAGGGCTGGCCATCGTGGTGGCCGGGCTCACCACCCTGCTGATCATTTTCGCCACGCTCGACCTGCCGCGACTGGGCGACCCCAACGCGCCGGTGCACCAGCACGTGGCGCCCTGGTATTTGGCGGAAACCCAGGAACTCACCGGCATTCCCAATGTGGTGACGGCCATCCTCGCCAGCTTCCGGGGTTATGACACGCTGGGCGAGTTGTTCGTGATCTTCACCGCCGGCATCGGCGTGATGTTCATTCTTTCCGGCGCAGCGCCCCGAACATCAACGCCCCATGTGCCCAGCGCGGACGCGCAGGGCCTGCGGCACCACCTGGTGCCGCGCGTGGTCGGCCGCCTGCTGGTGCCGTTCATCGTGCTGTTTGGCCTGTACGTGCAGTTCCACGCCGACTTCGGCCCCGGTGGCGGCTTCCAGGCCGGCGCGCTGATCGCGGCCGGTGTGATCCTCTACGCGCTGCTTGAAGGCGAAGGTGCGGCACTGAAGGCGGTGCCCTACGGATTGCTGACCGCGCTGATTTCCGGCGGCGCCTTCCTCTACCTGGCGGTGGGCCTGGCCGGGATTTTCCTCGGTGGCAACTTCCTCGACTACAACGTGCTGCTGGGTGATCCGGTGGCGGGCCAGCACCTCGGGATTTTCCTGGTGGAACTCGGCGTGGGCGCAACCGTCACCGGCGTGCTGCTTAGCATCTTCCACGCCTTCGCTGCCCGTGAACAACGGAGCAGCCATGACGGAAATGCCATGGCGGAACGGCCATGATGGAAGTATTCGGATTATTCAACTACTGGATGTTCGTGATCCTGCTGATGACCGGGATCTACACGGTCATGTCGCGCACCAACCTGATCAAGAAGCTGATTGGCATGTCGATTTTCCAGTCGGCGGTGTTCCTCCTCTACATCTCCATGGACAAGGTGGAAGGGGGTACCGCGCCGATCCTGCAGGCGGGCGTCACCGATGCGATTTATTCCAACCCGTTGCCACAGGTGCTGATTCTGACCGCCATCGTGGTGGGCATCGCCACGCTGTCGCTGGGATTGGCGCTGGTGGTGCGCATCCATGAGGCCTACGGCAGCATCGAGGAAGACGAGATCAGGGAGCAGGATCGCTCATGAGTAGCTGGGTAGCCCATTTGCCCGTGATTGTGGTGGTCGCGCCCCTGCTGGTGGCGCCGCTGGTGGCGCTGCTGCGCGATGCCAGGCTGGCCTGGGCGGCTGCCACGGCCGCGTCACTGTTCAGTTTTGCGCTGGCCTGCTGCCTGGTCAACCTGGTCCGCGATGACGGCTCCATGGCGTACGCAGTCGGCAACTGGGCTGCGCCCTATGGCATTGCGCTGCTGGTGGATTCGTTCTCGGCGCTGTTGCTGCTGGTGGTCAGCGGCGCCTCCAGCGCGGCTTTGCTGCTGGCACGTAACAGCCTGGGGCAGGATGTCGCCGAGCATCGCCAGCACTATTTCTACACCGCCTGGCTGCTGGCCCTGGCGGGGCTCTCCGGCATCCTGGTCTCAGCCGATGCCTTCAACATTTTCGTGTTCATGGAAATTTCGGCGCTGGCCACCTACATCCTGATCGCCGCCAGCCGCCAGCGGCAGGGCCTCACCGCGGTATTCAAGTACCTGATCATGGGCACCATCGGCGCCACCTTCTACCTGATCGGCGTGGGCCTGATCTACATGATGACCGGCACCCTCAACCTGGCCGACATGCAGCAGCGCATCCAGGAGGTTCCGGCCATCGGCCCGCTGCTGGTGGCCGGCGGCTTCATCACCGTGGGGCTGGCGCTGAAAGCGGCCGTGTTTCCGTTGCACACCTGGCTGCCCAATGCGTATGCCTGCGCGCCGCATGCGGTGACGGTGTTCATCGCCGCCTGCTCCACCAAGGTGTCGCTGTACGTGCTGCTGCGCATCGACTTCCTGGTTTTTCAGGGCAACCTGCCGGGACACGTGGCCCAGTTCAGCGGGTTCATCCTGCCGCTGGCCGTGGTCGCCATCCTGGCAGCGTCTGCCCTGGCCATCATGCAGCGCGACCTGAAGCGCCTGCTTGCGTATTCCTCGGTGGCGCAGATCGGCATCATCCTGCTGGGCGTGGGCATGGTTTCAGTTGCCGGCATGACCGCTGGCGTAGCCCATATGTTCAACCATGCGCTGGCCAAGGGCGCGCTGTTCGCGGCTGTAGCCTGCCTGGGCAGCCGCTACCTCTCGCTGTCGCTGGATGATCTTTCCGGCGCGGCCAAACGCATGCCCTGGACCATGGCCGCGCTGGTGGTGGCTGGCCTGAGCCTGATTGGCCTGCCGGGCACCGCGGGCTTCGTCAGCAAGTGGTATTTGGTGCTGGCGGCGCTGGAGCACGGCGCATCCGGAGCATGGCTGATCGCACCGGTGCTGGCCAGTTCGTTGATGGCGGTGGTGTACATCTGGAAGGTGGTGGAGCCGGCTTACTTCGGCAAGCCCGAAGACGCGCCGGAATCACCGGTGGCGGTCAGCGAGGCGCCGTTGCCCATGCTGCTGACCCTGTGGCTGCTGGCCGCGCTGAATGTCTGGTTCGGCCTGCAGCCGCACCTCACGCTGCAGCTGGCGGAACAGGCCGCCGGGAACCTGCTGGGAACCGGAATCTGACGCCTTGACATGTTTCTGTTACGGCGCCACCCAGCAGCAACCATTCCTGCCAGGTAAATTCAGCCCTTCCAGAGTGGACCATTGAACATAAGACACATCTCGCTGAATCCATCATTTGATCCATGGTTGAAAGGTGCGATCCACCACGCCCTGAACCTTGGTAGTATGGGTTGTCATTTTCCATGCTCAATCATTTTCACCGCCTTTTGGAATCCCCCTCATGAAATTTAAACCAAATTCCCTGGCCGCCCTGCTGGTTGCTTTCAGTTGGGCGAAAACTGCGGCAGCTGAAGTAGTCGTTGTCGATGACTTCACGACCGCTTCAACCGGAACCAGCATTGTGCAGGGTAGCGGAATCCTGGGCGGTGAGCGGGACGTGGTCGCCAATGGCCAGGCCACATTCAGCGCGAGCGCCGGGGTAGCCCAGATGGCTTTGCCTTCGGGTACCAGCAGCTTCGTATTACTGGATTACGATGGGTTGGACGGAAGTGCGGGCCTTGCGAGTTTCCTGCTGGGTGATCTCGATTTGGCCGATGGGGGCAGCAATGACGGTGTCTTCATTGAGGTTACCGCCATCACCGGAACCGTAATGGCCACAGCCCGGGTTGCCGAGAGTTTGGAGGTGTATTCTCAAGCCAGCATTTCGATCAGTGATACAGGGATGGCCTATATTCCCTTCTCGGCATTTTCAGTTAACTGGGGAGATGCAGCTGACATGCTCGCCAGCGCAAAACGCTTTTTCGTGCGGTTCAACTTTGATGTCGGCGAAGCCATCACCGTGGGTGAAATCCACATAGGCACTGAAGATGTATTCAAGGATGGCTTTGAAGAAGTGTTATAGGCGCTGAACGAGCGTCCCAACTGAATTACCGCCGCTACTGTTCTGGTTTTGCCGATTTCATTCCACCGTAAAACAAACGACTAACGCCTGGCGCAGGTGGAATCCGGCCTGTTACTTTGCTTCCGTTACAGCGCCCATCTGCAGCATCAACCGCAGGGGGTCGAACAACGGCCAGATGTCGGTGATGCGGCCGTCCTGGATGCGGATCACGTCTTCGCCCAGCACATCGATCGGTTTGCCGGTGGTCGCCACGCCGCGAAATTCGGCCAGGTGGGTTCCGGTCCAGCGCCAGCGCACGAACACGCGGTCGCCATCGGCAATCAGTTCGTCCACCTGCACGATGCGAGTGTCGGGAAAGCCATCGTGGCAGGATTTGACGATGGCTGCATAGGCCTGCGGCCCACTGGCGGGGTAGCCCTCGCTGTGGCGCCGGAAATCAGGTGACAGCAACTCCTCGGCTACTGCGAAATTGCCCTGATCCCACAGCTCGTCCAGCCAGCGTTTCACCAGCGCCTTGTTGGCGGCCTCCTGTTCAGCCTTGGCTTCCAGTTCGGCCAGCCGCGGGCTGACTTCGCTCGACGCGCCGGCCATCAATGGCCCTGCCAGTAGCAACAGGACCGATCCACAGAGCAACACTCCGGGCAAAAACTTGCGAATTGGCTTCATTTCATCCGCTCCATAGATTCAATCAGGGTGGCGTTTCATTCATGGCAGTCTGGAGTTCCTGTCGAATCAGAATTCCGTGTTCCTGCCCCGTCGCAAGCGTCCGACATTCACACTTTGAATTCCGGCAGTTTTTTCGCCAGCAGGGTTTTCTTCAGCGTCACGTATTTCGGCAGGCCCTGTTTGTCATACGGCGGGTAATCCTCGCCCAGGATCAGGGGCTCGAGGTAACGCCGCGCCGCGGCGGTGATGCCGAAACCGTCTTTGGTGATGAAGTTCTTCGGCATCATCTTCTCGCGGTTGGCCACCTTGCTGAGCTGCGCTTCGCCGATTTTCCATTTATAGGGTTGGTCGGACAGCCGCTCGATCACCGGCATCACGCCGCTCTTGCCCTGCAATGCCAGTTTCACCGCGGCTTCGCCCACGGCGTAAGCCTGCTTCACATCGGTGGCCGAGGCGATATGCCGGGCCGAACGCTGCAGATAATCGGACACCGCCCAGTGGTACTTGTAACCCAGGTTGTTCTTGACGATCTCCGCCACCACCGGAGCCACGCCGCCGAGTTGCGCATGGCCGAACGCATCGCGCGTGCCGGCCTCGGCCAGGAATTGGCCATCCGGGTTACGCACGCCTTCCGACACCACGATGGAGCAATAGCCGTAATTTTCCACCGACTGCTTCACCTTGGCCAGGAAGGCTTTCTCGTCAAACGCCACTTCGGGGAACAGGATGATGTGCGGCGGATCACCGGCTTTGCGCTGCGCCAGGCCACCGGCCGCGGCAATCCAGCCGGCATGCCGGCCCATCACTTCCAGGATGAACACCTTGGTGGAGCTGGATGCCATGGACATCACATCCAGGCTGGCTTCCATGATGGATACCGCCACGTACTTGGCCACCGAGCCGAAGCCGGGGCAGGTGTCAGTGATCGGCAGGTCGTTGTCGATGGTTTTGGGCACGCCGATGCACTGCACCGGAAAGCCGAGCTTTTTGCCGATCTGCGAAACCTTGTAGGCGGTGTCGGCCGAATCGCCGCCGCCGTTGTAGAAAAAGTAGCCGACGTTGTGCGCTTTCAGCACCTCGATCAGCCGCTCGTATTCGCGCGCGCTCTCCTCGATGCTTTTCAGCTTGAAGCGGCAGGAACCGAAAGCGCCGCCGGGCGTGTGCCGCAGCGCGGCGATATCCGCCTTGCTTTCCTTCGAGGTGTCGATCAGCTCCTCGCGCAGCACGCCAATGATGCCGTCCTTGCCGGCCAGCACCTTGCCGATTTTGTCCTTGTGTTGTCGTGCGGTTTCGATCACGCCGCAGGCGGTGGCATTGATGACGGGGGTGACGCCGCCCGACTGGGCGTAGAGGATGTTCTTTTTCATTGCGCTTCGGACTTCCCGGTAGTGTTGAATTTTTGGGTTTAGTGTTTGGATTGAGTGTTTGGCTGGTGCTTCCGCCGGTTCAAATTGACTTGAATTGAATGGGCCCAGCGGTTAGCTTTAGCGCCTTATTCTAATGGACGGGAAGCGTTCTATGCGAATCGTGTTATTGGGCGCACCTGGCTCAGGCAAAGGCACCCAGGCTGCAAGAATGGTCGAGGCCCTGGAGCTGCCACACATCTCCACCGGAGTACTACTGCGCGCCGCCGTGGCGGCCGGTTCACCGTTGGGCAAGGCAGCCAAGGCAGTGATGGATCGTGGCGAGCTGGTGTCCGACGACATCATGCTGGGCCTGATCGGGGAGCGGCTGTCCGAAAGCGATGTGGCCAAAGGTTTCATCCTGGACGGATACCCGCGCAACCTGTCGCAGGCCGGGGCCCTGGATGAGGTGCTGAAGCGGCTGCACATGCCCGTGGAAATCGCCCTGCAGATCGATGTGGACGAGGAAGAAGTCATCCAGCGCATCGCCGGGCGGGCCGCGGAGGAAGGCCGCAGCGATGACACCGAAGAGGTGGTGCGCAACCGCATGCGCGTTTATGCCGAACAGACTGCTCCCGTGGCCGATTATTACGCCCAAAAGGGTTTGCTGACCCGGATCCACGGCCAGGGCACGGTGGACGAAGTGTTCCAGCGAATCATGTTTGCCCTGCAATCCGGGAGCGACTGATAGCCGGCCCGCAAACCTGGCTGGGATCAAGGCCGGAGTCTGGACCACACTCAGGGCCACACTCCGGGCCGGACTTCGGGCCAGGCTCCCAACCAGGGTGTTACCCGGCCGCTGTGCCGCCCCCTCACTCGACGCGCCATTGACTCCATGACCCAGCTGATACAACTGCTGTTGCGGATGGTGATCCTGCGCAGCGGACCCCAGGACCTGCCCACCGGCTGGAGCACGGCTGCCCTGATGGTGCTGGTGTATGTCGGGCTGGGCATGCTGGCCGACAACATGCTGCAACTCGGTACCAGCAGCCTGCGCAGCCTGTGTTCCATCGCACTGCAAATCATCGTCATCGGCCTGCTTCTGCAGCTGCGCGGTTTTTCAGCGCGCCTGCCACAAACCATCACCGCCGCCGCGGGCACCGGCAGCCTGTTCGGCCTGGTTTCCATCGTGCTGCTGGCTCAGACCACCGGCGGCTCCCTCCCCGCCGGCATGGCCACCCTCTGGCTGGGCCTGTTTGTCTGGAGCCTGGTGGTGGATGCGCATATTTACCGCTCCGCGCTGTCCATTACAATGAGCCTGGGCATGCTGCTGGCCGTGGTGCTGTTTGCATTGAACTTTATCGTGATCGATGCGCTCTTTCCTGCTGCGCAGGACGTCTGAAACCGTTGGGGGGTTTGAGTTTCAACCATGCATATTCATATTCTGGGCGCTTGCGGAACCTTCATGGGCGGCGTGGCCCTTCTGGCCAAACGCGCCGGCCACCAGGTTTCCGGCTCCGACCAGCACACCTATCCACCCATGAGCACCCAGCTGCAGGCCGAGGGCATCCGGCTGTTTGAAGGCTATGCGGCGGAGCACCTGCAACCCCATCCCGACCTGGTGATCATCGGCAATGCCCTGAGCCGGGGAAATCCCGCCATCGAGTATGTGCTGGACCAGGGCATACCCTACACTTCCGGCCCGCGCTGGCTGGGCGAGAATTACCTGCGCGGCAAAACGGTGATCGCCGTGGCCGGCACGCACGGCAAGACCACCACCTCCAGCATGGTGGCCTACATCCTGGATCAGGCCGGCCTGAAACCGGGGTTCCTGATCGGCGGCGTGCCGCATGATTTCGGGCATTCCGCCCGCGATGGCGAGAAATTCTTCGTGGTCGAGGCCGATGAGTACGACACCGCGTTTTTCGACAAGCGCGCCAAGTTCGTGCATTACCGGCCGGACATTGCTGTACTGCTCAACCTGGAGTACGACCACGCCGACATCTATCCCGACCTTGCTTCCATCCAGACCCAGTTCCACCACCTGGTGCGCACCATTCCCGGCAAGGGCACCATCGTCAGTAATGCCGCTGACGACAATCTCGAGGCGGTGCTGGAACGCGGCTGCTGGAGCCAGCTGCAGCGCTTTGCGCTGGCGGAAACCAGCGCCGACTGGCAGGTGGAACTGCTGAAGCCGGGCGGCGCCGAGTTGAGCTTCCGGCACGCCGGTGAGCCCATCGGCAAAATGCAGTGGGTGCTGCAGGGGCGGCACAATGCCATGAATGCCTGTGCCGCCATCGCGGCCTGTGTAGCTGCGGGCGTTGATGCCGGCGAAGCCATCGAACACCTGTCACGCTTTCGCGGGGTCAAGCGCCGCATGGAGCTGGTGGCAGAGATTGGCGGCGTGCACATCTATGACGATTTCGCCCACCACCCCACCGCCATTCGCCTGACGCTCGAAGGGCTGCGGCGCAACATCGGCAACGCCCGCCTGCTGGTGGCGCTGGAGCCGCGCAGCAATACCATGAAGGCCGGTATCCACATCAATGAGCTGGGCCCGGCGCTGATTGCCGCCGACCGCGTCTGGTTGAAGGCCGGCGAGGGCATCAACTGGGATCCGCAGGAGGCGCTGGCGCCGCTGGAAGGCCGCGGCCGGGTCGTTACCAAAACCGACGACATGCTGCAGCTCATGGTCGATGCGGTGAAAGAAGGCGATCACGTGGTGTTCATGAGCAACGGCGGGTTTGATGCGGCCACGCAGCGTTTCTGCCGGCAGCTCGATGGCACTGCCAGCTTGTGAGTCCATGGCTGAACCGCTGATCGATATCCCGCTGTTTCCCCTGCGCACGGTGCTGTTCCCGGAAGGCTTCCTGCCGTTGCGCATTTTTGAGCAACGCTACCTCAAGATGGTGCGCGACTGCGCCAGCAATGATTCCGGTTTCGGCGTGTGCCTGATACTGGAAGGCGAGGAGGCCATCTCGCCGGTGCGGCCGGCCAGTATCGGCACGCTGGCTGCCATTGTCGACTGGTACACGCTGGAAGACGGCCTGCTGGGCGTTTCCGCCGTAGGCGCCGACCGCTTTCGCGTGCACCACACCGAACGCCAGGCCGATGGCCTGATGCTGGGCCGGGTGGAATTGCTGCCGGAGCCACCACTGCAACCGGTGCCGGAAGCCTACGCCGTGCTCACCCAGGTGCTGGCGCGCTTCATGGAAAAGGTCGGCGACCAGTATCCCGGCTACACCAACGAAAGTCTGGATGATGCCAGCTGGGTGGGCTACCGGCTGGCCGAGCTGCTGTCGTTGGCCGCCATCGAGAAACAGCAGTTGCTGGAACTGAACGACCCCATTCGCCGCCTGCAGGACCTGCTTCAGATCCTGCCGCGCTTCCAGTCGGAATAATCTCGCCTGTCGGCGCTGGCGCGCCTCCTACGCTGTAGGAGCGGCGACAGCCGCGACCCGGCCCATTCGAACAAAATCGGGGCTGAAGCCCCTCCTACGGGGATTGGCTGTAGGAGCGGCGACAGCCGCGACCTGGCCCATTCGAACAAAATCGGGGCTGAAGCCCCTCCTACGGGGATTGGCTGTAGGAGCGGCGACAGCCGCGACCCGGGTCAATCCGCACGAGGTCGGGGGTAAACCCCCTCCTACGGGGATTGCCGCAGCAGGCGCATTCCACTCGAAGCACGGCGCTGTTCGAACTCCGCCAGCGGTTCGGTCAGGTGGTCAACCTGCTCCGCATCCATTGGCTGCGCCCGCCAGTAACTGAAAGCGCCGAGGCGCTGTATCAGTTTTTCTTCTGCCAGTTGCGCGAGGTAGAGTGGCGTTTCGCCAGGCTGCAGGCGGATGCCGGAGTCCCACAGCCGGAACGTCAACAGCCGGCCATCCGGCAGCTGTTTGCGCATCAGCAGTTCTTCCGTACGTCCCAGGTAGGCGCGCCCCAGCAGAGGCAAATTCTCCCGGTCCGGCCTGGGATTGAGCGCCTGGATGATCCAGCGCCAGTCGCTGTCCGGCGCGCGCTCCCAGCCGGCATCCGTCAGGCCTTGCTCGACCCCGGCAACCGGCGCGCCAACCTGCAAATTGAACCGGCGCAGGTTGGGCGAAAGGGAGGGTGTGCGTTCGCGGGGCAAATCAGCCCAGTAGTCCTCCCACCACATTTGCCCATTCATTTTCGGGTAGCTGGCCACCGAGTGGATGGCCTGCAGCTCTGTCTCGGTGTTCTCGTTTACCTGCCACAGGAACAGCAGGCTCGCGGAACCGTAAAAGATCAGGCCGGCCAGCGCTCCCGAGAATGAAAGAATGGCCCGCTGGCGGTAGGCGATTCCGATCACCAGCGTCCAGGCCAGCCCCAGCAGCACGCCCATCAGCGCGCCGCTGAGCCATTCCAGCCCCAGGTACAGGCGCGCCAGCAACAGCAAGGTGAGAATCAGGGCGGCGGCGAGGTAAGGCCACTGCCGGTGCTTGCGGCGCACTTCGCCGGCGATCAGCACCGCGAAGAAGCAGAACACCACCGTGGTCAGGCTCATGTGGGAGCTCGGGCTGCGCAACAGCTCGCTGTTCACCTCCATCACCTCGGCCATCACAGGCGGTGCAGCGCGCAGGCCCCAGGAAAGCACCAGTTGGATCAGCCAGCCACCGCCAATGGCCACCAGCCAGTGCAAGGCCGCTGAAATCCTCCCCGCGCCCAGCAGCCAGAAAAACACCGCCGCGCTGGACAGCAGGATTACCTGCCAGCGCGAAACCTGCGACACCGCCACAAAGAACGGATCTGCCAGCTGGTTGCGCAGCGACAACGCCAGGTTTTGAACCGACTGGTCCAGCGCCTGTGGCTGGGATGAGAACGGTGACAGGAACAGCAACATCACCAGGCCCCAGAAAATCACCACCAGCAGCAGGCCGGAAGTCGAAATCGACAGCACCTCGGGACGGGCCGGATCCAGCAGCGGCGCGGCCACCCGGCCAAGCACCGGGTGGCGCCGGGTCCAGCGGATGCCGTGGCGCATCCAGCGAGCCGAGCGGCTGGCCAGCGGCTCGTAGGCGGCGCGCAGCAGCCACCAGATCAGCCACAGCGAGAACAAGCCGATCACCAGCACCATGGTCAGCCGGCCGGTGTATTCGGAAGCCACTTCCAGCGAGGCGCCGAACAGTAGCCCCGGCACCAGGAATGCCGGCGCCCAGGCAATACAGGCGGCCAGGTCGGTGACCACGAACCGCGAAGGTTTCATGTGCATGATGCCCACCACGGCTGGAATGATGGGCCGCAACGGGCCGATGAAACGCCCGGCTACCACGCTCTTGGCGCCGTGGGCGTCAAAAAACCTCAGGCCCCGTTCCATCATTCCCGGGTAACGTGAAAACGGCCAGATCTCCAGCAAGTGCTGGCGGTAGCGGTAGCCCAACGCAAAACTCAGGGTGTCCCCGAGGAAAGCGCCGCTGGAAGCCGCGATCCACACCGGTAATACGTCGATGACCCCAAGGCCGATCAGCGTACCGATGCCGAACAGGATCATGATGCCGGGCAGCAGGATGCCGACCAGCACCAGTGATTCAAGGAACGCCACCAGGAACACAATGAATGCGCCCCAGCCCGGGTTGGTGTTCACCCAGTTCAGCAGTTCCTGTGTCCAGCTCGTGGTTTCCAAATCCGGGTTTTACCGTCAATCAGCGCCAGGGCGGTGGCTATAATAGTGCATCGCATTCATCATGGCCCTCATTGTGCGCCCCTCCGAAACAGCCAAACCAACCGCCAAACCATGAAACGGCCGCATTTCCGTTCCACCCTGCTGGTCGTCGGCACCCTGGGCTTTCTGCTGCTGCTGGTGTGGCAGCGCATGCGGATGGTGGCGGACAGTGTGGGCACCTACATCGCCTGCCCCGACTGCTTCAACAAGGCCGTCATTCGCGCGGACCTGGTCATGTTCAGCCTGGTTGCCGGCCTGTTGTTGCTGGCCAGCTGGTTCCGGCCCACCTGGCTTGGGCGACTGGTTCATCTGCTGATCGGCGTCGTCTTCCTCATCTATCTCTGCGACCTTACCGTACTGAGCTTGTTCAATTCCCGCCTGTTCCTGTCCGACTTTGCCCTGTTCGCCAGTGAAATCGGGGCAGTGTGGAACCAGTTTTCCGGCAGTTTCAGCGCATCCTGGGAGGCGTATGCGGCGCTGGCCGCCGTTGTGCTGATGCTCATCGTGCTGGTGTGGTTGCCGCCGGTGCGGTCGAACCGGTCGCGCCTGGTCCTGCTGGGCACGCTGGTATTGTCGTCCGGCGTCTATGCGTTCAGCGCGCAACAGACCTATGTGCACAGCTGGATCATCACCAATGTATTCGCCGCCAACCTGCAGACCACCGAACGCAACCGGTACCCCGAAGCCGAGGCCGCCCGTATCCTGGTCGAACCTGAACCAAAGCGGGCCGTGAACGTGGCTCCGTCGGGAGCGGCCGCGCAGCAACGCCCCGTAATCCTGGTGATCATCGAGTCGTGGTCGGCCTGGCACAGCGAGTCCTTCGGCGGCTACGAGGACTGGACCCCGGAAATCGATGCCGCGGCGGAACGCGGCCTGCGCTTCGACAACTTTCACAGCATCGGCTTTGCCACCGTCAACGGCCTGGTGGGCATCCTCGCCGGCCTGCCGGTATGGTCACCATTCCTGCACTGGTTTGAAGCGCCGCCGTTCAGTTCCGCCTGGCTGGTGCAGCCCACCCTGCCGCAGGTATTCAACGAAGCTGGATATCACACGGCATTCCTCACATCGGGCCCGCTCACGCTGTACCGCAAGGGCGAATGGATGCGCCATACAGGCTTTGCCGAGGTGGAAGGCAATGAACATCCGTTCTACGCCAACAAGCCCCGTTATGCTTTCAGCTCGGCCACCGACGAGGCGCTGTACCAGCGCGCCCTGCAGTGGCAGGAGTCCGCCACGGAGCCCTATCTGCTGGTTCTGGAAACGGTTACCACGCACCAGCCGTTCCGGGACCCCGAATCGGGCGAGCTTTCCCTGGAACGGGCGATGAAGTTCGCCGACCGCGCCTTTGGCGAATTCCTGCGCGCATTGGATTCCGCGGGTTATTTCGAACACGGCATACTGGTGGTGGCCAGTGATCACCGCTCGATGACCCCCATGCCGGCGCACGAACTGGAGTTGTTCGGCCACGCCGCGGATTCGCGCGTGCCGGCATTTGTACTGGGCCGTGAATTCAAGCCCAACAGCCGCGATGGCAGCGTGCACTCGCAGGCTGACCTGGTGCCCACCATGCAACTCTGGCTTAGCGGCGCAACGCAACTGCGGCCGCAGCAATCGGTGATGTTTGCCGCTGGCGATGCAGCCTTGCCCGGCCCTTCAGGCGCCTCTTCCGCGCTCGAGTGCGCCTACCATATCCGCGGCGACCAGCGCGGCGTGCTGGAGGTGGTGTGCAACCAGGGCCACGGCCGGCTGCAGCTGGACGGAATCAACACACAGTTCCTGGCGGTAGAAGGGCTGGACGAAACGCAACAGGAACAGATCCTCCAGCACGTGGCGCGACAGCGCCTGGATGGCCTGCGGCGGGACCAGGACTGGAAAGCGGCGGAAGCTTCCCGATAGCCGGCTGTGCACCACGTGGATTGACATTTGCGAAGACATAGGTAGGATTCCTACCTATGAAATTTGACCAGATCACAGAGCCCGTGCAAAACCGGGTGGCCGAAGGCCTGACGAGACTCGCGGCTGTAGCCCGACAATTGGACTGGCAGACCGCGCAAGCTGCAGGTTTGTCACCGACCCAGGCTGACATACTGCGATTTGTTTCAGGACGGGTGCAGGGTGCGAGGCTTACTGCCGCAGCGGATCATGCCGGGGTTCGCAAGGCAACCGCCAGCGACGCAGTTGCGGCACTGGAGAAGAAAGCACTGGTGGGCAAGTTTGCGGATGCCGCGGACAACCGCGCAGTGGCCCTGAAGGCAACCCGCAAGGGCAGCAAGGTCGCGCAGGAATGGCCTAATCCTTTCGCGCCAATCATCGCCGGGCTGTCCGACGCCGAACAGGAAGTATTGCTGGTCCTGGTGATCAAAATGATCCGGCAATTGCAGTTACGGCAACTGATTGCGCCGCAGCGCACTTGTGTGAGTTGCCGGCATTTTCGTGAAAACCGCTCACCCGGAAGCAGCACGCCGCACTACTGCGCCCTGGTTGGCGCGGCGATGGCGGAACGCCATCTGCGCATCGATTGCGCGGAGCATGAAGCCGCAGCCTGAATAATTCGGTTGGTCCCGCTTTTTTCTTTGCAGCGGGTTTTTTTGATAACTATGGTTAGGAGTCCTGACATGAAACTGAAGCACGACATGAAAACTCTGGCCCTGGCATTCCTGGGCTTGGGCCTCACCGCAGCAGCGCTGGCTGCAGATCCCGAGGTTCCCTATCCCGCCGGGTACAGGGATTGGCACCACGTGAAAAGCATGGTGATTGAGGAAGGACATCCGCTGTACAGCGCATTTGGCGGAATTCACCATATCTACGCCAATGATTTGGCTTTGCAGGGCTATCGCGCCGAAGTTTTTCCGGACGGCGCGATAATCGCTTTTGATCTGCTGGAAGCTGTCAATGACGGCCATGCCGTCACCGAAGGCGCGCGCAAGGTATTGGGTGTGATGCACAAGGATTCAGCAAAGTATGCGACCACCGGCGGATGGGGTTTCGAAGGATTTGGCGCTGGCGATTCCCGCAACCGGGTAGTGGGCGACCAGGCTGCCACAGCCTGCTTTGCCTGCCACCAGCCGCAATCCGGCCAGGACTACACCTTCAGCCGGTTGCGTGATTGAGACATGGCCATGGATCAACCGATACCGGCACCTGAGTGGTGTATATCAGAATGGCTGAACACACCTGTACCACTGGATCTGGGGGGACAGCGCGGCCGTGTCGTGGTCGCCTGCGCTTTCCAGATGCTGTGCCCGGGCTGCGTCAGCCAAGCCATACCACAGCTCAAAGCTGTTCATGAACTGTTTGCGCCTTTGGGGGTTACCGTGGTGGGGTTGCACACGGTATTTGAGCATCATGAGGCAATGACCCCGATCGCCCTGCGGGCCTTCCTGCATGAGTTTCGCGTTCGCTGCCCGGTGGGCATCGATGCGGCGGGTTCGGACGGTGGGCCAATTCCCCGAACGATGGCCCGTTACCGCATGCAGGGTACGCCTACCTGGTTGCTGATCGATCGCCGGGGAGAGCTTCGCAAGCAAGTTTTCGGCCACATTCCGGATCTGCAGCTGGGTGCTGAAATTATGCGCCTCCACAGCGAGCCCACACAGCCCGGCCCCTGACCCTCCGCACCGCAGCCGGAATTTCAGGCATTACCAGAGCCGGAGTGCGCAAGCCTGCATCAAGCGGGTTTGCCACTTTGCATTCCTCGGTTAGTATGTGAAAGGGCGGGATGGGCTTCGACAGCCCTTCCCGCATAAATGGCACGTTTGGCGGCAATCAACCCTTCAAGGATCACAACATGACCGGGCAATCAACGGGTTCGGCCAGCAAGACCCTGCAAAACAAAACCCTGTTCATCACCGGCGCCTCGCGCGGCATTGGCAAGGCCATTGCCCTTAGAGCGGCGCGCGATGGGGCCAACATCGTGGTGGCTTCCAAAACCGACAGGCCGCACCCCAAGCTGCCCGGCACCATCCACAGCGCGGTAGAGGAAATTGAAGCCGCCGGCGGCAAAGGCCTGGCGGTGCGTATGGACGTGCGTGACGACGAGCAGGTAGACGCGGCGATCGAACAGGCGGTGGCGCGCTTCGGCGGCATCGACATCCTGGTGAACAACGCCAGTGCCATCCAGCTGATGAACACCGAAGACCTGCCCATGCGGCGCTTCGACCTGATGTTCCAGGCCAATGTGCGCGGCGCCTACACCACCACGCGGGCGGCCATTCCGCACCTGCTGAAAGCGGACAACCCGCATGTGCTGAACCTGTCACCGCCGCTGAACCTGAATCCCGATTGGTTCGCGCCGCACGTGGCCTACACCATGTCGAAATACGGCATGAGCATGTGCGTGCTGGGCCAGGCCGAGGAATTCCGCAAGCGCGGCGTGGCCTTCAACACCCTGTGGCCGCGCACGGTGATCGCCACCGCCGCCCTGAACCAGCTGGGCGATGCCGTGAACCCCGAGAACTGCCGCACGCCGGACATCATGGCCGATGCCGCGCACGCCATCCTGTGCCGACCGAGCCGCGAGTGCACCGGCAACTTCTTCCTGGATGAAAACGTATTGCGTGCCGAAGGGATGAAAAACTTCGACGCCTACAGCGTCAGCCCCGGCAAGCCGCTGATGAAGGACCTGTTCCTGGATTGACACTCAGCCAGCGGGACCTGCGGCGCAATCCACTCACTCGCGCAAGCTGGCGAAGCCGTTAATGGTGCCGGCGAGGGATGCGATAAAGCGCTGACGGATATCCCAGGCGTGTGGTGCGAGCTGGGTGCGCGAGGTCAGGGTATCCGGCGTCGAGGCTGCGCGCTGCATCACCTTCTCCTTCAACTGGCTGCCCCTGGGCCCGGCAAGGAAGACAGCCATGCTAGCGTGTCCACTGGCGAGCACGACAACGGTGGTGATGACGGTGTCCGCTTCGTTCAGGCCGAATCCCGCATCGACCAGGTCCGCCAGCAGCGACTCGGTTGGGAATACCTCGCCAGTCGTGTCACCGAGCAGGTCGATGCTGGCATTGCTCATCAGGGGGCTTTCAACGAAGAAGTCGTAAAGGCGAAGGCCGGTCTCAGCCAGCCAGGCTTGCCAGTTTCCTTGCGCCCGCGGCAACTCAAGCCTGGAGAACAGGCGCTGCCCCAGCGCGACCAGCAGGTCCTTCTTGGTTGGGTAGTAGTAATAGATCGCGGCCTCGGAGACCCCGAGTTCCCGGGCGATACCGGCCATGGTCCACGCTTCGTCGATGTGCGTGGCCACGACCTCCAGAATCTCTTCCGGTCTGATTCTCGGCGGTCGTCCACCTCGGGCCGTTGCAGATTGCGACACGCTTACCTCCATCATTCCGTTTCCGCGCAGCGCCATTGCGCCATTGACATGGTTTCTGAGTCACCATAGTATATCCAAATCAGTTTCTGAGGAACCTTGGAAACCAACCGTCAATGGAATATGTGGGGAGTGGAGCGATATGCGCGTGGAAGAAAAGCTGGATGACCTAGCCGAAGTCCGGGCCGGGGCCGCGATGGACACACCATCCCCGAGCAACACGAATATGTGGTCCGAGTATGACGGCCGTCTGGCTGCGGTGTGGGGCGAGATCGTCGCGCTTGGCCTCGAGAAGCACGTTGCCGAACTGGAGGCACTCGGCTACACGGTGGTCGATCCGAAGGTTTCTGATGATGTGGTCGAGGGCATGCGGGAGTCCATTTTCCGCAAGGCGGAAGCGCACTGGGGGCCTGGCGCCCGCGATGGGTCGGTGTTCAACGCGGAGGATCGCGACTTTGACATTACGCCCACCATCCGGGTGGGTGACGCCGTCGCCGAGCCTGCATTGCTCGCCGCCGTCACCAATGCCCGCACCGTGGCGCTGGTGCGGTATCTCTGTGGCTGGAACGCCCGTTTGAGCAATGTCAGCGCGTTCTACAAGGCGAAAGGTCACAAAAGTCCGCTGCACATCGACTCCGAATTCCCCGACCCGATGCCACAGTGGGACTATGTCTGCAATGCCGCCTGGTTGCTCACCGATGTCAATGCGCCAGAGGACGGGGCGCTCAGCTTCGTGCCGGGCAGTCACCGCTTTCAGCGGCCTCAGCCCACCGATGTTCTTTATGCGGATCAACGCCTGGTCCCGGTGCTCGCCAGGGCCGGTTCGGTGGTGCTGTTCCGCGGCAGGACCTGGCACGCCACCCACTCCAAGACCACCGATGGGATTCGCGCCCACATCGCGCTGTTCTACGCACGCGACCTCGTACACGCCTTGCCGGAATTCCCGGTTCCCGATGAGGTGCTCGCCCGGATTCCTGCCGAACGACGCAGCGTGCTGGTTTCCCCAACCCGCTTTCAACAGTTGATCGAGCAGCGCCTGGACCAGCCTGACGGTGGCAGAGGTGACCTCGTGCTCAGCCTGGCGGAAAACCCCGAGTGGCTGAGCATGCTGGAGGCCGAAGCGCAACGCCAACGCGGCGCGGGATCCCAGTACAGTTAAGCAACAGTCACGCGATAATTGGGGGCACTACCAGCCCGGAACGTCAGGAGCTTTCAAACCCATCTTCAAACAGCAAGTCGGACGGTTCGCCCAGATACTCTACTGCGCCTGTGTCGCATCCATCGTCCGCTGCCGTAATGGCGGGTGCATCGACGGGCCTGAGCCCGGTTGCAACATTCTGGTAGCCGCGCTGATCCGCCGTTTCTCCGGGACACGAGCCCTGGTCGATGAGCGGGCTGTCGGATGCAGGCATCAGCGTAAGCGTGGGTCCGCCGTTATCGTCCAGCCCGCCAAGCTTGGCATCCAGCACGGCGGCCGCCGTTCCGGCACGGTCTCCGTTGGCCTGTGTGCCTGCGGGGAACACTGCCGCGACGCCTTCATTGCTGCCGATGAAATTGAAACCCAGCGTCGAGACCGTTCCAATATCGGAGCTGAAGTCACTGTTACTGTGGTTGGCATTCTGCTCGGTGTTTCCTGCGACCACCGTATTGAACAGGCTCAGGCTGGCGTTACTCGCAATGGCGCCTCCCGGCTCAAACGCAAAAGTCCCGGTCGAAACATTCTGTGAAATGGTGCTGTGCTCAATATGCACGGTTACATTCGCATTGTAGATATTGATCGCCGATCCCTTGTTTTGAGACTGGTTTTCAACAAATGTGCTGCGTGTTATCAGCAGGTTGCCGACGCTGCCAATGCCCAGAGCCCCTCCACTTGCTCCGGGTTGATTGACGTGGTTCCCCTGAAACACGCTGTCTTCTATCCTGGCGTCAATGGGAAGGAGAGTGACGCCGCCACCACCTTGCGTGGAACTGTTGTCTTTCACAACCAGCCTTCGCATTACGATGGTACTGCCAGCGCTTGAAGAACTGATGTAAGCGCCACCACCCGAGGTGGTGCTGTTACAGCTATTGATTCTCACATCTTCGACCAGGATTGTCTGGACGAATGAAATCTGGAGGCATCCACCACTTGTGTTACTGCCCTGGAACAGTTCCAGGTCCCGAATGGTCAGAAACCCGCCGACAAAGGTAGCCTTGAGTATCGCATGGCTGGCTTGGCCATCCACGGTCAGGTTGTCGATGCCCGGTCCCGCGATTTCCAGTGACTGTGTAATGTCCGGCAGGCTGGATGCCAGCGAAATCGTGCCGGGGGGAAGATTGAAAACGATCAGGTCGTCACCATTGCCGGTACTGCAACCATCTACAGGCGCGTTGCTGTTCGCCGCGATGATGGCATCGCGCAGTTCGCACTGGTTGGCGGGAGCTGTGCCGTCAGTGCTTGCATCCACCACAATCGTAGCTGCGTGGCTTGCGGTGGAACTGAGCAGGAAAATCAGGGACGCAAAGCGGGGGACGGAACGGAAGTAAGGCATGTAACAATCCTTGTTGCAGGATGGAGGTTCTTATTACCTGCGAGTACATAGCATTGCAGCAGCGGTTGCAAGCAAATTGTGGGTTCACACCGACCCAAATTTCCCGCCTTTTGGCAAGGCCTCCAACGAGGCCAGCCCTTTCAGTCAGTCGCCAATGAGCGGAACGCCTCGCGGGCTGCGGTGATGGTGGCTTCAACGTGCTCTTCGCTGTGCGCTGACGATACGAATCCGGCCTCAAATGCCGACGGCGCGAGGTATACGCCGCCGTCAAGCATGGCGTGGAAAAAGCGTTTGAAGGCAGCGGTGTCACAGGCTCCGGTCTGGGAGAAATTGATCACTCGTTCAGCGCCGGTGAAGAACAGGCCGAACATGGCGCCCACCTGGGTGGTGCGGAAGGGAATGCCGAAGTAATCGGCTTCACGCTGCAGGCCCGCCAACAACTCTGACGTGGCTTTTTCCAAGCCTTCATAAAAACCTTCCGCCACGATCAGGTCCAGCATGGCCAGCCCGGCCGCCATGGCCACCGGGTTCCCCGACAAGGTTCCCGCCTGGTAGACCGGGCCGCTGGGCGCTACCTGCTCCATGTACTGTCGTTTGCCGCCAAAGGCTCCCACCGGCATACCGCCGCCGATGATCTTGCCGAAGGTGGACAGATCGGGCGTGATGCCATAACGGCCCTGCGCTCCGCCCAGCGCCACCCGGAAGCCGGTCATCACCTCGTCGAAAATCAGCAGGCAGCCGCGTTCATCACAAGCAGTACGCAGGCCCTCAAGGAAACCGGGCTGCGGCGGAATGCAGTTCATGTTGCCGGCCACCGGCTCCACGATGATGGCGGCCACCCGGTGGCCTTCGGTGGCCAGCAGTTTTTGCACGGCTTCGAGGTCGTTGTAGGGCAGCGTCAGGGTCAGGTCGGCCAGCGCCGCGGGAACGCCGGGCGAGTTGGGCACACCCAGGGTCAGCGCGCCGCTGCCGGCTTTGACCAGGAAACTGTCGGCGTGGCCGTGGTAACAGCCCTCAAACTTGAGGATCGCATCGCGACCGGTGGCCGCCCGCGCCAGGCGAATGGCGCTCATGGTGGCCTCGGTGCCGGAATTCACCATGCGCACCATGTCCATGGCCGGTACCAGGGAACACACGCGCTCGGCCATCTCCACTTCCGCCGGGCACGGCGCGCCGAAACTGAGGCCGTTGGCCGCCGCCTCCTGCACCGCCTGGCGCACGTGCGGATGGTTGTGGCCGGCGATCATCGGGCCCCAGGAACCCACGTAGTCGATGTAGCTGCGGCCCGCGGTGTCGTACAGGCAGGCGCCTTCGGCGCGGGCGAAGAACACCGGGTCGCCGCCCACGCCGTTGAAGGCGCGCACCGGTGAATTCACCCCGCCGGGAATGTGCCGGCGGGCTCGGGTCAACAGGTCCTGGTTGATGCTCATGGATGCCCTCTTGAATGGTGATTTCGCGGCCCGCAGCGGGCCTTTATTGATGTGGCTTGGCGCATTCTACTATCCCCGTCGGGCAATGCAGTCCTTTTGGGGCTGTAATATCCCGTTTGAGGTTTCATGCCGGCGGCTGCCATGGCAAACTACGGCGCTTTCATCACCGGGCAACAGGAATCACGCGTGAACGAACAGCCTTACCGAAGCTGGATGTGCATCATCTGTGGATGGGTTTATGAAGAGCAGTACGGCTCACCCGAGGACGGCATCGCGCCGGGCACCCGCTGGCAGGATGTGCCGGAAGACTGGGTTTGCCCGGATTGCGGCGCCTCCAAGGACGACTTTGAAATGATCGAGATGTGATCGAAGCAGGGGTGGGAGCAAAACCCTCATCCCAGGCTGCCCATTCAGCGACTATCCTTGGTTATTATTCTGACCCGAAACCCAACTCAAAACCCAAACCAAAACCCTATCCCGCGGAGGAGCAGGCCATGTCATCCCAGGGCGGAATCAAGCGTTCACGGTCCAATGCGCTGATCGGCGGCGTCTGCGCCGGCATTGCCGAGCATTTTGGCTGGTCGGTCACCGGCACGCGCGTGGTGTATGTACTGGCTTCGGTACTCTCCGCCGCGTTTCCCGGCATCCTGGTTTACATCATTTTGTGGATTGTGCTGCCGAAGGAATCAACGTAGGAGCGGCGAAAGCCGCGACATTCACGCCAGGTCGGGGCTTGCGCCCCTCCTACATCTTGCGCAATATCCCGGTTTTGAAACGGCCATCCGGCAGCAATTCCAGCCACCGGCAGGCAGGGCCGGCGGGATCGTGGGTGAAACGCTCGCAACCTGGCAGGCTGTTGGCAGCCGTCGAGGGGCAGGACAGGAAACGCGTGTCGCCAATCACCGTTTCAAAAACCTGGTGCACGTGGCCCCAGACCACCGCTTTGATCTCCGGGTGAGACGCCACGAACGCCAGCACTGCTTCGGGTTCTGCCAGGCGGTATTTGTCGATCCACGGCGAGCCGATGGCTACCGGCTGGTGGTGCAGGGCAAGGATCGCCGGAACACCTCGCTCCATCTGCTGTTGAAGCTGTTCCAGGTGCAACGGGTCGATAGTGCCGTCGATTCGGCCTGGCCGCGACGAATCCAGCAGCAGCAACTGCCAGTCGCCCACGCGACGTAGGGCCGGCCGTGAATACGGCCCCAGGGGAAAACAGGCCTGCATGCGCACCGGCAGGTCGTGGTTACCCGGCAAGGCCAAAACCGCCACATCCAGCCTGGCTGCCTCGGCAGCCAGGCGCTGGTATGAGGCTTCGCTGGCGTCTTCGCTGAGGTCGCCCGTGATGAGCACCGCATCCGGCTGCCAACCAGCCACCGCGGTAATCACGGCGCGCAGGCCGTCATCTGCTTTCAGGCCCCGGTAAAGCCTGTCCGCGCTGGCCGGCAGGTGGCAATCGCTGATCTGGGCCAGGCGAAACCCGCGACCCGTTTGGATTGTGTTAGAAACCATGTTGGTAAGGATCGCGGATTTCCGGTTGCGGTTTAGCTGCTCAAGCGCTCAGACTGAATGCTGAGGACAAGCGTTCAGGACAAGCGTTCAGGCCAAAGCTTCAGGCCAAGCGCTTGGGCCAAGCACTTTGGCCAAACGCTCAGGCAGGCATTACCACCTTGGCATCGGCCGCATTGCGGGCAACGGATTTCATGCCGTTCTTGCAACCGCTCTCGGATTTGTACATCTGGCTGCGGCCGATTTCCTGGCCGTTGGTCGCTTTCAGCACAAAAAAGGCCCGGCCGTCTTTGGCCGTGCGGCATTCAAAGCGCTTCGGATCGGCCGAATTCTTGCGCACCGATTCAATGCCGGCGGCACAGGCCTTGGGGGTTTTGTAACCCTCGCTCTGCAGAATGGTCTCGCCATTGCCGGCCTTGAGCGCGAAATAGTCCTGTCCGTCCTTGCCTTTGCTGACTACAAATTTTCCTGCCACTGTTTCTCTCCTTTAAATCAAAAGACCAGTTGTGCCACCGGGCCGTGCCTTCGGCGCGATGGCCAAACCACTGTAGCAAAAAACCGCCGGTATGGTTTTGACGCGGGTCACTGCCAGGATCATTGCCCGGGTCATTGCCCGGGTCATTGACTGGATCGTTGCCTGGATCTCGACTGGATCATCGCCTGGCTCTTTACCCGGGTCAGCGCTGGAGAGATGCGCGGACTGTAGCGCCGTTGATTCAATAACCCTGGCGATTGCCCGAAGTTTGCCCCAATTCAGCGCACTTTCGGCGTGACGGCTTCTGCATACTTCACCCACCGACGCACTCAGCGACCTGGGAAGCCATGCCATGAAAATCTTTGTTCCCCTCAGTGACGAACAGCTGGAACAACTCACGGGCCAGGAAATCCCCATGCCTTACCAGCCCGGTTGCGTGACCCTGGCGCAGCTGGAGCGGGCCCAGCAACGGACTCAGCCGGCCCGCCCGCTCAGTCCAGATCCAGCTCCAGCGCATCGCCCGGCTGCACGCCGAGTTGCTGCGCTTTTCCCGCGTTGAGTTCCAGCACATAGCGAGCCGGCCCCGTGCTGGGGTAGCTGGGGCACTCCCGGATGCGGCAAGGCGGTGTGTTCTCCGACACGCTCACCAGTTTCAGTTCCGCATCGAAATAGAAAATATCCAGCGGAATGCGGGTGTTCTTCATCCAGAAGCTGCGCCAGGCTTCGGTGGGAAAAATGAACAGCATGCCGTGGTCATCGGCCATTTCGTCACGGAACATCAGCCCCAGTTGCTGCTCCTCCGGCGTGGTGGCCAGTTCCACGCTGAACCACTCGCCGCCCAGGCGTACCCGCGGCTCTTCCGACTTGCAGGATGAGGTGCAGAACAGCAACAGCAGAAGGACAGGCCAAAGACGCGGGTTCATGGTTTGATCTCGAGCAGGCTGGTCGAAGCCAGCCTGCATCCTAGTGGCCTGCAACAACCAATTCAATACTGCCCGGGCGCGCCTCGCGCTTCGATGCGGCGTTGCTCGTCGTCGCCATAGAGCCGGCTATGTCTCCTCCTCGCGCCTTGCCTCGAAACGCGATCCATCACCCGGATCAGTACCGCCTTGGCTGTTACAGGCCACTGGTGGCCTGCAACAACCAATTCAATACTGCCTGGGGTCGTAAAAACCCCGGTGCAAAAATCTTGCGGCTCTTCTATGCTTGAAGCATTCAACCACGCGGAGTACCCGAATGAAGACTTTTGTCATTTTGCGCCGTGGCGCCTGGGAAGATGAACCGGAGCTCGAAGATGCCGCCGCTGAGTCCACCCGGGTTGCGGATGAGGAGATGCCGGGGCAGGTGAAGTGGATCCGCTCCTATGTCATTGAGGAAGAAGACGGCACGCTGGGAACGGTTTGCATCTACCAGGCCGAGGACGAGGACGCCATCATGGAGCACGCGCAGCGCGCCGAGCTGCCGGCTGATGAGGTGCTCGCGGTGGCCAATACGGTGATCGTGCGCGACGATCCGTAGGAGGGGCTTCAGCCCCGACATACGACGCTGGGTCGGGGGTAAACCCCCTCCTACAACAACCTCTCCGTAGGAGGGGCTTCAGCCCCGACAAGAACAACCTTAATTGGCGTGAGCCACCTGCACATTGCGGGCGCTTTGTTTGTCCACATCCAGCGCCACCATCACCTTGGAGAAATTTTGCGGCCGGATTTCGCCCATCAGGTTGACCACCACCACCTCCCCGCCGCTTTCCCCGTCCGCTTCCCCGTCGCCTTCCCGACCCCCTGCATTGGCGCCTTCCATGGCCAGCAAGGTCAGCCCGAGTATGCGGTCATCGCGGAACTTGACCAGCAGGTGCGTCACCTCATTTTCCTCCCGCACCAGCATCACCGGTTCCCAGCCGGCTTCCAGTAGCCGTGCCTGCATGGCATCGATGCGGTTGGCCACTTTGGAGGAATTGCGCTCGATTTCGTAAACCCGAATGCGCACGCCATCCAGGTCTTTCAGCAGCGCTTGGGCTTCCGGCTCGTCATCATCCAGGTGCGCGGCGGCAAAACGCAATAAGGTCGGGCCGATGGAAATGGTCACGCTGTTGTCGGTGTCGAACACACCGGGCGAATCCAGTTCGGCAAAGCCGTCGCTGCCGCGCGGCGCCGTCAGGCCGCAGGCCGCCAGGTTGACCAGGCAGGCCAGCATCAGGCCGGCAACTGATAGCCGTTTTAACCGGGTTTTCATGGGCAGCTCCTCGGTGTAGTGCTCTCAGCCCAGGCCATCAGTCAATCACGATGCGGTCGTCGAGCTCGATATCGAAGTTGTCCATCACCTGGCTGAGCTGCGCCGGATCCAGCTGGCCGATGATGTTGATGAACACCGCTTCTTCGTCATCCACCGCCATCACCGTCAGGCCTTCCATGGTGTCGCCGGTGAGCTTGATGAAAATCTGCGCCTGTTCGCCATCTTCATTCACCTGAACGATCGGCTCCCATTGGCTGCCGGCCAGCATGCTCTTGACCTGGCTGACTTTCTGTAGGGCCGCGTCCGGGTTGCCATCGACTGAGTAGACATTGATCCGCACACCCTTCAGTTTTTCCAGCAGGGCCGAGGCTTCAGGGTCGTCCTTGCTCATGCCGCCGACAAATTTCAGGATCGACCCGCCCAGGTTGATCATCACCTTGGGCTCGCCGTAAACCCCCTGCAGCTCACCGAAATCGACGTAGCCCGGCAGGGCTTTGAGTGCATCTTCCTGGGCAGCGACCGGGGTGGCCAGCAGCAGGCCCAGCACCAGGCCGAACGCGGCGGCCAGGCCCCGTGTTCCAAATGCTTTCGCGTTGACTCGTTTCATGCGCTTCGCTCCTTGTTGAATTCCATTTGATCCTGGATGGCCTGGATCATGGTGTCGTTGACGGTTTCCTGCATTTCTGCATTGACGGTTTCGCCGATTTCCCGGTTGGTCATGCGCCCGACCTTGCCGAGGTAGGCCAGGGCCACGGCCAGCTCCTGGCGGGCCTGGTGTACTTCCGCCGCGGTGGGTTGAGTGGGTTCAGCCTGTTTCGGTTCGAAGACCGCCAGTGCAATCACCAGCAGGGGCACCGCTGCCAGGGCCGTAATCCAGGCCGGCCCAAACCAACCGGACCCGAACCAACCGGACCCGAACCAAGCGGACCCGAACCATGGCCGGCCTTTTTGGCTCTGCTCACGTGGAATTCCGGCCAACTTGCGACGCAGGCTGTCCGGCGCCCGTTCCACGGGAATCGCCTCCAGGGCCTGCTTCAGCTGGTAAGCATCGATGATGGCCCGGGCCAGGGCGGGATCATCGTCCGCCGCGGCACGCAACTGGTCGGCTTCGGTGGCATCCAGCTCGCCGTCCAGCAGCGCGTTGATGCGGTCTTCCCAACCGGCAAATTCGGTCTTGTCGTTCATGGTCTTACCTCCGCGAGCTCTTCGCGCAGTTGTTTACGCGCCCGGTGCAGGTATACCTTCACCTGCGACAGGCTCAGTTCCAGTGCATCCGCCACTTCCTCGTAGCTGTTCTGTTGTACATCCCGCAACACCACCAGGGACCGGTAAGGCTCGCCCAACCGGGCGATGGATTTCTGCAGCCAGGCGCCCAGTTCCCGGTGCTCCGCGCCCTGTTGCGGACCGCTGGTCGCTTCGTCCTCGTGCCACTCACCCAGTTCCTCACTGGGCTTGCGGCGGCGCAGGCGGTCAAGGCAGCCGTTGCGGGTGACTTTCATGAGCCAGGCCCGGGCCTTGTCCGGGTCGATCGAATCCTGCTGGTGCCACAGTTTTACAAACGATTCCTGGCAGACATCCTCGGCCTCGGCCGCGTCCTTCAACAGGTAACGGGCCAGGGACCATGCCTGATCCTGGTACTCCGCCACCCAGTGCTGGAATCGTTTGCTCATGGTCGAGGATATAAACGTGCCCGATTCACGAAAGTTACATTCTGGGGCTTGCGGGCCGTTCGCGGGTACCCGGCATCCCCGAAACCGCCGGTGACGGGCCTCGAACACGGCTCCCTGCAGCCCGCCGGGCCGGATCCGGAGCGCTTCATTTCGCGTTTCTGTTTCATTCGTGGCCGGAAAATCCACTCCCGGCTCGAAGTTACCTTAAAAAAATGCCGGATTTGCACGCAGTTTGGGCTTTCTTCCCTTGAAACGCTTCATGGCTAACCCCAACTGCTTGGTCAGGCTGTCGCTCCGGCCAAATTCCCGCACGGATAACGGGTCAAGGCCCGGGCCCTGGAAACAGGAACCGGTTGGCGCAACAGACACACACATGAGCTGGCGGACGCGGTTCGACGGCACAAAGCTTTGGTTAATTAACCTGATTTAATCAACATGATTTGGGAGATTCTGAAATGAAACTTCGTCCTTTGCATGATCGCGTGATCGTGAAGCGCGTTGAGGAAGAAAAGCTGTCAGCCGGCGGCATCGTCATTCCTGACAGCGCCACTGAAAAGCCCATCCGCGGCAAAGTGCTTTCGGTAGGCAATGGCAAGATCCTGGAAAACGGTGAAACCCGCGCCCTGGACGTCAAGGCCGGCGATACGGTGCTGTTCGGCAAGTACTCCGGTACGGAAGTCAAGGTGGATGGCGAGGAACTGCTCGTCATGCGCGAAGACGACATCATGGCCGTTATCGAAGGCTGATCTGCCCCGCAGGCTGGTCAACCCCTGAAACATTTGTCAGCGGAGCCCTGGGCTTCGCATTACGAACTCGAGGAATAATTCAATGAGTGCAAAAGACGTAAAATTCGGCGAAGACGCCCGCAGCAGAATGCTGAAGGGTGTTAACGTTCTGGCCAACGCCGTCAAGGTCACACTGGGCCCGAAAGGCCGCAACGTGGTCCTGGACAAGAGCTTTGGCGCCCCCACCGTC
This sequence comes from uncultured Wenzhouxiangellaceae bacterium, assembly GCA_964470455.1. GTDB lineage: Bacteria > Pseudomonadota > Gammaproteobacteria > Xanthomonadales > SZUA-36 > JAWXBM01. The sequence continues at coordinate 40,105 of CAYYCX010000029.1, forward strand.
ACCAAGGACGGCGTATCCGTAGCCAAGGAAATCGAACTGGAAGACAAGTTCGAGAACATGGGCGCGCAGATGGTGAAGGAAGTCGCTTCCAAGACCTCTGACATCGCCGGCGACGGCACCACCACCGCCACCGTGCTGGCCCAGGCCATCCTGAAAGAAGGCCTGAAAGCCGTAGCGGCCGGCATGAACCCGATGGACCTGAAGCGCGGCATCGACAAAGCCGTCCACAAAGCCGTTGAAGCCCTGAAAGAGCAGTCCACCCCCTGCACCGACAACAGCGCCATCGCGCAGGTCGGCACCATTTCCGCCAACTCCGACGATGAAATCGGCAAGATCATTGCTGAAGCCATGGAGAAAGTGGGCAAGGAAGGCGTGATTACCGTTGAAGACGGTTCCGGCCTGGCCAATGAGCTGGACGTGGTGGAAGGCATGCAGTTCGACCGCGGCTACCTCAGCCCCTACTTCATCACCGACCAGCAGAGCATGAGTGTTGAGCTGGAGCAGCCCTACATCCTGCT
>CAYYCX010000030.1:0-26288 GCA_964470455.1 uncultured Wenzhouxiangellaceae bacterium
GCTGCCCGTCTTCTCTGATAGCTAATCAGATTGGACTGCCGACATACAAGGAGCGGGTTTACCCGCGACCCGGAAGTCCATCAACAACAGGTCGGGGATAAATCCCCTCCTACAAAGGGAAATGTAGGAGCGGCTGTAGCCGCGACCACAAAGCTAGAACTCGAATTCAAGCAGGAACCGCCAGGTGAGGTCGGGGCTTTCGCTGTCGATGCCGAAAATCGCGCCGGTTTCCCAGCTCAGCTTCCGCTTGCCCTGCAGCCGGATTTCGCCCAGCAGGGCCGGGCCCAGGGCGAACGTTCCGTCGCCTTTGTACAGCTCGATGGCCGGTTCGATGGCGCGTGAGTAACGATAACGGGCCTGCAAACCCAGGGCCGTTTCCAGCTCATCGTCGATTTCATCGCCCCATTCCTGCGACACAAACAGGTTGGCGGTACCGCTCCACTGGCCCCATTCCTTTTCAGCCAGCAGGCCGGTCGAGAATTCCCAGATATCCAGGCCATCCTGCTTTTCCAGCTCGAACAGCACCGCCCAGTCGGCCCAGTACTCACCCTGCTCGGTCAACTGGCGCATGGCTTCAAGTTCATATCCGGAAATTTCAAAGCTCTGCGTATCCGACTTTTGCCCGACCAGGTAAATCTCGCCAAACCAGCGCTCACCCAAGGCCCGGCCGTAGGCCAGGCGGTACAGTCCCAGGTCATCCGGCTGGCCCGGCTGCCGGTCCTGCAAAGCTGCGCGCCACTCGAACTCCTGCTCCAGCGGCTGCACATAAGGATGGTAAATCTTGTCGATCACCAGGCCATCGGCCAGCGCGGCGGCCGGCAGCAGGCTGCCGGGCAACACCAGCAGCCCGGTCAAGATATGAACGTTGCATCGGCGCATCATCGCGCCGGCTCCGGCAGGCGCCATGCCCGGACTCCGATGGTGACTGCCACCACCAGGAAACCCGCGGCGTAGGCCACCACATACCCAGGAGGTGGCGTGGCTTCGTAACCCACCAGCGCATACAGCAGTTGCCCCATCACCGTCTGTTCCGGCAGCCAGGCCGAACTGTCCCAAACCGGCTGGCTGGCGGGCAGCCAGTCGGCCTGCATCAGCAGCATCGCCGCCTGCGAAAGCATGTTGCCGGAGAACAGCGCCAGCAGGAAAGCCGCGGCGCGCGAAGCCCACTTTGGCGCCAGCCCAAGCAGGCCATAGAACATCAGGAAACCGATGCTGAGGCCAATGCCGAACCCAACGCCGCTGCCCATCAGCACCGCCTTCATGTGGTCCTCCTGCCGCAGCAGGCCACTGAGGTAGAGAACAATTTCCGAGCCCTCCCTGGTAATCGTGAACATCACGATTCCGGCGGCAGCCAGCACGGCGAAGCGCCGCCCCGCCTGCGCTCGCGGGGCTTCGTCCACCCGCGGGGTGACCGGCAACCGTGGCAATACCGCATAGAACACCACCAGCAACAGGCTGATGGCGACCTGCAGCGTGGCATTCACCACCTCCTGGCCGACGTAGTCGAACCACTCGGAAACCTGCTGCAGGTTCCAGGCATAAATGCTGGCGAGCACCAGGCCGCCTGCCAATCCCCACAGCAGCCAGCTATAGCGTATGCGATGCAAAAAGCACACGGCAGCCAGCACGCTGATCAGCAGGGCTGCCTCCAGGGTTTCCTGCAGTATGAGAATGACGGCATTGCTCAACATGTCCGGCAAGTCCTTCGGCTTCTGGGCTGGTGGCTCATTTCACGACCACCTTGCCCTGGGCGGTTTTGGGAAAGAACTCGCCAAAGAACGGGTATTCGCCGGCCGGCAGCGGCCCGATGAACACCACGGTCTCGCTGTTGCCGGCTACTACTTTCTCGCGATTCAGTTCGTAGCTTTCAAACTCTTCCGGAGTGGGGTCGAGATTGCGGATCAGCAGCTTCACCTTTGTGTTTGCCGGAATTTCCACCACATCGGGATAGAACAGGTGATCGCGAATCTCGATTTCCACTACCGGTGTTGCAGCATGTACCTGCAACGCAAACAGCGCCAGCAATCCCGCAAGCACCCTGAACGAAGTCCTGATCATGACGAAATGCGTGGCTCCGGATAGTGTGCTGTTCGCCGATGGTTTTCCACGGCGGGCGCCGGGCTTGCCGCCTGCGCCGGAAAGCGGATCTCGAAAACCGCGCCACCCAGGCTCGACGATGCGGAAACCTCGATGCTGCCATGGTGCAGTTCCACGATGCGCTTGACGATAGCCAGGCCAAGCCCGCAGCCCGATTCGCCGGATTGGTGGCGGTCACCGCCAACGCGATAGAAGCGGTTGAACACCAACTCCCTCTGGGCCTCGGAAATTCCCGGCCCGGAATCCGCCACGCTGAGAACCACCTCACCCCTTGGTGGCACTGCTCCCTTGCCGAAGTTGCTGATCCCGGCCGGGTATGGGGTACGCATTGGGTTCCTGACGCTGACTTCGATCCTGCCTCCTGCCGGCGTGTACTTGCTGGCATTGCTGAGCAGGTTCTGGATCAGCGTGGCAAGCGCGAAGCGGTCCCCCAGGATCAGTGCGGAATCACCGTGAAATTCCAGGGTTTGTTGCTTCCGGTCAAAACTGCTGTACTCCTCGGCCAAGACTTCCTGCGCCAGGCTTGACAGGTCGATGGATACAAAGCTGGCGTTGTACTGGTCGGGTGAGCTGCGGTAGAGCGCCAGGATCTGTTCCACGATATGCGCCAGCCGTTCAGCCGTGGCGTTCAGCTCTTCCACCGCCGGATGATTTCCCAGGCTTTGCTCGAGATTATACAGCTGGACTTTCAACGCACTGATGGGCGTGCGCAGTTCGTGCGCGGCATCGGAAGCAAACTGACGCTCTCTCTGCAGCGAGGTTTCGAGCCGCTGCAGCAGGCCATTGCTGGAGGCAATGATCTTGGCCAGTTCGCGGCGCGGGGATTCAATCACCAGCGGGCTGAGGTCTTCGGGTTGCTTGCTGCCCAGCATGTTGGCCAGGTTGCGCAGCGGGCGCAGCCCCTGGCTGACGATCAGCCAGATCAACAGGCCAATGATGGGCAAGCCGAGCAGGATCGGGAAGATCGATTTCAGGATCACGTTTTCCGCCAGCGCGTAGCGCAGGTCGGTACGTTCCGCCGCCAGCACCCAGTATCCGGTGAGTGGATCATGGTAGGCGATGGTGCGCCAGCGCAACCCGTCGAAGTTGGCGTAGCCGAAACCCGCCTGCAGCGGCCCCAGGGGTTTGTCCGGCGCGTTGGATGACCACGCCTGGAGTTCTTCGCCCCGCCAGACCTGGAAAGCGATGGCGCTGTCATGCGAAATATTGCGCGCCATGTTCTCCGTATGGATATTCGCAATCAGCCGCGCGGTATCCAGCAGCTGCTTGTCAAACAACCGATCAGCCTCCTGCATGCTGGACTGGTAACCACGCAAGGCCGCCAGGAAACTGAACAGCGTAATGGCGGCCAGGATCACCACCACGAGATACACGCGTATGGAGTTCATGCCTGCGGAACCTTGTAGCCCACGCCGCGAACGGTGGTAATGAACTGTGCTCCAAGTTTCTTGCGCAAATGATGGATGTGCACTTCCAGCGCATTGCTGGCGACTTCTTCACCCCAGCTGTACAGGCGGGTTTCCAGGGTGTTGCGGGTTTGTACGCGGCCGGCGCTTTCCATCAGGCTTTTGAGCAGCATGTACTCGCGCCTGGACAGCTCCACGGGCTCGCCACGCAGGGTAACCTCACCCCGATTGATATCCAGCGCCACATCGCCCACGCGTATATCGGCGCTTTTGCTGGTGCTGAGACGACGCTCCAGTACGCGCAACCGCGCAAACAGCTCGGTCATCTCAAACGGCTTGGGCAGGTAATCATCCGCACCACTGTCCAGGCCGGCAATCTTGTCTTCCAGGCTGGAGCGGGCAGTCAACAGCAATACCGGCAGGTCAACCCGGGTTTCACGAATGCCCTTCAACACCGCCAGGCCATCCATGTCGGGCAGGCCGAGATCCAGGATCACGATATCGGGCGCATCGGTTTGCACCACGTGCAACGCGGCCTTGCCCCGTTCCACCGCATTAACCGAATAGCCCTGCTTCTGCAGGGCCTGTTGCAGCGCTTTGGACAAAGCAAGGTCGTCTTCAACCAGCAAAATCAGCATGCCGGGTTCCCGTTTGAAAAGCTGCCGGTTGCCTGGATGGCTTTTGCCCGGCTCACCCGGCTATCTTACAGATGCTTGGCAACTTCCTGTAACGCCTTCTCGATTTCCTTCTGCCGGCCGGCATCAGCCACCTGCCGGTTCGGCCGAGGCGGCGCGGCCTGGGCCTTGACCAGATAGTCGCGGGCTTCGGCCCAGCGCTTCTCACGCATGAGGAAATCGCCATAGAAATAGTTGGGGTCTATGCCGTCGGGGTTTAACTGCAATGCATGCTTGAGCAGTTCCTCGGCTTTCTCGTCATCGCCAAACCCCACCGGCCATCCAGGCACCGAGAAATACAGCGTTCCCAGGCTGGTGTAAGCCGAACCCTGCAGCGCATCGGCGTCCAGTTCCATGGCTTTTTCGAGATCGGCCCTGGACTGCTTGGCCAGCTTCAGGGCCCCCAGCCCGCCTTTCGCGCCGGCACAGGTGGACTTGATGATGCCGCTCCAGATCCAGGCAGCTGCCGCATCCGGATACTGCGCAGTAACGGTGTTGGCCGCCTGCACCAATGCCTCGAATTCGGTGATGCGGGTTTTGCCCTCGAGCTGGTAATTCACTTCAGCCCAGCGCTGCTGCAATTGCAGGATGTCAGCGTCGAGTTTGGCATTGGGGTCGGCCAGGGCCGGGCTGCTGGCCGCCAGGGCCAGGCAAAGCGCCAGGGTGATGCGGATAATCGTTGAGTTCATGATACGTGTCTCCCAGTTTTCAGGATTTGAGTCTTCAGGACTGTGCATGGTGTCGAATGATCGGCAGCTTTTTGACCAGGGCGCTGTGCACCACCCCGGGAAAAAGGCCGTTGATGCGGACAAACAACCGTTCCGGCCAACCCATGTAGCGGTGCTTGCGGCTGCCGGACAACAGGTTCATCAGCTCCCGCGCCACCTGGTGCGGACTGTCTACGCTGTTGCCCAGGGCTTCATTGAGGGCGGTAACGGCCATGGAATTGAGATCGGTATGGGTGGCGCGAGGCGCCAGGTACAGCACCCGCATTGGACTGTCCGCCAGTTCACGCTGCAGGGCTTCGGTAAACCCGCGCAGCCCGAATTTGCTGGCGCAGTAGGCGGCAAAGCCGGGATGGCCAATGCTGCCGAAAATGGAGCCGATGTTGACCAGCACGGATTCCTTGCGCTGTTGCAGCAAGGGCAACAGGCGATGGGTCAGCAGCATGGGTGAGACCAGGTTGGTGGTCAGCATCCGGGCCACTGCTTCGCTGTCCTGCTCGTCGAAGAGCTGGAAGTCCAGTACGCCGGCGGCGTTCACCCACACATCCAGGCCCCGTTCCCGGCAGGCCTGCTCGGTAGCCGTGCGGCCGTCGGGCGTGTTCAGGTCCGCCACGAGGTAGCGATGCTCGCCCGGCAACGCCTGTTGCAGCTGCCTGAGCTTTTCTTCATTCCGCCCCAGCAGCAGCAGGTGCGCGCCGGCTGCCGCCAGTTGTTCGGCTATGGCCCAGCCAATGCCGCCGGTCGCGCCGGTGAGCAATACCTGTTTGCCGTCAAGCTTCACGGGCGCACCGTCGCCCGGTTTTTGCTGTGCTGAATCCTGCCCATGGCCATTCAGGCCGCCAGCACCCGCGGGGCGCACTCGCCCAGCGAGCGGAAGATGTTGCCGTACAGCGTGTAGAACACCCGCGCGCTGTGAATGATCTGCGCCTGGTCACGGACGTCGCTGATGCGGTTCATCAGGCTCTCAAAAAACTTCACGTGTTCCTGGTCCAGGGCACCGTGCGAGTAGAGATAGGAAAAGGCGTTTTTGGGCAGGCCAAGGGACTGGCGAATGGTGTTCGCCGCCTGGTCGGCCAGGTGGATGCTGGTGCCTTCCAGCACATGCACCATGCCGAAGAAACCCAGCGGGTTCACCCGCTGTACCGTGTCCCAGGCATAGCTGACCATCAGTTCCGTCGCCAGCGAGGGTTGGCCGTGACGGACTTTCCCGGCATCAAAGCCACAGGCGGCAATGTCATTGAGAATCCACTCCTGGTGGCCGGTTTCTTCCTCGATGTACTCCGCCACCGCTTCCCGCAGCCATTCATGGGACTCGGGCAGGCGCGCGCCGGTGGCCATCAGCAGCGGCACGGTGTGCTTGACGTGGTGATAAGCCTGCGCGAGGAATTCAACGTACTCACCCAGCGTGATCCTTCCGGCCAGGGCTCTGCCGATGATGGGCGCCGCCAGCAAATGCTGGCGTTGCTCCGTGGTGGCTTCGTTCAGCGTGACAAAGAAATTCATGCGGACTCCAATACGTGATCTTCAGGGTAGAGGCGGGTGAGCAGTGCGGCATATTGCCGGGCAATTTCGGAGCGGCGTGGCCGGCCGTTGGCCGTCAGCAGGCCGGGCTGTGCATTCAGCGGCTGGCTGAGCCGGTGCCAGCGGCGAACCTGTGCGTAATCCGGCAGCCCGGCATTCACCTGGTCGATGTGGTTCTGGATGACGGCATCACCGGTATCCGCCCGGCGCGGTGTGAGCAGCGCAACGCAGTAGGGGCGTGCATCCCCCAGCACCACGCACTCGGCCAGCAAAGGCTGTCTCAGCAGTTCGCTTTCCACCCACTCCGGATTGATGTTGCGGCCAAAGCTGGAGATCAGCAGGTTCTTGCGGCGTCCGCGAATATGCAGGTAGCCTTGCGCGTCGATTTCACCCAGGTCGCCGGTGCGAACGGACGGCGCGGCGAAGCTGTCAGGCTCGCCAAGATAGCCCAGCATGGCATTGCCGCTGACCACCACCTCGCCATCATCGATGCGCACCTGGAGGTGCGGCAGCGGCAGGCCACAGCTGCCGGGCCGGTTTCCTGCCGGCGTGTTCAGGCTCACTACCGAAGCGCATTCCGACAGGCCATAGCCTTCATAAGCCGGAATCCCCGCGGCATGCGCCTGCTGCAACAGGGTTGCTGAGACTTTGCCACCACCCACGGCCACAAACCGCAGGCTGTCGGGAGCCTGCCAGCCGGCCGCGGCACCAGTCACCAGCATCAGCAGCAGTTGCGGCGTGAGGATGATGCTGTTGGGGTGGTAACGCTGGATGGTCGCCAGGAGTTTTCCGGCATCCAGGCTTGAGCTGCCGGCATAACCGATTTCCTCAAGGCCCGGCAGGATCACTTCGCCGCCGCTCAGCAGGGGCGCATACAGCCCGGCCACGTTTTCCAGCAGCGTGCTCAATGGCAGCAGGCACAGATGGCGAGGGGCTTTCAGGGCCACCGTATCCGCCAGCACACGGGCTTGCCGGTGCAATTGCCAGTTGCTGAGGCATACGCCTTTCGGTTGTCCGGTGGAGCCAGAGGTGAAGGTGACCTTTCCGGTCTGCACCGGCAGGGCGGATGAGTGTTCGGCCTTCCGCAGCTGCAGCAGCACCAGGTTTCCGGGTTGAAATTCGCGCTGCGACAAAACGTGCTGGCGTGTCCCGGGCTGGCCCAGGACACGCTGAAACTTCTCTGCTCGCTGGCAGATAACCGCATCCACCGCCGCCAGGCTGAACACATGCTCCAGCTGTCCGCCCGAAAAATAGCCGGGAAGCGGTATCAGGCAAATTCCGGCCTGCTGGCAAGCGAGGTCGATCACCAGCCAGGGAATGCCATTGTCGGCCTCGAGCGCAAGCACGCTGATACCCAGCGCCTGCAAATCGGCAGCGACTTCGCCAACCTGGCTCTGCAGTTGCGCCGCGGTCAGGCTGCCGTTCGAGTCCTGCGCGACAAGCCGTTCCTTGGGCCGTTCACTGGGCCGTTCACCGGGGTACTTCCCGGTGAGCCACCATGCCTTGCGCTGCGCAGCATCAGGCGGCAACCGCATGGGTTCCATAGGGCAGGCCGGGTGTTCTCAGGGCGGCGGCCAATGCGCTGATCTGCGGTTCAAACAGGGCCAGTGCCGCGGTGTAAAGCTTGTGTTCGGCCAGGGTCCGGATGCCATCAGGCACATTGCCGGCCACCACTTCCGGTCGCTGCTGGTAGTACTGGCCCCAGTCCTCCGGCCGGCTGCTGGTCAGTTTGGCCGGATCCGCCGGGCACAGCCGTCGCAGGCTGAAGCCCAGCCGCTCCAGGCCCCGGATCACCACCGGCGTGCCGGTGAAGACCACCCAGTCGAACCCGCTGCGGTGTAACAGCACGGTCAGCAGAAGGAACAGCAGATGGCTCGCGCCCACCTGTGTGGCAACGAGATTGCCGATTTCGGTAACCTGGCTGCGCAGGACTTCGGTGCCGCGGATGCCGCCCAGTATCGTCTCGACCGGCTGTCCCAGGTACTGCTCTGAGAACAACGGATGATGGGTGGCGGGTCGTATGCCGCTGGCCGCGCTGAAATGGCCCTGGCAGCTCATTCCCAGCAGCAGCGGCATGAAGTCCTGCACGCTGGCTCCATGGGTCGCCCGGAACTGCTCGGCAATATACTGTGTAGCGCGGTAGCGCTCAGGATCATCCGGCAGAAACATTTCAAATGAGGGCAACGGCGACAGCAGCCGCAGAAGCCGGGCGGAGGAGGCAGCCACGGAAGTTGACGGCCCAAGGGTGGCGGTTGAAACAACACGTGCAGTCATGAAGCATCCACATCCGGGAATTTCGATGGGACAAGGCTAAACCGGCAAACTTAAGGAACCCTTAAGGGCAGGGAGGTCATCGGGGAAAGTCGCTGCCCTGGCTGCTCTGCACAGTTTGCAGCCCGAGACTGTCACTTTGTACAGTTTGGCCTGCTGCACCCCTGGGGCATATTGGCATGGCGCTGGAAGGTTGACCATGAGGTTCAACCTGGCATTGATTTCGCCAAAAAGGGGATTTAACCATGAACACTCGAAACCCGGCCCGCTACTTCCGCTCCAGTCGCCGCGAACGCGGCATGACCATGGTTGAAATTTCAGTCAGCCTGGGGCTATTGGCCATCGGGCTGACGCAGGCAGTACCCACCATGTACGGGCTGGTCATGAAGAATGAACTCAGCGCCACCAGCAATGCCCTGATAGCCGGCCTGAACCATGCGCGCGCCAGCGCCATCACCCTCGGGCGGGACATCACCATCTGCCCCTCGTCCGACTCCGTCAGTTGCGCCGAAGACGCCTGGGTATCCGGATGGATCGTGTTCAACGACGCCAACGGCAACGGCGAGGCCGAAGAGGGCGAAATCATTCGCGGCAGCATGCTGGACAACAAGCTGAACATGCAGGGCTTTGGCGATTCCATAGTGTTCCGGCCCAACGGCACGACCAACATGCAGGTGGACGCCACTATCAGCAGCTGCTACCAGAAGAGTGAAACTGAAACCATCTGTTCGGATGTCACCATAGGCGCTTACGGCAGGGTCAAGTCGCAGTTGCGGACGTCAGCCTGATCAACCCCAGCTGCACCGGAGTCATGCCCATGGCCACATTCGCGCGTCAATCAGGATTCAGCATGATCGAAGTCATGATCGCAATTGCCATCTTCGGCGTGGGCATGATCAGCATTGCCGGATTATCCATGACCAACCTGAAGAACACCGCGCACGGCCATGACGAATCGCAGGCTACGATCGTCGCCACACAACTGGCGGAAGCCATGCGGTCGAACCTGCTGGCATACGAAGGGGGGCTGTTTGCTTCCAGCCTCAGCCCCAGCGAGAAAATCTGTTTTGGCGACACGGACTGCACGTTTGCGGAAACTGCTCAGTATGACGCCGACACCTGGGTACAGAATGCCGCCCGGTTATTGCCCGGCGGCGTGGCCATTATCTGCATGGACTCAACACCCGCCGATGGCCTGCCTGCTGAACCGGCCTGCGATGGCCTTGGCTGGAACACCGTCAAGCTGTTCTGGAGCGGCGCGCGCAAGCTGGAAGGAGCGGACGCGGAAACTGACTTTTACCGACATACCGCCTCGTTGATTCCCTAGCAGCCGGGTAGCGTGGTTGAGGGCAACTGCCAAGGATGAGCATATGACCGCCATTATCTTCCGCACCCGTCGATCGGGCTACCGTGGCTTCACGTTGGTGGAGCTCATGGTGGCCATGGTATTGGGGCTGCTGGTCATTCTGCTGATGACGCAGATGTTTTCCGGCACCAAGCAATCCAACCTGCTGCAGGATGGCCTTACCCGTATCCAGGAAGATGGCCGCGTGGCCATGGAACTGGTGGCCAGGGACGTGCGCAACGCCGGCTTTCGCGTGCCGGTGTGGAACGAGCCCAGGGCGGGCTATTCGCCGTTGACGGCCGGTTCGGTTGATGGCGCCGACAGCGCCAACGACACCCTGCAGTACATGTACCAGGACAGCCTGGACTGCAACGGCGTGGTGAATGCCAACATTGACCCTGAAACCGCCGAGCCCGCCGCCCTGTACAAGCGCCTGACCCTGTCGGTGGATGGCGACCAGAACCTCAACTGGGTGTGTGAATACGGCGAGGATCCGGCCAGCCTGGCAACCCAGATATCCAGCCAGAACATCATCGGCGGCGTGGAATCCTTCCAGGTGCTCTACGGCGTGGATACGGACTTTCCACCTGACTTCAGCATCAACTCCTGGACTACGGCCAGCCAGATAACGCCACAGAACTCCGTCTGCCTGCAAAGCCAGAATCTCTGCGAATCGGGGAACCTTATCAACACGATTCAAAGCGGAATACCCATCGCACTGCGCGTGGGGTTGCTGCTCGTGAGCCCGGAAGCCGCCGACTCGGAGACCGACCTGGAGCCCATCACCGTCCTCAATACCGTCTTTGTTCCGCCGGATGACCACAGGCTGCGCAAGTACTTCACCTCGACCATCACCATCAGGAATCTGACGCTATGAAATACCGATCCGGTTTGGCTTCGCGGCGCCAGGACGGCGCCGTTTTGATCATTGGGTTGTTGTTACTGATGGTGCTGGTGATCCTGGCAGTGGCCGGTTCGCAAAGCTCCGTCATCCAGGTGAGATTGTCGAGCAACTTTCGCGACCTCAACCGGGCATTTGAATCCGCCGAAGCCGGTAACCGCTGGCCTTCGGCCTGGTTGCTCAGCCTGGGGCGCACGGCCCTGTCGCGCCCTTTTCCCTGTGTCGACCAGTGCGACAACACCTCCCCGGTCTGGCAGCAGGGCATCTACCCCAGCTCGCCGGGCCCCAACGACGCGATCTGGGCTTCGGCCAGGGCATTCGGAACCGATCCAACCGATGACAGCGACACGGCTGCCCGAATTCCGGACGTTCACACCCAACCGAAATTCATCATCGAGCAACAGCAGTTCCTCAGGGACGACCTGGCTGGCAACGCCCACAAGGGGGTTGCGTTCTACCGCATCACCACCGCCAGTGAGGGTTCGCGGGAAGATTCCACTGCTGTAGTCCGCGCTGTAGTCGCCAAGCGCTTCGAATAAACCGGCCATTTGGAGCACTCACGATGAAACCGATCAAATCCTCCGGACTGAGCCTGGCGCTGTCCTGTGTCGCGGTCATCGCCGGCCTTGCGGCGCCCCAACCGGCCGACGCCTCCCTGCTGCTGCCCAAAGTACCGTTGTTCGTGAGCATCAGCGTAACGCCGAACATCTTCCTGCAAATGGACGATTCAGGCTCCATGGACTGGGACATCATGGTGCCCACCCACTTCACCACCTGCCGTTACAACAACGCCCTGGGCTGCAGCACGATGGAATCCACCGGTGAGTTCTACGACTGGACCGGCTATACCAGCCGCGGCAACCGGCTGTACGAAACGTTCGAGTACGTATTTTCGTCGGACGACGATGCCTACAGTACCGCTTGCAGGAATTCGCAGCGTGATGTGATTGAATTGTGTGGCGACCGCGGCGGCACCACACCCTGGGACTGGCGGGTGAGAAGCACCTCGCTCAACGCCCTGTACTTCAATCCGGTATCCAACTATACGCCCTGGCCGGCATACAGCAATGCGGATTTTGGTGCGGCACGATCCTATCCGGTGCCGGACCTGTCCACGGGTTATAACGACCTGCGCGACCTGGCCGGCTTTGAATACCATCACTGGATCGATGACAAGGGCTATGCCGGCTCACAGCCGGACCGCACCGATATGACCGAAGGGTCCAACGGTATCGTCGACCAGTGGGACAGCCATGTGAAAGTGGTGGTCAACTCCGCCGGCTTTTCCTGCACGCTGAACCAGTACAACCCCAACTGGTACGGCCTCAATCCGGACGTAACGTCACTGGACCTCAGCGACCCGCTGTGCGTGGAAGCCACCGGCGGCAAGACCGCCGCGGAGCTGGCGCAGAGCGTTGCAAACTGGTACCAGTACTATCGCCGCCGGTCCATGGTGACCCGCGCCGGCGTAGCCAAGGTGATAACCAACCTGCCGTCCGTTCGCTACGGTTTCAGCCTGATCAATGAATCCGACATCTTCGTGGAAATGCCGCCTGAAGACACCGTCAACTACGTTCCACACAACCAGAACCTGATCAATACCTACCTGGAAACCTCACAGAAGGCGCTGGGCACGCCGTTGCGGCGTGGCCTGGAGCATGTGGGACGGTATTACGAAGGCAAACTCAGCGGCAAACCCTCGCCAATCAACCTGGCGTGCCAGAAGAATTTCACCATCCTGTTCTCCGATGGCTTCTGGAACGGCAGTTCGCCTTACTATGTGAAGTCGGATATTGACGGGGATAACGGCTCGATCAACGGCACCAAAATCCTGCTGGCGGATGTGGCGAAGTATTACTACGACCGGGACCTGTCTTCCATGGCAGACCTGGTTCCCACCGACAAGTTCGACTCGGCCAGCCACCAGCACATGGTTACCTACAGCATCGGGTTTGGCATCACCGGGTCGCTGGGAGACCTGAACAAGGACGGCCGTCCGGATGAGTTCAACCCCGACACGCACACCGGCCCCTGGTATCTGAGCGGCTCCACCGACAACCAGAAATCCGTGGATGACCTGTGGCACGCAGCCTGGAACAGCCGCGGCGAGTACATTTCCGCCCGGCGGCCCGAGGACCTGATCGGGCAGCTGGAACTGGTGATCCAGAACATCGCCGACCGCATCGGCGGCGCCGCTTCGGGCGCCACCAACGGCGGATCGATTTCCGGCAATTCCAAGGTATTCCAGGCCAAGTTCGATGCCCAGGACTGGCACGGCTCCCTGTTGGCGATCAACATCAACGGCACCAACGGCGAGCTTGGCTCTACCGCCTGGGAAGCCGGCGACATCCTCGACCACAAGCCGCGTTCCTGGTTTGAAAACACCCGCAAGGTGTTGACTTATGATCCGGTGTCCCGCAACGGTACTCCCTTCACCTGGGCCGGCCTCAATGACAGCCAGAAGGCTTTGCTGGACATCCATCCGGAAACCGGCGTCAATGACTCCCAGGGTGAAGCCCGGCTCAACTACGTCCGTGGTTCGGACGCCCACGAAGTGGGCGGTAACCTGTATCGCGATCGTTCGCACCGGCTCGGCGACATCGTGCACTCGGACCCTCAATACGTGGGTTGGCCGCCCTTTTATTACACGCTGAGCGGATACCAGGGCTTTGCGCAGGCCAACGTGAATCGCCCCGGCATGATCTACGTCGGCGGCAACGATGGCATGCTGCATGGCTTCCGGGAAAGCGATGGCGAGGAAATCATCGCCTATGTGCCCAACAAGGTGATCAGCAAGCTCAATCGTTTGACCTACACCTATTATGACCATGACTTTTACGTCAACGGTTCGCCCATTTACGGCGACGTGACGCTGAACGGCACGTGGCGTTCGGTGCTGATTGGTGGTTTGCGCGAAGGCGGCCAGGGCGTCTATGCGCTGGACATTACCGACCCGGAAAACTTCAGTACCGATGATGTCCTGTGGGAGTTCACCGATGAGGACGATGCCGACCTTGGCAACGTCTTCAGCGAAGTACAGATCCGCAAGATGGCCAACGGCAAATGGGCCGCCATCTTTACTTCCGGCTACAACAACACCATCGAAGACGGCTTTGCTTCATCCACGGGTGACCAGTACGTGTATGTCCTCTACATCGAAGACGGCCTCGACGGCTGGTCAGCCGGCGACTACAGGAAGATCAGGGTCGAAGGCGCGGATGGCCTGTCCACACCGGCCGTCGCGGATATCGATGGTGATTACCTGTCCGATTTCATCTATGTGGGCGACCTCAACGGCAAAGTGTGGAAGGTCGACGTGACGTCCGAAAGCCCAGCGAACTGGAGTGTGGCGTTTGGCGGCGAGCCCCTGTTCGAAGCCATCAACGCCGACGGCGCCCGCCAACCGATCACCACGCAACCCGCCATCATGCGCCACCCGCTGTCCATCTCCGAAGGCGTGCTGGTGCTGTTCGGCACCGGCAAGTACCTGGAGGTTGCGGATGACCGCACCGTCGGCACCGATGTCCAGTCGGTTTACGCCGTCTGGGACCGCGACGGCTACTACAACAAGGCCCAGAACCAGCGCAACAACTATGGGCAGCATGGCTTCTCCCGCAACCAGCTGGAGCAACCGGAAATCTCTACCGACCCGGAAAGCAATTCACGGGTCATCCATGATTACGAGCCGAACAAGCCCGTGTGGTTCGATGCCGAAGGTGAACCGCAGTCGCGCGGCTGGGTGGTTGATTTGCCCATCGAAGGTGAGCGCATCATCCGCAAGATCGTGCTGCGCGACAACATCGCCTTCATGGTTTCCATGATTCCGGCGGAAGACCTGTGCGCTGCCGGTGGCACGGGATGGATCATGGCGCTGAATGCGGGCACCGGCGCGTCACCGCGATTCCCGGTTTTTGACATGAATGACGACAACGTCATCGATACCGCGGACGTACTGACCATCGGCAACCCGCTGCAGGAAGGCGAACCCGAGGGCCCGGCCAACCCGGTGGGCATTGAAATGCTCAGCATGCCCAACCTTCCGGCCTTTCTGTACGATGACCGGCCGTCTGACCTGGGTGACATATTTCCCATCAAGGCCAATTCGCCCCGAGGCTGTCCCGCCGGCGCGGCGCGTTCCTTTACCTATACCACGCGCACCAACGGCAGCATCGTGATGATCGCCGCGGCGCACCAGCCCATGGCCTGCGGCCGGCAAAGCTGGTTCCAGACTGACTGAAGGGGTTCATGATGCCTGCAATGAATTCACTGATCCAGCTGCCAAACCCAAGCCCGCCGCGCCGCGGCGCAGCCTTTGGCTGTTGTTCCCGCGCCGCCGGCTTCACCCTGATCGAAGCCATGATGACCATGGGTTTGCTGGCGATCGTGCTGGCGCTGGCGGTGCCGAGTTACAGCGCCTACATGATCAGGACCCAGCGCACCGAAGCCCTGCAGGAACTGCTCACCATGGCAGCCTGCCAGGAACGTGTGTTTGCCCGCACCAATGCCTATGACGCCGATTCGTGCGGGGGTGACGCATCGTCGGGGCGTTACGCCTTCAGCACTGCCACTTCAGACAACAACCAGGACTTCGTTGCCACCGCTGTTCCCCAGGGTGGCCAGGTTGATGACGAATGCGGCACCTTGAGCATCAACCAGGTGGGTGTAAAAACGGCCGGCGGTGAAGGCGGCAGCTTCGCCTCGACCTGCTGGAAAGGAAAATAGCCGCCCAAGGACGGGGTTTCGCCAACCAGTGGCCTGTAACAGCCGATATCATCAGCCGATATCAGCCGAGCCACTAGCGCATGCTGCGCTGCAGTTTCTCCAGGGCCGCGCTGCCCGGATTGAGCTCTGCGTAGTCGAAGTCCCGCAGCGGCTTTTTCGCCGTGCCCGCGATTGCGTGCATGTCGGGCAAGTCATCGTCGATGAACAGCAGGCCGGTGGGGATTTCACCCCTGGTGCGGTGTTTTTCCAGGTAGCGCAGGGCTTTGCTGCGATTGGTGGGGTCATAGTCCGCATCGGCTTTTTTCAGCATGATGCTGGAGCCATCGTGCAGCCTGATGCGAACCGATTCACCTTCAGCATAGTCCGCGGTGATTTCGGTCGCGGGCGGCACAAACCCGGTTTCGCTGGTGCGATGCATGTGTTCGCGCGTGTAAGCATAGCTCTTGGTGGAGCCGGCGTGATCGTTGAACGTCACGCAGGGTGAAATCACATCCAGCAGTGCGGCGCCCTGGTGAGCGATGCCCGCCTTGATCAGCGTCACCAGTTGTTCACGGTCGCCGGAAAAACTGCGGCCGACAAAACTGGCGCCCATGGCAATGGCGGTTGCCACCGGGTTGATGTTCTGCATGTGGTTGACTTCGCCCTTCTTGGCTTTGCTGCCCGGGTCCGCCGAGGCCGAAAACTGGCCCTTGGTGAGGCCATACACGCCGTTATTCTCGATCAGGTACAGCATGTTCAGGTTACGGCGGATGGCATGGCCAAACTGGCCAAAGCCGATGGACAGCGAATCGCCGTCGCCGGATACGCCCAGGCAAATCAGGTCGCGGTGACCTGCATGGGCGCCCGCGGCCACCGATGGCATGCGGCCATGCACGGAATTGAAACCATGCGCGCCGTGCACGAAATAAGCCGGGGTTTTGGAAGAACAGCCGATGCCGCTGAGCTTGATCAGTTGCTCCGGGCGGATGGCCATTTCCCACAGCGCCTGGACAATGGCGGCGGTGATGGAGTCATGGCCGCAGCCGGCGCACAGGGTGGACAGGCTGCCTTCATAATCACGCTGCAACAGGCCAATCGCATTGCGTTTCTGGCCGGGCAAATCAATTTTGGGCTTGGCAATGTAGGTCATGCTGCGGCCTCGGACTCGATGTGTTTACCGATAGCGGTAACGATGCTTTCACTGGGTATTGGCATGCCGTTGTAGTGCAGGATGGACACCAGCTTGCTGGCATTGGTGTGTGTTTCCAGCATCAGCAGGGATTTCATCTGCGCGTCGCGGTTCTGTTCCACCACGAAGATCGTGTCGTGGTTCTGCAGGAATTCCTCAACCTCCCTGCCAAACGGAAAGGCGCGCAACCTGAGGTAATCGGCATGAATGCCACGCTCCGCCAGGTGGTCACGCGCCTCAACCACCGCGGCGTGTGAGGAGCCGAAGGCGATGATGCCCAGCCGTGTTTTCCTGTCGGCCGCGCTCAGAACCGCCGGCGGAACCAGGGTTTTGGCGGTATTCCACTTGACCAGCAGGCGGTCCATCACATCCTGGTATTCCAGCGAATCCTCGGTGTATCCGCCGGCCCGGTTATGGCCCGAGCCGCGCACGAAATACGCGCCCTTGGGGTTGACGCCCGGCAGGGTACGGTAGGGAATTCCGTCGCCGTCAAAGTCGGTGTAACGGACGAATTTCTCCAGCTTGTCGATATCGTCCGAGCTCAGCACCTTTCCGCGATCAGGCCGATAGCTGTCATCCCATTTGAGTTCGGGAACCATCCAGTCATTCATGCCGATGTCGAGATCGGTAAGCATGAACACCGGCGTCTGCAAGCGCTCCGCGAGGTCAAAGGCCTGCACCGCCATGTTGAAACAGTCAGCCGGATCGGCCGGGAACAACATGGGATGACGGGTATCACCGTGCGAGGCAAACGCGCACAACATCAGGTCACATTGCTGCGTGCGGGTGGGCATGCCGGTGGACGGACCCACCCGCTGCACATCCACGAACACCGAGGGAATTTCGGCGTAGTAGGCAAAACCGATGAACTCGCTCATCAGCGAAATGCCGGGACCGGATGTCGGGGTAAACCCCCGCGCGCCTACCCAGTTGGCGCCCAGCACCATGCCGGCTGCAGCCAGTTCGTCCTCTGCCTGGATGATGCAGTATTTCTTCTCGCCAGTTTCCGGGTCTTCGCGGAACATTTCGCAGAAGGTCTTGAAGTTGTCCATCAGCGAAGTGGAGGGTGTGATGGGATACCAGGCACCCACGGTCGCGCCGGCGTAGACAAAGCCCAGCCCCGCTGCCGCGTTGCCGTCGATCAGGATCTTGCCGGCGTTGTTGTCGCCCATGCTCTCCGCCCTGACGGGCAGCGGGCAGGTGAAGTTTTCCTTCGCGTAGTTGTAACCCAGCATGATGGCTTCGAGGTTTCCATCCACCAGCTTGGGCTTGGCGGCAAAAGTTTCTTCCAGCAGGGTGCGGAAGATTTCCAGGTCGATATCCAGCAACGCCGCCAGCACGCCCACATAGGCGATGTTCTTCATCAGGATGCGGATGCGCGCCACGCTGAAGTGTTCGTTGCAGAGCTTGGAAAGCGGTACGCCGAGGATGGTGATGTCATCACGCGCCAGGGTGTGGCTGCGCGGCCAGGTGGAGTCATACACCAGGAATCCGCCCGGGCTGACTTCCTTCAGGTCCCGGCTGTAGGTCTGCGCATTCATGGCCACCATGATGTCCACGCGCCCGGAACGCGACATGTAGCCGTCCTTGTTGGCGCGGATTTCGTACCAGGTCGGCAGCCCCTGGATGTTCGACGGGAACAGGTTCTTGCCGGTCACCGGAATGCCCATGCGGAACAGGGCTTTCATCACCAGGCTGTTGGCGCTGGCGGAGCCGGTGCCGTTGACGGTGGCGATTTTCAGGACAAAGTCGTTTATCCGGCTTTGCGTTGCTGGCATGGTGTGCTTTCCGTGGTGCCGCCACCGTAATCGGTGGCCTTGGGGAATCCGAGCAGTGATTTCTGCATGTCCCAGGCCGCTGTCGGGCAGCGTTCGGCGCAGAGGCCGCAGTGAATGCAGAAGTTTTCGTCCTTGACCATCACGCGGCCGGTTTGCTTGAGCGCGTCGGAAACGAACAGCGGCTGGTCTTTTTCCAGGCGTGGCGCGGTCATGCGCTGCTCAATTTCGCTGAGCTCGCCATTCGGCATGATGGTCAGGCATTGGGTGGGGCAGATGTCCAGGCAGGCATCGCATTCGATGCACAGGCTGTCGGTGAACTCGGTCTGGATATCACAGTTCAGGCAACGCTCGACTTCCTTGGCCGTCTGCTCCGCATCAAAACCGAGCTCCACTTCGCGCCCCAGGTTTTCGAATCGCGCCGCCAGCGGTATGTGCATCATCTTGCGCCGCGCGGCGGGATCGAAATTGTTGGAGTAGCTCCACTCATGCATGCCCATCTTGCGGCTGCCGAGGTTGAGTTTTTTCGGCAGGCGCTCGGTCAGCGGCTTGCCCTGGCAATGCAGGTGAATGGAGATCGCCGCCTGGTGGCCGTGCTCCACCGCCCAGATGATGTTCTTCGGGCCAAACGCCGAATCGCCGCCGAAGAACACACCCTTGCGGCTGGACTCGAAAGTCACCTTGTCCACCGCCGGCTCTTCCCACTTGTTGAATTCGATGCCGAGGTCGCGCTCGATCCAGGGGAAAGCATTTTCCTGGCCGATGGCGAGCACCACATCATCACAGGGAATGAACACTTCACCCTTGATGCGCTCGTCAGTGATGCGGCCGTTGTCGATGTCGTATTCCATTTCATCGAACAGCATGCCCTTGAGCTTGCCGTCCTCAACCACGAAGGACTTGGGCGAGTGGTTGATGATGATTTCGACGTTTTCCTCTTCGGCGTCTTCCAGTTCCCAGGCGGAGGCCTTGAAGAACTCGCGCGGCTTGCGGGCCATCACCTTGACGCTCTTGGCGCCGAGCCTGAGCGAGGTGCGGCAGCAGTCCATGGCGGTGTTGCCCACGCCGATGATCAGCACGTTCTCGCCGATTTTGTCGATGTGCCCAAAGGCCACCGACTCCAGCCAGTCGATGCCGATGTAGATGTTGTCGGTGTCATTGCGGCCCGGCAGGTTCAGTTCCTTGCCGCGCGGCGCGCCGGTGCCCACGAACACGGCATCGTAGCCCTCGTCCAGCAGCGCTTTCATGCTTTTCACGGGATGGTTGTAGTGCACCGTGACACCCATGTCGGTGATGTAGCCGATTTCCTCGTTCAGTACCTCGATGGGCAAGCGGAAAGCCGGGATGTTGTAGCGCATCAACCCACCGGGTATGGATTGCGCTTCAAAGATGGTGCACTCGTAACCCAGGGGCATCAGGTCGTTGGCGACCGTCAGCGAGGCGCAGCCGGCGCCAACCAGCGCGATTTTCTTGCCGTTCTTGCGCTGCGGAACCACCGGCAGGCGATCGCGGATATCACTTTTATGGTCCGCGGCGACGCGTTTCAGCCGGCAGATGGCTACCGGTTTTTCGTCCATGCGGCCGCGCCGGCAGGCGGGCTCACAGGGGCGATCACACACGCGGCCAAGTATGCCCGGAAAGACATTGCTTTCCCGGTTGACCATGTACGCATCGGAGAAACGACCCTGTGCAATGAGGCGAATGTATTCCGGCACATCGGTGGCGGCAGGGCAGCCGGTCTGGCAATCCACCACCTTGTGGTAATAGTCCGGATTCGACGTGTCCGTACGTTTCATAAGCTGTTGGAAACTACCCAAAATCCGCGACCGCAAACAATGTGGCGAAGGATAGCCTTTTTGTCACATGGCTGCATTATCTTTTGCGGATTTATGGCCGCGATTTGAGGCCCATTCATGCGAAATGACTCCGCCGGGTGAAAAAGGTACCCTCAGTGCTTCCAATAGACCGGGCTTCACCATGAAATTGATAGCTGTTTCGCTGCTCCTTTGCGCCCCGCTGCTTGCTTCCCAGGCCATGGCGGACGAGTTTGATGCCGCCTCGATCGCCCGCGAGTGGCGCCAGGGCCATGAGCAGGAAATCGTCGACGGCTTTGTGCAATTGCTGTCCATTCCCAACGTCGCCAGCGACACGGTGAACATCCGCCGGAACGCCGAGTACATCGTCGGCCTGCTGGAACCGCGGGGTTTCTCGGCCCGGCTGCTGGAAAGCGAAGGCAGCCCACCCGCGGTGTTTGGCGAACGGCGCACCGAAGGGGCTGAACGTACCCTGCTGGTTTATGTGCACTATGACGGCCAGCCTGCCAATGCCGAGGACTGGGCTTCCGACCCCTGGGTGCCCGTACTGCGCGACAAGCCGGTGGATCCAGGCGCGGGGGCCGGGATCACGAGCGGGGAAATTATTCCATTCGAGGCCCCGTTTGATCCCGAGGCGCGCATTTTCGCCCGTTCCGCCAGCGACGACAAAGCGCCCATCAGCGCCCTGCTGGCCGCCATCGATGCGCTGGATGCCGCCGGGGTCCCGCTGTCGGTGAACCTGAAGCTGTTCTTCGAAGGCGAAGAAGAAGCCGGCTCACCGCACCTGGAAGCCATGCTGGCAAAGCACAGGGAACTCCTGGGCGCGGATCTCTGGCTGTTCTGTGACGGCCCGGTGCACCAAAGCCGCCGCCCATTGCTCAGTTACGGCGTGCGCGGTGCCTATGGTTTCGGGCTGACGGTGTATGGTCCCAACCGGCCGTTACACAGCGGCCATTACGGCAACTGGGCGCCCAACCCGATCATGCTGTTGCTGGAGCTGGTGGCCAGCATGCGTGATCCACGTGGCAATATCCTGGTGGCGGGCTACCACGACGAGATCGTCGAACCCTCCATCAGCGAGCTCGAGGCCATCGAGGCAGCGCCGGACATCGGCCCGGAGCTTGCCCAAGAGCTGGGTTTCGGCAAGCCCGAAACCCCCGACCGCCTGGAAGTGGCCCTGCTGCGGCCGGCCATGAATTTGCGTGGCATCCGTTCCGGCGACGTGGGCGCGGCCTCGCGCAACGCCATCCAGACTTCAGCCACGGCTTCGATCGGCTTGCGGCTGGTGCCGGCGCAGACGCCGGAGCACCTGCGCACGGTGATAGAGCAGCACATCAGGCAGATGGGCTACCACATCACCTATGAGGCCCCCACCGCGGAGCTTCGCGCGGCGCACCCGCGCATCGCCCAGCTGGACTGGGGCGAAGCCGGCTATCCGGCCTACCGGGCGCCGATGGACCTGCCCATCGCCCAGGATGTGGCGCGCATTGTCGAAACGTGGTCAGACGATGAGTTGATCCGGCTGCCCACCATGGGCGGCAGCCTGCCGCTGTATATAATTGACGAGGGTATCGGCGCGCCGATCCTGACCCTGCCGATTGCCAACCACGACAACAACCAGCATGGCGAAAACGAAAACATCCGCCTGCAAAACCTCTGGGATGCCATCGAGATTTATGCGGAAGTGATAACCGGTTTGTAGGCCCGGTTTCTGCCTGGCCGGCCCTACTGCAGCACTTCGCCCAACGCATCGATCAGCCGCGCCAGCTCATCGGCATGGGTGTAGTGCACGAAGGACAGGCGCACGGCGCCATCGGCCGGATCGATGCCCAGGGTTTCCACCAGGCGACGGGCATAGAAATCACCCACGCCCACACCGATGCGGCGATCCGCCAGGGCCTGGCCGATGCTGGCGGAGGAAAGCCCCTCGCCAGTGAACGCAACCGTGGATGCCCGCCCCACCGCCTGCCTGCGGCCGATCAGCCGCACCCTTGGATGCTGGTCGAGGAAGTCCAGCAGGGGCTGCAGCAAACCGGCTTCCTGTTCGCGGAACAACTGGTTCACCGCCCGCGCCTGATCGACAGGCGGCGCAGCGGTGTCGAAGTGGTGCGCGTATACCGCCTCGAGGTAATCCATGACGCCATTCACAGCGGCCACCTGGGCGTGATCCGGGCCGGCCGGCGTGAAGCGGTAGGTGGATTTTTCGGCATTGAAATAATGGCCCTGGTTGGGCAGGGCTTCATTCAGTTCCGCCCGCAGGTACATCACGCCCTGGTGCGGTCCGTACACCTTGTACAAGGAATAGAAATACGCATCGGCACCCAGTTCCTGCATGTCCGCCAGCGCGTGCGGCGCGAAGGAAACGCCATCCACCATGGCCCAGGCACCGGCAGCGTGGATGATATCCACCCACTCGCGAACCGGGTTGATACTGCCCACCACATTGGAGCAGTGAGTGAATGCCACGACTCGGGTTCGCTCGCTCAGCACTTCTTTCAGGCCCTCGGCGCTCAACTCCGCGGTTGCGGGATCAATCTGCCACTCGCGGACCACCATGCCCGCGTCCGCCAGCCGCCGCCAGGCGCCGATGTTGGCTTCGTGGTCCTGGTTGGTCACCACCACTTCATCTCCCGGCTCGAGGTGCTGGCGCAAGGCCTGGGCCAGCACATAGGTGTTTTGTGAAGTGGACGGGCCGAAACTGATTTCGCCCGGGGCTGCGTTCATCCAGGCGGCCAGCCGCTGGCGCGCCTGGTCCATCAGTTGCCCGGCTGTCCGGGATGGTTCGAACACGTAGTACGGCTGCAGCTTGGTCTCGCGGTAGAAGCGGTTGAGGCGGTCAATCACCTGTGCGCAGGCAAAAGACCCACCGGCGTTTTCAAAGTGAGCAAAGCCCTGCAGCGAAGGCTCGCTGAAGGCGGGAAATCGGGAGCGGACAAAGTTGATATCCAGTGAAGTCATTTCTGCGGGTACGCGGTTGTGGTTGGGAGGGGTCCGATCATAGAGGAATACTGCCGCGGTGCGAACCCCGGGACGGGGGCCGGGCCAGTGGGGCCGGGCCAGTGGGATTGGGCACTGAATGGAGACAGGGGGTTGGCCACCGGGATCCGTTGAACAGGGCGCTTCGTTCACCCCGGCGGGAACGCGTGGCGGTTGGAACTGAGGTCACGGTAATAATGAAAAGGCCCAGGTGACGGAAACGCCTGGGCCTTTTCCGGGCTTCGATTCCGGCCGTTTACCGGCGAGTGCGGACAGGCAACAGCCTGCCGTTTGCTCGCCGGGATGCCGGCTTCAATCCAGCACGTAGATACCGTTGATCACGCTCTTTACGTTGGCCACGTTGGAGGCCAGTGTTCCCGCGGTGTCTTTCTTTGCCGCCGTATCGATGAAACCGGTCAACAGAACCACTCCGTTGTAGGTATCCACATTGACTTTCACGGCATCGCCAAAGTCTGCATCGGCGATGCTGCCTTTGACTTTGGTGGTGATGGTCCGGTCATCCAGCTTCTGCCCCATGGTGGCCTTGCCCTGCCGCGGATGCAGCTGGTTATCCACCAGCTTGACGCCATCCACATTGGCGGCGACTGAGGCGGCCTGGTCCGCTTTCGCCTTGTCATCAACGAAACCGCCCAGCTGGACCACGCCCTTGCGAACTTCCGTGTTGATGCCCGAACCACCGAAGAAATCATCCCCCAGCAGTTTGGCTTTGACTTCGGTCTGGATGGTGGTGTCGTCCAGGCCCTGTCCAGCCGTCTTGTCGGCCAGCAGGCTGGCGGGGAACAACAGTCCGGCAACTACGGTTAATGCAATCCATCTGTTCATTTTGGGGTTACTCCTGCCCAGGTAAGCCAATGACATCAACCACGCCTCAGGAGTTCAACCCGGCCATGGTGAGGTACTTGATTTCAATAAATTCCTCGATACCGTACTTCGAGCCTTCGCGGCCGGTTCCGGACTCTTTCATGCCGCCGAACGGGGCCGTTTCGGTGGACAGAATACCATCATTGATACACACCATGCCGTATTCCAGCCCGTCAGCCACGCGCCATACGCGCCCCAGGTCACGGGCATAGAAGTAGGCAGCCAGTCCATATTCGGTTGCGTTGGCCAGGGCTATGGCTTCCTGTTCCGTGCTGAATTTGAAAATCGGCGCAACCGGGCCAAAAATTTCCTCGGTGGCGAACGCCATGTCCGCCGTGGCGTCGCGCACTACGGTGGGCTGGTAAAACAGGCCGCCCAGGGCGTGGGGCTTGCCGCCTTCAACAATTTGGGCGCCCTTGTCGCGCGCGTCCTGCAGCAACTCCTCCACCTTTTCAATAGCATCGGACGAAATCATCGGCCCGATATTCACACCGGCCTCTTCGCCGCGCCCGATCTTGAACTTCCGGACCGCCGCCGTGAATTTTTCCACAAATTCCTCGTAAACCGCGTCCTGGACGTAGACCCGGTTGGCGCAGACGCAGGTCTGCCCGGCGTTGCGGTACTTGGAAATGATGGCGCCCTGCACCGCCGCATCGATATCGGCGTCATCAAAGACGATAAACGGCGCGTTGCCGCCCAGTTCCATGGAAACGCGCTTCACCGTGCTGGCGCACTGGCGGATCAGCAGCTTGCCGATCGCGGTCGAGCCGGTAAAGGAAAACTTCCGCACCAGCGGATTTTCGGTCAGTTCCTTGCCGGTAGCGGCGGAGTGGGTGGTGGTGACAATATTGAACACACCCGGCGGAATGCCCGCTTCTTCCGCCAGCACAGCCAGGGCCAGCGCGGACAATGGCGTTTCCGAGGCAGGTTTGATGACGATGGTACAACCCGCAGCCAGCGCCGGGCCGGCCTTGCGCGTAATCATGGCGTTGGGGAAGTTCCAGGGCGTAATGGCAGCCACTACACCCACCGGCTGTTTGACCACCAGGATACGCCGGTCGGGCGAGTGGGTTGGAATCACATCGCCGTATATGCGTTTGCCTTCCTCCGCGAACCATTCGATGAACGAAGCCCCGTACAGCACTTCGCCGCCCGATTCAGACAGGGGCTTGCCCTGTTCAGCGGTCATGATGGCGGCGAGGTCATCCTTGTTCTGCAACATCAGGTCAAACCAGCGCCGCAGGATGGCTGAACGTTGCTTGGCGGTGAGCGCCCGCCATTTTGGCCAGGCCTCGTTGGCGGCGTCGATGGCCCGGCGGGTTTCAGCTACTCCGAGATTCGCCACCGTTACCAACACCGACCCGTCGGCCGGATTGGTGACGTCGAACCGGGTTGAATCGTCAGCGGCAACCCACTCTCCATTGATGTAGGCCAGGTCACGCAACAAACCGGGGTTGTTCAGTTGCAGTGGAGTGTTCGCTGTGTTTGACAT
The DNA here is from genome assembly GCA_964470455.1 of uncultured Wenzhouxiangellaceae bacterium. Lineage (GTDB taxonomy): Bacteria > Pseudomonadota > Gammaproteobacteria > Xanthomonadales > SZUA-36 > JAWXBM01. The sequence continues at coordinate 25,770 of CAYYCX010000030.1, forward strand.
CATTTATTCCTTGATTCCTGATTATTGCGCTTCGGTTGCCTGGGCCGGGGTTCCGCCGGAGTGCCAGAGCCAGGGACTATCCAAAGCCTGTATGGGGACCCGATTCGAGCGGGCCGGGGAAACGCCCAGTCTAGCAAAGACCGGCGGCAATTCCGAAGCCGCAGTTTATGAATTCCTTTAAAATCCTCGAAGAAAGTTCCTGGCTGACCGTGAAACGATTGAAGATGGCTGATCTGACCCTGGATGCGCGGATGCTCAACTGCCCGGAGCCTATCATTCGAACGCGCGAGGCACTAGCGCAAATGCGCACCGGACAGACCTTGCGCGTGCTGGCCACTGATCCCGGTTCGGTGCTCGATTTCCAGGCCTATTGCCGTATCAGCGGCAACGAGTTGATCGAAATGCAGGATAAGGAGGGTGACTATCGCTTTCTGCTGCGCAAATGTGATTGAACGGCTTGGCGGCCTGCCTGTCTGAGCTGCGGGCCAGATGAACTGAAGGAGGAAACCCCGTGAAAGC
>CAYYCX010000030.1:26388-34430 GCA_964470455.1 uncultured Wenzhouxiangellaceae bacterium
TCGGCCGCCCGTCGCAGGGCGTCGACGTGCCTTTGCCGGGCGGAAAACAGCCCTTCGGATTGCCCGGTTGCGCCTGCCATGTTGCGAACCGTGGTTCGTAGTTTCTGCAGCCCGAGGCCCGTCTTGGCAGAGAGACTGAGGCTGGTGGCGTCCACCTGGGCGTGCAGGGCCGCTTCATCCCAGTCCGCCATCTGCAGGTCTTCCTTGTTGAAAACCACGATCACCCGCCGCCGGTCAGGAACCTCCTCAAGCAGGGCCAGCTGCTGTTGGATGTCACCCAGTTGGTCGACCACCAGCAGCACCAGGTCAGCCGAAGCCTGGGCTTCACGCGCCCGGCGCACGCCTTCGGCTTCGATCGGGTCGTGAGTGTTGCGAATACCGGCAGTGTCCACCAGGTGCACCGGAATTCCATCGATTTCAATCGATTCGCGCAATACATCACGGGTGGTGCCGGGAATTTCCGTGACTATGGCACGGTCCTGCCCGGATAGTGCGTTGAGCAGGCTGGACTTGCCTGCATTCGGCCGGCCAATGATGGCCATGGAAATTCCGTCGCGAAGGATCTGTCCCTGGCGCGTGGCCGCCAGCAAGGCCTGCACCGCTTCCATGTTGGCTTCGAGGCGCTGGCGTACTTCGCCATCGGCGAGGAGATCTATTTCCTCGTCGGGAAAATCGATGGCGGCTTCAACGTGTACACGCAGGCTGGTCAGTTTATCCTGGAGCCCATTGACCCTGGCTGAAAACTCGCCGGACAGTGATCGTTGAGCCGCCCTGGCCGCAGCCTCGGTTCCGGACTCAACCAGGTCGGCAATGGCTTCTGCCTGGGCCAGGTCCAGCTTGTCATTCAAAAATGCACGTTCGGAAAACTCGCCTGGCCGCGCGGTTCGAGCGCCCAGCTCCAGCACGCGGCGCATCAGCATGTTCATCACATGAGTGCCGCCATGGGCCTGCAATTCCACCACATCTTCACCCGTGAAAGAAGCGGGGGCAGGAAAATACAACAGCAAGCCCTGGTCGATGCAGTGGCCGTGCCGGTCAGTGAAACTCACGAAGGCGGCATGGCGTGGGGGTGGCAGCCTGCCAGCCAGCTTACGCGCAACGTCGGCGGATGCAGGCCCGCTGATGCGCACAATACCAACACCACCCACGCCAGGTGGCGTGGCCACGGCACAGATGGTGTCGATATTCATGCTGGAAGTTTGCGTCATTGAGGCCGATCAGGCTGTCGCCGGAGTGTGATCTTCTCGCACCCGGCGCTTGCCGGGCAAGGATTGTGGTCAACCGGGCAAGCTTACGCGGCAATGGTTGCTATTTCTTGTCAGATCCCGCCTCGATCTTGCGCGTGATATAGACCTGTTGCGCCAGGGACAAGCCGGCGTTGGTGGCCCAGTAAAGCACCAGCCCGGCCGGGAAGAAAGCGAACATCACGGCAAAAATCACCGGCATCATGCTCATCATCTTGCGCTGCAGCGGATCCATGCCCGCCATGGGAGTCAGCTTCTGCGTCCAGATCATGAAGATTGCATTGAGCGCGGGCAGTATGAAGTAAGGGTCGCGTACCGAGAGGTTGTCAATCCAGAGAATGAATGGCGCCTGGCGCAACTCGACGGATTCCAGCAAGACCCAGTAAAGGGCAATGAAGATGGGAATCTGTACCAGGATGGGCAGGCACCCGCCCAATGGATTGACCTTTTCCGTCTTGTACATCTCCATCATGGCCTGGCTCATGCGCTGGCGATCATCACCATAGCGTTCCTTCAGCTGTTCGATGCGCGGCTGCAGTTTGCGCATGCGCGCCATCGAACGGTATTGAGCTTCGGTCAGTTTGAAGAAGGCTGCCTTGATCAGGATGGTGAGGAGCACGATGGACCAGCCCCAGTTACCCACCAGGCTGTGGATGTGCGACAGCAACCAGAACAGCGGCTTGGAGAAAACCGTGAATATGCCGTAGTTCACCGTGAACTCAAGCCCGGGGGCTACGGCCTCGAGCTCTTCCTGCAGCTTTGGCCCAAGATAGAGCCTGCTGGCAAAGGTATGTTGCTGGCCGGCTGGCACGGCATAGGCCGGCGACACGTTGCGGACCAGGTATCGCGGCTGCCCCTGGGCGCTGATCTCCTTGGTGGAATACACGTTGCTTTCATCAGCCGGTGGAATCCAGGCCGCGAAGAAATAATGCTGGATCATGGCCAGCCAACCGCCGGCAAAGGTCTTGTTGAAGGGCTCGTCGCTGACGTCATCAAACGCCACCTTTTCAAACTTGTCAGCCGGGCTGTAAAAAGCAATGCCGGTAAATGAATATGAGCCGGGGTTGGTGAAACTGCTCTCCATTTCTTCCGGCGCGACAGACCGCTGCAACTGGTCGTAGCGGCTGCCGGACCAGCTGCTGCCGCTCTGGTTGTCCAGCTGGTGCAAAACATCAATGGCGTAATCACCCCGGCGGAACACAAAGGTCTTGGTCACCCGGACACCAGTGGAAGACTGCCAGGAAAGGGGAACACTGATTTCGTCCTGGCCATCCTGCAGAATGAATTCACGGCTTTCGGCCTGGTACTCAGTGGTGTGATTCGGCGCATCCTGGGCGGAAAGCAGGCCAGACTGGGCGATGAAGGGATTCATGCCTTCGCGATGCAACAACTGCACTTTCGCCTCAGGCTTTTCGAGGTCAATCGGATAATTCAGCAGCAGGGCCTTAACCACCGTGCCACCCACCAGGTCAATTTCGACCTCCAGCACATCGGTTCTTACCCGAACCACCTGGCTGGGCGCGTGCATCGCCGGAGTGGCCTTTTCCTGGTGGGGTTCTGAACCGGCCTGCTGCCCGGTCATCTCGGGCAGGTCGGCGGCATCCATGGCAGGAGCAACGCCCGGGTCGGCGGCTGGTACATCGCCGGCGCCCGCGGCCGGCTCCTGTTGTTGAACCGTTGCAGCCGGAGCTGGAGCAGGCGCGTAATCCTTCTGCCATTCCAGCCAGATCAAATAGCCCAGGAAAGCCAGCGTGATCAGCAATACCGGTCTGAGGTTATCCATTGAGTGTTTCCTGATCCTGTTTCCTGTGGCTTACGCGGAGGGCGGTACATCCGGCACATCCAGCTTGCGGCTGACATTGTTCCAAAGCCTGTCCAGTCGCTCAAATACTTCTTCATTGCATATGGTGACAGCCTGCTGGCGTGGCAAGACCACGTAATCAGCCGGTTTGAGTTCTGGGTGCTTGTTGATGTATTGCCTGAAACTTTCACGAACCAGGCGCTTCAGCCGGTTGCGTTGAACCGCCCGGCGGTCCACCTTGCGTGATACCGCCAATCCCAGCCGTGAAAACTCCTGGCCATTTTGTTTGGCCAGGATTTTGAAACAGCTGTCGGTGGCGACCCGCGGCTTTTCGAAGATTTCCTGAAAAGCCCGTTTTCCGGTGAGGCGATGATGGAATGGCAGGCTCATGGGCGGTCGGCGAGCTGGTTTCCTCGAGCCACCCTTCGAAAACACGAAGCCCGGGAGGCCAAAGCCAGTAAGCCCTAAGCGAGTAAACCCGAAGCCAGTAATCCCCAAGACTACGCGTGAGTTGGCAGCCGGGTCACCAGGGTTCAGGCGACCAAGGTGCGGCTCGTGACCAGGTTTGCCAATTGGGCTACGGCTCGGTCCACAGTTCAGACGCTTACTCTGGCGCTTACTCTGCCGCTGTATCAGGCGCTGAGGCGCTTGCGGCCTTTGGCGCGACGGGCAGCAAGGACGGCACGACCGCCCCGGGTTGCCATGCGGGCACGAAAGCCATGACGACGGGCGCGAACCAGACGGCTGGGTTGAAATGTACGTTTCATGACAATTCCTTTCTCGAATCTTGAATGCTTCGGCGGCTGGAGCTAAGGACTGGCCCCGCTTTCCCCCGCAGACGAACTATGGACACAAGAGGCGAATTGTAGCGGCTGAAGCAGCCAACAACAAGCCCAAAGCAGGGCTGATCCGCCACCGCGGCGGTTTTTGCGGCGATTTTTGATCTTCGGTGGTCAAGTTATCCACAGCACGCTAGACTTGTCCGCCCGGAAACCCGGCAAGCTTCATACCAGGGCTGGAACAACCCTCCAAACAAGAATGGCACAAAATCACTGGCAAACCTGCCTGAGCTACCTCGAACGGGAGCTGCCGGCCGAAGACTTCAATACCTGGATCAGGCCGCTTCAGCCCAGGTCGGTCAAAGGCCAGACCCAGCTCACCGCGCCCAACGCTTACGTTCGCGACTATATTGCGCAGAATCACCTGGAGCGCATCCGCGATATCTATGAGCACCTGGGGTACACCCGCGACTCGGTTACGGTTGAAGTCGCCAACAATCGCGAACCCGGCAAGTCACGGAATTCCGGCACCGGCAAAACCTTTGATACCGGGCTGGACAGCCGTTACCAGTTCAGCAACTTCGTCCAGGGAAAATCCAACGAGCTGGGGTTCGCGGCGGCACAGCAGGTGGCGCAGAAACCCGGTCTGGCCTATAACCCGTTGCTTTTGTACGGCGGTACCGGCCTCGGCAAAACCCATTTGCTGCACGCCGCCGGCAACCTGATCCACCAGCACAATCCCGGCGCCAAAGTGCTGTACCTGCACTCCGAACGGTTCGTCAGTGAGATGATCCAGGCGCTACGGCGCGACACCATTGACGTGTTCAAGCAACATTACCGCTCCGCCGCAGCCCTGTTGATCGACGATATCCAGTTTTTCGCCGGCAAGGATCGAACCCAGGAAGAGTTCTTCCACACCTTCAATGCCCTGCTGGACAGCAAACAGCAGATCATCCTGACCTGCGACCGTTATCCCAAGGAGGTCGATGGTCTGGAGGCCCGCTTGCGCTCACGCTTTGGCTGGGGCCTGACGGTAGCCATTGAGCCTCCGGATTTTGAAACCCGGGTTGCCATCCTGATGAACAAGGCGCAGGAGCGGGGTGGTGTGCTGGATGAAGCGGTGGCTTTCCTGCTGGCCCGCCGCATCCGCTCCAACGTCCGCGACCTGGAAGGCGCCCTCAATACGCTGTATGCAAATTCGCGGTTCACCGGCAGGCCGATCAACGAGGCATTTGCGCAGGAAGTCCTGCGTGATCTGTTGCTGGTGCATGATCGCCTGATCACGATTGAAAACACGCAAAAAACCGTGGCGGAATACTATAAGCTGCGCGTGGCTGACCTGCTGTCTCCCAGGCGTACGCGCAACCTGGCGCGTCCGCGACAAATGGCCATGGCGCTGTGCAAGGAGTTGACGGAACACAGCCTGCCGGAAATAGGCGAGGCCTTTGGTGGCCGCGACCATACCACCGTGCTGCATGCTTGTCGTAGAATTGAAGAGCTGTGCGCTACCGACGGCCGCCTGCGTGAAGACAAGGCCAAGTTGTTGCGGTTGCTCACCGCCTGAATGGGATAAGCCGGTGGCTGGTTCATGTACAGGCCGTTAGCAAGCTGTGGATGAAATCGGGGCGCCGGGTTATCCACACTTCATGCACAGGAAACGCGCCCAGTTCTGGACAAGAGAATCAGCTGCAGGTGTCTGATTTATAAAAATATAAACGTGTTATCCTGAAACCCACAGGCCTTATTACTACTACATTTACATATATAAATAGATTAATAAAAAGGACAAGGAACCGGTATGAAATTCAGTATCTCGCGCGAAAGCTTCCTGCAACCCCTGAGCCAGGTGATCGGTGTGGTAGAGAGGCGCCAGACCTTACCCGTGCTGGCCAATTTCCTGATCCAGGCCCAGGGCAAAGGGTCAAGAGTGGTGATCACCGGCACCGACATGGAAGTGGAAATGATTGCCGAGGCCTCCGCGGAAGTTACCCAGGACGGTGAAGTCACTGCTCCTGCGCGCAAGCTGCTGGACATCGTTCGCATGTTGCCCGATGGCGTCAGGATCAATGTTTCGCTGGATGGCGAAAAGCTGAATTTTTCGGCCGGGCGCAGCCGTTACACACTGGCCACGCTACCGGCCAACGAATTTCCGGCAACCGATCAGGTTGAATCCATAAAAACCGTTGAAATTCAAGAAGATAAGCTAAAAAGATTATTGGACAAGACAGCCTTTGCCATGGCCAACCAGGACGTCAGGTACTACCTGAACGGCCTGCTGTTTGAGTTCAAGGAAGGCGCATTGCGGACGGTGGCAACCGATGGCCACCGGCTGGCGGTTTGCGACCATGACGGCAAGCTGGATATCGGCCAGAACCGCCAGATCATCGTGCCGCGCAAAGGCGTTCTGGAACTGACGCGCATGCTGGCCGATTCAGACAGCCCGGTGCAACTCGGCCTGGGCAAGAATCACATCCGGCTGATCAAGTCCGGGCTGGTGCTGACCTCCAAGTTGATTGACGGCCGGTTCCCCGATTACCAGGCGGTCATCCCGGTTGGCACCGAGAAGAAGATGGAGCTTGACCGTGGCGCCATGATTCACGCCCTGCAGCGCGCATCCATCCTGTCCAATGAAAAGTACAAAGGCGTGCGGCTTGAAGCATCCGGCAGCACGCTGAAGATCATGGCGCACAACCCGCAGCAGGAGCAGGCGGAAGAGGAACTGGAGGCCAAACTGACGTTCGACCAGATGGCGGTGGGTTTCAACGTGACTTATTTGCTGGACGCCCTGAATGCCCTGGAGGCCGAGGAAGTCATCCTGGAAATGCGCGATGCCAACAGCAGCTGCCTGATTTCTTCAGTGGGTGGAAGTCCCGACCAGCATGTTGTGATGCCACTGAAGCTCTGAGCTTGTGTTGTACCGGAGCAACGAAACGAGCGTTGCTCTGTATAGTGGTTTCTGAACCCATAGAACATTTTCCCCTCTGGCTGAGCCGGGCGCTGTTCCCGGGTATTGCAAAAGCGAACCGGGAATAGCGTCACGTTTCGGTGACCCAGGAAAAGCTTATTGTGTACATCAGCCACCTCAGGATAGAAAACTTTCGAAACCTTGAGGTGGTGGAGATCCATCCCGCACCCGGACTCAATTATTTTTTTGGCGAAAATGGCGCCGGCAAGACGAGCGTGCTGGAGGCGCTGTTCCTGCTGTCGCGGGGCAAGTCCTTTCGTACCACCGCCAGTGAAGAACTGATACGTTACAAAGCGAAATCATTCCAGGTGTTTGCGGCGGCTTGTGAGGGCGCGGAAACACAGCGCATGGGGCTGGAGCGAAGCCGCAAACACTGGCGTGGACGCCTCAATGGCGAGGAGGTTTCCGCCCTGAGCGAACTTTCCCGGGCCTTGCCCATGGTCTTGATGGAGCCCAACAGCCACGGGTTGGTCAGCGGCTCGCCGGACGGGCGGCGGCGTTTCCTGGACTGGGGTGTGTTCCACGTGGAACCCCGCTTCCTGGAAGCCTGGAGACAGTATTCACGCGGACTGAAGCAACGGAATGCCGCGCTGCGTCGTGGACAGTCACAGGTCATCGAAAGTCTGGATGAGGTGTTGGCCCCTTTGGGCGAACAGCTCAGCGAATACCGGAAAGCCTACTTCGAGTTGCTCACAGCGGAGTTTTCCCGCCAGCTGGATTCCGAACGCAGCGGATTGCAGGACATCACCCTGGAGTTCCTGCCTGGATGGAAGTCGGGCGGTCTGCTGGAGTGCTTGCGACAAGGCCGCGAACGGGACCTCGAAATGGGTTCAAGCCAGCAGGGACCACACCGTGCCGATATCCTGCTGGCCAGAGACGGCCGCCCGGTCCGCAACGCCCTGTCCCGCGGCGAACAGAAAAATGTGGCAGCAAGCCTGTTGCTAAGCCAGGCCGTGCTGCTCAGGAACAGCGGCCATGGCCCCGTCATCCTGCTGGATGACCTTGCGTCGGAGTTTGATCACCGCCACTTTCAGGAGGTGCTGCAAAAGGCATTGGCCTGTGCTGACCAGGTTTGGGTTACCGGAGTGCAACCCGATATGTTGCCAGAAAAGCCACAAGACGGGCTGGCCGAGGCTGGACCCGGAAGCGTGAAAAGTCATCCGCCAATGGTGTTTCACGTGGAACACGGTAAGGTCACCGAGGTGGTATAATTTTTGCCGGTTGAGTCAGGTAATGAACCCCGAATCAGGAAG
>CAYYCX010000030.1:34530-36010 GCA_964470455.1 uncultured Wenzhouxiangellaceae bacterium
CGAGCCGGGATAAACAATGACCAAGTCGAATTACGATTCCAGGAATATCAAGGTTCTCAAGGGCCTGGATGCGGTACGCAAACGCCCGGGTATGTATATAGGCGATACCGACGACGGCACCGGCCTGCACCACATGGTGTTCGAAGTGGTGGACAATTCCATCGATGAAGCCCTGGCCGGCCACTGCGATTATGTACGCGTCACGATTCACGAGGACGATGCGGTCAGCGTCAGTGATAACGGCCGCGGAATTCCGGTCGACATGCATGCCGAAGAAGGGCGCTCCGCGGCCGAGGTCATCATGACGGTGCTGCACGCGGGCGGCAAGTTCGATGACAACTCATACAAGGTTTCCGGCGGTTTGCACGGTGTGGGTGTGTCCGTGGTCAATGCGTTGTCCTCGGAGCTGGAATTGCGGATTCGTCGCGATGGCAGCGTCTGGCGCCAGACCTACCGCATGGGCGTGCCCCAGGAACCCCTGAAAGCCACTGGCCAAAGCGACAAGACGGGCACCAAAATCTGGTTCCGGCCCAGCAGCGAAATCTTCAGCAACCCGGTTTTCCATTACGAAATCCTGGCCAAACGCCTGCGCGAGCTGAGTTTCCTCAATTCCGGCGTGCGAATCGAATTGATCGATGAACGAACCGGCAAGGAGGACATTTTTGAATACAAGGGCGGCATCCGGTCCTTTGTCGAGCACCTGGGCCGCAACAAGAATCCGCTTCATCCAACCGTCATGCACTTTACCGATGAGCAGAACAAGGTGGTGGTGGAGGCCGCTTTGCAGTGGACGGACTCCTACCAGGAAGCGGTATTCTGCTTCACCAACAATATTCCGCAGAAAGATGGTGGCACGCACCTGGCCGGGTTTCGCGCTGCGTTGACGCGCACCGTCAACCAGTACATCGAAGAGTCTGGCCTGGCCAAGAAAGACAAGATTGCCACCTCGGGCGATGATGCGCGCGAAGGCCTGGTGGCGGTACTGTCAGTCAAGGTGCCGGATCCGAAGTTTTCCTCGCAAACCAAGGATAAGCTGGTCTCTTCAGAGGTGAAATCTGTAGTGGAATCAGTGGTTTCCACCATGTTACGGGACTTTTTGCTGGAGAACCCGGCCGAAGCCAAAACCATCACCGCCAAGGTGGTTGAAGCGGCCCGTGCCCGTGAAGCGGCACGGAAGGCTCGCGAAATGACCCGCCGCAAGGGCGTGCTGGATATAGCCGGCCTGCCCGGCAAGCTGGCCGATTGCCAGGAAAAGGACCCGGCCCTGTCGGAAATCTTCCTGGTCGAGGGTGATTCCGCCGGCGGCTCCGCCAAGCAGGGCCGCAACCGGAAGTACCAGGCCATACTGCCGCTGAAGGGCAAGATCCTCAACGTCGAAAAAGCCCGCTTTGACAAAATGATTTCCTCAGCGGAAGTCGGCACGCTGATCACCGCTCTCGGCTGCGGCATCAACGACGCCGGCGGCTTCGAGATCGACAAG
>CAYYCX010000030.1:36020-40307 GCA_964470455.1 uncultured Wenzhouxiangellaceae bacterium
CTGATGTCGACGGCTCACACATTCGCACTCTGTTGCTGACTTTTTTCTACCGGCAGATGCGCGAACTGATCGAGCGCGGCCACATCTATATCGGCCAGCCGCCCCTGTACAAGATCAAGCAGGGCAAGCAGGAGCAGTACCTGAAGGATGATGCCGAGCTGAATGATTACCTGCTGGCGCGCGCGCTGGATGATGCCGCCTTGGTATTTTCAGCCGATGCGCCGCCGTTGCAGGGCACGGCGCTGGAACAACTGATGCGCGACTTCATGGCAGCCACCCAGGCCAACGTACGGCTGTCGCAACGCCATGACGCCCTGTTTCTTGACTATCTTATTGATTCAGAAAGATTTTCTTTGGATTGGGATGAATCAAGGGCGCGTGAGTGGGCGAATGGCCTGGCGGAACGCCTCAACCAGGCCAGCCCGGCCAGCGTGCAGTACAGCATCGATGTCAATCCCGCCGAAGAAGGGTACGAGTTACAGCTGAACAAGTTCACCCATGGCGTTACCGAATCGCGGCGCATCAAGCGCGAGTTCTTCCTGGGTTCCGAGTACCGCCTGATCGGGCGCCTGGCGGACACCCTGTATGGGCTGGTGCAAGCCGATGCCAAGGTGGTTCGCGGCAAGTCCGAACAGGAAGTGAAAAGTTTCCGCCAGGCTTATGAGTGGCTGATGGCGGAAAGCCGTAAAGGCCGCAGCATCCAGCGCTTCAAGGGTCTGGGAGAAATGAACCCCGAACAGTTGTGGGATACCACCGTCAACCCGGAAACACGCCGCTTGTTGCAGGTCACCATCGAGGACGCGGTCGCCGCCGACCAGATCTTCACAACCCTGATGGGCGATGAAGTGGAGCCCCGGCGCAATTTCATTGAGCGCAATGCGCTGGACGTCACCAACCTGGATGTTTGATTGAGGTGAGTACGCGCAGTGGGCTGATCGCGCGGCGGGTATAGCGCCCCACGCGCTCAGGCTGAGGTTCGGGGATAACGCTCTGGGGCAATCCCGGCACCGGATTTTGGCGCCTGGGCGAAGCTCAGGTTTCCGGACCTTCGCCCAGGGCCTGGCGGCTCATCAATTCCAGTGCGTCCAGCAAAGTGTTTTCACGGCTCAGGCGGCTGGTCTGGAATTCCAGGCCGCGCGCGGCGGCCAGGAACTTGCGGTGGGAGCTGATCAGCAGGCAGTTTTGAGCCGCCACGCCGTAGCGGGCGAGAATATCCTGCAGCGCGTCTTCGCGGTTGCGGCGCTGGGTCAGCAGGGATCGCCGCACGTAATAAACGCCGTCCAGCTTGCCACCCGCATCGGACAGTTTCTTGCGAATGCTCTCGGGCCCGAACAGCGCATCATCGGGGCTGCCGTGTTCACCTGTCCACTCCTCGGGCTGCGGGGCGGTGATCAACAGGTGATACCCCTGGCGGGTCAGGCTGGCCAGCAGGCGGAACACCCGGTCCGTTTCGGCAGCTTCCCCGTCCTTCATCATTGCGAGGATGTCATCGCGGCTGACCAGCAACAGCTCGTGCTCAGAACGGCTCATGCCAATACCGACACATCGGCGATGCCGTCAAACAGGCCCTTGAGCCGGGCCAGCAAGGCCAGGCGGTTGCGCTGCAGTTCGGGATCCTCATCCATGACCATGACGCCATCGAAAAAGCGGTCCACCACCGGGCGCAAGCCGGCCAGAGCATCCAGGCAGGCGCAGTAGTTTGCGTCGGCCAGCAGCGGGGCAAGGGTGTCCTCTGCCTGGCGAACCTCGGCGAAAAGCTGTTTTTCTTCGGCTAAAATCAATCGATCTTCGTTGATTTCCGTTGAAACTTCCTTTTCCGACTTGCGCAGGATGTTGTTGATCCGCTTGTTGGCGGCCGCCAGGCTCTGAGCCGATTCCTGGCCCATGAAGTCCTGCAGCGCCGCCATCCGGGCCGCCAGGTCGGGCAGGCTGCTCCAGCCCGAGGCCATGGCCGCATTGATCAGGTTGGTTTCCAGGCCGGCATCGCGGAAATAACTGCGCGCCCGCTCGAGCACAAATGCCTCGACCTCGGCCAGCAATTCCTGGCTGATCTCCAGGACCTGCTGGCGGAACTGTTCGGCCGCCAGCTTCAGCAGCGCGGAAGGAGCAATGGCCAGCGGGGCTTCGAGCAGGATGCGCACCAGTCCCAGGGCGTGGCGGCGCAGGGCGAACGGGTCGCGGTTGCCGCTGGGCCGCTGGTCGGCGGCAAAAATACCCACCAGGGTGTCGGCGCGATCGGCCAGTCCCAGCAATTGCCCGGCCTTGCTGGCCGGAATGACATCGCCCGCGAACCGTGGCTGGTAATGCTCCTCGATGGCTGCGGCTACAGCGGGTTCCTCCTTTGAATAGAGGGCATACTGCCGACCCATATAACCCTGCAGCTCGGGAAACTCACCCACCATCTGGGTCATCAGGTCGCACTTGGCCAGCTGTGCGGCACGCTCGGCATCGCCGACGGGCACGCCAAGTTCGGAAGCCATCCTCCGCGAAAAAGCTGCGATACGCCGCGATTTGTCGCCCAACGTGCCGATTTTATTCTGGAAAACCACACTGTCGAGCAGCGGGGAATAGTCCGCCAGCGGCTGCTTTTGATCCTGTTGCAGGAAAAAGCGCGCATCCGCCAGGCGCGGCCGGATAACCCGTTCAAACCCTTCCCGAACCTGGGCCGGGTCGGCGGATTCCAGGTTGGCCATGGCCACAAACCGGTTGCTGATCCGGCCGGGATGGTCCGCGTCGGCCACCGGAAAGAACTTCTGGTGATCCTGCATGCTGGCAATCAGGGCGCGGTGGGGCACCGCGAGGAATTCGGCATCAAAACCGCACAGGATGGCGCTGGGCCATTCCACCAGGTTGTTGACCTCGTCCAGCAGCGCGGCCTCAATCTGCACGTGTGGATCAGCAGCGCGCGCCAGTTGTTCAATCCGGGCTTTGCGTACCGCCGGGTCCGCCAGCACTTGGGCGTGCTCCAGCACCCCGAGGTAATCACCCGCCTGAGAAATGGCGTGAGGGCCTGGTGAGTGGATGCGATGGCCGCGCGTGAAACGGTCGGCTTCAAGGCCAAACAACTGCCCTGGCACCACGGCATCGCCATGCAGTACCACCAGCCAGTGCACGGGCCGCACAAAACTGAAGTCGTGGCCGGCCCAGCGCATGGGCCGCGGCACCGGCAGCAGTTTCAGCGCCTGTTCGAGAATCGGGTAGATCAGTTCGGCCAAAGGCTTGCCGGGCACGTGCTGGCGCGCCACCAGCCAGGCGCCCTTGTCGGTTTCGAGGGTCTCCAGGCTGGCGATCTCCACTCCGGCCGATCGGGCAAACCCTTCCAGCGCCCGGGTGGGCTTGCCATTCGCATCATAGGCTGCCGCCACCGCCGGGCCGCGCCGCTCCACGTCCTGGTCGGGCTGGGAGCCGGCAGCGCCGGCGAAAAAAAGTGCCAGGCGTCGCGGCGTGGACCAGCAGGTGCTGCGTCCGGCATCGAATTCGAGACCGGCTTCCTGCAAGCCCTTGCGGACGCCTTCAAACAGCGCACTTCGCAGTGTATCCAGGGCCTTGGGCGGCAGCTCTTCGCAGCCGATTTCAACCAGCAGGTCGGCGCGGCTCATGGCTGCTGCTCCTGCGAAAGACCCGGAAAGCCCAATGCCTCGCGCCGGGCGTAATAACTCTCCGCCACGCGTTTGGCCAGGTCACGCACCCGCAGGATATAACGCTGCCGCTCGGTAACGGAGATGGCGCGCCGGGCGTCGAGCAGGTTGAAGGTGTGCGAGGCCTTCAGCACCTGCTCGTAAGCCGGCAGCGGCAAGCCCGCCTCAACCAGCTTTCGGGCCTCGCGCTCGCAGTTGTCAAACCACCCGAACAGCGAAGGCACATCGGCCTGTTCGAAGTTGTAATGCGATTGCTCGACCTCGTTCTGCAGGAACACCTCACCGTAGGTAACCGTGCGGCCGCCCACATCGGTCCACACCAGGTCAAACACGCTGTCCACGCCTTGCAGGTACATGGCGAGACGCTCCGTACCGTAGGTGATCTCGCCCAGTACGGGGCGGCACTCCAGCCCGCCGGCCTGCTGGAAGTAGGTGAACTGCGTCACTTCCATGCCGTTCAGCCATACCTCCCAGCCGAGCCCCCAGGCGCCGAGGGTCGGGGACTCCCAGTTGTCCTCGACAAAGCGGATATCGTGGATCTTCGGGTCGATGCCCACCGCGTCCAGTGAACCGAGGTACAGTTCCTGGATGTTGTCCGGCGCCGGCTTCATCACCACCTGGTACTGGTAATAATGTTGCAAGCGGTTGG
>CAYYCX010000031.1:0-37816 GCA_964470455.1 uncultured Wenzhouxiangellaceae bacterium
CAATGGCCTTTGTAGAGTTGATTGATTGATTTTGTTTTTGAGGGCTGAAAGAACTAATAAGTTTCTGTGAGTAAAAAAATGATGCTCGTGCGTAAGGCCAAATGGATCGTTTCTTCGAGACTCCTTTCCCTCCATCATCCTTGCGCTGGGACACCAATGTTTTACTCCGGTTTTTTCTATTCTTTCGAGGGTAGACAGGTCATCTAAATTTGGAAGCTTCTCAAAGCGCTTGCCATGTACGGAGTAGTTTATCCCCACCGGTATTTGTTTAGCCTGTTTTATGCCCCGATGGGTAACAGCATCAAAATTATATGTCCATGCTCTCTCAAGGTTTCTTTTTGCAAGAATTGCTAAACAATGTGGGCATTCGAAGGACTCTTTAACTTTGCCTTTTTGTTCATCTAATGCGGCATGCCAAAAAACAAGTTCATTGGCACATTCTGGGCACACAAAAACATCTGACCAGATCGTATAGTTAATTTGTCCCTTGGTTTTCCCATCCGTATGAAGTGTCTCGTACATCCAACCGTATTCTTTCTCTACCTCCTTGAGGATGCGTTTGGCTTCCTTTTCAAACGCCTCCACATCTACCGGTGTGTTGTAGTTGTAGGCGATGAACGTTGCAGCGGGCGAAAGGTCGTTCAGCACCACCTTGCGCACCCCCAGCCTTGAGAAGGGCAACCAGATTTTCTTGCCTTCTTCATCCAGCCCCTCCTGCAGGATGCTTCCATCCGGCTTTACCTGGTAACCCAGCGACATCACCACTTCGCGGTTGCCGCACATCTGCGCCGCCACGCCTGTCATGCCTGTGCCACAGAAGCCATCGAACACGATATCGCCCGGTTCCGTGTAATGCAGGATGTAACGCATGATGGCCTTATGCGGCACTTTGGTGTGGTAGGAGTGGGCGTTGTAGATCGGATCGTTCTTGCCCTCACTGACATCGGCCGCGAACGGCTCGCGATGGTAGGTATAACCTTTCGGCTGCGGCGGTTTCTGTGCTTCCCATTCGGCAATGAAATCGGCAATCCACGGGTTCGGGCAGGCGGTGTAATACGGTGGGTCGCTGAGGTTCAGGATGTCCTCGTCGCTGCCGATGGGAAAGCCTTCGATGGCGCGGAACTCCGGGTCCTGCAGCTTTTTGGCCAGTTCGGCGGTGAAGTGTGCACGGCGGGCCGCGTCATTTTCAAACTCCTGGCCCAGGCAGGTGACCGGGCCTTTAGCGTTACTGGCCTGGTTTTCCTCGTTTTTGAACAGGTCAGGTGTATTCATGTGTGCTGCTCCAGTACCTGTTGGCCGAGTTGTGTGGTGCGGTATCTCTGTTTGCTGCTG
This sequence comes from uncultured Wenzhouxiangellaceae bacterium, assembly GCA_964470455.1. GTDB lineage: Bacteria > Pseudomonadota > Gammaproteobacteria > Xanthomonadales > SZUA-36 > JAWXBM01. The sequence continues at coordinate 1,333 of CAYYCX010000031.1, forward strand.
GTGGGCTTGTCGGGAATGGTCATTTCGATCCACCCTGATTCCATCATAGGCTTGAGCACCTGGTCCCTGAACTTGGTCCGGTTGGTTCGGCCCACCAGCTCCATTAATTCTGGAATCGCCTGTTCTTTCAGGCACTTACGCAGGATTCCAAGCTGGTCCCGACCTGGTCCCGACCTGGGCCCTGCGGTGGGACCAGGTTGCCCGATCGCCGAGGACTCACGCTGCTTCTGCAACAAAGCCCGGATTGGCCCGGTAAGGCCATAACCGCCTTCCGGCAGGGGTTGGAGCAATTGCTGGTGGCACAGGTAATCCAGCGCTTCGCCCAACTGGGGTGGGTTCAGGCCGCTGATCATGGCCGCTTCTGCCTGGTGCACCACCGGCTCCGCTGCCGCCTGGGCCAGTATGGCAGCCTGGGCAGGATTTAGATTCACGCCCAGTTGCTGCTGGAATTGTTGCATTGCAGGTGTAATCAATTCTTCCTGCTGCAACACCAGTTCGAACGAATTACCGGCCTTGTCGTTGCTGATCTGCGGCGCCAGCCGGCCCAGTTCGCGCCAATTGCGCACAATGGTACGAATTCCGGTACCCGCCTGGTCGCTGAGGCCGATGCGCCGGAAGGCATTCACGATGAGTGGATTGCGAATGTCCTGCTCACCGGCTTCCAGCAGTTGCGTGGTGCTGGCAAAGGCGTTGCCGGGATTCCAGAACACCAGCCTGTCGGTAAACCACTTGATGGAGGCTTTGCGGTGCTGGTCGCCATAATCCTGGTGAATCAGCAGGTTGATGGCCGCTTCGCGGAAAGCGATGTAGTCCGGCGGATCGTCGTTACGGCGCAGGGTGGACGGGTCGATGCTGAACGGGTGCTCAGCAATACGCGAATATTTGGCCACCAGGCCGCGCCAGGTTTTGAAGAGGTTTTCCTCAAACACCAGGCGGTCATGCCAGCGCTCTTCGGCCGACCAGTTCTCAAACCGGGTGTCGATGCGTTGGTAGTCCAGCACCGGGCGGGGCAGCAAGGCACGCACGGCGCGGTCAGTCCCAAACAGCAACACGGCTGCGCGCGTCAGCACCTGATCGCCATTCTCGCGGATGACAAAATTCCACTCTTCCAGGAACTCCAGCGCATCCTTGAATTGCTTCTGTTCCGGATTGCGGCGGGCGAACTGTTGCTGGTACCAGTCCAGGGTTTCCGCATCAATGCTGCCTGCCGGATCGACTCCAATCAGGGCTTCACTATCCCAGGGGCGTGGTGAACTGTCCCGGAGCATGCGCTGCAGCTCAACACCAGTAGCCCGCTCATCGCTGGCTCCACGGCGAATATACGTTTCACGGGTATCGCCATTGAGGTATACAGGCTTCTGTCGGCGATCCATTTCCGGAATGTAGAAAGCCAGGATGCGTTCGCCATCCAACTCAAACACATGGGGTTCGGCGTACACGATGTGATTGATTTTCTGGCCACTGCGCAGGGTGCTGAGGAAGTCGTTCTGCATCGCGTCGAACGCTTTGGGGTCGACTCCAGTAATGTTCAGTTCACCCGCTTTTTCCGACACACCAAACAGCAACCAGCCGCCCTGGGTGTTGGCAAAGGCGCTGACGGTTGAATAGGCATCCTTGGGCACCTGTGCCCGCGCCTTCTTGCACTCCAAATCAGTCCACTCATAGGCCTTGAGCCGGGCGATCAATTCATCCCTGGTCACTGCCTACTCCACGACAATCCGGACTTTGCCTGGATCTTTGCCTTGACTGAGCTGGTCGATGAATTCATTGAAGCGCTTTTTCAGTTCATCGGGAGTAGCGGGGCCGTCCGAAACCTGTAAAGCCTGGTGCAAGGCTTGGGGTGTGACTACCACTTTGATCAGGCCGGCAAGGACTTCATTCAGTGCATGGACAAAATTGTTATCCGGAGGCGCCGGCAGGTCTCCGGCGGCGATGAAGCCCTCCAGAAGTTCGCGGTCGTCCGCCTTCAACAATTCCAGGTTCGCCTTGGTGCTTGGGTCCTGCAGGTTGATGAGAAGAGTGGCGGTCCAGCTTGCCACCATGCTGTCGAGCTGGTCTTCCAGCCGGTCAACCGATTGCGAACCAGCTGTTGCTGTCATTTCCACCGAGGGCCGGTAATTGCAGTGCGGACAGATTGGTGAAGCTTCGAGTTCCTTTTCCAGCAGGGCGAAGCAACTCTTGAGCCCGGCAAGCTGGTTCTGGAAGTCCAATAGCTGCTGCCGTGGCATCAATTCTATTTGTGCCAACTTGAACAAGCTTTGCAGACGCTGGTCGTTGAGCAGCGCAGCTTTGCGCCGGTCTTCATTGACGCCCAGCCTGCCGCGTGTGTGCAGGCCCATGTAAGCGACGATGTATTCCTTTTTAAGCTTGGCGAGCTTGGTACCAGTCGATGCCAATGGGCTTTGTGCCTGGTTGGCCAATTGCACCAGATCGGCCTGTTGGATGCTGTCGAGCACGTCCTTGCGCGCGGCTTTGATGCGATCCACCGTATCGTGGTCAAGGGGCAACACGGCCTCTGCCGTTGACAGCCAGGCTGCGGTGGGGCCGTGGGTCATAATGAATTTGCGCAGCGTATCCAGGTCATCCAGTGAGTTCACGTCCGGCTCAAACGCCTGCACCTCCTGCGCGCTGTAACGGAAATTCTTCAATTTGCCGGGTGATGAATAAGCCTGCAAGGATTCAAAGAAGCGCTTGGCTTCATCCAGGCGACTGGTCTGGCGTGACAGGTCGGTACCGGCCAGCAAGTCCAGGCCCCAGAAGGACAGGCCTTCGCGCAGTGTTTGCTGAGTGAGCACCAGGCGGTTGGTGATCTTCGCCACGGCCTGTTGCAGGTTCTGTACCGGTTCCTCTTTGCCCTGGGTAACCAATTGCGCCATACCGGGAGTCATACCAAGCAGCTCGAACAGCGCCTTGAGGGCCGGCAGGTTCCACTCCTTGGGCTGCTCCAGATGTTTGAATCGAACCAGTTCATCCATGTCCGTTGCGGCCAGTTGCTGCAGGCCAGTGGCATCGAATTTCCTGCCTGGCACAGCCAGCACCAGATCACCGGACCACACCAGTGCCGCCACACAAACCATTACCCATTCCGGCTCCAGCCTGGAACCACCCGGATGCATGTATTCGAGGCCATGGTCGTCCTGGATGATCTCGCTGCGGTTAACCACCTGGCCATGGCCTTTGGCATTGACAGCATCAAGGATGTATTTCGCATAACGTGAATGCGTTGGATCGAGCTTGTCACCGTCCAGCAACTCAAGCGCATCAAGAACTGCTCTTGCCTGTTTGGTGCGATTCTGCCCGGCAATCGCGCGCAAGGTATCCTGAGCCGCCTGGCTGCGGTTGCTGCCGGTAATCAGGACAGAGAACGCTGGATAATCTGGCGCCTGGTCGGCAAAGTTTGGCGCCAGGCAGATACCAGCTATGGTGTTGACCAGGTCCCGGAAATTGATGGTTTCGTCAGGTGACAGGCCAGACAGGTCACGGATGGATTTGCCCTTCGCCCATTCGCTGATGGATTTGGCGCGGCCCTGGTAAGTGACTTCAAACCCGTCATTGACGTGCTGTTGCAGCCATTGCACCAGCTTCCGCAGAAAGCCGTTGGCCTTGGCCTCATAGGTGGCTTTGGCGTGACCGGAAGATGTAGCTGCCAGCTCCAGTGCTGCTGCATAGTTCCTGAGTGCGGCCCGGAAAGCTTCATCTGCTCCTTTCAGCCGAAAGAAGACTTCGTCGTTCTGCTTTTCATCCTTGAAACGGGGCGGATCATTGGGCTGGATGAAGTACAGGTAAAAATCACGCTGCGGGACGGCTGTAGAGCGCTCGTTTGGGGCACCAAAAAACAGGTAGCCGGTACGTGCAGCCTTGTGATCCTGCCAAACCAGTTCATGCTGCCAGATGCGGTAGCCTGTCACATACGTGGTGTCCTGACTTTCCATCACCCGCTTGAGTGCTTCGTAGTAGTACCGATCGAGCTCATGATTGCCGAGCACACTGGCCTTGTTGTCGATGATGGCATCAAAGTCATCGGTCTTTTTCAGGTCCAGATAGTATTGACGGTTATCTTCATTGAAGGAAATGAACTGGCCGCTGACCGTTTTATGGATTTCCCGCAGCACGGTTTCCACTTGGGTCTGGAGGTCTTTATCCGGCTCATCGCTTCCCAATTCGGCAATCAATGGATCAAACAGGCACAGGCTGTCCCGCAACTCCTCCGCGGTGGCGCCCAGCGGGGCATGGATATCACCCGTGGTCAGGCGATGAACGGACATGGCATGAATCAGGCGCAACGCCATCGGTTTGTATTGTTTGCGGGATATGGCGTTTTCAATGCGGGATTCGAGCACGGAACTGCAGTCGATTACGGCACGAATTTCCGGAATGGCTCGGAAAGAGGCATTCTGCCGCAGCGTATTCCAGTAGCTGTCGTAGGCTATGAGGCCGGGTTCATCTTTTGGCAATGGTTTGTCCAGCATGCTTTTCATGCTGCTGGACAGGGTCTTGAGAATTTCGCGCTTTTCTACCAGCGTGACACGTTCGAAAGTATCAATGTAATCGGGGTGCACCGGAAACAGCCGGACGAATTCGTCCATGCGCTCATTGAGGTTTCCATAGAATCTGGCGAACGGAGAGAGGTATTCGCGGATCCTGGCTTGTTGTTCGGCGGTTTTCCTGAGCAAACGCTCTGCAACCACAAATTTCACGTCGCTGCGGGCAATCAGAATCTGCTCAAAGCGGTCTTTTACCCGTCGAATGCTGTCGGCAGAAAAAGCGAACTTCGGGCTGTCGAATATCGCTTCCTGAACCCCGGCCATGAAGCGGAAATTAAGTCCCTGGCATACCTCACCGACTTCGCGCAGGAAGTTTAGGTCAAGGATAAGCTCCTGGTCTTTGCGGGTTCGCAAGAAATCGAGCAATTCATCGACCACGAGAAGCAGCCCTTGCCCAGGAAACTTTTCGTCAAACCTGGCCATCAGGTCTTCAAAAGCGCGCTTGTGCCCCGTTACGGTTCCCGCATCAGGAAACTCGAATTCCACATCGAGTTTTCGCAATCCCTCTTCAAGCTCGACGACCAGAATGTCCCTCAGTGACATGGTGGATGCGCCAATCTCGCTACGGATGACCTTGAACCGCCCTGCAATTTGTTCAGAAGCTTCACGAACACCGGGGTGATTCAACTTCTCCAGAGTGGAAGCATCTGCCGCAAGGCTGGAAATAACAGACATCAGGTGCGACTTACCGGTGCCGTAATTGCCAACCACCAGCAAGCCCTTGTTGTCGGCGGGCTTATCGAACTGCAGCTGAGGAATAACCAGCCCGATAAGCCGTTCGGCCATTTCTTCAGAAATTACGTAGGTGCTGACAAGTTGATGCGCTGTGGCCAACTTGTCTGCTTCACGCAGTTGCACCACCGACTCGATCGGGTCGAACTGGATGAGATCTCCGTATTTCATGCCTGTGTTTCCCCTTTGTTGTTATTAACTATGTCTTTTCTCGCTGGGCTATCCATTACCACTATCAGCAAGTCATTCGTATCATAACTCCGGAATTCATGATGTCCTGAGTCAGCGTATTGCAAGCCAACACTGCTCTTGCTGCCGTTCCAAGAAGCCAGCACGGTTCGGTTGCGAGATGCGCCCTGCAGCAATCGCAGTGGATCCTGCATGAGCCGGGTATCAAACAGAATTTCGATGTTGTCCAGTATTACTGGGTCCGGTGATTCTGCAACAATTTGTTTCAGGATTTGCGGTAATTGCAGTGTACGTTGGGAAGATGTGAGCTCCAGCAATTCCTCGGCGAGCTTCAAATTTACATTGATAACCGCTGCCCCAAACGTGGCAGCAACCGCCCGAAGCATTGCAGTCTTGCAAGAGCCCGCTTCACCAACCAACAAGACCAGCCGGAAATACTGGTTTTCCGCAGTCTCTAGAGCTTCCAATAACTGGTTAATTGTGGACTCAGCCAACAGCTGTCTACCAAAACTCCTGATTGAGCCATCATATGTCAATTTTGCTCAGTGTGCCCCGATGCAAGCTCCCAACCGCTGAACGCCCTGCGCACCTCAGCTTGTGTGAGACAAGAATGAACTGATCACGTAAATTTTGTCCTGTAAGCGCTTCTGCGCATTCCCTGTGCTAAGTTTTGCCCATGAACTTATTCAAGCATCCCCAAATTCTGTTTTCATTTGCCTTAATGATTTTCATCGTATTGTTCATGGTGTTGTGGATCATGCGCAGCGGCGGGCCTGAAACCTTGGGAAGCTCTGAGGACAGTTCTGCAGAAGCTGTGTACAGCGGAGAAAAATCGCCAATACAAGAGGTGGCTGCTGAAATGAGCGGTTTGGAGCTGCGTCCCGAACCAAATAAGGAGCAAGGCCTGGAGAAAGAAAGCCGCATCGCTTCAGATACTAATACAAGTAATGATGCATCCACCGCATTTGAACCCCTCAGCGCCGAGCAGGAAGTGGTATTGCGCGATGTGGAATCCAGCATCAGCGCCGCGCTCTCCGGCGACCAGAATGAAGCCCTGGAACTGGCCAGCTTTTTGAACCAGTGCCAGTTCACCTTTCACGACCGCACCCGTGTGGAGCAGTCAATTGCCCGCGCCGAGCGCTCCTTTGCCGAAGGCAAACCGCTGACCCAGTTCCGGCCCAGCAGCCCGGCGCAGCAGTTCGACACCCTGCAGGACTTTGAAAGCAGCCAATGGGATACCTTTTTCCGCTGCGAAGCTGCGCGCCGACTGGTGAACGACGATTTTTGGAGCGACCTGGAAGCGCAGGCGGATGCCGGCAACCCGGTGGCGCGTTATCTGTTCGCCACACTAATCCGCGAATCCCCGGCGGCAAAACTCGCGTTTGAAAATTGGGATGAAGAACTGCAACGCCGTGAACAATCCCGTGAATACACCTGGCGCAACCTGGACGAGCGGGAACCTTTGGGATTGCTGGCGCTGGTGGAGCTGGAGGGCTGGGGGTTCGCCATGCGCGGCAACAGCATCAGCAACAATTCAGTGCTGATACTGGCAGCCGTCAAGTGCGGCCTGAGCACTCCGGACCTCCTGCAGTCAGTGGACCAGCTGCTGCAAATGGCGGAGCGCCTGGAGAAATCCCAGCCCGGTGCGCTGGAGCGTCTCAACACCGCTTCCGACGAGGCGCGGCGCATGTTCTGCAAGTGATGCCGAAAGCCTGGCAAGGCCTGTCCCCGCTTTGCTGGGTTTCGTCAGGAACGCCACATTCTGCGTTGCCAGATCGTCTCGATGGACACAATCAGGTGACGATATCCCTTGTTCTCCGAGTCTGGAATTTGATTTTGCAAACCTGAGTTTGTTTTGTTATTCAGGAAATTAGGCGCAAAGGTTTACAGATATTTTGGTTTTCCAGTTTGGTTATTCCAAATAATTACATGAAATTTCGTAACGAAGGAGGTATATATAAAAAGGTAGCTTGCTTCGAACACCCGGGAGGGTCGAAACAAAAGCAAGACCAACCTGGCAGTCACGGAAGGCCTGCCAGCTGTTTTTGAAAAGGATGTTAATGATACTTTTCAGTAACAATATTCCCGATCATTGCTCCAGCAGCATACCCGCTAGCACCTTGCGCGCGACTCCAAAAAATCACACCGCGCTTCCAGGCGACATCGTTGCACCCCGATTTACCCCCGCTACCGCCAGACCTCGACTGTTTCGAAAGCAAACGGATTGCGTTCGAAGAGGGTTTTCGCCAGGCGGATTTCCAATGACATATCAAAAAGGGAGAAGAATATGTCAGCTTTTCAGAGAACTTTCAGGCTATCCCTGATATTGGTTTTGCTTTCGGGAGCAGGCGCTGCCCAGGCGCAGGATTCCTCAGGCTCCGCTTTCGGTGAAAGCATAGACCTGTCCATCGATTCCGCATTCAGCCTGGTGACGGTTGAAGCCCAGAGCGGACCCTTGCCCATGGTCAGCGACGGCACTCCGCCACCGTACAACACCTCCGACAGCCTTGCCAGCGTTGATGTAGACGCATTGGTAAAACTCTCGGTGCTTCCCGCGGTTGCGGTGGGAATACTGGATACGGGCCTGCTGGAAGTCGAAACCAGCGGTAACGATTCCCCCGAGGCCGATTCATCGGCCAGCGTTGCCGATGTGGACCTGACCTTGCTGGGCAACATTCTTCTGCCCCTGCTGGTGGGTGTCGAGGCGGACGCGGTGGTGTCAACCGCTTCAGCTTCGGGCAGCTGTGATTCAGGGCTCACCGCCAGCGGCACCACCAGCCTGGTTGGCGCCAGCCTGGCAAGCGCTTTGGGTGAGCTGGCCGGTATCGTTGGGGCCCTGGACGCCAGCCCCGCGCCCAACACGGTCCTGCTGGACCTGGACCTGCTGGGCGGCCACCTGCGCATCGTTTTGAACGAGCAGATTCTGACCGGTGACGGCACCACCAGCCGCGGCATTACGGTCAACGCGATTCACATCACCCTCGATCAACTGCCCATCGCGGGCATCATCACCGATGTTACCGGTGATGTGATCATTTCCCAGTCACAGGCCGAGGTGACCTGCGCCGAGGCGGACCTGTCGGTCACCATTTCCGACAGCCCTGACCCCGTTACGGTCGGACAAAACCTGGTTTACGTGCTGGATGTCAGCAACAGCGGACCGGATTCGGCAACTGCCGTGATGCTGGAACACCTGTTGCCCGCCGGCGTGACCTTTGTGTCGGCCGTGCCGGACCAGGGCAGCTGCAACGAATCAGCAGGTACTGTCAACTGTGATCTGGGCGACCTGGCCAATGGCGCCAGCACCTCGGTTACGGTAACAGTTACGCCCGTCATACCCGGCAACCTGCAGACTTCCGCTACCGTCAATTCTGACTCGCACGACCCCAACCTGGCGGACAATTCTGATTCCGAGGAGTCTACCGGAAACCCGGCGCCTGGCTCAGCCGACCTGGAGATCACCATTACGGATACTCCCGACCCGATAGAGGCCGGACAGCCTTTGACGGTCACCATCGATGTCGTGAACAACGGCCCCGACCCGGCTGAAAATACCGTGGTGCAATACACCCTGCCGCCAGGAATTTCACCGGACTCCGTGACGCCATCGGTCGGCAGCTGCAGCGTCAACGCCACCACCGTGACCTGCAACCTGGGTACCGTGGCAAACGGCGCCACCCCGAATGTCGAGATCGTCATGACGCCGCCCATTCCCGCCACGCTACAACACAGCGCTGTGATCAGTTCTGGCACGGATGACCCGACTCCGGGCAACAACAACGCCGAAGCCCAAACCACTGTGGAGTCTGTGGCTGACTCCAGCGCCGATCTTTCCATGGTAAAAACCGACAGCCCGGACCCGGTGGTTGTTGGCCAGCCGCTGACGTACACGCTGACCATCAGCAATGCCGGGCCGGACGACACCGGCTCTGTGATCGCAACTGATACCCTGCCCGCCGGCGTAACCTTCCAGTCCGCACTGGCCAGCCAGGGCAGTTGCTCGGAATCCGCCGGAACGGTGACCTGTAACCTTGGGCCGATCGCCAATGGCGCCGGGGCGGAAGTGGTAATCGTCGTGATACCACAAACCGCGGGTGACCTGTCGAACACGGCCACCGTCACATCAGACGTGGATGATCCCGAACCCGATGACAACACCGATTCCGAAGATTCCACGGTAGACCCGGGTTCGGCTGACCTGTCGATGGACAAGGTTGCGTCGGTGAATCCCGCCGTGGTTGGCGATGCCTTCACCTATACCCTGACTGTGTTCAATGACGGACCGGACGCTGCCACGCAGGTGGTTGTCACTGACCAGCTGCCGGCCTCGCTGGAGTTTGGCTCGGCGATTCCCAGCCAGGGAAGCTGCGGTGAGTCCGGAAACCTGGTGACCTGCCAGCTGGGCACCATTGCCGACGAGGGCAGCGCGACCGTGGTCATAACCGTTACACCCACGGAGCCCGGGCCTTTGGCAAACACGGCAGTGGTGGATTCGCAACTGGATGATCCCATCCCGGACGACAACGAGGAGGAAGAGGATACGGAGGTTGACCCGCGACGCGCGGACCTGTCCCTGAGCAAGTCCGCCTCGATGAACCCCGCCTTTGTTGACGTGCCTTTCGATTACACGCTTGACATCTTCAACGACGGTCCGCAGGAGGCCACCCTGGTGACACTGGAGGATGAAATCCCCGCCAGCCTGGTCATTGGTGAAATTACCGCCAGCCAGGGGTCGTGCGGCGCCGTGGGCAATTCGGTGTCCTGCTCACTCGGCACCATAAATGCCGGGGAAAGCGCCAGCGTGGTTATCGAAGTAACCCCCACCGAGCTTGGCACCTTGAACAATTCCGCCGTGGTTGATGCGGAAACGGAAGACCCGGATCCGTCCGACAACACAGCTACCAACGCCACGGAGGTGACAACCGGCAGGGCGACGTTCGCCGTGACCAAGATCTTCAGCGATAACAACCCGGGTGAGGTTGAGGTCTCCATCGACTGCAATACCGGCCTGATACTGGATCAGTCCAAGATGATTTCAGCGGAGGACGGCGTGATCTTCGTGGTCACCGAGTACAGCTCAGGCGCAATGAACTGCACCATTACCGAGGACGTTCCTGCTGGCTATGCCCCGGAATACGACAATGGAACCGTGATAAACGCGGAGTCCTGCGTTTTCGAGGCTGTGGAGAGCAATCAAGACTTCACCTGCGTCATCACCAATACGGTTCAACCGGTAACCATTGCCATCGAGAAGGAGTGGGTCTACGAAGGCTCCACCAACGCCATCAACGAGGGCTATGAACTGGTCGTGGAGTGCGACGCGGAAATCGTTGACGGAGACACCTTCTGCGGCACTGAAAAAGTCGCCCTTGAAATTGAGCCATACAGTTGCATTCGCCTGTATGGTGAAGGTGAGCAGGAGTTTGCGGTACAGGTCATTCCGGAGTACCCCTCCTCCAGCTGCTCGGTTGAGGAATACGCTTACGATGGCGCAGTGGAAATCAGCAATGGCTGCGGGAACCTGAGCCTCTCGGCAGGAAATGGCGAAACCTGCCTGATTACCAATACCGTGTTCTTCGAGGGCATACCCGTGCTGGATCGTCGCGGCCTGTTCCTGCTCAGCCTGTTGTTGCTGGGCCTGGGAATGGTGGCCTTCAGGAAGTTCGGCGCATGACCTGAAACCGGAGTGAGCATTGGCCCGCCGGTATTTCCGGCGGGCCAGCACCCTAACCGGTTTTTCTTTCGGGTTGCTTTGTCACCGGCGCGTACGCGCCCAGCGCCTTGGTAAGGTCCTCCAATATCCGGTTCAGCGTTCCGGTCAGCAGCACAAAGTCCGCGTCCAGCCTCGCCAGCGGGTCTTCGCCGTTGTTGGCGTCGTCGATGGTGTCCACCGCTTCGCCTTCAAGGAACTTGAACTTGCTGATGACGCAGTCATTGCTGAGCACCAGCGACAGGATGTTGTCGTAGTTCATGCCAAGGTGGGTGAGCTGCATGCCCTCCGTGAGGTGATGCCGGATGCTGTCATCGTCGAGGTCGAGGTCGCGCCAGGTGACGATGGAACGGCTGTCCAGCCGGCTCTGCATGCGGCATTCCCGCCCCAGCCGGAAATTCGCCACCGGGCGGCCCATGAACACTTTGGTCAACAGTTCAGCCGGTGATTTCTCGAATGCCAGTGGCGAGCAATGCAGGCGCCCCAGCGCCTTGCGCAGGTGGTCGATAAACCACTCCGCCGTGGCCGGCGTGGCGGTTTCGACGCCGAGAATCTGCTCCTCATGCAGGTAGAAGCCGCGCGTGCGGTCCGATTTCAGCAGTGACTTGGGCACCAGTTCATCGCGCGTCTGTTCCTTCAGCTTGCGCAGTTCGCTGCGAGGCGGTTCCTGTGACATGCGCTGGCGATACTCCGCCACACGCGCCTCCAGGGCCTCTTTCACGGCGGATGCGGGCAATACTCGGGTCTGGGTGCGCAGCTGCAGCAGGTCGGCGCCGGCCAGGCGGCGGCAGAAAATGCCGGTATCCGGCGCCGGCGGCTCCCAGCCGCCACTTTTTTCGGAATAAGCACCACAGGGCACGAACGACTGCTCGGCCAGGCTTTGGCTCAGCTCTTCTTCGGATTCAGGCCAGGGGCTGGCGCAACGGTAGAGACGGATCGTGCGGAACATGGTTCAAACCTGTTTTGCGGGTGTGGGATTATAGAGGTTGGGCCAGGTAATTTGGGAATGGAACCCGGGAATTGCCCGTGGCCAATGGCGTAAAGGTGGAAACCCGCCCGGGGGGCGGGTTTCCAGGAGTTATCCGCCGGGCCCGGCGCAAGCTGTGCGCCGGGTTAGTTCACCGCAACGGTGACACTCGGGATCTTGCCGTTGAAGCGTGACTTCTCTTCCGCACCAATCGCTTCAACGACGGGTGTGCCAAGGTCGATGCCCACATCGGCGGTTTCGTCGGCCGAAAAGATGCAGCACTGGGTGGCATCGATGCGACCTTCGGCCACTTTCTGGTCATTCACATAGATAACACCGTCCCCTCCTTTACCCTGGCCACCGCCATCGTAGGCAAACTCAAAGCGGATGGTGGCCTTGCCAGGTGGCACCGGATTTGTCGCCGCAATCGAATGGCGTTTCATGCCCAGGTAGTTGTAGTCGTAGGCCGGTATGCCGTCTTTCATGTACAGCGCCCAGCCGCCAAACCGGCCACCCTGTACCAGGATGGCGCCATTGCCGCCGGCTTCAGGAATTTCCACGTCAGCCGTGATGCTGACGGACTTGTTCTTGACGGTCAGGAACACGTTTTCAGACATTCCCGTCATGCCTTCGGCCAGGGTCAGCGAGGTACGGCCTTCCATCAGGTCGGGACGGCCCACCTGTGCGGCGAGCGCGCGCTCAAACAGGCGGTCGTCGATGGGCAACACATGGTACTTTTCAGCTTCGCTGATGAACAGGGCCTTCATTTCCGCGAGCTTGTCCGGGTGGGCTGCAGCGACATCGTTGGCGAGGCTGAAGTCATCCCGCGTGTTGTACAGTTGCCAGACATCGTCGGCCAGTGGGTGCCGCCCTTTGCTCTCCCACGGGGCGCGATGGATGGTCCTGGCAAGCCAGCCTTCATGGTAGATCGCCCGGTTGCCGGAGATTTCGAAATATTGGGTGGTATGGCGTTCCGGTGCATTCGCATCCTCAAAGGAATACACCAGGCTGGTACCCTCCATGGGAATCTGTGGCGTGCCGTTGACCATGGTCGGCTCCGGCAACCCCGCCGCCTCCAGGATGGTCGGTGCGACATCGATCACGTGGCTGAACTGCGTGCGGATTTCGTTCCTGGCTTTAATTCCTTTTGGCCAGTGCACCACCATGCCGTTGCGGGTGCCGCCGAAATCCGATGCCACTTGCTTCATCCAGCCAAACGGCGCATCCAGGGCCACGGCCCAGCCGGCGGACATGTGCGGGTAGGTTTCCGGGCCACCCCACTGGTCCAGCTTTTCCAGCATGTCCGTTACTGTTTCAGGCACCTGGTTGAAATAGGTGTACTCGTTGTACATGCCATTTTCACCACCCTCGCCGCTGGTGCCGTTGTCACCGGCGATGTAGATCACCAGTGTGTTGTCACCTTCGCCGGTGGAGTGCACGGCTTCCAGCATGCGGCCGATTTCGTGGTCGGTGTAGTCGAGGTAGGCGGCAAACACTTCCACCTGGTGCTTGAACAGGGTCTGTTCATCGGCTGAGAGCTTGTTCCAGTCCTTGATGGCTTCGGCCTTGGGCGCCAGTACAGTTCCTTCCGGAACCATGCCCAGCTTCAGCTGGCGTGCCAGGGTTTCCTCGCGGAGCTTGTCCCAGCCCATGTCGAATTTGCCTTTCCACTTGGCGATCCACTCCTTGGGCACATGATGCGGGGCATGCATGGCGCCGGGCGCGAAATACACGAAGAGGGGTTTGTCAGGGGTCAGGGCTTTCTGGAACTTGATCCAATGGACGGCCTGGTCGGTCATGTCCGTCATGAAGTGGTAATCCGGGTCATCGGGCAGTTTCACCTGGGCAACGCCGTCATACAGGTAGGGCGCCCACTGGTTGGTCTCGCCACCGAGGAAACCATAGAACTTGTCAAAGCCCTGGTGGGTAGGCCAGCGGTCCAGCGGACCGGAAACACTGGCTTCCCATGCTGCTGTTTCATGCCACTTGCCAAAGGCTCCGGTGCTGTAACCGTTCAACCGCAGCATTTCAGCCACCGGCGCGGTGGTGTTGGGTATCTGTCCGGTATTGCCGGGGTAACCCGTGGCCATCTCGGTGATGAACCCCATGTTGACTGTGTGATGGTTACGCCCCGCTTTCAGGGCGGCACGAGTCGGCGAACACAGGGCAGTGGTATGGAAATTGTTATAACGCAAACCTTCGGCCGCCAGGCGATCCAGGGTTGGCGTTTTAATCGGGCCGCCAAAGGCACTGGTGGCGCCAAACCCGAGATCATCCACCAGGATCAGCACCACATTGGGTGCATTCGCCGGTGCGGTGATCTTCGGATTGGGTGGCATGGGTACATCACGAATATCCAGTTCGGTATACACCGGCCGCGCGGGTAGCTGGATGGGCAATACGGTGCGGTCAAATGTTTCTTGTGCCGCGGTCGCCATTGACGGCAACCCGGTGATTGCCGCCAGCAAAACCAGGCGTTTATATCGGCTGAAAATGCACATTATGGAGTTCCTCGGAAATGATGCGGATAACCTGGCGATCAGGCGGGGCAACCCGCCTTCAGCTGGGTTGCCAGACTTTAAATTGCTCCTGTTTGGCTTTCATTGCAAGCAGGTTCCTGCGGCAACCCCTGCCTGGCAAGAGCGCCTTGCCCGGTTGTGCCAGTTGAGCTATTTGAAAAAGGCGTAGTAGATCACGTAAAACCAGGAAAACAGCCCGTGCACGATGGCCCAGCCGATGGACTGGTTCACGTTGAAGGAGATGGCCATGGCCAGCGCCGAGCCGAAGCTGACACCCTGCCAGCCAAACTGTTTGACGATGATGTTGTTCATGCTTCGTTCCTCCCGTGGTGGTTGATGGGTCGTTCCAGGCTTACTGGCCGACGGCCTTGCTGATGGCGTCGCGCGTTACCGGGTGATAGCTCTCCCGGTTCTGGCTGAAGAGCGAGCGGGCCAGCGCCTGGTCCTGGCCATTTTGCGCCAGCGCCTTGTACACCGGCTCGACCAGCCGTGTCCGGCCATAGCGCGACAGGTAGTCTTCCATGGCGGCATAGGCGGGCTGGTGCCGGCGCTTCGCCACCTGGATAAACCAGCTGCGCGCGATTTCGACATTGCCGCTGCTGCTCAGGCCCACGGCGGCGTCGAGTTCCGCCAATTGCCGCTCGCTCAGGTCGGCGGGAAGAGCGTTTAAAAAACGCACCACGCCCTGCGGGCTCCAGTCCGCGGCGGGCAGCGCTGCGCTGGCGATTTCGCCCATGGCCCACTCGCGCGACATTGCATCGATGGCGTCGAGACTGGCGGACTGGGGAACCTGCGCATCATCGGGAATGCCGGGCTGGTACAGCCATTGTTCCAGCTCTTCGCGTGAAACGGTTCCGGGGTGTGTCTGCAGCAGGTTCTGGTCGATATATTCCAGGAACTGTTCGGTGGTTATGGCCTGCCAGGCAAAATGCTGGAAATAGTCCGCCATGTAGGCATCAAACCGTTCCCGCCCGAACCGCGCTTCCAGGGTTTCCAGCAACAGCTGTCCTTTGCTGTACTGCAACCCGCCCTGGCCTTCGTCCGGATCACCCCCATCCATCCGCGGCGCCAGGGGTTGCATCTCCGGCTTCACGCTCTGCAGGGTTTCCAGTAGGGAAAGATAGCTGAGCACGCGCTCTTCATCGGCACGTTCCTTGCCGAACAGCACTTCCATCAACCGCGCCTCGAGATACGAGGTGGTGCCCTCGTTCAGCCAGATATCGCGCCAGGTGGCGTTGCTCACCAGGTTGCCTGACCAGGAGTGCGCCAACTCATGCGCGATCAGCGAAACCAGGCTGCGATCACCGGCGATCACGCTGGGCGTGATAAAGGACAGCCGCGGGTTTTCCATGCCGCCAAAGGGAAAACTGGGCGGCAATATCAGCAGGTCGTAACGGCCCCATTCATAAGGCCCGTAAATGGCCTCGGCGGCCAGCAGCATGTCCTCAGTGTCAGCAAATTCCCAGGCCGCCTTGTCGAGGATTTCCGGCTCGGCATACACCCCGGTGCGCTCGCCGAAGGACGTAAAATAGAGGTTGCCCACCGCCAGCGCCATCAGATACGAGGGTATCGGCTGCGGCATGGAAAAGTGGTATTCACCACCGCGTTCGGCAGCCGGGTCATTGTCGGCGCTCATCACCGCCAGCAGGTTTTCCGGCGTATAAATCTGCGCCTCGTAGGTGAACCGCACCGCCGGCGTGTCCTGCAGAGGCACCCAGCTGCGCGCATGAATGGCCTGCGATTGGGTAAACATGAAGGGGTGTTCACCGCCGGCGGTCATATCCGGTGTCAGCCACATGATGGCGGAAGGATCGGGCCCGGTGCGGTAGCGCAACCGGATGGCCAGGCTGGTCTGGTTGCGCAGTTCTGGCGGCAGGCTGATGCGTATGGCTTCGCCCACCACCGGCAGGGTTTCACCCACGGCAAACGGCAAGGCTTGCTGTTCACCGCCCTCCGGCACCAGCGTCACGGCTTCGATGTTCAAGCCCCGGCTGTCCAGCACCACCTCGTCGGCGAGCGGGTCCAGACGTTGCAAGTGGAGTTCAGCCTGTCCCTGCAATTGCTGTGCGTCGAAATCCACATCCAGGTCGAGTGCCAGGTGCTGCAAGCGGAACTGCCGGTAATTGGACTGGGTGAAATAATCCCGCGAAGCATCGTAGTCTGCTCCGCCAGGGCTGGCCGCGATATCCGCGGGCCTGCTTGAGACCTTCGGAAGGGTGTCACCTCCGGTGCCATCGTCTTCAGGGCCGCCACAGGCCGCCAGGAGCAGGAGCAGGGTCAAAAGCGAAAAGCGCAAGGACCAGGAGTGCATAGGAGTGGTTTCCGGGTTGTGATCGGGGTGGTTGCCGCGGTCGGTTCAGGCCGGCGGTTCAGGCCGGTTCAGCATGACACAGCCATGGCCACCTTATGGTAAACGACCCGTCGCGGCCGTTCACGGCTTTATAATCGGCGCATGAATACGCTTTCCGCCGGCTTGCACTGGCAACTGCCGACACCCGTTCCACTGGCCATCAGCGCGCGCCTCGCGCACGTGCGCTATTGCAGTCCGTTCGCCGCTGCGTTACTGGACCGCTATCCTCACTGGGCCGACGAGCTAAGCCACGCCGACAAACCCGAGCCCGTGGAGCTCAACAAACTGGTTGAGGAACTGGGGCTCGATGCCGCGCTGCGCGTGTACCGCAACCGCTGCATGCTAAGCATCATCTGGCACGACCTGTGCGGCCTGGCCAGCCTGGACCGCACGTTTGCCGACCTCGGCATGCTGGCCACCACCTGCCTGCAGGCGGCGCTGGACTTCCACCACCGCGCATTGGCCTCCAAACACGGCCAGCCGCACAATGCCGCCGGGAAGGCGCAGCAGCTGGCAGTCATCGCGCTCGGCAAATTCGGCGGCGGCGAGCTCAACCTGTCTTCAGACATCGACATCCTGTTCTGCTATGACAGCGCCGGTGAGTGCGTCGCGCCGGATGGCGCGGGGCCTACCCGGCCGATGTCCGCTGACCAGTTCTTCACCCGCCAGGCGCGCGCCGTGATCGCCAGTCTGTCCGAAGTGCAGCCGGAAGGATTCTGCTTTCGCGTGGATACCCGCCTGCGGCCGTTCGGCGATTCCGGGCCCTTGTGCAGCAGCCTTTCGGCCCTCGAACAGTATTACCAGCGCGAAGGCCGGGACTGGGAACGTTATGCCTGGATCAAGGCCCGGCCGGTGGCCGGCGACCTGCAGCTCGGGCAGCGCGTAATGCAGCAGGTACGTCCGTTCGTGTACCGCCGCTACATCGACTTCAGTGCCGTGGAAGCGCTGCAGGAAATGCACCTGAACGTGCTGGATGATGCCCGCCGCAGCGAACGGCTGGACGATATCAAACGGGGTCCGGGCGGGATCCGCGAAATCGAATTTCTGGTGCAATGTTTCCAGCTGCTGCGCGGTGGCCGCGAAACCAGCCTGCAAACCCCATCCCTGCTCAGCGCGCTGCATGCGGTTGAAGACCTGCAACTGATGAGCGCCGAATCGGTGGCCCAGGTGCATGCCGATTACGGATTCCTGCGCCAGCTGGAAAACCGCATCCAGGCGCTGCACGACCAGCAGACGCACCGGATGCCCACCGGTGAGGACCTGCAGCGCCTGGCGCAGGCCATGCGGATGGACAGCGTTGGAGAGTTGCAGCAACAACTGGCGCAAGTGCGGGAAAGCGTGAACCAGCGGTTTGAAGGGATTTTTCCGTCGCGCCCGGAACCCGAGGCCGACCCGCAGTGGGCGCGGCACTGGCGCCAGCTGCAGGACCAGCAGGATACGCCCCAAAGTGGCGCGACAAGTGCGGCAACGAGTGCGACATTGGGCGCGGTGGCCAGTACCACGGATACCGCCGCCCAGCCCACCGAATCGAGCCCGCTTCAGTCGTTTCTCACCACGTTGCAGCGCCTGGCTCTGAGCCAGCGGTCGCGGCGGCGGCTGGACCTGTTCATGCCGGTGCTGTTGAGCCGCCTTGACCGGCTGGACCTGGACCGCCCCACGCAAATCCGGATTTATGACCTGGTGCTGGCCATCTGCCGCCGCAGCGCCTACCTGGTGCTGCTGGTACAGAACCCCGCGGCGCTCGATCGCCTGGTGGAGTTGTTCGCCCGCAGCGAATGGATTGCCGACCGGGTGATCCGCTTTCCGGCCCTGCTGGATGAGCTGATCGACCCGTCGCTGGGACAGCAGATTCCACAAGCCTGCGAACTGAAGCAAAGCGTGGCCCGGGTGTTGGAAAGCGCGCCCGACACCGAGAGCGCGCTGGAGGCGCTGAACTACCTCAAGCTGGCAAGCACGCTGCGCATTGCCGTGGCGCAGCTCGGTGGCGCCATCAGCGGACAGACGGTGCAGGCCGCGCTGGCCGCGGTGGCGGAGGCGATCCTGCAGGGCAGCCTGGAGCTGGCGACGCGCGAACTGGTCAACCGCCACGGGCGGATCATCACCGAGGATTCAGCCTCCGACAGGCCATCGTATGGCAATAGCCTGGCCGTGATCGCCTACGGCAGCCTCGGTTCCGGCGAGCCCGGATACGACTCCGACCTCGACCTGGTATTCCTGTTCAACGACCAGGACCCGGCTTCGGACGGCGCGCGCAGCCTGGGCGCCGACCGCTATTACGCCCGCCTGGCGCAGCGCATGCTGGGGCTGCTGACCGCCATGACGCCTTCAGGCCGGCTGTATGCCGTCGATACCCGGCTGCGCCCCAATGGCCGGGCGGGTTCCCTGGTCAGTTCGCTGGCCGCATTCCGTGAGTACCAGCAGCAACAGGCCTGGACCTGGGAGTTACAGGCCCTGACGCGCGCCCGCCACATCGTCGGCCACGAAGGCACCGGCCAGCGTTTCGAGGAAATACGCTGCCAAACACTGGCGCAACCCCGCAGTGCGGCAACCGTGCGGGGTGAGCTGGTGGCCATGCGCGCCCGCATGGCCCGGGAAAAGGCCGCAGATTCGCGGGCTGTCGCCATGGCAAAAGGCCCTCCGGATGAAGCCCGCGCAGGTGACCCTTCCGAACAGGCCAAACACGCGCCGGGCGGCCTGGTGGATATCGGCTTTGTGGTGCAGCTGGGCGTGCTGTGCTCGGCAGCGGATTTCCCCCAGGTCATCGAAAGCTCGGCCAGCAGCCAGCAGCTGCAGGCACTGGCGCAAATCGGCTGGATCGCGTCGAATGAAGCCAGCCACCTGGCGACGGTGGCGGCGCGCCTGCATGAACTCAGACTGTTGCACGCGCTGGTTCCTGCCGAGCCGCTGGCCGCGGTGGATACCACCGAAGCCGCGCGCATCTGCAGGCAGTACCTGCCGCCCGATTCCGGATCCGGCCCCGCACCTGGCCACGAACCCGGACCCGAGCCCGTAATCGAACCCGGAAACAAACCCGGGCACACTCAAGAATCCCGGCGGCCGGCGGATGAATGAAAATGCTGTGGCAGCCTGCGCGGCATGGCTTAAAATACGCCCTGCCACCAAACCCGTTACGCCGCACCGGGCCGATGGCCTGCCACTCTGCCCGAACCCGGCCCAAAACCGGCTTTTGAGCCGAAGCTGTTGAGATAACTGGAGACCCCACCGTGACTCATGCCACCGATGCCACCAATGCGCAGCTGGCCAGCGCCAACACCCAGAATGTCTACCAGGTAAGCCGGGCGGACTTGCCTTTGTCGTGTCCCACCCATGAGCAGAAGCTGTGGAATTCACACCCGCGCGTTTACCTGCCGATCGAGGAAACCGGCCGGGCCATCTGTCCTTACTGCAGCGCTGAATACGTTTTGACCGACTGATCCGGCAAAGACCCGCTTTTTTTCATGCATATCGTCCAGGCCCTGGTTTCGCTCAATCTGGGCGGCTCAGAGCTGGTCGCCACCGAGCTGGCTGAATGCCATACACGCCTGGGCCACCGGGTGACGGTGATCGCCGCGCACGGGCCACTGGAGCAACGCGTGCTGGCAGCTGGCGCCACCCACCTCGATTGGCCGATCGGCAAAAAGAGCCTGGTCACCCTGGCGGGGATCGGGAAGCTGGCGAACTGGCTGCGGGAGAATCCGGCCGATGTGCTGCACGCGCACTCGCGACTGCCGGCGTGGATCTGCCGCCTGGCGTTGCGCCGGCTGCCGGCCGACCAGCGACCGGCCTTTGTCACCAGCATGCATGGCCACTACTCGGTGAATCGCTACAGCGCCGTGATGGCCAGCGGCGACCGGGTGATTGCGGTATCCGACCACATTCGTGAATACACCCTGCGCAACTATCCCGGTGTCGATGCCGCCCGCGTTGTGACCGTTCACGGCGGTACCAGTCCGGACGAATTTCCTTTCGGCCACCAGCCATCTGATCAATGGTGGCAGAACACGTTCAACGAGTTTCCCGAACTGCGCGGCAAGCGCCTGCTGTGCCTGCCCGGCCGCCTTTCGCGCTACAAAGGCCATGGCGTGTTCGTCGAATTGCTGGCGGCGTTGCGCCATGAGTTTTCCGATGTGCAGGGCGTGGTGATCGGCCAGGCCAAAAAGGGTTCCCGCTACCGCAGCGAGCTGGAGGGCCTGGCGGAACGCAGTGGCGTCCTCACGCAGCTGACCTTCACCGGCGCACGCACCGACATGCGCGACTGGCTGGCAGCCTGCGACATCGTGTACAGCCTCTGCTCCGATCCGCCGGAAGCGTTCGGCCGTACCGTGCCCGAAGCGCTGCGCCTGGGCGTGCCGGTGATCGGCTGGAACCACGGCGGCGTGGCGGAAACCCTGGCGGCGATGTTTCCCCAGGGCGCGGTCAGACCCGACGATGGAGCCGCGTTGTTGCAGCGCACGCGTGACTTCCTGCGCCAGGCCCCTCAGGTATTGCCCAGCAACGCCTTCCTGCTGGAAGACTCCATGCAGAAAACCCTGCAGGTGTACCAATCCCTGCTGTCACCCACCAAGGAAGAGTCCTCAAAATGATGCTTCTGGCCCGCCGACTGCAAACCGAATGGCCCAGCTGGATGGCCGTCGCCTTCATTGCCCTGCTGCCGTTCGGGCGGCTGGCCGAAATACCGCTGTCCCTGTTTGCTCTGGCGCTGCCGTTCGTGGTCCGTTCGCTGGCCAACCGGGCCCGGCTGAAGTCGGTGGCGCCGATGCTGGTCGCCCTGTTCCTGTGTTTCTGGCTGCCGATGGTGCTGTCCTGTTTCGATTCGATGGCGCCGCAGAAAAGCGTGTCGCAAACCCTCGCCGCATTGCGTTTCCTCGCTGCCGCCTGCTCCATGGCCGTGTTGTTGAGTACACCGTCGGCGCGCTGGCGGGTGTTGCGCTGGAGCGCCTTCCTGCTGTTGTTCTGGGCCATCGATGGATTCGTGCAGTTGCTGCTGGGCGCCGACCTGTTTGGCATTGCCATGCACCCCGACCGCCTCAACGCGCTGTTTGTCCAGAAATACCAGTTTTACGGCCCCACCCTGGCCATGCTCTCGCCGCTGCTTTTGGAGTATGCCCGGCGTGAATGGGCGCCCTGGGCCTGGGCCGTTTCATTCACCCTGGTGCTGGGCGCGGTGCTGATTTCCGGCATGCGTGCCGGTTGGCTGACCATGGCCGTGGTGCTGCTCACCTACGTGCTACTGATGTTCCAGCGCGAAAACCGCGAGTTGCGGCGCATGATGCTGTCAGTGCCCCTGCTGGCGGTGCTGATTCTTTCGTTCAGCTATTTTGCCTCGCCGTTGTTCCAGCAGCGCATTGAAAGCACCCGCGCGGCCTACATGGATGAAGGCGCACAGCTCGATGAGGCCACCAGCAACCGCCTGCCCATTTTCACCTCTGCCTGGAACATGTATGTGCACCACCCGGTTAACGGCGTCGGTGTGCGGGCCTTTCCGGTGGCTTACATGGTTTACGCGACCGAGGATGATATCCACATCCGGAAATCCGGCGGCGTCTCCGGGGCCACCCATGCGCACAACGTGGTGCTGGAGGTGATGGCGGATACCGGCACCATTGGCCTGCTGGGCCTGCTGCTGGGCGCCGTGCTGGCATTGCGCTGGTGGTGGCGAGGCTCGCCGGCCCAGCGCCAGGACAGTTTTCCCTTCCTGCTGGCCGTGCTGCTGATCCTGTTTCCGCTCAATTCACATTTCGCGATTTACGGTACCTATACCTCGTCGCTGTTGTGGTTCCTGCTGGGGCTGTGGGCCTCGACCTCTAGGCCCCCGCTGGCGGCGGCAGCCGGCCTCGCGACGGGAAGTGAGCCTCCCGGCAAAGGCGCTGCCGAAAACCGCTGACCGGCTTCACCCGCGGCTTCTGAAGCCGGGCCCGGAGTCCTGACCCGGAGTCCTGACCCGAAGCCCCGAACCATGCCTCGACCCAGACCCTTGACCCGGGGCCGTCACTCAGGCCCTCGCGGACCCCTGTTCAAACCATCGAGCGCAGGATGGCGGCGGTGATCAGCGCCACCGTCAGCAGGAAAAACAGTCGCATTAGCGTTTTCATGATGGTTCGCGCAGGCTTCCTTCGGGCTTGCCCTGCATTATGAATAAAAAGGCGGTTCGCCGGGCGGTCGTGTCTTGAAGCGCCGGTGAACCCACCAGTACTGCCCGGGCTGCGAGCGGATCATGGTTTCGGTCAGCTGATTGATGCGCGTGAGGTCCTGCACCGCATCTTCGCCGGGAAACTGGTCCAGCGCCGGCCACACCTCCACCCTATACCGGCGCTGCCCAGGGTCGTAGTAGGGGAACATGGGCACCACCGCGCAGCCCGTCAGCTGCGCCAGCTTGCGGGTGGCCAGCAGGCTGGCGGTGGGAATGTTGAAGAACGGTGCGAATTCCGACTCCCTGGGGCCGAAATCCTGGTCCGGCGCATACCACACTGCACCGCCGCGTCGCAGCAGCCGGATCGCGCTGCGCAGGTCGCGTTTGCTGATCATGTCATCGGCATAGCGGCTGCGGCCACGATTCTGGTACCACTCCAGCACCGCGCTGCGGAGTGGCCGGTAGATGCCGGCGGATTCAATCCGGTGGCGCATCAGCTCCCCGCCAAAAAACCAGGCGCCGATTTCCAGGCAGGTGCTGTGCAGCGTGAGGACCAGCACGCCGCGGCCCTGGGCGCTGATGGCACTCAGGTTCTCGAACCCTTCCACCTGGCCCTGGCGGTCCAGGCGCCGGGATGGCGACCAGCTCCAGGCCGTTTCAAAAACCGTGCGGCCCAATGAGGTGAAGGTGGCTTTTCGCAATGCCCGGCGTTGTGTGGCGTCCAGTTCGGGAAAACACCGCTCCAGGTTCCGCTCAACGACGCGCCGCCGGCTTTTCATCGCCACGCTCATCAGCCCACCGAGCGGCACCGCCAGGGCATGGCCCAGTCGATAGGGCGTCCGCGCCAGCAGCCAGAGAAACGCCGCGGCCAGCCAGCCTGGCCAGTTTCCGGGGGCAAACGAAGGTCGGGCGGGGGCGGGCTTTGGCATGGGGCTATTGTTACTGTTCGGCCGGCCAAGTCCAAGCGCGAAGTTACGGCACCGGGTTAGGGCCGGCCCGCGCGAGGCAGTGATATACTTTTTTTCATTCCAATGCCGTCGGGGCTGCATCATCGTGCGCCTGCTCTATTCATCCGCGCTGTACCTGTTCTCGCCCCTCATATTCCTGTACCTGTGGTTGCGTGGCTGGCAGGACCGCGGCTACTGGAAACGCCGGGGCGAGCGCCTCGGGCTGTGGCGGCAGATTGCTGAACCCGGTGGCATCGTGGTGCACGCCGTGTCGGTGGGTGAGGTGAATGCCGTCGAACCGCTGGTGCGGCACCTGCTGCGCCAGTACCCGGAAATGCCGGTGACTGTAACCTGCTTTACGGCCACCGGTTCACAACGAATTCGCACCCTGTTTGGCGACAGCGTTGCGCACGGCTACTGGCCGATGGATTTTCCCGGCGCTGTGCGGCGGTTCCTGCACCATTGCCGTCCACGACTGGTGGTAATCGTGGAAACGGAAATCTGGCCGAATTTCTATGCCAGCGCGCGCCAGCAGGAAGTGCCCCTGATGCTGGTGAACGGGCGCATATCCGACCGCACGTTTGGCAGCTACCGAAGATTTCACCGCCTGGTGGCCGGAGCCTTGCGCTGCGCCAGCAGCATCGCCGCGCAAAGCGCCGAGGACCAGCGCCGCTTCCTGGCCCTGGGCGCTCCGCCGGAACGCACCTTCGTGAGCGGCAACCTGAAATTCTCCCTGCAACTGCCTTCGGACATCGACGCAAAAGGCCGCGCCCTGCGCCAGTCCTGGGGGGTTGACCGGCCTGTCTGGCTGGCGGCCAGCACGCGGGAAGGCGAGGAGCAAATCGTTCTGGCCGCATTTGCCGGTGTGCGCCGGAAAATTCCCAACGCCCTGCTGGTGATTGTGCCGCGACATCCGGAACGCTTTGAAGAGGTGGCGAAGCGGGTGGTGGCCAGCGGCTTCAGCCTGTCGCGGCACAGCCGGCCGGCGAGCGGGCTGGATTCGGTCGAGTGCTACCTGGTGGATGCCATGGGCGAGCTGCTGGGTTTCTACGCGGCCTGCGACCTGGCGTTCGTCGGCGGCAGCCTAGCCTGCACCGGTGGGCACAACGTGCTGGAAGCCGCGGCCCTGGGCAAGCCGGTGCTGGTGGGGCCGAATACCCACAACTTCGCCGAAATCACCGCGGCGCTGGTGGCCGCCGGTGGAGCACAGCGCGTGACAGATGCAGTCAGCCTCGAATCGGCAGTCACCGGACTGCTGGAAGATACGCCCGGGCGACAAGCCATGGGGGCGGCCGGCCTGGCGCTGATGCAGCGGGAACAGGGTGCGTTAAACCGCACCCTGCGGGAAATAGCCGAGTTACTGGATCACTCCAGCAGCTGATTCACCACCGCCAGGTCTTCCGAAGTCAGCAGGCCGGCAGCCGCCTTGAGGCGCAGGTGGTTGACGATATAGGCGTGGCGCGCAATCGAGTTGTCGCGCTGCGCCTGGTAGTAACGCTGCTCGGCAATCAGCACGTCAACGATGGTGCGGGTACCCACCTCAAAACCGGCCTGGGTGGCCTGCAGGGCGCTTTCCGCGGAGATCACCGCCTGGCCAAAGGCTTCCACTTCCTGGATACCCGCCAGTACCGCTCGGTAGGCGTTCTGCGTCTGCCGCTCGCTGATGCGCTGCTGGTCGTCCAGGTCTTCACCCGCGGCGTCCATCAACAGGCCGGCCTGGCGCGTACGGGAACTGACATAGCCGCCCTGGTAAATCGGCACGCTCAACTGCAGGCGCACCTGCGTGTCCTGGTTGCCCAGGCTGGTGGTGCCGATGGGTTCCTGGAAGTCGTTGCGCAGCACGTACTCGTTGTTGGTGAAATCGGTGTAGCTGGCCACCAGGTCCAGGGTGGGATAGTGCCCGGCGCGCTGCAGGCGCACATTGGCATCGGCTACGTCATAACCGGCCCGCGCCGCCCGTACCTGCGGGTTGCTGGTCATGGCCATTTCAATCCAGTTCTGTGGGTTGGGCGGATCCGGCTCAACCAACGGCAGTTTTTCCTGCAGCTTGTCGAACTGCTCGAAGTACTGGCCGGTGAGTTCCTTCAGCCCTTCCTTGGCATCGGCCAGGTTGTTTCGGGCAACAATGGCGCGGGCTCGGGCGTTGTCATAGCTGGCGCGGGCTTCATGCACGTCGGTAACCGCCGTCAGGCCCACTTCAAAACGCTGTTCGGCCTGCTCAAACTGCCGCTGGAAGGCTTTTTCCTCAGCCTCGGCAAACACCACGCCGTCCATGAAGGTAAGTACCTGGAAGTAGTTCTCGGCCACGCGCAGCAGGAAGTCCAGGAAGGCCACCTGGTATACCGCCTCAGCTTCGGTGATCTGGGAACGGGCAATGTCCAGGGACTCATAATTCGCCTGGCGATACAGGCTCTGGCGCAGGGTAAGGCTCCAGGTTTCATTATCGGTGTCGGTGTCGGAAACCTTGGTGCCGGCGATATCCGTCTGGTTGCTGCCGCGGGTCACGCCGGCATCCGCGCTCAGGTTGGGCAGCAGGTTTGCCCAGGCCTGGGTTTTGTTCTCGTCAACTGCCTCGCGCCGGTATTCAGCGGCGCGCAGGCGCGGGTCGTTCTGCAGCGCCAGGTCATGCACGCCCACGAGGTCCACCGACCAGGCCGGCCCGCTGGCCGCCACGCCAGCCACCATGACAGCGGTCGCCAGCGCAATCGGTCGTATCTTGTTCAACATGTAACTCTCCTAATCATCCAATGCCCTGGATTTTTGTTCTTGCGCGGCGCGCATCCTCGCACGCCCTCATGATCACTGCCCTGTCACTTGCCCTCTAACGGCCCCATCACTGTCATGTTGCCGCTAAAACTCGAATCCCGCGGCCGGTTCAGAGTTCTCCAGGCGGACCAGGTCTGTTTCAAACAGGCTTTCCTCACGCCACTCCGTGACGCCAACGCGGGTAAGGCGCATGGCCTGCATGGCGGGTGACTCACCTACTATGATGAACAAACGGCCGCCCGGGTTTACCCAGCCTCGAAAAACTTCCGGAATGGCGGGCACGGAACCCGTTACGACCACCACATCATGGGCCAGTTCCGGCTGCCAGCCACGCATCACGTCGCCGTGGTGCAGTTCGATGTTGCTGATTTCGTGGTCCGCGAGGCGCCGGCTTGCCTCGTCCAGGAAGGCCTGGTGACAATCCACGCTCACCACCTGGCGCGCCATACTGGCCAGGCATGCGGTAATGAAACCACTGCCGGTGCCGATTTCCAGCACGGTTTCGTCCGGCTGCAGTTCCAGCGCCTGCAGCATCCGGCCCTCTACCTTGGGGCGCATCATGCACTGCCCGTGAGCCAGGGGGATTTCCAGGTCGGCAAATGCCAGCTTGCGGTAGCGGATGGGAACAAAGTCCTCGCGGTGCACGCTTTCCAGCACCTCAAGTACCTGCGCGTCCAGAACCTCCCAGGGGCGAACCTGCTGTTCCACCATATTGAAGCGCGCGCGTTCGAAATTCATATTCACGATCAATCACTCCGGCTTTTATCGGCAAAAGCCCCAATGCAAACTGCGAAGGTTAAGCCTTCGCAGTCACAGCAGCAAGCCTGGGGCCTGATGCCGGCTGGATTAAGTGCCATAAGTCATAAGCTTATCGCGGGTTTTCCCCTCGTCCGGTCGCACCTCCCGGGCCTCTCTGGCCTGCCTGCAAGGCAGGCGATATGATGCGAGAGCAAGTCACAGTCCCGGGCATCAGGGTTGCGGGGTTACTGTTCCCCATCCTGGCGAGGCCAAATTACCACCGGCATCCAGCCTGGCAGCCAATTATGGAGCCAATGCGTGCAATATTTCCGCGGAATTACCGGTCATGAGCAGTGAATCCGGCCGTACGGACCGGTTCAACGAGCTGGCCGAAGCGTATGGCGCGGACCTGTTTCGCTACGCCTTGTGGATATGCGGCAATGACGCACTGGCCAAGGACCTGGTGCAGGAAACGTACCTGCGCGCCTGGAGGGCGCTGGACAAGCTGAATGACCCGGGCGCGGCCAAAAGCTGGCTGATCACCATCCTGCGCCGCGAGTTTGCCCGCACCTTTGAACGCAAACTACCCAGGTTCACGGACCTGGACACGGTGGACGTGCCGGAAGATGCCGGGCTGGAGCCGGATGAACGGCTGGAGATACAGCTGTTGCGGCGCAACATCGGCAGGCTGGCGCCCAGGTATCGCGAACCGCTGTTGCTGCAGCTGGTGCTGGGTTACAGCTGCGAGGAAATCGCGCGCGAACTGGAAATCAGCAAGAGCGCGGTGATGACCCAGTTGTTCCGTGCGCGGGAACAGCTGACCGAACAAATACAGGGTGATGGGGTGAGCGCCAATATCCATGAACTTTTCTGAATTCACGCGGTGGCTGAAGTCCGACCCTGCGAGCCAGGATGCGGATTATCGGGCTGCCCGGGTTTCTGGGCCGGAGTTCATCGCCGCGGCTGCGGCCTCTGATGAATTTGAACGCAAGCTGCATCGGGCCGCTGCCCTGCCCGTGCCTCATGGCCTCAGCGAAAGCATCAAGGCGCTGGCGCATCTGGCGGACGACGCGACCCAGGACTCAGCGCAAGACCCGGGCCAGCACCCTGGCCGGCACACAGGCCAGCATATTGCCCAGCCCACAGGCCAGCCCACAAGCCTGAACACTGGCCAGAATGTTGGCCAGAGCGTTGCGCCGAACGCCGCCTCCAGGCCGCGGGCCTTCCGGTGGCGCTGGTCGTATGCCCTGGCGGCCGGCCTGTTGCTGGTGGCAAGCGCTGTGCTGGTGCAACAGCAACTGGCGATGAAGTTCGACAGCGTTGAAGACTACGTGGCTTTTCATTTTTCCCACGACGGCCCGCGGCTGCTCGGAAAGGCCGAAAATCCCGGCAATGCTCCCGGCCCGGGCGAGCTGGACAAGCTGCTGGCTTCGCTGCACCTGCAAATGCGTGGGCCGCTGGCAAGCCAGGTGAAGTTCGTCAAATATTGCCCCACGCCGGAAGGCCGCGGCATTCACCTGGTAATGAACACCGAACGCGGCATGGTGACCGTCATCCTGATGCCCGACCAACCCGTGCAGGACGGCGAACACTTCGCCTTTGACGGCATGGAAGCGTCACTGGTCAGCCTGCCGGGCCAACGCGTCGCGGCAGCCGTCATCGCCCGGCCCGAACAGCTGGACGCCGCTTTCAGCCTGGCCTTGCGGGATGCCGTGCTGCCCGCCGCAACCGGCACCTGAACCAAGAGCCCAGCCAGCCGCGGCCAGGCTTGAATCAGAACCGGCCAGGCGCGGGGCTGCAACGGGCATATGCCGTGGCCACCCAACCACCCATGACAACTGACACGTTCTGCTGCAGGGCAAATCTGCTATCGTGACAACCATGAACACCACTGAAACCCCGTCCGCCGTTGCTGCACCGCGCCATCGCCGTGCCTGGCTTTGGGCCGGCATTGCCGGCGGCATTGTCGTGCTGAACCTGGCGCTGATGTTCTGGTTCAACCATGAGCCACCGCGTTTCGATCCGCAGGAGCGTAGCCTGGAGCACGCCTCCGAACATGGCCACAAGGTGGTGGTGGGTTACACCACCACGGCCACCCTGATCGAAGTGGTGCAGACCCTGCTGGAAAAGCGTGGCGGCTACATGTCGAACGATGTGATGCCGCCCTGGGTATTCCTCGACAACCAGCCGAATTGGGAGTTTGGCGTACTGACCCAGTCGCGCGACCTGGCGCGCGCCATGCGCAACGACCTCAGCCGTTCGCAAACCCAATCGACCGAAGATACCGACCTGGCAGAGGCCGACCCCCTGCTGCATTACGACAGCGAGCGTTGGTTTCCGCCGGATACCGAAGGTCGCTATGAAAAAGCGGTCGAATCTCTCGAAGCCTACCTGACCCGGCTGTCCTCGCCCACCAACTCGCAGGCGCAATTTTATGCCCGGGCCGATAACCTGACCGACTGGCTGGCAGTGGTGGAGAAACGGCTCGGTTCGTTGTCGCAGCGCCTGAGCGCCAGCATCGGCCAGGCGCGGCTGAATACCGATTTGTCGGGCGACCCGGATGCCCGCCAATCCACTGATGGCCCCGACATCGTGCTGGTGAAAACACCGTGGACCCAGATCGACGACGTGTTTTACGAAACCCGCGGCACGGCCTGGGCGCTGGTGTTGTTCCTGCAGGCCATGGAAGTGGATTTCGAGGATGTGCTGCGCAAGAAGAATGCCCAGGTGAGTTTTCGCCAGATCATCCGCGAGTTGGAAATTGCCCTGTCGCCGCTGCACGCGCCCATGGTGCTGAACGGCAGCCAGTTCGGCCTGTTTGCCAATCACTCCTTGATCATGGCCAATTACATCGCCCGCGCCAACGCGGCCATCATCGACCTGCGCCAACTCCTGCAGGACGGTTAGCCCTGCTGAAGCCGGCCCACCGGAGCCATAAGCCCGCCGGAACCACAAGGGTTTGAAAATTCACCCACGCCACAAACGGGGCGCGATGATGCACTCCCCGCTGCAGCCTGGCCCGCGTTTGGTTACTATTCAGGCCGGTTCACGCGGAATTGACAGCATGAAAACTCTACTCCCCATTTCACTTGGACTGGTCGCCACAATGCTGGCAGGCTGTGCCTCCGACTCCATCGGCGACCGCCGCAGCGGCCAGTTGATCGTCTGCCACAAGGAAGACAAGACACTGACCGTGTCCAATGCCGACAGCTTTGTGCATCTCGATCACGGCGACACTCCCGGTCCCTGCCCCAAAGACGGGGAGCAGGACTGAACCCCAGCCTGCACGCCGTGTGAGGCCGGGCTTCCGTTCGCACCGATGATCAGGCAGCGGCCTTTACCTTACCAGCGGTATCTGCCCACCCGGCCACTGGAGCAGGTCGACCTGCTGGTGATTCACTGCACCGAACTGCCCGACCTCGCCATGGCCCGGGAATTTGGCGAACGCCCGCTCTATCCATTGGCAAGGGAAGCCGGGGCGCCTCACGACGTTCGCGGCACGGGCAACAGTGGCCATTACTACATCGACCGCGATGGTTCGATTGAGCAATGGGTGGAGATTCATCGCATTGCCCACCACGTACGGGGCTACAATCCGCGCAGCATCGGCATCGAACTGGAGAACCGGGGCCGCTACCCGGACTGGTTCGACTCCTGCCGCCAGTGTATGCAGGAGCCTTACCCCGCGGAGCAAATCGCCGCGCTGCTGCAACTGCTCGCCCAGCTGCACACGGAGCTGGCGGCCCTGCGCTGGGTGGCCGGACATGAAGAGCTGGACCAGGAGCTCATTCCCGCGGCGGACGATGCATCCGTACTGATCAGGCGCAAAATGGACCCGGGGCCACTGTTTCCGTGGGCAGAGGTGCTGGCCAATTGCCCCCTGCAACGCTTTCCGGCGACTGCCGAAAAGGACCTTGAGCCGCAGATCAGCGCCCCGTAGTTCGCACCGCGATGATCTTGCCCTCATGAATCATCACCACGCGTTCCAGCTTGCGGCCGGAACTCTTGTAGTACCAGCGCTGCACCTTGACCGTCTTCTGGCTCGAGCCTGAACCCACCCGCTCCTGCGCCGAGTCGCGGCGAAGCGGGTCACCGCAGATGCGTAGCAGCTCCGACTGGTCATCACCGGTACGCACCAGCCTCTGGCCGCAGCGAAAACTGTCCGCCCAGGCCATGTTGATGGTACAAAGCGAAATCGCTGCCAGCGCGACACCCAGCCGGAGCTGGCCTGCCAGCACATTGGGGCAGCCCCCGCACGTGAATTTTTTCGATGATGTTTCCATGGTCGAAGGATGCGCCAGGGCGAGCCGACTGTCTGTCGGAAAAACCGGTGCATTCGTGAAGGAAATCTGCCCGTGTTGCTGTTCATCCCCCGCGAATGCGTTAGAGTGAAACCCATGAAAGCCCAACAGCGACAGTGCATGCCCTGTACCGCCTGTTGCGAAGGCTGGCTGTACGCTGAGGTCGAGGAGTTCGTCCTCACACCCGGCCACCCCTGCCCGCACAGCAGCAAACAGGGTTGCGGCATTTACCCTGAACGGCCCGAGGTGCCCTGCCGCACGTTTGTATGCTCCTGGCGTGTCGACAACAGCACCCTGCCCAACTGGATGCGGCCGGATGAATGCGGTGCCATCGTGCTGTTGTCCCTGCCCTGGCAAGGTGAGCTGGTGATTTCAGCGGTTCCGGTGGGCGAGAACATTCCTCCGCACACGCTGGACTGGCTGATGGCCTATGCGCGCAAGCACCAGCGGCCGATGATCTACTACCAGCGCGTGGTAGAGAACGGCGAATTTGCCGGCGTCAGGCGGCTGGGTTACGGGCCACCGGCGTTTCGCGACAAGGTCGCGCGCCTGGGCCTGCAGTCCGCGCACGCTGACGCCGCCATGGACAGCCTGGCTGAAACTTCACAGGGCGCCTGAAGCCAGCCGGTAGCCCACGCCATACACCGATTCGATCAGTTCCAGCCCCGGCGCAGCCTGCTGGATCTTGTGCCTGAGGTTCTTGATATGAGTGTCCACCGCGCGGTCCGACACCACCCGGTAATCCGCGTACATCCCGTTCATCAGCTGGTCGCGTGAAAACACCCGCCCGGGTTGCGCTGACAGGCTGCGCAACAGGCCGAACTCCACCGGCGTCAGTTTCAGTTCGATGCCATCCAGCCAGGCCTGGTAACGGTCGGCCTCGATTCGCAGGCGGCTGCCGGTTTGCGAGCCCTCCTGCGACAGGCTGGCGCGGCGCAGCACGGCTTTGACGCGCGCCACCACTTCCCGCGGTGAAAACGGCTTGCAGATGTAATCATCCGCGCCGAGTTCCAGCCCCAACAGGCGATCGATTTCTTCCACGCGGGCGGTGAGCATGATGATGGGCAGGTTGCCACGTTGCCGGATCAGGCGGCAGAGCTCCAGGCCGTCCTTTCCGGGCAACATCAGGTCCAGCAGTACCAGCGCGGGGTCGTGGTTTTCCAGCCAGGGCATGACTTCGTCACCATGGTGCAACACCTGCGTGGCGTATCCACCCGGACCGCGCAGGTATTCGTCCAGCAACGCGGCGATCTTGGGCTCGTCCTCCACCACCAGTACCAGCGGCTTGGTCATGTTTTGCTCCTGGCGGGAACCATCAGGGGCGCCTCAGATACTGGCCGGCAGCCAGGCCACGATGGCCAGTCCGCCCAGTCCGCTGGCCTCGGCGTGAATGGTGCCGCCGTGCGCCAGCACGATTTCCCGGCAGATCGAGAGGCCCAGCCCGCTGCCTCCACCCGCCCGGCCGCGGCTGCTTTCGGCGCGGTAGAACCGTTCAAACAGTTTCTCCATCTGCTGCTGGCCCAGGCCAGGCGCGGTGTCTTCCACGCGCAGCTCCGCACCGCCGGCTTTGGTGCGCAGGCTGATGCGTACTTTGCCCTCGGCGTCGGTGTACCGACAGGAATTTTCCAGCAGGTTCAGCAGCAGTTGCCGCATACGCTGGGCATCGGCCTGGATGGGCAGGTGAGTGGGTGCATCCACTTCCACCTTCAATCCCGCCTGGCGCAGGCGTTCCTGGTGGGCTTCGAGCGTCTGCTGCAGCAACGCCACCAGGTCGGTTTCGGCCAGCTGCAGGTTCAGCGCCCCTGCATCGGCCAGCGCCAGCGCCTGCAGGTCATCCACCAGCAGTGACAGATGCGCAACTTCTTCATGCAGCGACGCCAGGGTTTCGTTCCAGTCGGCACGAATGCCGTCACGGGCCGCCTCGATCTCGGCCTGCAGGATGGCGATGGGCGTGCGCAGCTCATGAGCCATGTCCGCGGTCCAGCGACGCCGCGCGCTTTCATTGGCCTGCAGGGTTTCACCGAGGCGGTTGATGTGCCTGGCCAGTGTGGCTATTTCATCCTGGCCGGCGGGCCTGGCCCTTACGCTGAAATCACCGGCTGTGAGGCTTTGCACCGAATCACGCAGGGCCACCACCGGACGCGACAGGTGCCGCGCGAGCAGGAATCCCAGCAGGGTGGCGGCCAGCAGGGCCAGCCCCGCCGACGCCAGCAGGGTATTGCGCTGGAAGGACAGCAGCCTGCGCGCTTCCGGCGAAACCGGTTCCCGGGCGGGCACGAAACCAACCCAACCCACGGTAACGCCGCCCACTTCCACCGCCTGCAGCGTGCCGGCTTCAGTTTGATCGCTACCGGACTGTGTGGTGCCCGTATGCCCGGCACCCGTTGCCTCGAACGGCGCACCGGCGATTCGCTGGAGGTTTTCATCCAGCAGGTACATGCGCCGCCACAGGCGGCGCCAGTCATCGGGCGATTTGTGGTTACCGTGCTGCGCGCTCATCGCCGGGCCCGGTGGCGATTCATTCGCCCGGCTGCGTGTATCCCGCTCCCTTCTGGCGACAGGTTCATCGCCGGGGCCCGGGTGCCCCTCCTGGCGCCCATCCTGCGGTGGCCGGATGCCTTCCGGCCTCGCGCGCGCCAGCAGCCGCAGCCATTGCCGGTTGTTGCCCCGCAACGACTCCCAGGAGCCCTCCTGCTCATACCACTGCTGCAACTCCGGCAGGAGGTGGGACAGTTGCGCCTCCTCCTGTCGCTGCAGGAACTCCTGGAAGCCGTGCTTGAAACTGCTGCGCTGGATCATGCTGACCAGCAGCAGCGCCAGGGCGGTGCTGGTCAGCAACGCCAACAGGATCTTGCCCAACAGGGAGTTAAGCGGGTTCAGGTCTTTGAGCTTCATGATGGCCTCATCCTGCCCGTGCTGATTCGGGCAGATCAAGCTTCTTTTCTTTCTTCGGCTGAAATTCCTCGATTGCTACACATTTCAACCGCTTTTTCCCACAAGACTGCAAGCGTCGGCCGGGGGCATGCCCCGCAGGAGTGCCAACGGTCGGCACCGCATGTTACTTGCAAAAGGAGATTACCGATGAAAACCGCAATGCTGATTTGTGCCCCCCTCACCCTGGTGCTTCTGGCCGGCTCCGCGCTGGCAGGTTTCGATGGCCGCGGCGGCCATAGCCTTGGTGACCGTCATGGCGATCGTCCTGGCGGCCGTCATGGTGGTCCGCACGGGTTTGATGCCGCCAAGCGGGTTGAGCGCATGACAGAAGAGCTGGACCTCACCGACGAACAGGGCAAGCAGTTGCTGGCTGTGTTTGAAGCTGCCGATGCCGAGCGCGCAGCACTGCGCAAGCAGATGGAAGAGCAGTTCA
Source organism: uncultured Wenzhouxiangellaceae bacterium (assembly GCA_964470455.1). Taxonomy (GTDB): domain Bacteria; phylum Pseudomonadota; class Gammaproteobacteria; order Xanthomonadales; family SZUA-36; genus JAWXBM01. The sequence continues at coordinate 36,593 of CAYYCX010000031.1, forward strand.
AGCCGGCCATGTGCGCGCAGCACCTGGCCACCGCGGAACAGGTTCGTGAAGTCCTCACGGATGAGCAGGAAGCCGAGTTCGAGGAAAGGCTGGAACGCATGGCCGATTTTGCTGAGGGCAAGCGTGGTTCCCGTGGCGGTCCCCGTGGCGCCTTCCTGGAAGACTGCCAGCCTGAGGACTGAAACCGCCTGCTGCTTTGATACTGCGGGGGTCCGGATGCTGGAAACCCGGCCCCGGGCCCCGCATTATCGAAGCAGCGCTAGGGACGCTGCGCCAACACAATCGCCCGCACGGGCGCCGGATAGCCTTCCACGGTTTGCTTCGGGTTGGCCGGGTCCAGGCTTTCCGCCAGTGACTCGAATGTCATCCACGGCGTGCTGCGCTGCTCTTCCAGCCGGGTTGGCGTGACATCCACCAGCCGAATATTGCCGAAGCCAGCGGCTTCAACCCAACTCTTCAATCGCTGCGTACCGGGTATGGCCCAGACATTGCGCATTCGGGCATAACGTTCAACGGGAACCAGTAACCCTGCCGCCTGGTCCTGCGGCAGCACCAGCGTTTCCAGCACCAGTTTCCCACCGGGACGCAACAGTTGTTTCAACTGGAATAAATGCTCCATGTGATCGCGGCGATGGTAGAGCACGCCCATGGAACAGACGACATCCAGATTGGCGGCCGCTGGCTGGTCATCGTCAGCAGCCAGCTCACAGCCCCGTTCGGCAGCCAGGCCGGGCAGGTTTTCAATGCCCAGCGGCAGCACGAAGTTGGACTGCGGCCCGGCAAAGTGCCGGCAGGCCAGCCACTGCATCACGAACAGCAGGGTGGGGTCGATACCCACCACCAGGCTTGCGCCCGCTCCCAGCATGCGCCAGCCGAAGTAACCATTGCCGCACCCGATATCCAGCACGCGCGCTTCCCGCCAGTCAACATGCGGCGCCAGGCGGTTCCATTTCCAGTCCGAACGCCATTCGGTGTCGATGTCACACCCGCCCAGGCACAAAGGCCCCTTGCGCCAGGGGTGCAGCTGCATCAGGTTGGCGGCCAGGGCTTGCGGGTCTTCCACGCTTTGGCCCAGGCGGGGCGCCGGCAGGTTCGCCTCCATGCGGGGGGCGGTTACGGGCAGCGCATGCAGCGCTTCCCGCCAGCGGGGCAGGTCGCCGTGCTCGTGGTGGCGCAACCGCTGCTCGGCGCGGTTGCACAGTTCCTGCAACCAGGCACTCTCCG
>CAYYCX010000032.1:0-37785 GCA_964470455.1 uncultured Wenzhouxiangellaceae bacterium
AAACCGACTGAGCCCGCACCGGTCACCGAACCGGCCAAGCCGGTTACAACCGAGGCAGCGCCGGATCCCAACGATTACACCGACGCTCGCAATTTCGACAATCCGGCCAGCCTGCTGTCCAAGCGCGTGGTTTATTTTGATTACGACAAATCAACCGTTCGCCCTGAATACCGTGGCATTGTTTCAGCTCACGCTGCCTACACTGCCGCGCACACCAGCGCACGCGTAACACTGGAAGGCCATGCCGATGAGCGCGGCAGCCGTGAGTACAACCTGGGCCTGGGCGAGCGTCGCGGCAATGCCGTGATGGGCCTGATGTCCGCACAGGGTTCACGGGGCAACCAGCTGAACGTGGTCAGCTACGGTGAAGAGCGCCCGGTTTGCCGCGTCAGCGATGAAACCTGCTGGGGCCAGAACCGTCGCGTGGAGATCGTTTACACCGCGCGCTGAGTCATGTTGTTGTTTCGCAATAAAAATACCGGTATGGCCAGCCTCGCGCTGGCCATACTGTTTAGCACCACGGCAAACGCCCAAACCAGCGATTCGGGCAGTACCGACCTGAACGTGGTGGCCGACCTGGTCATCCAGGTACAGCAATTGCAGGACGAAGTCCGTGAACTGCGTGGCCAGGTGGAAGACCAGGCCAACCAGCTTGAAACCCTGCGTCAGCGGCAACGCGACCAGTTCCTCGATCTCGATCAACGTATCAGTGGCCAACGCCCTGCAGCCGGTTCTCCTGGTGCCGGCGGTGTGGATGGCACTGCAGGTCCGGTTGCTGGCGCCACCGACACAGCTGAAGATTTGGCTGGAGCGGAAAGCCCGGCGGGCGGCGACATCCCCGAAGTACGCCCTCCAATGGATACGCCTTCCGACACCGTTGCGCTGGGTGACCCGCAAGTGCAGAGCCAGGCAATGCCGGCCAATCCTGCCGACGAAAAAGCCGCCTATGACCAGGCGTTCCAGTCATTGAAGGACCTGCGCTACGCCGATGCAGCCGAGGGTTTCCAGACCTTCCTGGCGCGCTATCCGGAAAGCGAGTATGCCGACAATGCGCAGTACTGGCTGGGCGAATCCTATTACGTGACCCGCAATTACGATATCTCCCTGGAAGCGTTCAACGACCTGCTGCAAAAATATCCCGACAGTTCCAAGAAGCCCGATGCGCTGCTCAAGATCGGCTATGCCCATTATGAGCTGAAGCAGTGGGACCAGGCCCGCGCAGCACTGGAGCAGGTGAAACAGCAGTACCCGGATACCACGCTTGCCCGCCTTGCTGATAACCGGCTCAGGAGCATGCGCATGGAAGGACACTACTAGCCGTCCTTCCGCCTGTCCAGGCCTGAGCGCACCAGTACCGTCATTCCGGGCCGACGAAGTCGGGCCCGGAATCCATTCGACCTGCGGGGACCAGGCCCGTGTACGGTATATCGACCAACCCGATTCGAAATTAGCGCGGGTGACTTCGCACCCGTAATCCTGCCAACTCACACGTTAAGTCGCTGTACAATCCACCCATGAACCAAACCGCGGAACGCTACGTCCCCGAGTCGCGGGCGGACATGCTGAAAATCACCGAGATTTTTTTCTCCCTGCAAGGCGAGGCGCGCCAGGCGGGATTGCCGACCGTTTTCGTGCGCCTCACCGGCTGCCCACTGCGTTGTGATTATTGCGACAGCGCGTACGCCTTTACCGGTGGCCAGTGGATGCATTTCGACGACATCATCAGCCGCATACGTTCACATGGCACACAACACGTTTGCGTCACCGGCGGCGAACCCCTGGCACAGAAACGCTGCAGCGAGTTGCTGGTGAAGCTCTGCGACCTGGGTTTTTCTGTGTCGCTGGAAACCAGCGGCGCCGTGGACATCCGCCTGGCTGATGAACGCGTAAGCAGGGTGATGGACATCAAGACGCCGGGCTCGGGCGAAGAGAAGCGTAACCTCTGGAGCAACCTTGAAGCGCTGACGCCGAAGGACCAGGTGAAATTCGTGATCTGTTCGCGCGAAGACTACGAGTGGGCCCGCGAGGTTACCCTGGAAAACAAACTTTCAGATACCTGCGAAGTGTTGTTTTCGCCCAGCTGGGGGCAGGTTGATGCGACAGAACTGGCTGAATGGATCCTGCAGGATCAATTTCCGGTTCGATACCAGCTACAGCTGCATAAAATCCTCTGGGGCGACACGCCGGGCAAATGAGCAAAGCGATGGAAAACTCCGCCGTTTCGTCCGCCCCCAAAGCCGTGGTGCTGGTGTCCGGTGGCCTGGATTCCGCCACTACGCTGGCCATGGCATGTAACCAGGGGTTCGATTGTCTGGCGCTCGCGGTGGATTATGGCCAGCGCCACAACTCGGAACTGGCGGCAGCCCAACGGGTGTGTGACAGCCAGGGTGTACCGCTGAAGGTGTTGCACGTGAATCTGCGCCAGATCGGCGGCTCGGCGCTCACGGATGACATAGATGTGCCCACCACCGAAACTACGGGTATTCCGGTAACCTATGTTCCCGCCCGCAACACCATCATGCTGTCGCTGGCGCTGGGGCAGGCCGAGGTGCTGGGTGCGAACGCCATTTTCATAGGCGTGAATGCGGTGGATTACTCCGGATATCCCGATTGCCGGCCCGAGTTCATCAAGGCCTATGAAACCATGGCGCGTCTCGCCACCAAGGCCGGAGTGGGCGGCGTGGAGATGACCATCAACACGCCACTGATTTTCCTGACCAAGGCCGAAATCATTCGCCAGGGAACCGCCCTGGGCGTGGATTACAGCCAGACCGTGTCGTGTTACCAGGCAGATGCCGAAGGCCGCGCCTGCGGTGTGTGCGACTCCTGCCGCATACGCCGCGACGGTTTCCAGTCGGCCGGAATTCCCGACCCCACGCGCTACGCACCACCGTGAATTGCGGCCGTTTCGTATGTAGCGGGAAAATCAACGAAATTTGAGCGTGTTTCGACTTGAGGCCGCGAACGAATTCCCCTAAAATGCCGCCTCCTTTCGCTGCCCCGTTCAACGGAGCAGCTGCATCAGTCGATGGGTCGTTAGCTCAGGTGGTAGAGCAGGAGACTTTTAATCTCTTGGTCGTAGGTTCGAGTCCTACACGACCCACCATTTAAATCAGGTGCATTCCGGTCAGATGGTTTACACCTTATTTCGGACGCAGGGCAAATACGGCTCTACCCCAAGTACGTTCCCCGCCATCAAAAGGTTGTGTCGATTACCGGCGGGATCCAGCCTTTCGGCCTATATGAATCGGTTCCGGAGTCCGGCTAAAGTACGCTCATGGATTCTGTCATTACCCTCAACGGCCTGACCAAGACGTACGCTTCCGGCCTGGTGGCCCTGCAGCCGATCGATCTCACCATCAACCGCGGCGAAATATTCGCTTTGCTCGGACCGAACGGCGCGGGCAAAACCACGCTGATCAGCATGGTCTGCGGCATTGTTACACCCACCGGTGGGCAGGCACTGATCGATGGCCACGATGTGGTCACGGACTATCGTGCCGCGCGGGCCCGGGTTGGCCTGGTGCCGCAGGAATTGGCCACCGAGACTTTTGAAACACCCTGGGCTTCAGCGCGTTACAGCCGGGGCCTGTTCGGCTGCGCGCCCGACCCGCAATACATCGAGCGTGTACTGCGTGACCTGTCGTTGTGGAACAAGGCCCACGACAAGATCCAGACATTGTCGGGAGGCATGAAACGGCGGGTGATGATTGCCAAAGCATTGGCGCATGAGCCCACCGTGCTGTTTCTCGACGAACCCACTGCCGGCGTGGATGTGGAGCTGCGCGCGGATATGTGGGCGCTGGTGCGGCGGCTGCGCGACCAGGGCGTCACCATCATCCTCACCACGCATTACATTGATGAAGCCGAAGAGATGGCCGATCGCATCGGTGTGATCGACAAGGGCAAACTCATTCTGGTTGAGGAAAAGAACCGGCTGATGAAGCAGCTGGGAAAACGTCAGCTCATCGTGCAGCTCACCGAACCGCTGGCCGAAATACCGGCTGCCCTGGCGGACTGGCAGGTGGAATTCGGTGACGATCATTCACAGCTGCGTTACGTGTTCGATGCCAATCGCGAGCATTCCGGCATTCCCGAGCTGTTGAGGCGCCTGGACGAGCTGCAGATCAACTACCGCGACCTGAACAGCAGCCAGAACTCGCTGGAGGAAATTTTCGTGGGGCTGGTTGGGCGCAAGCAGGGAGAGACGGCATGAGTGGTCCTCAAAATGCTTCACCGGCCTTTCCTGCCTTCAACCGTCGCGGCGTGTGGGCCATCTACCGGTTTGAGCTGGCGCGGTTTGGCCGCACGCTCTGGACCAGCCTGTTCACGCCGGTGATCACCACGGCGTTGTATTTCATTGTGTTTGGCGCGGCCATTGGCTCACGCATGGGCGAGGTAGATGGCGTGAGCTACGGCGCCTTTATCGTGCCGGGCCTCATCATGTTGTCGCTGCTCACCGAGAGCATCGGCAACTCGTCGTTTGGAATTTATTTTCCGCGCTGGACGGGCTCCATCTACGAGATACTTTCAGCACCTTTGTCGGCTTTTGAAATCGTGCTCGCCTACGTGGGCGCCGCGGCCACAAAATCGGTGATTCTCGGGATGGTGATCCTGTTCACGGCCAGTTTTTTCGTAGACCTGCATGTGGCCCATCCGGTCTGGATGCTGGCCTTCCTGTTCCTGACAGCCATCAGCTTCTGCCTGTTTGGCTTCATCCTGGGCGTATGGGCCAGCAGCTGGGAACAGCTGCAGGTGATTCCGCTGCTGGTCATCACCCCCCTGACTTTCCTCGGTGGCGCGTTCTACTCCATCGACATGTTGCCCGGCAACTGGAAGACGATCGCGCTGTTCAACCCCATCGTTTACCTGATCAGCGGCTTTCGCTGGAGTTTTTACAATACTTCAGACGTAGGCGTGACTATCAGCCTGTGTGCGGTGCTCGGGTTTCTGCTAGTGTGCCTGACGATTGTTTGGTGGATATTCCGCACGGGATATCGCCTGAAAAACTGATCGTTCCGGTTTTCAGCTTTTTGTTTGAGGGAATAAAAAATGCTTGAAATGAATTCACTGCGTGCACTTCTGCCTGCCTGCGCGGCGGCCATGGCTCTGGCCCTTTCCGCAGCGACTGCGTCTGTCAGCGCCTCTGAAGTTACCAACCCGGCCGTGGTCGAAGCCTTCGTGGATGGTGTGGTCAAGCCCACCATGGAGAAAAGCCACAGTCCTTCGGGTGTGGTCATGGTGATGAAAGACGGGCAGGTCATTTTTGCCAAGGGCTATGGCTACATCGATGTGGAAAAGCGGATTCCAGTCGACCCTGTCACTTCATTGTTCCGCCCAGGCTCGATTTCCAAACTGTTCACCTGGGTGTCGGTGATGCAGCTGGTGGAGCAGGGCAAGCTCGACCTCGATGCCGATGTGAACGAGTATCTGGAAACCTTCAAGATCGAGGACACCTTTCCGGGCCAGCCTATCACGCTGCGTCACATCATGACACATACGCCGGGCTGGGAAGACGGCGGCCTGGGTTACCTGATCGGCAATGATGAATCGCGCATCATGCCGCTGGCGGAATCGCTGGCCAAATACCAGCCCGATCGTATCAATCCGCCGGGCGTGCATACGTCTTATTCGAACTACGGCACCGCGCTGGCCGGCTTGATCGTAGCCAATGTCTCCGGCATGTCCTTCAACGAGTATTTGCAAAAGAACATCTTTGATGTACTCGGCATGGAGTATTCAAGTTTTGAGGAGCCGCTGCCGGAAAGGCTGGCCAAAAACATGGCCAAAGCCTACAGCTATAACGCCGGTACCGATTCGTACGAGGAAATGAACTACGAGATTGTTTCCAATTTCGGGCCGGCCGGAGCGATGGCGGTGAGCGCCTATGACATGTCGCTGTTTGCCCGTGCCTTGCTCAATGGCGGGGCCTACCAAGGACAGCGCATCCTGCGGCCGCAAACGCTGCAGCAAATGCTGGATGAAGGCTTTGCCCACGACGACCGCGTGCGCGGCATGGGCTTGGGCTTCATCGAGCGACGTTTCGGGCCTGAGGGATTTGAAAACTTCGGCCATGACGGCGGCACAACCATTTTTGTTTCCCATTTCGGCCTGTCGTTACAGGAAGATTTCATGCTGTATTCTTCCTTCAGCGGCCCGGGCGGCGGCCCAACGCATGAGGCCTTTGTGAAGTCTTTTTACGACCAGTTTTTCCCGGTTGAAGTACCGGTGATCACGCCACCGGCTGACTTTGCCGAACGTGCTGCGAAATACACCGGTTCCTACACCAGCTGGCGCGGCAATTTTTCCGAAGCGGAATCGCTGTTGCGCGCATTCGGCAGCATGAAAGTCATTGCCATGCCCGACAACACCCTGATGATAGGCCCCAACCGTTACGTAGAGGAGGAGCCCAACCTGTTCCGCGAAGTGGATGGCTATGAGCGGGTTGCTTTCCAGGAAAACGAGCAGGGCGAAATCACCGGCATGGTGATCGATGGCATGGGCGTGATGCAGTTTTACCGCACACCGTTCTATGAAACCACGGCATTTACCGGATTGCTGGTGGGGCTGTCCCTGCTGCTGATGGTGGGAGTGTTGTTGCGGCTGTTCTACCAGTGGGCTTCCTACCGGGCGCTCAGGGGGCCGGAGAAATCGGCCCGGCGAGCCTCCGTGCTGGTAGCGGCACTGAATATCCCGTTCTTCGTGCTGATGGCCATCGGCGCCAGCGGAGGGTTTGCGGCGCTGATGTACTCCGTGCCCACCGCCATCAAGATTGCACTGGTGTTTTCAACGCTTGCCGCCATCGCCGCGCTGTACCACTTGTACCAGTCCTTTCAAGTGTGGCGCCAGCCGGTATTCGGTGGAGTACGCTCGCGCGTGGGTTACAGCATCATCACACTGGCAGCATTGTCGCTGGCGTGGTTCTACTGGCACTGGAACCTGGTGGGCTTCCAGTACTACAGCTGAGCCTGGCCCCAACCCGACTTCAGGGGCGAGCTATTCGCCCCTGAAGGTCACCAGGGTTGGTGCCAATGAGCGGTCACGCAGTTCCTTGGCTGCTTCTCGCGAGTAAAACGCCAGTTCATTGCGGAACACGCCCTGGCCCTTGAAGCGTACCAGCCAGGCGCGAGTGCCATTGAGGACATCCTCGCTGACATCGATATAAAGTCGCCCTGAATCGGCATCGTATGTGGTCACCCACGCACCTGATCGCCAGGCGACTCCGTCCACATCGTCGAAATATTCCTCCGGCCAGTCCAGTTCACAATCTTCGACAGCGTTGCTGAGATTCCCGTCCAGGGCGCAATTGAAGGTGGCGCCGGCGCCGCTTCGGCCCTCAAGGTCGAAAGGCAGACTGTCCTGGGACAGCAGGAATTCCTCGGTCAGTGGCATGATCTCCAGCTGGTTCTGGATGCGGTAGCTCTGGCTGTAGCGGGGTATTTCAAAGCCGTCGCCATTCACAAAACTCAGGCGGAGGAAACCGCCCTCAAGGCCAGGTGAGTCCACGCGGCTGCGATCCATCTGGATGGCGACCACGCTGCTCGGTGTGCTGCCACGGCGTTGTGACGTAAGTGCCAGGAAATGCGCGTTCCCGTCATTGTCATCCGGTGCGCTTGCGCTCAGGGCGACATCGTAGGCGGCGCTGGTCGCCTGTGTTGATGGCGGCGGCAGCAGCGCATCGACAAAACCCTGCAGGTCATCGCCACAGCGCGACAACAAACCACCCGGATTGGTATGCGGTTTGCCGTTCTGGCACGACAGCGTGCTTACATTGATGACCGGCCAGTGGAACTGGTTGAAGTTGCCGGTTTCACTCATTTGCACAAACCAGCCGGGCGCGATTTTCACATGGCCGTTGGTGGTATTGATTTCCACCTCGTAGAACCTCGGGTTGGAGGCGATGCTGTCGAGATAACCGCTCTGCACCCACGGGTTCTTGTTGGTATTGAGCAGGTTGTCGGTGCCCTGTACCTCGCCATGGATGCCGTCGCACCAGGGTTGCTTGGCCTTGTCGCGGGGTGCGGCCGTATCCATGAAGCAAAGCGCCGCGAATCCCGTGTCCTGGTTCTTGCCAGTGTCATAGGTGATGACGATCATGCCATTGTCTTTGGCAGCGGCTGAAAAGCCGATCGAGTACAGGTAGTCGCCCGCGGTGCCGCTGTAATCGAACGAGCCATTGGCCTTGTCGTTGTAGGGTTCGAACAATTGCAGCAGTTGCGCGGCGCGAATCGCGTTCCAGGCGGAATAACCGCCGTAGGTGATGGCCGAATTGAAGTTGGCGTTGTACGGGCCCACCGGGCCGCAGGGGCTGCTGGATTTCAGCGGCCCGTTGCAGTGGAACGGCGTGGAGCCGTTTACCGTTGAGGTATTGGTGAAATCCAGCAGATCGCGGGGCAGCAGCCAGGCGTAGCTGGAACTCCAGTCCAGCGTGTTGGAACTGTCGATGTTGCGCAGCAGGCCGATGCCGCCACTGATCACCTTGCGCGGATCGTCATCCGGCGCTTCGCCGGTGGAGTAGGGCGCGCCCGCCTCCAGCAGCCAGGCTTCCACGCGTTCGTACATGCCCGTACCGGTGTCCGGGTTGGTAACCGCTTCCTGGGCACTCAGGCAGGCGCGCCGCACGTCGGTGTCGGTCGGGTTGTCGCACAGGCTGGTGACTTCAGATGACTGCGTGCTGGTGGACGCAGTGGCGAAATCACAATGCAGGTTCGGGTCATTCAGCGCGGCCAGCTGGCAGGCCTGCAGGTGATACGCCTCGGCCAGCACCGTTGCCCCCTGCACCTGCACGCCATAGTAATAGTTGAGGATATCGGCCAGCTGCGAGTAGCTGGGGCGGTCATCAAAAAATGTCTGGTAGGTTGGCGAGGCTGTCAGGTAAGGCGCCGCGGTGGCGATGGCGCACTGGGTGATCACATTGGCATTGGGCGTGGCGTAGACGGCATTGTGAATCGCGTTCAGGTCCGTGGCGATGCTGCTGAGCACCGAGCTCTGCCACTGCAGCACGTCGGCTGCAGTGGGAGGCACGGGTGGCGAAAGCGCGGCATTGGCCAGGAATGACCGATAGGTGTTGTACAGGGCGGTAATGTTGTTCACCGGAGCCTGCAGGGAAGTCTGCAGCTGGGTGCAGGTCTGTTCCTCGATGGCGTTGAGGATTTCCTCGAGGGTGGCGTTGATGGCTTTCAGGTCGGCGTCGATCTCCTGCAGTTCCGCGCTGATGGCCGCCAGCTGGGTTTCTTCGGAGCCGGAAATGCCTATGGCGGACAGCGCCCAGGCATCGAGATCTGATCCCACTCCGGAGCCTATGCCTTTAAGCAGGCCGGTGTACACCGTGGTGATGGCGGTGCTTTCCTGGGCCAAGCAAGTGGTGCTGGCGAACAGGATCAGGCCAAGTGCCGGGCCGAGCCCCTTCCTGAAAATGGTCAATGACATGATAAAGCTCTTGGAAATCATCTGATCTTCCTCCGTTACCCAATGTACTCAGAGCCCAGTTCATCGCCAGGTTGAAGTTACGGGGCCAGAGTCGAGCGCCAGGTTGCAGGTGCTCATCAGCTTGTCGACGGCCCATTTGTACGTGTTGCCATTCCGGCCGACATCACACCTCGCGTTTCCGGGGAAGGCGCCTGACACGAATCTCGTCTCCAGGGTACAAAGCGCAGGAACTGGCCAGACTCTGCCATTTGTCGCCCGTTTGTCCGTTTTCACCCGCGGATCACGCTTTGGTTGCCGGGACGGCAGTGGCAGATTTCCAATCTCCTCACCCACTGCCGGCCGCGGCAGCCCGCCGCGTTGGCGGGCTGCCAACTTCCACCTGCAAAAAGGTGATTTGTCAGCAAGCCAGGAGTCTGTACATAATGCAGCCATGCAAGTCATCTGAAGATTCGCGTCCTGATGAACAAAGACCTGACCGGTGTCATCAACGAGCTGAACAACTCAACGGATGCCATCGAGAAAGCCTTGCCGCTGGTGTACAACGAGCTGCGCGCCATCGCGGCCGTTCAGCTGCGCCAGGAGCGCGCCGGTCACACGCTGCTGACCACCGACCTGGTCCACGAAGCCTACCTGCGCCTGTTCGACGGCAACCAGTCCAGGTTCAATGACAAGAGGCATTTCTTCGCAACTGCCGCCCTGGCCATGCGCCGGATACTGGTGGATCACGCGCGCAGGAAAAACGCAGCCAAGCGGACTGATCCCGAAGACGGCATTCCGGTGGCAGACAGGCCGGCACTCGGGCCACAACTTTCCATCGCTGAAGTGCTGGACCTGGACATGGCGCTCGAACTGATGGAATCGCTGGACAGCCGGCAATGCCAGATTGTCCATCTCCGGGTGTTTGCCGGGCTCACCGGCAAGGAAACCGCTGAACTGATGGGCCTTTCAGAACGCACCGTTGCCCGCGAATGGTTCAGCGCCAAAGCCTGGCTGAGGGAGCAGGTCGGGCGGTGAGCCCGCAATCCACACCGCCCGCTACCGCGGCCGCCAAAGACTACCTGCGAATCAAGGAACTGCTGTGTGAGCTGGCAGACCTCACGCCAGCCGAACGCGAACCCAGAGCCAGAAGCCTGCTGCAGAATGAACCGGTATTGCTGGAACGGATATTGAACTTGTTGCGTGGGCTTCAGCAGGAAGAGACGTTTCTGGAGCAGGACCTGCCCGGCCTGGTAGGCCTCGAAGCATTGCGGATGGAAAGTGCAGATACGGACGACAAAGACCGCATGCCAGGTGCCAGCATTGGCCACTTCCGCATCCTCGACCGCCTGGGTGAAGGCGGCATGGCGGTGGTTTACCGGGCGCGCCAGACTGAGCCGATCGAGCGACAGGTGGCGCTGAAAGTCATCAGCGCTCACGCTACATCGGTGCAGCGCACACGTTTCGAACGGGAGTGCAGCACACTGGCGCGTTTTTCCCATCCCAATGTTGCAGTGATGTACGAGTCCGGGGTCAGCCCGGCCGGCGAACCTTATGTGGCGATGGAACTGGTGGAAGGGTTGCCGATTTCGGACTGGTGCCGTTTGCACAAAGTGCCCCTGCCGCAGCGCATCCAGTTGTTCGTTGAAGCCTGCCAGGGGCTAACTCATGCGCACGGCAAAGGTATCCTGCATCGTGACATCAAACCTTCCAACCTGCTGGTTACCGAGGTGGATGGCAAAGCCATGGTCAAGGTCATAGACTTCGGTATCGCTGCCGCACTGACGCCGGGTATCGACCAGTTGGCCAATATCACCGGCCAGCAGCTGATTGGTACGCCGGCTTACATGAGCCCCGAATCGGTGCTCATTCACGACCGCCAGTCACTGGACGCACGCAGCGATGTGTATTCGCTGGGCGTGGTGCTGTTTGAACTGCTGTGTGGCAAACGCCCGTATGACGCATTTGACCTGCCACTGGCAGACTGGCTGGGCATGCTTTCAACCCGCTCCGCGCCTCACATGCGCCAGGTTTTCCGGCAACTCAGCAGCGAAGAACAGCAGAATATCGCTGAACATGCCCAGACCGGACCCAAACGCCTGGCCCGAATGCTCACTTCTGATCTCGATGCCATCGTCAGCAAGGCGCTTGAACTGGAACCGGAGCGGCGTTATGCGTCCTCCAACGAGCTGGCACTTGACCTGCGCCGGTATCTGATTGGTTCCGCGGTGAGCGCCCATGCACCGCGAAGGATCTACCTGGCCCGCAAGTTCCTGCGGCGGCACTGGGTTGGAGCCAGCGTGGCGATACTGCTGTTGTTGACACTGGCAGGTGGCATCATCGCCCGCGAGCTGGAGGTTCGCCAGACGCGTCTCGCGCTGGAGGAATCACAGGCCATTTCCGACTTCCTGGTGGATCTGCTGGAACATGCCAGCCCACTGCGCACCAGTGGCGAGGAAGTGACGCTGCAGGACATCATTGATAACGGCACCGATGAACTGTCCGACCGGTTTGCCGACAAGCCGCTGGTAAAGGCCCGGCTGCTGCACACCCTGGGCAGGGTTTACGGTGAACGTGGCGAGTATCTCAAGGGCAGCACCCTGCTGGAACAGTCCCTTGCCCTGCTGGATCGCGCCGGTTCGGACGACCTGGATGAACGCATACGCGTGCTCTCCGACCTGGGTGTGGCCCTGCGGCGCCAGGGCCGGCTGGATGAGTCCGAATCGGTACTGCTGCGGGCACAGAGCCTGACCTCGGAAATGGAACCCCAGGATCCATTGCTGAATGCCGACGTGGCCAACAGCCTGGGCAATTTTTATGTGCTCAGTGAATCCTGGGAAAAGGCTGAGAAACAGCACCTGTTGGCCCTGCAACTGCGTGAAGCCAACCTGCCTGCCGGAGACCTGCAGATCACTGCCTCGCGCAACAATGTGGCAACGGTACTGATCAACAGCTGGCAGTTGGAACGCGCTTTGCCTTACGCGCAGAGAACCTTTGAAGAATGGCAGCACAATCTCCCGCCGGAACATCCGTGGATCAGCGTCGCCCGCAATAACCTCGCCGTGGCCCTGGAGCGTCTGGGCCGAAGGGAAGAGTCCCTGCGGCTTTCCATGGATGCACTGGCCGAAGCGCAGCAGCGCCTGGGCCCTGACCATCCGGATATTTCAGACCTGTGGCGGAATCTCAGCGTGGTGCTGGGCGAATTCGGCCGGCACGATGAGTCAGTTGATGCGATGCAGCAGCATGTCCGTATCCTGGCGGAATCACTGGGCCCCGATGCTCCCCGGACCCTGGGGGCCGAACGAAGGTTGGTGAATTTGTCCTTTCTCGAACAGGACTACGAACAGACTCTGGCCGGCCTGGACTCGATTCTGGAAAGACTGAAAAAGGCCGAGCCGGATTCCAGCCTGGAAGCGGCGTTGAACCTGGATCGCGCCAATACCCTGATTGAGCTGGGGCGCTATGAAGAAGCCGCGGACACACTCGGTTCCCTGGCAGGATTGTCGATTGGCAACCAGTACAGGCTGCGGCGATTGCGGGCCAAACTGATGGGAGAGATGGGACACCCGGAACAGGCCATTGCCGAACTGCTCAGCCTGCAGGAAGAGACATCAGCCAGCTTGCCCCAATACAACCAGAACCACGGGTACATACTCAACAGCCTGGCCCGTGAAGCCCTGGCCGCTGGAGACCTCGTACGCGCTTTGTCGTGGGCGAAGGAAAACCTGCAATTCTGGCAGAAAGTAAACCAAACGCTGTCGATATACATGGCCACCGAATTACTCGGCAAGGTATATCTGGCCAATGGTGAAACAGGCGCCGGATTGGAATTGCTGGAGCAGGCAGTCGCCGGCTACCGCTCTCACCTGCCTGTTATGCACCCGATAATCCTCGAAGCTGAAGCCAACCTGGCTGCCAGCCGACCCTGACACTCCTGAATTTCCCCAGGCCGGTGCCACCTTCAAGGGGCAGGTCAAAATCCGGGATGGCGTAGTTTCCCCACGCTTCGCGCTTTACGGCTCATACGCATGGCACCGGCCATGCGTCAACCAAACCAAGATGGGGAAACCGAGATGAAACAGTATTCTTTGATCAAGCCAGCCCATTGGACATTTGCACTGGTAGTACTTGCCGCAATCTCTGTGGGCATTGCCGCACCTGCCGGTGCGCAGGCAGCGACCAAGCGCTACACCAATGAAGCCGATTACTGCAAAGGCAAGCAGCAGAATGGCGATCCCAACCCCTGCGCGGCCCTGGTGTATGCCGATGCCACCACCAATTACTACGTCAACAAGGTCTCAGTCCAGGCTCGCGGCGAGGATAACCAGAACTGGGACAAGAATTCCAATTGTCTTGGTTATTCCACCGAGAACACCATGGATATCCGCGCTGATGAATATGGTGTTTTCATCCTGCCGGCACCCTGTTCCTACAAGCTCACCATCCATATTGGCGGAGGCGACAGCAAGTCCCAGGACGTATTCCTGTCGCCCGGTTGTGAACTGGTACTGGAATCCAAGGGCACAACGCTGAACGACAACACGCCCAAGGTGAAAAAAGTGGAGTGGACCGATGAAGCCAAAAAACTGTATGCCAGTAAAACACCACCCGTCACCGTCAGCAAATCCGATGTCAGCGATGGCATGTTCCACCATGCCATGGGCGGCAGCGCCAAGCACTATTGCAACAAGGACGACAACGCCAACAAGAACTTCAACTGACACGGCCAGGTAAGTAAACGACACGCACAGGCACGGCTGCCGATGCAGCCGCCGCCTGAACAGGGTCTTGTGAGGAGCCCCAGTCATGTCCATCAGAACTACGTCCGGGCGACGAGTTTACGGCTGCAGATTCAAGCGCGCCAGGGTCAATCATCGAGGGCTTGGCCCGGTGCTGCTGGCTTTCTGCAGCCTGGCGCTCAGCTCCTGCTCCACGCAAAAGACCCTGTCCAACCCGGAACTGCAGGATTTGATGAACCGTTATGAGCAGCAGTCAGCCAAACTCGAAATCCAGCGCCAGACAGAACAACAGCGCGGTATTCATCGGCTGGAAATCAGCAACCCCGGTGCTCCATTGCTGCAACAACAGGTCACTGCCAGCCTGGACCAGGCGCACATCGGCGCGGTGATTGAAAAACTGCAAGTGCCCTATGTGCTGAACGAAGTGACGAAAATTACCGGGCGGGTCACTGCCGAGTTCCAGCAATTGCCGATCGTGGAAGCTCTGGCGGCCATACTTGAGCCGGCGCACTTGCAGGCCAGCTTCACTACTAACCTCGTTACCATTTCCCGTAAACCCCAGGTGGACCTGAGCATGGTGGCAGGCGATGACTACGTGTTCCACAAGCGCATTCTGCGCTATGCCGATACCCGCGCCCTGGAACCCATCCTGTCCATGCTGCTGATGGATGACAGCGATTCCGATGATGACGATGATGACAGCGACGATGACTATGACACCAGCACGGAATCGGATGTTGAGTCGGGTGACAGCAGTTCTTCCGAAGGCACCATATCCCCGACCAAGAGCTTCAGTTATGCGCCCATCCATGCGGAAAATGCCATCCTGCTGAAAGGTCCTTCGGCCGATGTCAAAAATGCAATGGAAATACTGAACGCCATCGATACCGACAATGGTCATATCATGATCGAGGCCATGGTGCTGCAATTCAGTGCCAGTGACCTGCTGGAGATCGGCACCCGCATCAGTGGCGGCGCCAGCGGCAGCGTCAGCGATGCCAGCATCGACTGGGCCAGCATGATCGGTGAAACCATTGCTTTCACCAACCTGGCCGGAGCGGCCAATACGCGCACTTTCCGTGCAGCGATCTCCATGCTGATGCAAACCGACGCAGCGCGCGTTGTGGCGCGCCCTTACATGGCAGTGGTGTCCGGGCAGCAGGCCAAGATTGACGTGGCTGAAGATCGATATGTAACCACCTTCACCGAAAATTCGGGCGATGTCACGCTGGAGCCGGTAACCAGTGGCGTCATCATGACGATAACACCTTTCCTGCTGCCCGAAGAACAGATTCGCATGGACCTGGATGTCAGCGTGTCGCGTTTCGTGCCCACCCTGGACAACGTTGCCCTGGCTCGCAGCCGCAGCTCAGCCACTTCGATGATGCGCATAGGTTCCGGCGAAACCCTGGTGATTGGCGGCCTGATGGCCGAACAGTCCAGCAACGGCGTTGCCGGAATACCGGGCTTGAGATCCATACCCGGGCTGAATCTATTGTTTGGCGAGAGAGTGCGATCTGATGAACAGCGTCGCCTGTTGATTTACATTACGCCTTACATCTGGCAACCCGGCATGGACACACCCATGGATGCAAAGCAGGATCTGGAAAAATTCATCGAGAACCAGCCCGGCTTTTCGTCCGTCGAATGACTGCTGTGATCGATGACTTCGCGATGTATTTGTTGACTGGTTGAACCATGGTACCCGGTATCATTGCAACCAGGGCCGGCGCCACCTGGCAACATGCAGTTGTTCATGCTTGCTACGCTACCGATGGCACCAGGGGGAGCTCAGCGCGATGAAACAGACAGCAGACCATGCAACCGTAACGGACATGCACACCAGGCTGCGGGCCCCACCGGACTTTGGGCCGGCCATTGGAGTTGCTGTTGGACTGGTCATTGGGCCCGTCATTGGGCTGGCCATGATTTTGGCCCTGCTGTTCCCCGCCAGTTTGCAGGCTCAGGAGGATGAGCCGCCCGACATCGTGTTCATCATTCTCGACGATGCGGGCATAGATCAGCTGACGCTGTTCGGCAACGGCGGAGTCGAGCCGCCGGCCACTCCCAATATCGACGCCATCGCAGCCGAGGGCATGCGCTTCACCAACGCCTGGGCCACGCCCGAATGTTCACCCAGCCGCTCGGCCTTCTTCACCGGCCGCTGGGGCATACGCACCGGTGTCACCACGGCGCTGATTCCCAACATGTTGCCGCAGGCACAGGTCTCTCCTTATGAAGTCACGCTGCCGCGCCTGTTGCGCACCGCGGGCTATCGCAGCGCGATGATGGGCAAGTACCACCTGGGCAACAACAACCCTTCCGGCAGCTGCTCCCCGGCCACGCGCGGATTCGACTTTTTCCGCGGCAACATGGAAGCCGGTCCACCGGCGATCGACAGCCAGGCTGGCCTCGAATCGGTTCCACCTGGAACCTATGATTGCGGCTTTGTGCGCAGCGAAGATGGCAGTCGTGCGCCAGTCACGGGAGCCTGTTATTACCCGGACGAAAGCTGCCAGGCAGGATTGAATGGCAAGCAATGCCTGCAGTCAGGCGGTGTACTCGTGGCCGGCACGGAATGCCAGGCTGAAATCCCGGCTGCCCTCAACTTTGACCGCAGCAACGGTTACTATGTGTGGCCCGAAACCATCAACGACGGCTCGCAACTGGCGCCTGCTGGCTGCACCACCCCGGGCGCCGGCTGCGCCGGAATCCGCTGCCCCATCGAACCCGCCAGCGAACCCGGCCTGGTCCGCGATTACATGTCGGAATCGCAGACCGACAGCGGCATCGAGTGGTGGCACCAGCAGGATGGCCCCCGCATGCTGACGGTCAGCTACAACTCCATCCACACGCCGTACCAGCAGCCGCCCACTGACGGCCCGAACCAGCTGTTGGGCAAGGTGCTGGATACGCGCCAGTGCCAGGGTGATGAAGCCACCCGCTTTGCCGATACCTTCCCTCTGATCAACGCCATGTTCAGTTCCGCCGATCGCGAGATTGCCATCCTGTTGCATGAACTCGGCCTGGCCAGCCTGGATGAGTTTGGCCGGCTGGATGAACTGCTGCTGGATGAGATGAACACGATGCTGGTCATCGTCGGTGACAATGGCTCATTTGCTCCCAGCGTGCGACTGCCTTATGACCCGAGCCGCGCCAAAGGCTCGGTATTCCAGACCGGCGTGCTGGTGCCGCTGATCGTCGCCGGCCCGCGCGTTCAAGGGGAAACCGGGCGTGAGACTGCATCCATGGTCAACGTGGCCGACCTCTACCAGCTGTTTGCCGAGTTTGCCGGCATCGATGTACGCAGCACGGTGCCGCCGGCGCACCGGCTCGACAGTGTGTCGATCATGCCCCTGCTGGAAAGCGCAGACGCGCCGCCAGTCCGCAGTTTCAACTACGCCGAAGTATCCGGCGACGGCACCCTGCCAACTCCGGTGGATCCCGACAACCGGCTGTGGCCCTGCGTGCTCCTCGGCAACGCCGGTGAAGACAGCGAGGGCAATGCGCAGATTTCCGGCGGCTTCTGCAGCGACTTCCTGTTTGACACCCAGGCCTTTTGCCAGACTAACGGCGGCCTCTGGTTCGGTCCCGGCACGGACTATCCCAATCCGGACGCCACCCTGCCAGATAAGCCCGAAGGGGCATGGGGCTCCTGCTGCTCCGTGTACCAGTCTCTGGTCAATCCGGACGATCCCTTCCTGCTGACACCGGCTTCGCAAAAAGCGGTTCAAAACGAACATTACAAGCTCGTCGAGCTCACTCTGACCAATTGTGATGCGCCGGTGGATGACCCCAAGGTATCGCCGCCCTATGAACGCATCACCGCGCACCAGTTTTACGACCTTGATGTAGTGCCGGTGGATTACCTGGCCACGGAAGTGTGCCGCGCGGTGGACAACTTGCATGAGGCGGCCGGAAGTGACCTGCGTTGCAATGATGGCCGCCGCAGCGCGGAGCTGCCCAATGGCAATGCCTGCGCCAATGCGCCTGAATGCCTGGCGCCATTTCCGGAGCTGTTCCAGGGCTTCAGCGCGTTGCAAAGCCAGCTGAACGCCGTAGTGCAGTCAGCCACCCAATGCCCGGGTGACGGCAACCAGGACATGCGCGTCACCCAACTGGACATCGACGGGGTGGCGAACTTCATGGGCAGCGGCCCGAGTTATTTCGATTTCAACAGGGACGGCCAGACAGACGAGGCAGACTTGCAGATTGCCATGGATAACCTCGGCACCGACTGCCTGGGTGCGTGTCGCCGTGCTGACCTTGATGGCGACAACATCGTCACCCGCGAAGACGCGCTGCTGCTGAAAAGCCAATATGGACTGTGTGACGGCGACCTGACCGCCGATCCCTTCCTGTGCGCCGGTGATATCAACGGCAACGGCCGCATCGGCCGGCTGGACTTCCAGGAAGTGAAGAAAATGCAGCGCCTGATGGATGGTGAGCCCTGTCCCGTCGTGGTGCAGGGCCGGAACGATCCGGTGGTCGACGCTGCCGCCATCCAGGATGCCATCGACCTGGCCTCGCTGGATCCGGGTGGTGGCCGTGTGCTATTGCAGGGTGAGTTCGATATGGGCGGCTGTTCAGCCTGTGTGAAAGTTCACGGGCCGATGATACTGGAAGGTGCCGTTGACCCGAGCGGCGCTGGCATTCCCACCGACCCCGCCACCGCCATCATCAGCAATGCCGGTATTGCGCCGATCATTGTGTTCGACAGCAGCCGGGGAGATGGCCGGATCCGTATCAGCAACCTATGGTTCAAGGGCGGCCGGGGCCGGACGCTGGAGGTGGTATCCCTGGAAGGCCGGATCGAATTCGTCAACAACCGCATCAGTGGCTATAGCTCGTTCAGCATCAACGGCACCGACATCATCAAGTAGAGAGGAGATTCCGCCAGTCGTGGGTGGCCGGGCTGGCGTTGCTCAATGCAAACAGGTAACGGCAGCATGTGCAACTGCATGTAGCGTTCATTGAAGGAAGCTCAATATCTGCTTACCAAAATCACTGTGGTTGTTGCCGACACTGTAAGTCTGTCCGACATCCAGCTTGTTGGTCGGGCTCGAGCCGATGGAATCCGGATAGTTGTACCAGCCGATTGCGTTGGAAATCGCGGTTGTAAGGTGAGCTGCCTGCGCTGCGCCAGCACCATCCTGGCCAAGGCCGATGAATTTTCCTGAAGGCCAAACCTTGTATTCAGCGAATTTGGTACGTTTGATTTGCAGCACATCGTTCGGGTCAATGCCAACAAACCAATCTCCCGAAGCCTTCAATGCCGCAGCCTGGTCCCTGATTTCTTCCCATATGTCTGCGTGTTTCACCTGCACAAACTTCTTCTTGCCCTTGTCGCTGAACTCCCTTGGGTAGTCGCCCAGCTGCGGATTCAGCGCAAGCTGATGGGCGGCTTCAACTACAACCTGAGCTGCACCGGTTACCGCGCCAACACGCCTTGCATGATTTTTCTGGTGGATGATGAATGCCGCTGTTCCGTAAACCACAGCGCCAATAGCCACAGTGATCATCACTTCCGCCAGCAGTTCTCCGCTCGGGTCAACATGATTGACTGGGTCTGCATGGGTGTACAGGTACCGATGCAGTGACATCGGAATGTCCAGGTCGCCCGGATAGGGGTCGGTGGTTGGAAACCGGCCAGTGCCCTGGTCATAGTATCTTGCCCGCAGATAGTACTGGCCTGCTTCCGGGTCATACTGCTCGCCGGCGTACTGGTAATTGTTATCAGTAGATCCTGTGTTGCCCAGAGCGATACCGAATGCATCGTAGGTATAGCTGTCTGTCACTGTCTCCAACCCATCTGTCAGCTGCCTGGAAGAACCGTGCCCGTCATACAGGTAAAAGCGTTGTACGCCGCTTCGATCCTGGCTGATCAGGTCATCTGCATACGTATAGGCAACTTGCAGTGAGCCGAGATCATCCCGCTCTTCCAGCACCTGGGCATAAGGACGGTTTCGGTCAACCAGGTACTGGGTTTCCTGTCCGTCAGCGACCGTTTGAACTCGCATGCCATCTGCGTCGTAATCGTATTGCACCGAGCTCCCGCCAGGCCTGGAGATGGAGACGAGGCGGTTTTCAGCATCGTGGACAAACACCGTGGTGCCTAGTGCATTGCTGCGTGACACGGCATTGCCATTACTGTCGAAGCCATAGGAGTTTTCGCCGTCATCCAGCAACCGGTCGTTGGCATCGTAAATGTAGTGGCTCGTGCCGTTTGAGTCTGATTTGGTCAGGCGGTTGCCAACCGGGTCATAGGTGTAGGTGACCACTTCATCACCCAGGACCGGGTCGGTGATGTTTTCTTCGGTCAACCGGTACAGCGGATCATAGCTGTAAGCAACGGTTCGGCCCGTGTTTTCAGCTACCTGGATGCGTTTGCCCGAAAGCCCCAGTGTGTACGCGAAGCTGGAAATCAGGGTGGAGTCAGATTTCCTGTTCTCCAGCAATACCAGGCGGTTCTGGCTGTCATAGACATAGGTCGCAACCACACCATTGGGATAGCTCGTGCTGACACGGTTACCCACATTGTCGTAGCCATAATTTGTGATGCCGCCGTTTGCATCGGTAATGGATTCGGTCCGGTTGAGGGCATCATACGTGTAGGTCGTGGTACCCGAAGCTGTTGTCACTGAGGTTCGGTTGCCGTTCAGGTCATAGGTGTATACCAGCGTCGCGCCATCCGGCTCCACTTGTTGCAGGAGTCGGTCACGCTCATCGTATGAGTAGGCCGTAAGCCCCCGGTGATCCGTAACACCCGATCTTTCACCCGTGTCGGTATAGGTGAAGTCAACCGTTTCGCCAACTGGCAGGGATTTGCTGATCAGGCGGTTCATCTCGTCGTAGACATAAGTGGTCGTGTCGCCGTTATAGTCAGTCCTGGCAACCTCGTTGCCATTGGCATCGTAGGTGTGAGTCTGTGTCATACCGAGCGGCAGGATCGTCCGGATGACCCGTCCCATCGGATCGTATTCCTTATAGGTGGTGTTGCCGTTGGTGTCGGTCTGCGACAACTGATTCCCAACTTCGTCATAAGTGTAAGTCGTGACTTGCCCCAGGGCATCGGTTACCTTGGTCAATCTGCCGAGGGCATCATAGGTGTACTCGGTGGTGAAGCCCGCCTGGTCGGTGGACGCGGATTTTCGTCCCAACTCATCAATCAGAACGGACATGAACGTGCTGTCGGGGAACAGGGTTTTAGTCAACTCTCCATTGGCGTCGTACTCAAACCCGGTTGTATTGCCATTGGCATCTGTGGCGGTCACTTTCCGTCCGTTTGCGTCATACCCGTAAGACGTCATGTTACCCAGGGCATCGGTAATGGTTGTTTGATTCCCCGCCGCGTCGTAACCAAAGCTCGTGGCATTGCCCAGCGCGTCGGTCGTCGTTGTGACTCTTCCTGCAGCATCGTAGGCGTGAGTTTCGGTAGCCCCTCCCGGGTAAGTGGTGCTGACAATCCGGTCAACGACATCATAAACATGGTTTGTCGCACGCCCCGCCCGGTCAACCGATTGAATCCGGTTGCCATTGGCGTCGTAGACTTCACTGGTTTCCGTACCATCCGGGTAGATGGACTTGATGCGACGCTTCAGCGCATCGTATTCAAAGCTGGTCTGGTGACCATTCGGGTCAACCGTAGCCACTTTGTTACCCATCGCGTCATAGGTATTGAATGTCTGGTTTCCTGCAGGGTCAGTTCTTTCTGTCAGGAGGTTCCGTCCATCGTAAACGCTGGTTGTGGTAAGCAACTCCGGACCTGATGACGTGGTTCGAAGCTGGCTTCGAGTGAGTTGATTACCGTTTGCGTCGTAGACATAGTTGGTCGTGTTGCCCAACGGATCGGTATGGCTCGTGCGGTTGCCACTGGCATCATAGGTGCTGACGAAGGTATGACCCAGCGCATCTGTCACGGACAGTTCGTTTCCTTTGCTGTCATAGGTGTGGTGGGTTGTATTGCCCATAGGATCAGTCGTTTTGATCAGGTTTCCACGCGAGTCATAGGCAAACGTTGTCGTATTGCCCGAAGGGTCTGTGGTGGACAGCAGGTTCTTGTTGGCATCGTAGGTGTTGGTGGTGAGGTTGCCCAGGGCATCCAGGGTAGTCAGCAGGTTGTTGCTGGCATCGTAGGTGTGCGTCTGGGTATTTCCCAGGGGATCAGTTTCACTGGTGATGTTGCCATTGGCATCATAGGTGTAGCTGTAGGTGTGGCCCAGGGCATTGGTCCTGGACAACTCGTTACCCTCTTCATCATAGGAGTAGACCGTGACATTGCCACGACGGTCGGTCACCGTTTGCTGCCGGGCACCCACGTCGTGTGAGACCTCTACCGTATTGCCATTGGCGTCCGTGGTGGACACCAGCCTTCCGTCGCTGTCGTACTCATTGCGAACAAACCGGACACCCTCGGGTGTCACCATGTCGAGCAGGCGGTGGTGCAGGTCATAGGTGTAGCTGCTTTGATTCCCCTCGGCATCCGTATGTTTGCGCAGGTCGCCGTTTCCGTCGTAGTCATAGGTTTGGCTGTTGCCGTTGGGGTCGGTAATTTCGGTCACCCTGCCCAAACTATCACGGTTGAACACAACGGATTTGCCGGACGAATGGACAATCCCGGCAGGCCCAAACGTGAGCGAATTGCCATTGGTATCGGTAACTTTTTCGATTCCGTCTGTTTTGTGAATATCGATGGTTGTGCCATCCACCGCCGTATACCGGAAGCGCTGTGGATTGTAGACCTGACCATCGCTGTCCCGTCGCAGTTCTGCCGGACCGGGCTGGGCGTCCAGAATACTGACGAAATTCTCTTCCAGGCTCTCGAGTTGACCCAGTGTCCCGGCCTGGGGCGCGTAGGTGACTGACTGGCTGAATGGCGGGAAAGGCACGACAGGCGAGCTGGATGGAGAAACAACCATGTCGAATTGCTCGACCCAGCCATCCGGGAAGGTGATACTGACGGTGTGGTTGTCTGTAGCGACGAGACCATAGGACAACCCTTGTTTGAGTACCTGCCAACCGGTGCCGAGTACGCGGTTGGAGTTCAGTCGAATGGTTCCGAAATCAAGGAACCAGCCAACACCAAAGTCACCGCTGCGTTTCTCACGGCTGTCGTAGGAGCGGGTTACCGTAATCGGGATACCGGCAACAGGAATGGTCAGGTCGGTGAAGCTGAGGGTAAAGTTTCCGATCTTCAGGTTTTCATCGACCTGCAGCGTGATTTCGGCGTACTCCACATTACCGCCAAGGTCGTACACCGCCAGGCGTATCGTGTACAAGTCGTTGATCAGCAGAGTGGGGTCGAATTCTCCCAGCACGCCACCGTTCACCGGGCTGGTGCTGCTGGCGAGCAGGGTAAACTCATCACTGCCGGCGATGGCGTATTCCAGGTCGTAGCGGAGGAAGTTGGCATCACTGGCGCTACCAATGATCTCCACCGGTTCGGTGACGGTGGAATTGCTGGTTGGCGAGTTGATTGTGGCGGTTGGAGGGACATCATCTGCCGGCTCGCGTGCGCTGACGTTGACGGTGGCGCTGCCATCGACCGCTCCACGGGTTGCAGTGAGCACGAAACTGCCTGCTGAGGCAGACGAGAAAACCGGCCCGTCCGACCAGCTCACAACCCCGGTCAGGTTCTGGCTGGTGCCATCCTCGAAGATGCCAAAGGCCTTCAGGCGAACCACCTGGCTGGTCAACACATTCGAAACTGCGGGCGTGACCAGGATGCTTTCCAGCACAAGGTTGCCGTCAATACCGTCGCAGTCCTGGTCGATGCCGTCACCAGCCGGGTCACTGGCGCCGGGATAGATGGTGTCATCGGTATCGTCGCAGTCACCGCCCGTTTCCGGGAATCCGTCGGAATCATCATCGATGTCCTCCGGCGCCGGGCCGAGGGAAATCCACAGGTCCACGGCGCCGCCGAATTCGGTCACCGCGCCGGCCGGTGGCTGCTGTGAAATCACCGAACCTGCAGGAATAGCTGAATCCGTAATGCGGCGAATCTTGCCGACCACCAGGTTTTCAGCGTTAAGGTTAGATTCCGCCGTGGCCTCGGCCTGGCCGACCACATCGGGCACCGTCACGGGCTCACCGACTTCAAGGAGCCAGTTCTGCGCCGTGGCAAAGCCAATCGTGTCCGTCGCCAGGATGCTCACCTCGAACGAGCCCGCTGTATCCGGCATCCAGCTGACGGCGCCGGTGGTCGAATTCACACTCAAGCCGGCGGGACCTGCGGTCAGGCGGAAAGTCACCATGTCTCCCAGGTCCGGGTCGACTACCACCGGGTCGTAGCGGTAAGCGAAACCGCGTGTGGTCAGGGTATCAGGCTCGGTCAGGAACAGCGGCGGATTCCCCGGTGGCAGGATGTCCAGCGTGACCGTGGCGAGGTTGGATTCCAGTTCGCCATCGCTGGCCCGGTAGGTGAAGGTCTGGGTGGTGCCGATGAGGGGGTCCGGCTCGGGCTTGAGCAGGTTCCAGCCATTGAGGCCGGGTTGCAGCCAATGAGGTACCGGGTTGGTCACCGTGGTTTTACCGTCCTCGCTGGTGTAGGCCTCATGGAAGAACCACTGGTTGCGGAACGCCGGGGCGGAGGGCAACGGTACGGCCGGCTTGCCACCCCAGATGCGGGTCTCCCCAATGATCCCGCCGGTATTGGAGGTGATCAATTCGGCCGCTCCGTCACCATCCACGTCCGCCACGGATACGAATCGCTGCTGGGTCTGGTTGCCGATGCTGCCGGCATCCAGGGCCTCGAGGATGGTGCCGTCCCGGCCGTTGACGATGTAGATGCGGTGGTTGGCGGGGTCGTCGTTCTGCCACACGAGGTCGAAGGCGCCGTCACGGTTGGCGTCGAAGGCCGTGATGTTGGCGAATTTCGCAAACAGTTTCTCGACTTCAAGGCTCCGCACGCCCTCGTGGCGCCACAGCGTCGAGCCGTCGCCGTCGAAGACTTCCAGGTAGTAGTTCTTGCCGATGCAGCTGCCGAATTGCGTGGGACTGCAACTGACGTCGGCGAATTCAAGCTCGCCGTCACCGTCGAAGTCAGCCACCGTGATCTCGCTTTCGATGCTGTTGATGTCCTCGACTTCCCAGATGATCGTGCCGTCGTGGTTGAACAGGTAGTAGGCGAATTCGTCCCGGCCGATCACCTCGGGGAAGGCGTCGTCGTCGAAGTTGGCCACGGCCGTGATCAGGTAGGCGCTGGTGATTGTGCCCTGGGCTTCTGGTGTGGGGAACTCAAATTCCACGTCGCCTTCGTGGCTCAAGACCTCGCTGCCAAGAATGATTTCCAGGGTGCCGTCGAGATCCAGGTCCACCACCTTGGGAACGCGTCTGATGGAACCGTTGCCGACGCGGATGTCGCTGAGGAAATCCCACGCAAGACTGCCGTCCTCTGCGTTATACACCGCCAGGCCGGCATAGACGTTGTTGTTGTTGCCCGTGTGGAAGGCTATGACGATTTCCGCTGTACCATCGGCATCGAGGTCAGCGAAAGTCGGCCCATTGTATCGCCAGTGAGAACCGGCGCCGACACCCGCCATGGCCGGCGCGGTTTCAGAACCACCGTCGCCGGGCCAGGCCAGGGTGCCGTCATGGTGTACGGCTATCAGGTGCTTGCCATCGAAGCCCCCACCCTGGGCAGCGGGGAAGAAATTCCTGGGCGTGAAGATCTCCAGGTCCCCGTCACCATCGATGTCCAGCAGGCCCGGATGGCTGCTCTGGTAAAACCCGCCGTCGGATTCGAGACTGATGAAGGACTGTTCCGCACAGTCCTCGGCGTCGAAGATCCACAGGTCGGAGATGGTATTGCTGCCGTCAATGGGCCAGGTCCCCACCAGTTCAACATCGCCATCGTTGTCGACATCGCCCACGGCAATGGTGCCGTTGGCCTGGAACTCATTGTCGCTATCCTCAACGCGGGAATGCTCGCACTCGATCGCCATATCCACGCGGGATGCGCGCCCAGGGGGCTCGGGAGTGATCAGGTTATCGCCGTTGTTGCCGGTTCGCAGCCAGTGAGGCACGGGATTGGTCGGCACCGTGAAGTCGTCATTGACGTAGGCTTCGTTGAAGTTCCACTGGTTGCGCATCGGTGGTGCGTATGGCAGCGGATTGGCACCCGTGCCGGTCCAGATCTCTGTTTCGCCCGCGATGCCGCCAGTGTAGGAGACGATGATTTCCGCGTGCCCGTCGCCGTTAATGTCGGCAACCACGGGGTAGCGCTGCCTGCCCGTGTAGCTCGCGGCTGGCACCGAGTCGAGCACGCTGCCGTCACGGCCGTCGATGATGAACAGCTTCTGCACCGCCGGTGTATCGTTGCGGAACACGAGGTCGAAGGCACCGTCGCCGTTGGCATCGAATGCGGTCGCGTTCGCGCGCCCGTTATATTGATAATTGATGTGCAGATCCGGGTCGTTCTCGTGGCTCCACAGCAGGCTGCCGTCGGTATCGTAGACCGCCAGGCCGAAGTCGGCGGCACAGCTGCCGAACGCCAGCACGGTACACGTGACGTAGGAAAATTCCGGCGCGCCGTCGCCATCGAAATCGGCGACGTTGATCTGGTTATTGGCAGCGTTGGGCAAGGTCTGTTCCCACTTGACGGTGCCGTCGTGTTCGAACAGGTAGTGCTTGCCGTAGTCGCGCCCGATCAGCTCGGGGTAGGGGTCGTCGTCGAAATTGGCGATGCCGAGGGACAAGTGGCCCGCGTTGGTGGTGCCGACGGACGGGTCGGAGGGCAGCTCGAACTCGAGATTGCCTTCATGATCGACCACGCTGTTGTGGACGATGACCTCCATCGTGCCGTCCAGGTCGAGATCCACCACGTGGGCCGCTCTCGGGACGCTGGGGTCGCCATGCCGGAAAGTGCTGGCGAACTCCCACTGGATTGTCCCGTCTTCAGCGTTGTAGACCACCAGCCCGGACCCGATACCGGATGGTACGGGGTGGGTGAAGGTCATGATGATTTCCGGCGTGCCATCGGCGTCTATGTCCGCGAAGGCCGGACCATCGCTCGAGTACTGGTGACCCGCCGGGATCAGGGTGGATGATTCGCTACCGTGATTGCCGCCCCAGGCGAAGCTGCCGTCGTGGTGCACGGCCAGCAGGTGCTTGTTGTCGAAGTCACCGCCCTCGTCGGCGGGAAACCGTGCGCGGGGGGCGAAGATTTCCAGGTCACCGTCGCCGTCGATGTCCAGCAGTCCGATGTTGGATGTATTGATAAAGCCGCCGGCCGCTTCGACGACGCTTCCGGTAGCGAACTGCTGGGAGCAGTCCTCGGCGTTCATGATCCAGATTTCCTCCAGGAACGTCAGCCCCGAAACGAAGCCGGTGCCGACGATCTCCATATCGCCGTCGTTGTCGACGTCACCGACCGCCGGCGTGCCGTTGGTCTGGTAAACGTCACCTTCGGCCAATGAGTTGCTGCACCACAGCTCCAGTTCCACCGTCCCTATGGGTACGGTAGGTTCCAGCAGGTAAGTGAATGAACCATCTGGCTGCAGGTCCAGTTCGCCCTGGGTTGCATCCGTGACCAGCGCGGCGGTGATGCCGTCGCCATCGGGATCGGAGTCGTTCTGAAGCACACCCGGTGCACCGATTACCAGGGTTTCACCCAGGCGAGCCTCATACACTTCATCCACGGCAACCGGCGCGCGGTTGATGTCCAAAACCGTAATGACGAAGCTGCCCAGCGCCACGGCGCCCGCAGGGTCGGTGACTTTCACCGTCACATCGTGGGCTCCCACCTGGGCTTCCACCGGTGTCCAGCTGATGGAGCCGGAATTGCTGTCGATGCCCAGCCCCGCGGGCGAGTTGGTCAGTGAAAAGACCAGGGTGTCGCCGATATCCGGGTCGGTAGCCGAGGCACTCACATTCAGCAGGTTGCCAAAGACGATTTGCTGGTTGGGCGGAACGGTCAGCAGAGGTGGCTGGTTGGTCACCTCCTGGATGGTCTGTTGCGTCACTTCGATGGAGAAAGACTTTTCATCAAACAAGCCTCCCGCATCGGTGACACGGGCCGTCACCGGATGGCTGCCCAGGTCGGAGCCACCCGGCGTCCAGTCCATCTCGCCTGAAACCGGATCCACGCCCAGCCCGGCGGGGCCGTTGGGCAGGCTGAAGGTAAGTGTGTCGCCCAGGTCCGGGTCGGTGGCAAAAAGGTTGGCCTTGAATTCTGAACCGGCGCGCAGCACCCGGTTTCCGGGCGCCTGCAGGGTTGGCGCGGAGTTCACGGTGCTGTCGGTCACGGTGACGGTAAATGAGGTGGTTGCAAACAGGTTTTCCTGGTCCGTCACGCGCACGGTTACCGGGTTGGGGCCAATCTGTTCCACTGCCGGGGTCCAGCTGATCAGGCCGCTGTTCGGGTCAATCGACATCCCGGTTGGGGCCGTATCCAGGGAAAATACCAGCACGTCATCCGGCAAATCCGGGTCAGTGGCCATTGCCGTTACCTGGAACAGCACGCCATCATCAACTGCGGCATCGCTGATGGGAGAAAGCTCAGGCGGCCGGTTGGGCGCCTCTTCCACCGTCACCTGGAAGGAGCCGGTATCAAACAGGCCTCCCTCGTCGGTTACACGAACAGTGACGCTGTGGTTGCCCAGCTGGTTGCTGTCCGGGGTCCAGCTGATCAGTCCGCTGCTTGGGTCAATGCCCATTCCGGCAGGGAAGGTATCGAGCGAAAAAGTCAGCGTATCGCCCGGCAGGTCGGGGTCGTCCGCGCTTGCGGTAACTTCCAGCAACTCGCCTTCCTCTACCAACTGGTTGGAAATCGGGTCGAGAACCGGAGCCTGGTTGGGATCTTCGTCCGCCAAAGCCGCGCAAACCGTATCGCGCACATCGACGGCATCATCCTCATTGCAATCGGGGTCGCCGGGTGCGTCCTGGCGCTCCAGGATTTCCATCACGATCACCGGAATGTCGGCTGTGTTGACTGCGCCATCGTCATTGGCGTCGCCGGGGGGCGTGACGGCTCGCAGCACCGATGTGAACAGCACGCAACCGAGCAGGAAGGAAAACGCCACACCGCCGGCGCCCTGGCGCAGGAACACCCAGCCGAGGCCCAACATCAGGACCACGAGCAGCGCATACCCGGGCCAGCTGAGAGTGGGTATGCCGGTGAGGCTCTCGTTGTATATCGTCACCAGGCCGTCTTCCACAACGGCTGGAACTACTTCCGCACCTTCCTCATCGGCGAGCACTACGGCGCTGATGACCAGCGGGTACTCTCCGGGCAATGCGTCGATTGAAACCTTGAATCCGATTTCCGCCAGGTTGCCAAATTGCAGCGGCGTCAGGGAGCCGGTGGTAATGACGACGCGCAGCAAGCCAGGAGCCACCTCTTCGAAATCCAGGTCATGGTTCGTAAGGGAACTGCCGGCCAGGGTCAGCGTCGGTTGCAGGGCCAGCACATCAAAGCTGAGGTCAAACTGGGCAGCGACCACATCCATGCCGGACTCGAAACTGACCGGGACGGTGATGGTCTCCCCGGCGTCGGCCGAGACTTTGGCGGCCACGATCTCAATGTCCTGTGCCGACACTGCAGCCGGCAGCAGCATGGCGACCATGGCCAGCTGCATGGTTCTGGCGCGGCTGTCCTGCAACCAGGCCCCGATTCCCGGAATGCAATTCCTGGCAAAAATCCGTGCAAACCAGAAGCCTTTCGTAGTGTTCCGGATCGGTGCGTTCAAAATGGTCCCCCTCAATGCCAGGTAAGGCGTTGCGCGACTGGAAGCGATTGCCCCTGCATTATTTGAAATTCGCCGTGTCCGCAGCTTGCCGGTAGCAGGACATTGCATTCCTTTGTATGGCATTCGAGGTTCCAGCCCTTTAGAATCAAGGCTGAGGCGAAATTTGCCCCGCGCTCGAAGCCTGGCCGCGAACTTCAGTGAACAGCGGGGCCGCGCTTTGAGCAGTTTCGAAATCAAGGGAAATCCACACGGAAGATTGATGCAAAACAGCCCGAAAATTCGGGAATACCGCTTTGGCGATTACCGACTCTCGACCCAGCAGCAAAGCCTGATCTACGAAGGCAAGCCGCTGTCGCTCAGCACCAAGGTTTATTACCTGCTGCTTACCCTGGTGGAGAACGCCGGCCAGGTTCTGAGCAAGGATGAAATCATCGAGGCCGTCTGGCCTGGCCAGATCGTCACGGATACCGCGCTGGCCAAGCAGGTCCTGCGCCTGCGCAAGCTGCTGCACGACCAGCACCGTGAGCAACCCTACATCGAAACCCACCGTGGGGTGGGTTACCGGTTCACCGCGCAGGTGGAAATCGTCGAGCCGGAAGAGCCGTTGTTTTCCAGCCCAGCGCCACCGCCGCGACAACCCTGGAAGGCTTATCTTGCGCTGATGGTGGTTGTATTGCTGGTCTACGTGGTGTCGGTACAATTGCAGAACACTGCCTCCGAGCCCTCGCCAGCCGAAAATGACGCCATCAAACTGGCGGTACTGCAGATGGACGGCAACGCCGACTGGCTCAACCTCGGCGGTGTGGAGTATCTGTCCGACCTGATCAGCGCCAGTGGGCTGGTCTACACGGTCAAGCCCGATGATGAATGGCTGGAAGGTAGCAGCGCCGAAGAGGCGGCCGTGTTGCTGACACGTTACGAGCCGATCAACTACAGCTGCCAGCTGGATATCCGGCAGGAGGCAGATCAGTATTTCATCGAGGCCAGCCTGCGCAATGAAGCGGGCGTGGTTGCCCGTACCGAAATCGTCGCCACTGGCCTGCCCCTGGCTTTCGAAAAATCGCGCCAATGGATAGAGGGCAATCTTCCCGGGCATGCCGGCCGCGCGGTGGATTCGTTGCGGCCGCCCACCCAGGATGATTACGCATTGCAGAGCTATTTGCAGGGCCTGGTGGCGCTTCGTTCCGAGGGTAATTTTGAAAAAGCCGCGCAGTATTTCCGCGCCGCGGTGAACAGTGACGCCGAATTCCTGCAGGCCTGGGCCAGGCTGGCGCGCAGCCTGACTGACCTTGGCAACCAGAATGAGGCGCTGTCCATCGGCCTGACGCTATTGGAACAACCGCGCGTGAAGCAGGATGATGAGCTCAATGTTGAGGTCCATTATGTGCTTGCACGCGCTTACCTGCGCCTGGGCGAGCACGACAAGGCCGCTGAATACCTCGGCAAAACCCGGGAAGTCATTGCGGCAACCGGAAATCCGTATGTCCGCATGGATGGCCTGGAATCCCTCAGCACGCTGGCCCGCCTGGAAGGCAACCTCGAAACGGCCAGCGCGTTGGGAGAAGAGCGGCTGGAACTGGCGCGTGAGTTCTATCCGCTGCCCAACTACCTTGCCTCCATCCACCTGCAGCTCGCGTCGCTGTTTGACATGAGCCTGATGCAGGAAAAGCTCAGGGAACATGCGGAAGAGGGCATCCGGTTGTCCGAGGAAGGCAGCAACCCGAATGGTCTGGTAACGGGTTACCGTTACCTGAACAGTTACAACTACGCCGCCAACCGGCTGGATGAAGGCGTGCAGGTGGCGGTCCAGGCGGAACCTTTCCTGCAGCAGAGTTCCGTCAGCTACGACCAGGCCTTTTTCCTGCAGTTCAGCAGCCTGATCCTGAACCTGAGGGGCCTGTTTGATCAATCCGCGCAATATTCGCGGATGCTGCGTGAGCTGGCGGTGGAAAGCCAGAACTCACTGTACGAAGTACTCAGCGATTTCACCGTGCTGCACCGGCTTTATGTACAGGGGCAATTCGCCGAAGCCAGGTCCTACGCCCAGTCCATGCGCGCCAGGTTCCGCAGCGACGCCGTCATGAGTTCCGCGTTGCCCGATGCCATGGTTATTGAAGCCACTGTTTCCGCCCGCATTGATGAGTTGGAGGAAGCGATGGACTTGCTGGCGGAACTCGAGGAGAAGTTCGGCTCGTCCACGCTGCGGTTGCGGAATGATGTGAACCGGGCCCGCGGCCACATCGCGGTGCGGCAGGGCAGGGTTGAGGAAGGACTGGAATTGCTGGCGCAGGCGGAACAGTCCATACGGGCCACTCGCCAGCAGGCAGTGGCCAACTACATCGGCTATGAAATACTGGAAATCCTGCTGCAGCATCCCGAATTGCCCTACCAGCCGGTTCTCGACCGGCTGGAGCGGCATACCGACTACGACTACCACTTCTACAAACTGAAAGCCGGGTTCCTGGCGCGCGAAGGCAATTTCATGGATGCCGCCATGTTGATGGAAGAAAATCGCCTGCGGGCCAACCAGCTCTGGCAGCCGGAGGACCAGCTGTTACTGGAATCCTGGCGGGAGCAAGCCAACCCGCCTGCAGCCGCCGCTTCCTCCTGACGGTCGGGATGCGGGCGGTTTGATCAGGGATTCGCTTTCCTAAGCAACCCCCGTTCGTGCTACCTTATGGGCGGTATCCAGCACGACCGCCAAAGGATGGGCTCCGGTTGGGCGATGACTACGCCTTTTCCTTGAACATGGATGGTATGAGGAAATGATCGAATCACATGGGGAGCAACGACGCTCCTTCCTGCAGGCGGGCGCGTTGGCACTGGTCGGCCTGGGCCTGGGTGCAGCACCCACTTCTTCCGCCAGGGCGGCTGCCAACCTGTCAGGTTTGAGGCCGCTGTATTCCCGCAACGCGTCCACGCAATCGCCAGCGTTCGAACTCCCGGCGACTTCCGGCCTGCCGGATGCCAGTGTACGCACTTTGCGCCGATTGACCTTTGGTTACCGGCCCGAGGACCGCGTGGCTTTTGAAGCCCTCGGTGCCAACTTTGACGAACGGCTGGAAAACTGGGTGGATGAACAGCTGGGCGGCTATGTGCCGGTGTGGCCGCCCACCAACGATGCGCCGCTCGAAGCCGTGATCAATGAGCCGGGCACCAACTTTGAAACCCTGCAGGACAGCCTGGCCACGCTGTGGCAGGAACGCGTGGTGAATTCCCAGGGCTGGCCCTACTACCTCTACCCACTGGTGGAAACCCAGTACCTGGCGTTGATCCGCGCCGTCTACAGCCGTTGGCAACTGGCCGAGGTGCTGGCGGATTTCTGGCACACGCATTTCAGTGTCGATGGCGGCAAGTTCGAAGTCTCGCCGGTGTTCGTGCATTACGACCGGGATGTCATCCGGCCGAACATGCTGGGTAATTTCCGCGCCATGCTGGGTGCAGTGACGCGCAGCACCGCCATGATGTACTACCTGGACAATGTCTGGAATTCGCGTTTCGGGCCTAATGAGAACTATGCCCGCGAGGTGCAGGAGCTGCACACGCTGGGCGCGGTGCATTCCTGGGGCTTCACGCCGGAGCAGGACATTCCGGCAGCCGTCGCCATGCCAGGCTCCAACACCGTGTTGCCGGCTGGCCTCAAGGCCGGCTACTCCGAGCAGGATGTGCGCCAGGTGACCCTGTGCCTGACCGGCTGGACCATCAGCAATGGCTACACCACGGGCGGCAACACCGGCCAGTTCGTGTACTACAGCAACTGGCACGACAACACGCCCAAGCAAGTGCTGGGCATCAACCTCGCCAGCACCGGCCAGGGCGAGGCGGAAGAAGTGATGGACCTGCTGGCCATGCATCCAAACACTGCCCGTTACGTATGTCGCAAACTCTGCCGGCGGCTGATTGCCGATGATCCGCCGGATTCCATCGTTGAAGCCGCAGCCACGGTATTCAACGACCATTGGCAGGCGCCCGACCAGCTCAAGCAGGTGGTCCGCACCATCCTGTTGTCGGATGAGTTCAAGGATGCCGCCAGCTGGGGCGCCAAGACCAAGCGGCCGTTCGAGCTGCTGGCCGGCACGCTGCGCAGTTGCGGCGGCCCGGCGCAGAAGCTGGTGCGGCCCGACCCGTTGGGTGACTGGACGGCCAACCTGCAAAATGGCGTGAATTACAAATACAGCCAGGATCTGTACTGGATGATGTCGGAAAGCGGCCATATGCCGTTCAGCTGGGTCACGCCGGACGGCTTCCCGGATACCAAGCCGGCCTGGTTTGGGGCGACCCCCCTGATCATGACCTGGCGGTTGCTCAACCAGCAGTTCATCGACTGGGCGCCGGATGACCCCGCCAACCCCGGCGGCAACTGGCACGAGTATTTTCCGGTGGATGCGGCGACCATGACACGAAACGCGCTGGCAGTGAACGAACGGACCGCCAATAACATCGTCGACTTCTGGGTGCATCGCATACTGGGCTATGACGCAGCCAGCCCCGCCACACCGCAGCTCGACAGCGCCGTACGTGCGGAACTGGTGGCCTTCATGCAGCAGAATGCCGCCAGCGCGGATACAGCGCTGGATCTCGATGCATCCGGCTGGGCGCAACAGGCCTGGCAGGCCTATGTGCCGCAACGCCTGCAAACCCTGGTGGCCAGCATCGCCATGCTGCCCGATAACCTGCGGCGTTGAGGATGGAATCATGAAACGACGCAGCTTCCTCAAACACGGCGCGTTTGGCAGTGCCGCCCTGGGCGCGATTGCCGCCCGCCAGGCCATCGCTGCTCCGGCATACAACGAGCAGATCCTGGTGCACATTTTCCTGCGCGGAGGCATCGACGGCGCCAACCTGGTGGTGCCGCTCGGCGATGCCGACCACGAATACTATTCCATCATGCGCCCGACCCTCGCGATTCCAGACACCGGCCCTGGCGCGGCCCTGCCTCTGGGTGTCGAACCCTTTGGCTTCAACCCGGTGCTCGGACCCATGCGGGACCTGTACAACGCAGGCCGGCTGGCGGTGATCCAGGCCGTGGGCACTCCCGATGACATCGCTTCGCGCAGCCACTTCGATGCGGAAAAATACATCGAGCTGGGCACGCCCGGCCTGGTGGGCACGACAACCGGCTGGCTGCACCGGCACTTCCTCGCCATGGCGGACGACCTTGGGCTTTACCCCGACGAAATCTTCCTGCCCATCATCGCCTTTCGCAACAATCCGCCTGCCAGCCTGCTGGGCAGCACTTCGGCCTTGACGGTGTCATCGCCCTCGGCTTTCAAGCTGGACAATGCGCACTGGCGCTGGGCAGTGAGCGATGTCGGTTACATGCAGTTGGAAATGTTGCCGGCGGTGTATGGCGTGAACAACGATGAGTTCAGCCATGCGGGTGGGCAGGCGCTGGCGGCCGAGGCCATATTGCGGACCAGTTTCCAGGGCAACTACAGTGGCGCGGGTACGCTGCCCTACGGCAACAGCTCCATTGGCGACCGGCTCGGTGACGTGGCTCAGCTGATCAAGCTCGATCTCGGTGCGCGTATTTTTACGCTGGACTACCACAACTTCGATTCGCACACCAACCAGAACAATCCCGACAACTACGACAACCTGCTGGCTGATCTGGCAACGGCTTTGGCGGCGTTCATGGACGACCTGGAACAGAGCGGTGGCAGCTATGCGGACCGCACGGTGGTGATCATCCAAAGCGAATTCGGCCGCCGATTGTATGAAAATGTCTCGAGCGGCACCGATCATGGCAACGGCAACCTGATGTTGGTGCTGGGCAAACCGGTGAATGGCGGCACGGTTTATGGCGACTGGCCCGGCCTCTACCCCGGCACCCAGGACGGCTTCGTGAACTATGCCAACCCGGCCAATGGCAGCACGGCGCCGGAACTGTTCCAGGGCGCCCTGGCCACCACCACCGACTTCCGCCGCGTATTGGCGGAATACCTGCAAGTTCGTTGTGAACACACGCCGGCCACGCTGGCCTCGGTATTCCCGGGCTATACAGGCTACTCGCCCATGGGTATCTTCAAAGGCCTGGAAGCAGAGCCGGAGATGATTTTTGACAGCGGATTCGAATGATGGCCGATGGACGAGCCGGGGTCCATTGGGGGCGCTGAGTGTCACCAATCATCAGCCTGTCGGGGCTTGGGTCCAGGCAGTTTTTGCAGCTATCGCCCTGATGGTGGCGCAGCCGGCAGCCGCGCAACAGGAGTTGGTTCTGGTCAGCGATCGTGACAACACGCTGTATGAAACCGATGCTGACACCAATGAACTGCAGAATGAATTCAGCAACGGCGCCGGCAGTTTCCTGTTTGCCGGCCGCACGCGCCTGGATGCCGGTTTCCGGCTGCGGCGGGGGTTGGTGCGTTTCGACCTCGCGACGATACCGGCAGGTTCGACCATACTCTTCGCTGAACTGACGCTGTACCAGTCCAGCGTTCCGCAAAATGCCTTTCCGGTGACGGCCAGCCTGCATCGTGTGCTGGAGGAGTGGGGTGAGGGCGGGTCCGATGGTATCGGCCCTGAAGGCCAGGGCGCCCTGGCGCTGTCCGGAGATGCCACCTGGTATCACCGGATCTACAACTCGCAGCTGTGGTCGGAACCCGGTGGCAACTTTGCCGCTTCAGCCAGCGCTGCAACCACCCTGGGACTGGATTTGCAGGACTATACCTGGGACTGCACACCCGCCCTGGTGGCCGATTTGCAAGCCTGGCTGGATGACAGCGACGTGAATTTCGGCTGGATCGTCGTGGGTGGCGAAGAGGGTGGCGGTTCGGCGCGGCGCTTCAACAGCCGCGAGAATGCCCAGCCTGAAACCCGCCCGCGCCTGCGGCTCATCTATCGCGAGCCGGGGCAGATTTTCGTCGACGGATTCGAGTCGTCACCCGCCTGCGATTGATTGCAGTTTCAAGGCCCTGGGTATTTTTGATTTCCGCTCTCCCGGCGGCGGGCTGAACCTGAATTCATTCGTCTTTCTCTAGTAATATTGCCACTCCTCCCATTCCGGAAAGTTCAGGCGATTCACCCATGGCTTTGTTCGACGCGTTCAGGCAGCCGAAGTGGCAGCATAAAAACCCGCAAAAACGCCTGCAGGCGATCACCGGGCTGGATGACCCGCAGATTCTGCAAACCCTGGTGTGCGAGGATACCGACCTGGCCGTGCAACTGGCCGCCCTGGCGAAGATCAGCCAGGCCAGCCTGCTGGATGAGCTGTTGGCCCGCAAGCTGCCGGCCGCGGTAGTGAGCCAGGCGCGCGCCCAGCGCCTGCGGTTGCTGTTGCCGCAACCTGAAGCGCTGGCAACCGTGAATGATGAAGTAGCGCTGCTGCACATCATCCAGCTGAGCGAGGATGCGGATTTCACGGCCGCGGCCATCAACCGGATCGAAAGCGAAGCCACTTTGGCGCGCCTGGCGCGGGAACACGCTCAAGCCCGCGCCCGGTTGCACGCCGCGCAGCAGATCAAGGATCCGGGAATCATCAGCCAGTTGATGCAGGACAGCCGCGGCCATGACAAGGCCGTATACCGCTACTGCAAATCCGTGGTGGATGAGAAACAGGCTGCGGAACAGAAGGCTGCACAGCAACAGGAAACCCTGCAACGGCTGATGTCGCGAATGGCTGAACTGGCCAAGGCGCAGGATTCGCCGGTATACGAAGGCCAGTACCGGTCCCTGTTGCAGGAGTGGCGCAGCGTGGAAACCGTTGCCACGACTGAGCAGAAGTCGGTGTTCCAGCAGCACCAGGCAGTCTGCGGCCAGCGGTTGATCGAACAGCGCGATGCCCAGCTGGAAGCAGCGAAACAGCAGGCCGGGCTGGAGGCGGCCCGGCAGCAGTTCACAGCCCTGCTGCAACGGTTGGATGAGATGGAAGCCGGGCTCGCGGCTCCATCCGACCCGGAGGCACTGCAGGCATTTGAGACGGCGCTTCAGGAACTGGAGCAGCAGTGGCATGAAGC
>CAYYCX010000033.1:0-37721 GCA_964470455.1 uncultured Wenzhouxiangellaceae bacterium
ACATGTTCAGTATGCGGCCTGAAAACTACGCACTATTTAACGGCCTCCTCAGTAATACTGAAAGACATCGATTGCTGGATCGTGGAAAGGTTGCATGTAGATTCCAGGAGTTGACCATCGATACGGCCCGAAACCGATATGTACGGACGGCCTTGGAGGTAATATCCAAAATCGTACTCCGAGTGGAGCTGGCACACCGATGTCGAGGTTTGGCGGCAAGCTTGAGACGCTTGGGCGTAACCGGGGAGCGTCCGAATCGTGGCGAAGTTTCCATCGATCGCTTTGGAATACACGATGCGGATGATCAGCCTATGGTTGCTGCGGCCCATTTGGCCTTCAATCTTGCCCTACCTACCGAGGCTACAGGCGCAAAGCAATTGTCTTTGCCGGATCGAGAAATTGCATGGATTCGTAAGCTTTACGAAAAAGGGATCGCCGGTTTTTATGATGTTGTGCTTTCCCCAAATGGGTGGCGCGTCGATGCGGGCAAAACAATAGGCTGGCAGATTGAAAGCAAGAGTTTGGGAATAGATAAGATTCTCCCGTCGATGCGAACTGATATCATCCTCGACCACCCGATTGCGGCACGCCGTATCGTAATTGATACGAAGTTCAACTCCGTTGTGACTAGTGGCTGGTATCGGGAAGAAACACTGCGCAGCGGATACATCTATCAGATTTACGCCTACTTGAGGTCCCAGGAAGGTAAAGGTGATCTTCTCGCTGAAAACGCCGTGGGTCTACTCCTCCATCCTTCTGTGGACGATATGGTTAACGAGGCAGTCGTGATCCAGAATCATGAGATTCGATTTGCAACAGTTGATCTTGGAGCTACAGCCAGGGAAATTCGAGAACAACTGCTTCAGGTTGTGGGGATTTCCCAAGTCAATAAGTAATGTCCCTGCCTTCTCCGCCAGTATGCGGTGTTTAAGGCTGACCGTTTTGCATGTCTTTGACATCGGTGCCCCTGAAACACCCATGGGAGAAGCTATTGAAGCATCCATCCTGCCAACGCATTCTGTGTAAGTGACGTCATTTTCAGCCTCCGGCAGCAGTGCAGCACCGGGTAAGAAATGAGCTTCGTCGCGATGACTAGACTCATTTTCGGGAAGAATTTACAAAAGCCAAAGTAGGTCATCTTGACCAAATGTCTTAGAGAAATATTCTTGCCCGGCTAAAGCCCAGTCGCTATTCTGCCTGTGTGAACTACCTCGCCTCCAGTTGTTGAAACTTCCAGCACTAATCATCGCATTAATTGGATTAGCAGCGTTCGCTGCTACCAATACCTTAGCTGAGTCTTCGGTTGGGGCTTTTGAAATCGTAAAAAGCACTATTGATGGTGGCGGTACTTTGTCTGGTGGCGATTTCATCTTGAAGGGCACAGTTGGGCAACCTGATAGCAACCCGGATTCGTCATACGGTGAAGGCTTTGTTTTGGCTGGTGGATTCTGGGCTAAGGTAAATTCGATTATTTTCAGAGATGGTTTTGAGGGCGATTGAGGAGAAATGCCTATGAAAAGCCGCCACGCTGCAATGTTGATCAGCCTTATATTTCTCTGTAGATCCAGCTTCGCAGCAGATGTAAACACAGCATTTACATATCAAGGCGAATTAAATTACCAAGGCAATCCAGCCCACGGGGCATTCGACTTCGAGTTCAAGCTGTTTGATGTCGACTTGGAAGGCACGGAGCTGGCGGATAGTGTGATGTTGTCGAATGTGATGGTGGTTGACGGCATATTTTCGGTGGAATTGGATTTCGGCTCAGCCCCCTTCGCTCTGAAAAAGCAACTATGGCTGCAAATAGCGGTTCGTGACGGGGGTAGCCTAGAAGATTATGTAAGCCTCTCCCCTCGTCAGAAAATTACACCGGCGCCATTCGCCATTTCAGCTTTGGAGACCTGTGCTTCAGATTCTGTTGCTGTTGGGGATGCTTGTGTCGACAAGTATGAAGCCAGCGTTTGGCAAACGACTGATGTGGGCACTATCGAGAAAATACAAAGCGGATTGATTGAATCTGCCGAAGACTTAAGTGGGTTAGCCATTCAACATGGAGTTAAAGTTGATGATTACGACACTGGCTGTTCAGATGATGCTAATGGCTGCCTGGACTACTTTGCAGTGTCGATTGCGGGAGTTTACCCCGCGGATACCATTACTTGGTTCCAAGCCGCGGCAGCTTGCAGGAATTCTGGAAAGCGCCTTGCTACGAATCAAGAGTGGCAATTGGCTGCTTTGGGAACCCCTGATACAGGTACGGACGATGGGACTAGCGATTGCAGACTGACCGGGTCTGCAACGATTCAAACGGGCTCCAGGGCGTCTTGCGTTTCAGATACTGGGGCTTTCGACATGGTTGGAAATTTGTGGGAGTGGGTGGCCGATTGGTGGCCTGCAGTAATTAGCTCTGATGGCTCTGGATGTACTTCTGGCTGGGGCGCTTTTAGTGATGATTACAATTGCGCTGCCATCAATGTAACTACCGCAGGACCTGCTGCTGTGCTTCGAGGTGGTGATGCTTGGGCATCTGGTGGAAATACCAAGGCTGGTCCATTTGCCATCGCCCTGACTAGGGCACCACAGTCTGAAAACTTTAATGTGGGTTTTCGGTGCGCCAAGAACTTGTGAATCAGGCAAACAACCGCTTCACCCCCTCCCCCCCGTCCGCGCGCGTGCGCGTGTAGTGAAACCTTTAAATAAGCAAATCGACTTAGGCGCTCATGCCGGAATAACCCTCAATTGTGCTGCAAAGTAGAGAAGCGCAGTACCTATCTAAGTTATTGAGTTTAATAGATTAACCAACGAACATTGTGTATATGCAAACCAAGCCCAGGAAAGAGCTGCGGTGCCGAAAATTGCACTGCTGCAGACATGGAGTGTCGTTGGGCAGATTTTGTCCGATTAATTTAAGCCAATCTGCATCAAGAGAGCGGAATTACGAGGCAGCAGAAATTCTCGAAAGAGGACGAAGCTTCCCTCGTTTCACCCATGGATTCGGACTGGCATCGCAAATGCGGAATTCACTGACAAGCATATGCGCCGAAACCCAAACGCAGCAACGCTTTTAAGCCGTTTGGGGGTGGTATGGTGGGGAGAGGAGTGCTGAGGTCTGGAGAGCAGGGGTAGGGAGTGCTGAAGAGCGGTCTGCATGGGAAGGGTGGGGTTCTTGAGCAGTGATTATGATTCAATACCCAAAAGCGCATTGACCTTGGAATAGTGCGTATGGGGCTTTCTGTTATCACCATTCCACTTCGTTTTGACAGTAGTCACTTCGGCTCTGATCAGTTTGTGTGCAAGGCGCGATGGTGAAATTCTGTCGGTTCGCAGCTTCACCAGATCGGGAAAAACCTCGCAGATTTGTTCATAGTAATTGCCATTTCGAGCAGCTGCGAATTTGCCTGATGAACAAGGTGGCCCTCTCAGCTCAACCGGATAGAAGGCTCGCAACTCTGTGCCTTGATACGGCCCATGTGTAATGACGAAGTGAATGACAAGCTTGCCTTTCCCACCCATTATCGCTGTAGCGTGACATTGGTAAGTTACGGTGTAATTGCCTTCAGGAATCAGTGGATCTCCGTCCAGAACAGCATCGCTTGAGTCATCCTGGATTGGGGGTTCCGCAGTACGCTTTGGGACGTTAGGCGAAGTGGTGGGATAACCATCAAGGGCATCCCGCCACTCGTCATTCGTTTGTTCCTCTGGCCGCTTCACTTCGGTATCACTGCTTGGCTTCGGTCAGTGATTCGCCTAACAGCCAGGCAAAGTAACGTTCTTCGTGAATCAGTACCTTCCTTCCGGTTCTGATGATGGCCTTTGCCTTGGCCAATCCATTGGTTCTCTCGTGGAAAATCTGATGGCGCAGGCCACCTTCAGTGAACGAGGGGTTTCGGGCTACGAAGTCTTTTACGGTACTCAGGGTAGGTAATGCCATGACAAGCCTCGCTGGTTGCGTTGGATTCCTGACAGGGGTTGTCAGGGCTTGTCGTGGATTATGGTTAAGTTTGCCGAAAGATCTTTGCCAGCTGGCAAGTGACGTGAGTCAGCTGGCAACTATTTATTTTTAAACCTACGAATTCCATCTGTTATTCGGTCGCGCATTGCGGTATTACTCATTCCGCTTTTGCCATCACATAGATGTTCGCAAATTCGGTATATCCCTGAGACATTTGGTGTATCCATAGTGCCAGAATCGGGGCCAGTAGCTTTGACAAGAGCCATAGCTAGCACACCAATCGTAAACAGAAGGTTCTCTTTTTCTCGGTCTCCAAGAGGAGTCGGTTCTTCAAATGTTGATCGAGCTCGCCTTTTGACTGGCAATTCAGTCATCCAAGTCGGAACTTCGACTCCTTTTAAGTTTTGTGCCCATCGAATTACCTTTTGTTTCTTTATTGGAACCAGAAGAGGGTGACTCTCATGAAAATGAATACCTGGACAGTTAAATGCCGGAGTTCTAAACCGAGCTATGGTTTCCTTGAATGCCACAGAGTCTTCATCGAACTCTTCATCCAATATGGCAGGCTCATAGCCATGCAGTAGAAACACAAACTCTTGGATTGTCCACTTTGATTTGTTCGCCCAATAGGTAAGTTTCGGCGGTCTAAAATTCCTGTTCATCAAAGATCTCCGAATATGCGGACATTCATTGAAGTGACGACATTCTTGGTGTGAGCCTCGGACAGATGTGCATACCGCTGAACCATCTGCAGAGTCTTGTGGCCAAGTACCTCGGCAATCTCAGCCAGTGAGGCGCCATTCATGGCCAGATAGGAAGCCGCGGAGTGTCTGAGGTCGTGGAATCGGAAATCTTCGATTTCAGCGTGTTTCAGGGCCGTTTCCCAGGGGGTTCTGACGTCAATTGGTTGGTCTGGTTTGTTTCGGCCGGGGAATAGCAGATCTGTGTCGACCCTGCGCGGATGGACTTTGGTGAGCTCAAGTGCGAGCCCAGCGATCGGCAGCGCCTTTCGTTCGCCGTTCTTGGTGTCATGAACGACCAGCTTCTGGGCCTTCAAATCGATGTCCTGCCATCGCAGGTTGAGGATTTCGGACTTTCTCATGCCGGTTGAGAGAGCCAGTACCACGATGAAGTAAAGGTACTCATTCCTGGATTTACGGCAGGCATCGAGCAGCCTGGCCCGTTCTCCGTCGTCCAGGAACCGTACACGGCCTCGTGGAAGGCTCGGCTTGCGCACTTTGCGCATTGGAGAGTCGTCGAGCCATTGCCACTCCCGAACCGCGATGGTGAAGGCATGTGAGAGCGCAGCCATGTATCTGACGACGGTCGCAGGTGCGAATTCACGTTCCAATGAGTTTTTGCCTGAGAGAAGCTTATCTCGGCATTCCGCGATCTTGTCCGGGGTGATATCGGCCAGGGTGTAGGCCCCCAGTTCGCTGGCCCACCATCGAAGCTGGCTTTCCTGGTTGATGCTTTTGGACTTCTTGGGCAGCTCTTCGCTGATGTAACGGTCCACCAGCTCCTGAAGCGTGTGCTTTCGGGATTTGGCGGTTTTGAAGTAACGTCCTTCA
The DNA here is from genome assembly GCA_964470455.1 of uncultured Wenzhouxiangellaceae bacterium. Classification (GTDB taxonomy): domain Bacteria; phylum Pseudomonadota; class Gammaproteobacteria; order Xanthomonadales; family SZUA-36; genus JAWXBM01. Next base: position 5,524 of record CAYYCX010000033.1, read on the forward strand.
CGGATTGAGGCTTCAGTGTGCTGAGCCCATTTCTTGGCATCGGTCAGCCGGCTGAAGGTGGCCCTTTGGGGTGGGAAGCCTTTAAGTCGGACATCTACCCGGTATGAAATTCCAGCCTTGCCTTCTCGCTTGCGAATGGACGCCATGGAAGGGATCCTCTGAGGTCAGAATGAGGGAACATCAGCTAACGACCAAAGAGTATGACAAACGGCAAAAAAACACAACACAGCATACATAATGCCGTTATATTACCTAATAATTACCTTTTAAATAAAGATGTTACATATTTTGTAATTGGAAATGGCGCACTAATGGCGCAATGTGTGGTTCGAAATTGACAAAACTGCGTTCGAGTATTTCGAATATTGCGTTTATTTCGTTTATACAAGATAATCATGTCACGGGGTTAGGTCATTACTGTATTACGGAATTACTTGTAGTTAACGGAGCAATCATGGCAGCAGTCGCATCTAGTGTTTTCAAAGGAGTTCAGCCGACGGCCAGAGATATTCAAACTGCTCGCGCTTCTAGCCGAGTATTGGCGAGGGTAGTCAGAGCAGATCGAAATCTGGACGTAGAGGTTGTCGAGAATGAGCATCGAGAGAGAATCTCTTTGCCGGCGGGAGCTGTTCGCTTATTGTTGGATCTGTTGACCGAAATGGCAGAAGGGAAAGCCGTCACGCTTTTGCCCCTTGATGCCGAACTAACGACACAACAAGCCGCAGACTTGCTCAATGTTTCTAGGCCATATTTTGTTGGGCTTATTGAAAGGGGCGACATTCCTCATCGTATGGTAGGGACTCACCGCAGAGCTCTATTAAGAGATGTCCTTGATTATAAGTCCCGTGTAGATGAGGCGAGATTGGAATCGCTCTCAGAGCTAGCTCGTCAGGCTCAAGAATTGAATATGGGCTATTAGTTCCGTGGCCAACTTTTCGGCGCTTTATGATGCGTGTGTTCTTTACCCAGCACCATTGCGCGACCTATTGATGCACCTGGCGCTAACAGACCTATTCAGAGCAAAGTGGACAGGTATGATTCATGAAGAGTGGATGAGGAATGTTTTGGCGAATCGACAGGATTTGGATAGACCCACTCTCGAGAGGACTCGAGAGCTAATGGATCAGAATGTTCGAGACTGTTTAGTTCTTGGATTCGAGCCAATTATCGAATCTCTGACTTTGCCCGACCCAGGTGATAGACATGTGCTTGCTGCCGCGATCGTCGGTCGAGCTGATGTAATTGTTACGTTTAACCTAAAGGATTTTCCGAATGATTACCTGGGGTCTTTTGGAATCGAAGCCCAACATCCCGATGAGTTTGTTCATCACCTGATTGACCTCGACGAAGTAAAGGTTTGCGCCGCAGCACGAAGGCACCGTGCAAGTTTGAAAAATCCGCCAAAGACCGTGGAAGAATTTGTTAGAACGCTGGAACAACAAGGAATGCCCCAAACGGCGAACAAACTGCGGGATCTCGCTGAGTTTCTCTAAATGCCACCAAATCTTGATCTGAGGGACTCGACGACTTCCTAGCCATTTCCAGGTCGGCTGGAGCCGAGCAAGGACGCGGATTTGACTTTGAAATCGCCTCGAGTTTTGAACGCTATCCTCACCACAATCTCGACGAGGCATCCCGCAATGCAACCGCCGAAGTTTGGCTCGAAGTATGAACTCTGAAACACCTGATATGCCGAATCCTACTTCAACGATAACTATGAGGGGTGCGGGGGTCACGGATTCGGAGCGACACCTAGGAGGTCTCGCCGAACATACGTTCCTTAATCTGTGGTCATTTCAAAATCTCTATATCGACAAGATGATCGATGGTCAGGGAAAGGAACTCTGTGACCTTTTAGTGGTTTGCGGCAATCAAGTCATCATATTCAGCGACAAAAGCATATCTTGGCCACCGGGGGACCTGGATGTCGCTTGGGCGCGTTGGTACAAGCGGGCCATTCAAAAATCTGTCGATCAGGTTAACGGAGCTGCACGTTGGTTGAGTCAATTTCCAGAAAGAGTTTTCTTGGATGGAACCTGTAAACAGCGACTTCCGCTCAATTTACCTCCGCCAGAGGAAATGAGGCTGCATGGTATCGTAGTCGCAAGGGGTGCCGGAGATGCAACTCGATCTTCTAACGGGGGAGTCACTGGAAGCCTGTATGTAAAAGGGGACGCCCAAAATCCTAGTGGCGATAATCGTACCCCTTTCCCTCCATTTTGTGTTGGGGACGTAAATCCTGATGGAATGTTTGTGCACGTCCTCGATGACGGTTCGCTGGACATCGTATTGCAAGAGTTGGACACGATTTCTGACTTGACAGAGTACCTTTCCAAAAAAGAGGAATTGATCCGCTCAGGGTTCCTGAATTCCGCACAAGGCGAAGAGGATCTCGTCGCGCACTACTTAACGCATATGATCTCTGAGCACGAACATGGCTTCCTCGGCCCAGACGGTGGGCCGCTTAGTCCGGAAGCGCCGCTTCAGCTTGCTGGCACATTCTCAGAACTGACTCAGCATCCCCAGTACATAGCTAAGAAGCAAGCTGATGAAGCGTCATATGTCTGGGATAGGCTGATTGCCATGTTTGGTGAGAATCTGTTAGCAGGAACAACGATTGTTCATGACGGTCACGCTCGTCCGTTTTCAGATCTCGAGCGGGGCGTGCGCTACATGGCGCTGGAGGGGCGCTTCAGAAGACGATTGATGGGCAGGGGAATTCTGGGTGCGTTAGAGGAAGCACGGAAGCATGGCAAATTCGTACGGTCCTTCTTGCCCAACTTGAAGAACCCGAAAACTGGGGAAACCGCCTTTTTCTTCTTCACATTGGCGCCACCCGAGAAGGAAATTGAAGGTGGTTATGAAAGGTATCGACAAGTGCGCGCTGACATGTTGAGCACCTATGCCCTTTTGCTTTTGCAACGATTTGACAATCTGCCAAGAGTAATTGGAATTGCAACTGAGGCTCCACCCAAGCCTGGTGAGGAAAGTCGAGGATCTTCAGAAGATCTAATATTGGTTGAAAACCCTGAGTGGACAGACGAACTAATAGGCGACTTGGAGAAGCGCCGACAGCATTACGGCTTCCTTAATGATGACGATTTGATCAAACGTTCACTTGACGAAGCGGAATGGCCAGAAGTCGCGGTGATTTCCCCGAAACGCCCAAGTCGGAAGGAGAGACGAGCACTCGAAGCGATTGAGCGCAGAAAAAATAAGCGTCGAAAATGAGTATGGTTTCCGCGGTCTTCAGTTCGAAAAGGGGCTATCGCCAAGCTTATGGCCACGATTGCAATGTCATTTTCGAAGAGCAGTTTTTTCTCATGATTACGCTAAAAAAAGTGCGCCATTACGTTCAAAAGCGCAGGCTACTTGTAGGTAAGTATTTGTATTAATTGGTCGCGATGGGTGTTCTTGGCTTGGAGCCAGTTCGGTATCGCTAATGTGTGCTGCTAGTCATAATATTTTGAATGTAAACCCCGCTCTTCTAAATGCCTCAGCAACATGCTTTTGAGAGTTTCCAAAGTGGTAATCCAATATGATGCGCGTATTTAGCTCCTTTTTTGCACTTTCGAGAAAAGTCCCTGAAAGGATAATCTTAAAGTTTGCAGGGTCCATACCAAAGGTCATCCAATCTCTTCCTGCCCTCTTGCTAGTCAATTTGACGGTTTCAGCTGGTGCGATCAGTGTGTCTTCGATTGCAATTCCAGTTTCTTCCATGAACTCCTGAAGCGTTAACAGTCCGCTTCTTCCATCATTTTTCTTAAAGGAATTGGTAACCGCCGTGGCTGCTGCACCTACGGCCACAACTGGTAGCAAAGCTGCTCCAATAGTTGCTGCGACAGCATTTCCCGCTGCGGCACCTAATGTGTTCATGGCCACCGAAAGTTTTGATCCGACTCCTTTCCCTGGATCATTCCAGAGTTCTCTTTTTCCGATTATTAGCAAGCCTTCGACCAGACAAGTACGGTAAACGATCTCGGACACTTCGTATTCGTCACCTTCCGAGTTATCCTTCAAAAAGTAAAGATTGCCTTCCCAAACAAATTTGGAAGCGGGTTTGCCCATTGCTTTCACTCTCCAAGAGGCTATGTTCCTTACACGTATGTTCTTACTGATTTTGGAACGAATCAAATAGCAAAAGGCCTCACTGCCGAATTCAAGCATGGATTCCAAGTCGAAAATTGTCGCAGTTGATTGCGCCAAAAATGCGCCAAATCAGCAGATAGGAGAGCTTGATTTAATGTAAGTATTTGAAAAATATGGTGGTGATGGGTGGACTTGAACCACCGACCTCAGCATTATGAGTGCCGCGCTCTAACCAGCTGAGCTACATCACCATGTATCGAAATTTTGATTGCCGCGCAGGGAGCACAGCGGGGCGCAAATTCTCCTTTCACCAGCCTTGAATGTCAACAACCAATGGCATTTTTTGAGTCATTGGCCAAACCCCAGGATGATCTTGAGGCTTTCTTCCAACCGCACCATCTCATCCGTGCGCAATTCGGTGAGGGCATCGCTCGCGAACCGGCGGTTGTCGATGGTTCGCGCCTGGTCAACCAGCACCTGTGAATTTCGTTGAAGGCTATCTCGGGCGTTGATGTCGAACCGCAGGGGCTCCGCACCATTAACCAGCCGACTGGTTATTGGCAGGATTGTCGTGCTCGGATGTCCACTGGAACTCAGCAGGTCACTCTGGATAACCAGACAGGGGCGGGTTTTGCCGGGTTCTGTACCGCGTGACGGGTTCAGGTTGGCAAGGTAGATCGCCCCTCTTTTGTAGGTCATTTTTGCCAGTCGCTGAAGTCTTCAGTCTCGTCCAGGCCATCGGCTATGGCCACGTCCCAAATTTCCATCTCTTCCAGGTTGGACTGCCTGACTTTTAGCGAGGCAGCCTGAATTTTCTGGCGCAGCTCTTCGCGGTCAAGTTTGGTTTTGTACTCACCCACCGCTTCGCGGATCACGGCGCTTTTCGTGGAATGAAGGCGTTCTGCCAATGCGGTGAGTTCTGCATCGAACTTGGGGTCGGCTTTGAGGGTGATGGTTTTCATTACTTGAAAGGGTAATACCGAATCAAGTAATGGTCAATATTTGATCAAATCCTAATTGACGTGAAGGCTAAATGGATTCCGGCATTCGCCGGAATGACGCCATTTCATGGTGAGCCGGGAGGACGTGACTACGGTTCAGAACCGGTACCCGTAGGCCTCAAAAAACCGTTGCTCGATTTCGGCCATGTCGGGTTTGTGGTTCTGCGGGCCCTGGTGGGCGATCTTGATGGCGCCCATAATGGAACCGATGCGGCAACAGGTAACCAGGTCGAAATCATTCAGGATGCCGTGCAGTAATCCCGCGCGGTAGGCATCGCCGCAGCCGGTGGGATCCTGGATGCCATCGGCCTGGGCGGCTTCAACACGGGTGTGCTCATCCACGGTAAAAATTTCTGAGCCTTCAGCCCCGTGAGTCACCACCAGTGCGTCCACGTGACGGGCAATTTCTTCGCCACTCCAGCCGGTGCGTTCCTGCAGTAGCTTGTACTCGTAGCTGTTGGCCACCACCCAGCGCGCTTCTTCGATGAAGTTACGAAACTGCTCGCCGTTGAACAGGGTGATGGCCTGGCCGGGATCGAAGATATGAGGAATGCCGGCCTCCACGAAGTCGCGGCTGTGCTGCAGCATGGCTTCCTTGCCATCCGGGGCGACGATTCCGATTTTGATGCCGGTGGTGTCGCTCACTCTGTTGAGAAAGCTCTGCGACATGGCGCCCGGGTGAAAGGCGGTGATCTGGTTGTCTTCCATGTCGGTGGTGATGAAGGCCTGGGGTGAAAACGTGCCCGGAATTTTCTTCACGTAGCGGGTGGAAATGCCCAGGCTGTCGAAGTGCTGCTGGTAGGGCCCGAAATCATCGCCCACCGTGGCCATGGGAAACGGCGTGCCGCCCAGCAAATGCAGGTTGTAGGAAATATTGCCGGCCACGCCGCCAAATTCGCGGCGCATTTCCGGCACCAGGAAGCTCACATTCAGGATGTGCATCTGGTCAGGCAGGATGTGATCGCGAAACGCATCGGGAAACACCATGATGGTGTCATAAGCCAGGGAACCACAAATCAAAGCCGACATGTTTACCTGCCTGTTGCTGGTCTGCTGATATACAAAACTCGCGCATTCTAACGGAATTCAGTAAAAACGGGGGTTTGTGCAGTAATAATTGGAAAAAATACGCTCCGTTACTGATATATCAGTCCTGTGGATAACCAGGGCCATCGTGCTGGCAAAATTCTGGCGAATCTTCGAAAAGCCGCATAAATACACGGTTTTTCAAGATTTTTCAGTTGCGGAGCCGGGCGGGCACTGATACATTAGCCGCCCTTGGCACTCCCGATACCGGTGGAACCTTCCAAATGGTCATGAAAAGTCTCCGCGGCCTGTTCTCCAACGATCTCTCGATCGATCTGGGTACGGCCAATACCCTGATTTACGTGCGCGGGCAGGGAATCGTACTCAATGAACCCTCGGTGGTGGCGGTTCGAATGGACCGGGGACCCGGCGGCCCGCAACACGTGGCGGCGGTAGGCACCGAAGCCAAACGCATGTTGGGCCGAACGCCGGGCAATATCCGCACGGTACGCCCCCTGAAGGACGGTGTGATTGCCGACTTCAACATGACCGAAGCCATGCTGCAGCATTTCATCCGCAAGGTACACACTTCGCGTTTCCTGCGTCCCAGCCCGCGTGTATTGGTGTGCGTGCCCTGCAGTTCCACCCAGGTGGAGCGCAAGGCCATCAAGGAATCCGCCGAAGGTGCCGGTGCGCGCGAGGTGTTCCTGGTGGAAGAACCCATGGCCGCGGCAATCGGCGCCGGCATTCCGGTGCATGAGGCCCGTGGCGCCATGGTGCTGGATATCGGCGGTGGTACTTCTGAAGTGGCGGTAATCTCGTTGAACGGCCTGGTGTACTCCAACTCGGTGCGCGTGGGCGGTGACCAGTTCGATGAAGCCATCGTCAACTACGTGCGCCGCAATTACGGCACGCTGATCGGCGAAACCACCGCCGAGCGCATCAAGATCGAGATCGGTTGCGCCTGGCCGGACGAACAGCCCACCACCATGGAAGTGTCGGGTCGCAACCTGGCGGAAGGCGTGCCTCGCAACGTCACCATCGGCAGCAATGAGGTGCTGGAAGCACTGAACGAAAGCCTCTCCAGCATCCTCGATGCGGTGCGCACGGCGCTGGAGCAAACACCGCCCGAGCTGTGTTCGGATGTATCGGAAACCGGTATTGTCCTGACCGGAGGCGGAGCCCTGCTGCGTGGTTTCGACCGCCTGCTGGCGGAAGAAACCGGCCTGCCGGTGTTTGCCGCCGATGACCCCCTCACCTGCGTGGCGCGCGGTGGGGGTCGGGCTTTGGAGTTGATGGACCAGAACAACGGTGATTTCTTCTCCACGAGTTGATGCATGGGAGTTGATCCATGGAAATTGATCCATGGGAGCTGACCCATGGCCCGCGGTGATGCCGTAGTCGGCGCAAAATTCTCCGGCCAGGCGGCGCTCACCGCCAGGCTCATGATGTACGTTCTCCTTGCAATCGTGCTGATGGCCATGGACCACCGTGGCAAGTATGTGCCGCGCATGCGTGCCTACGCCGACTACCTGGTCGAGCCGATCTACCATGTGGTGGAGTGGCCGGTGCGCGCGCTGCGGGGCACCTGGTCGTTCTTCCAGAGCACGCAATCCATGCAGCGCAGGAACAAGGACCTGGCAGACCAGCTCCTGGCCCAGCAGGCGCAACTGCAACGTTTTGAAGCCCTGGAACAGGAAAACCGCCGCCTGCGTGAGTTGCTGGATGGCTCGGGCAGGCTGGAGATCAAGTACCAGTTTGCCGAACTGATCGATGTGGACCTCGACCCTTTCTCGCATCGCGTCATGATCGATCGCGGGCGCGACCGGAATGTGCAGGTCGGCCAGGCAGTAATCGATGGCGCAGGGGTGGTTGGCCAGGTGGAAGAAGTCGACCTGCATTTTTCGCGGGTGCGGCTGATTTCCGACCCGAACCATGCCCTGCCGGTGCAGATCAACCGTACCGGCCAGCGCACCGTGGCGTATGGGTTGGGCAATACCGGCCTGCTCAGTTTGCCCAACCTGCCGCGTGAAGCGGATGTCCGCGAAGGCGACCTGCTGGTGACTTCAGGGCTGGGCAGCCGGTTTCCCGGTGGCTACCCGGTCGCTCTGATTGAAACAGTCGATCGCGCCGAGGGCCGCATGTTCGCCGAAGCCATGGCCAGGCCGCTGGCCGCCTTCGACCGCGGCCGTGAAGTGCTGCTACTCAAAAATCCGCTGCCCGAGCCGCTGCCCGAGCCGCTACCCGATCCGCTGCCCGAGAGTGAAGTGGGCGATGCGCCGCAGGCAACGATGCCGGCCGATGATGGCGCAACGGAGAGCGGTGACAGCGGCCAGGTCGGCGAACTGACTGCAGCGAACGATCCTGGCCGCGACGAGCCGGTAGTGGAAGCAAGTGAAGCGGTCAACGGCGACGGACCTGGTGATGAAGGTGCCGCAGCGGCGGAGGAACAGCCGTGATGATGTCCCAGCGCGACCGCCTGGCCCCCATCATCACCAGCCTGCTGGTGGCCATGGTGCTCAGCATCATTCCGCTGCCTGAGATCGTCGAGCCGTTGCGGCCCTACTGGGTGGCGCTGGTGCTGATATTCTGGTGCCTGGAAACGCAGGGCATCATCACGCTCGGTGCTGCCTTTCTGGTGGGGCTTGGCCTCGACCTGCTTACCGGCAGCCTGCTGGGCATGCACGCCCTTGGGCTGGTCATCATGATCTACCTGGTAACGCGATTCCGCGCGCGCCTGCGCTTTTTCCCTCCCTGGCAGCAGGCGCTGTCAGTGCTGGCGCTGCTGGTCAACGACCGCATCATTGTGGTGTGGATCATCAGCCTGCGCGGCGACTCGCTGCCATCGGCCGCGTACTGGCTGGCGCCGGTGGTGGGGATGCTGGTGTGGCCCTGGTTGTTCCTGTTGCTGGACCGCTATCGCGGCGCTTCGCGTCACCGCGCTCATCCCGGTGCATGAGATGGGGCATGAGGCGGGGCAGGTGGTGAAAAGGTGATCCGGAAAGTCAGGCGCCTGCTCAGCCAGGGCAATGACAGGGGTCAGTCGATCAAGGATCCCTGGCTGGAAACGCGCCTGTTCCGTTCACGCATTGTGACCGGCTTCGGGCTGCTGCTGTTGGTCATGGCCGGCTTGCTGGCGCGTTATTTCTGGCTGCAGGTGATCAAGCACGACGAATTCAGCACACAGTCCACCAACAACCAGGTGAGGCTGGTGCCCGTAGCCCCGAACCGGGGGCTAATTTACGACCGTCGCGGCCGCCCGATCGCTGAAAACCTGCCGGCCTACCGGCTGGAAATCGTGCCCGAGAAGGTCGATGGGCTTGAACCCACCATCGCAGCGCTGGGCCAACTGGTGGAGTTGCCGGAAGATGTGCTGGAGCAGTTCAACAAGGATCGCAGGCGCTATCGCAGCTTTGAAGCCGTGCCGCTGAAGTTCAACCTGAGCGAAGAGGAAGTGGCGCGCTTTGCCGTCGACCGGCATCGCTACCCGGGCGTTGATGTCGTGCCTTACCTGTCCCGCCATTATCCCTATGGTGAAATGCTCACGCACGTGCTGGGTTACGTGGGTCGTATTGATGAGAACGACCTGGCCGGCATCGATGCCGACGACTACCGCGCCAATACCCACATCGGCAAAAGCGGTGTCGAGCGCCAGTACGAAGCGCGTTTGCATGGCCGCAGCGGGCTTGAAACCGTGGAAACCAATGTGCAGGGCCGGGTGCTGCGGGTGCTGGAACGGCGCGATCCGCAGCACGGTGATGACCTGGTGCTGTCGCTGGACATCGCGGTGCAGCAGGCGGCCTGGAATGCGCTGGGCGACCGTCCGGGCTCGGTTGTTGCCATGAACCCGAATGATGGCTCCATCCTGGCCATGGTCAGCAAGCCGGCATTCGACCCCAACCCCTTTGTCTATGGCATCAGCGCCAAAGACTACCAGGCAATTCTCGATGCGCCGGGCCGGGCCCTGTTCAACCGGGCCACTCGTGGAAATTTTGAACCGGGTTCCACGCTCAAGCCGTTTGTGGGTCTCGCGGGGCTGGAAGAGGGCGTGGTTACGGCAGGCCAACGCATATTTTCCAGTGGCGCGTTTTACCTGCCCGGTGTGAGCAGGCCTTATCGCGACTACCGCAAAGGCGGCCATGGCTGGGTGACCATCGAGTCGGCGCTGGAGATGTCGGTCAACACCTACTTCTACCAGGTCGCGCTGGATCTCGGCATCGACCGCATGCACGATTACCTGGCGCAGTTTGGATTTGGCGAGGTTTCCGGCCTTGATCTGCCGGGAGAGGGTGCTGGTGTGTTGCCCTCCCGCGACTGGAAACGTGGCCGTTTCAATCAGCCCTGGTATCCCGGGGAAACCGTGATTGCCGGCATAGGCCAGGGTTTCAACGTGGTTACACCGGTGCAATTGGCTGTGGCCCTGTCCGCACTGGTGAATGGTGGAAAGCGGTTTGCGCCGCGCCTGCTGTATGCCGCAAAGCGTCCGGGAGACGAGCGCGTGCAACGGTTCGAAGCACCGGTTATTGGGGTCGTTCCGGTTCGTAATGAAGCCAATTGGGCAGCAGTGCGCCAGGGGATGCATCGGGTGATTCATGGCGCTGCCGGCACAGCGCGATCCCTGTTGCCCCTTAACGGCTATGAAATGGGCGGCAAGAGCGGAACCGCGCAGGTCGTCAAGTTGGCCGAAGATGAAGACAAGCAAAGCAGCGATGTGGCAGCGCACCTGCGCCATCATGCCCTTTTCATTGCCTATGCACCGTTTGAGAATCCAACCATTGTTGTTGCTGTGGTGGTGGAGCACGGTGGTGGTGGCTCGCGTGAAGCGGCGCCGGTGGCGAAAGCGGTAATCCAGTCCTGGCTGGAGCAGGAACCGCAATGATCACTTCCCGGTTAAGCCGTCTGGTGCCTGCCTGGGTCGCCTGGCCCAGGCTGGATTGGCCACTGCTGGCGGGGCTGATGCTGGTAATGGGGGGAGGCCTCCTGGTGCTCTACAGCGCATCGGGCGAAAGCATGGACATGGTGACGCGCCAGGCCATTCGCCTGGGCGTGGGGCTGGCAGCGCTGCTGGGCCTGAGCCTGGTGCCGCCACACATCCTGCGCACCTGGACGCCCTGGCTGTATGCCATCGGCCTGTTGCTGCTGGCTGCCACCTGGGTGGTGGGTGAGGGCAAAGGTGCTCATCGCTGGCTGGATTTCGGTGTGGTGCGTTTCCAGCCTTCGGAAATCATGAAACTGGCATTGCCCATGACGCTGGCCTGGTTTTTCCATCCGCGCAACCTGCCACCCAATTTGCGCATGACCCTGATGGCGGTTGTCCTTTTGGTGGCGCCGGCCCTGCTGATCGCGCGGCAACCGGACCTGGGTACGGCCCTGCTGGTGGGCCTGTCCGGCGCCATCGTGATTTTCCTGGCCGGATTGCAGTGGCGCTGGATACTGGGCCTGGGCGCGGTGGCAGTGGTCGCGGCGCCGGCTCTGTGGATGGTGATGCACGAGTACCAGCGGAACCGGGTGCGCACCTTCCTCGATCCCAGCTCCGACCCATTGGGCACGGGCTGGAACATCATCCAGTCAAAAATCGCCGTAGGTTCCGGTGGCTGGACCGGCAAGGGCTGGCTGTTGGGCACCCAGTCCCGGCTGGAATACATTCCGGAGCGCCATACGGATTTCATCCTGGCCGTGCTGTCGGAAGAATTCGGCCTGCTGGGCGTGAGCCTGCTGTTCCTCGCCTATCTCTTCATCATCGGCCGCAGCCTGTACATCGCCAGCATGGCCAAGGACACCTATTCCCGCCTGCTGGCCGGCAGCCTGGCGTTCACCTTTTCGGTTTACGTGATGGTGAATGCCGGCATGGTATCCGGCCTGTTGCCGGTGGTGGGTGTGCCGCTGCCCCTGGTCAGTTACGGTGGCACCTCCATCGTCACCCTGCTGGCCGGGTTCGGCATGCTGATGTCGGTGTATGGCCACCGCAAGTTCATGCGTTGACGGGAAAGTTTCAGTTAAACTTTGCGCTGTCCAATGAATCGAACAACCACACCCGGCAGTCTTCCGGGGCAACTACAGGATTGAAGTGTGACTCAATATAAAGCTTCCACGGCGAATTCCCTGCCCACATGCCATACTCCGGCCGAACCCAGGCCTGGACCTGGCCCGGATGTTCTGCCGGCTGCCTCATGTACCCGTTCCCTGATGCTGCGCCTGGCCGCTTTGTGCCTGGTGGCCAGCCTGAGTTCATCCTGCCTGGCCGAAAGTACCGCCGGGCCGCATCCCGGAGTGGAAGACTTCGCGAAGAAGGCTGCCGCGGAACACGAGCTGGATGAACAGGCAGTCCTGGACCTGTTGCAGCAGGCTGAATTCAAGCAATCCATCGTCGATGCGATCAGCCGGCCGGCCGAAGCCAAACCCTGGTATGACTACCGGCCGATCTTCCTGACCGAAAAGCGCATCGAGCAGGGTGTGGCGTTCTGGAAGGATAATTCGGAGCGCATCGCCAGGGCAGCCGAGCGTTACCAGGTGGACCCGCAGTACATCGTGGCCATCATCGGCGTGGAAACGTTTTATGGCCGTATCACCGGCAGCTACCGGGTACTGGATGCCCTCGCCACGCTGTCGTTCTACTACCCCGATACCGGCAATGACCGTTCAGCGTTTTTCTCCAGCGAATTGATGAATTTCATCGTGTTGGGCCAGGAAGAAAACCTGCCGCTGGTTGATGTCACCGGTTCGTACGCCGGCGCGATGGGCCTGGGACAGTTCATGCCCAGCAGCTACCGGGCTTATGCCGTTGATCTCGACGATGATGGCCGGCGCGATTTGTGGAGCTCGCTGGACGACATTATCGGCAGCGTGGCCAATTACCTCCACGTGCACGGCTGGGATTACGGCCAGCCGGTGGCGATGAAAGCAACCCGGGCGGCGGAGGCCGACATGAACCTGGTGTCGCGGAAAGATTTCAAGGTGAAGAACAGCGTGGCCGAACTGGCGGATGGTGGTTTCACGGCGGCGAATGCCGACCCGGAGGCCATGGCGACGGTCACCGGGCTGGAAGAAAAATCCGGTGAGGAATACTGGTTGACCTTCGGGAACTTCTACGTGATCACCCGCTATAACCGCAGCCCCCTGTATGCCATGGCGGTGCATGAACTCAGCGAGGAAATCCTCAAGGGTATGCAAAATTGAGAGGCATGCTGATTTGAGCCGGCCACCGTGGAGCCGGGCAAGGCGCCTGGGCCTGCCGCTGCTGGCCGGCAGTCTGGTTTTGCTGCTTGCAGCCTGCAGCAGCCAGCCCAAAACCGGCCAGGCCGGCACGGCGGGCAAAGCCGCCAGCACCGGGCCGGTGAATGATGGCCCCTCTGATGTGCGCATCACCGCGGCCGATGTCAAGGACGCGGTGCCGCGCAACGAACCGCTGGCATCCTACGGCAACCATTCACCGTACGAGGTTTTCGGCAAGAAATACCGAGTGATGTCCTCATCCAAGGGGTACAGGGAACGCGGCGTGGCCTCCTGGTACGGCACCAAATTCCATGGCCGCCGCACGTCCAGCGGCGAACCGTATGACATGCACCTGGCAACGGCAGCGCACAAAACGCTGCCGTTGCCCACTTATGCCGAGGTCACCAACCTCGACAACGGCAAGAAAGTAATCGTCAAGATCAATGACCGCGGCCCGTTCAAGGACAAGCGCCTGATCGACATGTCGTATGCGGCGGCCATTCGGCTGGACATGATCGGCAATGGCACCGCGAATGTGGAAGTGCGCGCCATTGACACCAGCAAGCTGCCCAAGGCCACGGCCAGCGAACTGCGGATCCCTGGCGTCACCGGCGGTGAGGAAACGGTGTTCCTGCAGATGGGCGCGTTCAGTAGCAAAAAAAGCGCGGAGGAACTGGCCGGCCGGCTGGAAGGCGTCGACCTCAAACCCGCCAGCATTCACAAGGCCAACCGCATGTACCGGGTATGGATCGGGCCTTACACCACTGCTCGCGAGGCCGACACCATGATCCAGCGGGCCATTGAACTCGGCTTTGAACGCCCACATAGAATCAAGCCTTGAGGGTCATGTCTTCAGGGTCCAGCCCGGAGCGCCGCCAGCGGTCGTAACAACGTTTCAGTCAGCAGCACAAGTGAAACCTGGCGCGCTTTCCGCAATAATCACTCACTCATGTGAACCAGATTGAACATAATGAATAGATTTTCCAGCCTGAGAGCACTGTCGGCCGCCGCCCCGTCCGCAATCCGGGCAGCAACAAAGGCAGCAGTAAGTCCAGCTCTACTGTTTGCCGTTCTGTTTGCAGGCGCCGTATTCGCCCAGGTACCCAATTTGCCGACCCCGGACGTGCCCAGCGGGCCCGCGCCCATTCCAGCGCCTCCCGTGCTCGGCGCCAAAAGCTACATCCTGCAGGATTTCCACAGCCAGCAGATCCTGGTGGAGCACAATGCCGATATGCGGGTCGAGCCGGCCAGCATCACCAAGTTGATGACCTCCTACGTGGTTTTCAAAGAGCTATCGGCCGGCAAGATCAAGCTGGAAGATACCGTGGTCGTCAGCGAGGCAGCCTGGCGCACGGGTGGGTCGCGCATGTTCATCGATCCGAGCATGACACCCACCGTGATGGAGCTGATCCGCGGCATGATCATCCAGTCCGGCAATGACGCCTGCGTTGCGCTGGCCGAGCATGTCGCTGGTTCAGAGCAGGCTTTTGCCGGCCTGATGAACCACTATGCCGATGAACTGGGCATGACCGGCACGCATTACATGAATTCAACCGGCCTGCCGCACGAGGATCACTACACCACCGCGCGCGACGTGGCGCGGCTGAGCTCGGCCATCATCAATGAATTCCCCGAGTACTACGCCTGGTATTCAGAAAAGGAATTCACCTTCAATGAAATCCGCCAGCACAACCGCAACACCCTGCTGTGGCGCGACCCTGCCATCGATGGCCTGAAAACCGGCCACACCGAGTCGGCGGGTTACTGCCTGGCGTCCTCGGCTTTGCGCGATGGCATGCGGCTGGTAGCCGCGGTGATGGGTTCGGATTCCGAATCCTCACGCGCCAGCGAAAGCCAGACCCTGCTCAACTACGGTTTCCGTTTCTACGAAACCATCCAGCTGTACGAGGCGGGCACCGAACTGGCCAAGGGCAAGGTTTGGAAGGGCGTCGGCGAAGAGGTGGCCACCGGGCTGGCACAACCCCTGTTCATCACCATCCAGCGTGGCCGTTACGATGACCTGAAGGCCAAGGTGGAGCTGCAGTCAGAGCTCATCGCGCCTCTGGCGGAAGGGCAGGTGGTGGGTTCGATCCAGGTGACGCTGGATGACCAGGCGGTGGCACGCCGCGACCTGGTCACCCTGGCGGCGGTTCAGGAAGCCGGCTTCATGGGCCGCACCTGGGATGGCCTGATGCTGTGGGTGGACGGGATGCTGGGTGATGACGAGTAATGTCCACAGCGCCCATGACCGGACCACGCTGCTGCAATTTCCCTGCCGGTTTCCTATCAAAGCCATGGGCCATAACAGCGACGAGTTCGTCCGGGTAGTCAGCGACATCATCCTGTCGCGGGCCTCCCTTTACGCGGGCGAGAACATCACCACTTCACAAAGCAAGGCGGGCAATTACCTCGCTTTGACGGCCGTGATTGAAGCGCAGTCAAAGAGCCAGCTGGACGGCATTTACCGCGCACTCACCGACAGCAACCTGGTTGTCATGGCCTTGTGATGAGCCCGCAGACATGAATACCGCAACGCCACTTTGCCAGCCCGTGCCACTGTCCCGGTCCGGCAGCGAGACCGGCACTGCCGTTGGCCAGCTGACGGTGAGGCAGCTGGGCCTGCAACCCTACGAGCCGGTGTGGCGGGCCATGCAGGCATTCACGGACAACCGTGATGACAACACTCCGGACGAGCTCTGGCTGGTGCAGCATCCGCCGGTATTCACCCAGGGGCAAGCCGGCAAAGCCGAGCATGTGCTGGCGCCCGGCGACATCCCGGTGGTTCAGGTGGATCGCGGCGGCCAGGTGACTTATCACGGGCCCGGCCAGATCGTGGCTTACCCGCTGGTGGACCTGCGTCGCCTGGGCATCGGTGTCAAAGCCCTGGTATGCAGAATTGAAGAGGCCATCCTGCGCGTGCTGTCTCACTATGGCGTGCAGGCCGAGCGGCATCCCGGCGCGCCGGGAATTTATGTGAGCGAGGCCAAAATCGCTTCACTGGGCTTGCGGGTACGGCGCGGCTGTTCATTCCACGGACTGGCGTTCAATATCCAAATGGACCTCGAGCCTTTCCAGCGCATCAATCCCTGTGGCTTTGCCGGCCTGCGGGTTACGCAGCTGGCCGATTTCACGGCGGTCGGGTTGGCCGATGTGGAGCAGCGGCTGGTGCAGCAACTGGCGGACCAGCTGGGGTTTGAGCGTGTCGAGTTTGCCAGCGGAACCATTCCGGTATGAACGAAGCCGATAAGCTGTTGCTGAATGTGCCCCAACCGCGTGCCGTGCAGGCAGGCGTGAAGGAGCAGGGCGAATCCAAGATGGCGCGAAACACAGCGCAGTTCGATGCCGATGCGCCCGTGCTGCGCAAGCCGCCGTGGATCCGCGTGCGCCTGCCGGCCGGTAATGCGGTGGGTGAGCTGAAGGCGCGCCTGCGCGACCGCAAGCTGGTGACGGTGTGCGAAGAGGCTTCCTGCCCGAATATCCACGAATGCTTCAACAAGGGTACGGCTACGTTCATGGTGCTGGGCGAAATCTGCACCCGGCGCTGTTCGTTCTGCGACGTCGCGCATGGACGCCCGCTGGCACCGGACCAGAACGAACCGGCGCAGCTGGCAGCTTCGGTCCGGGAAATGGCCTTGCGTTACGTGGTCATCACCTCGGTGGACCGCGATGATTTGCGCGATGGCGGCGCCGCCCATTTTGCCGCCTGCATCGATGCCGTGCGCGCTGCCAATCCGGGCATCCAGGTGGAAATCCTGGTGCCTGATTTTCGCGGCCGCAGCAAACTGCAGAAGGCGCTGGATATCTTTACTGCCTCGCCACCGGATGTGTTCAACCACAACATTGAAACGGTTGAAGCCCTGTACCGGAACGTGCGGCCTGGCGCGGATTACCAGTGGTCATTGGGCCTGCTGCAGGCTTTCAAGCAGCGCCAGCCGGAAGTGCCTACCAAATCCGGCATCATGCTGGGCCTGGGAGAGACGCTGGAGCAGGTGGAACAGACCCTGCGCGACCTGCGCGCACACGATGTGGACCTGGTCACAATTGGCCAGTACCTGCAGCCCAGCGCGCACCATCACCCGGTGATGCGTTACTGGACGCCGGATGAGTTCAAACAGCTGGAAGTGCTGGCCTATGAGTTGGGCTTTATCCACGTGGCTTCGGGCCCGCTGGTCAGGTCTTCCTACCATGCCGACCAGATGGCCCACGATTCAGGCCTGGTGTAGGAGCGACCCACGCTCGCGACTTGGGCGGCAAGATCGGCGGCATGGCTGCCTCCCACAGAAAGGTTGTGGGAACGAGCCACGCTCGCGACAGGCCAGGCAAGTGAGCGCCTGATCCGAAAATCGCAACCTTTTGGCGTTAAATATGCGCCGGCAAGAAACTCGAGATTGTTTTCCTTGTCTGAAAAGTGCATAAATATCAGTGAGGAAAGCAATTTCCTCCCATTCATGCGGGATTCTGAACCCAAAGTTGAGCCCGGTTACGGGTTGAAACTCACAGTGAGAGGGTTCGGCCCCGAAGGGGGTTCGATGGTTGCAACATCGTCCCGTTCGCAACATGTCAGAGTTCTGGGAGAAGGTTTTGTGAATCGAATTTGTGTGTTTAGCGGAAAAGTTTTCGGCCTGCTGCTCGGCAGCACTTTGGCCGGATCGCTCGCTTTTGCGGCCGTGCAGTCCGCTGAATCGCTGGAGCTCAAGCCCAGCATGGACCAGCGCTATGCCACCAATCTCGCAACCCGTTTCCTGACCAACTGGCATTACAAGGACACCAAGCTGGATGATGACCTGTCCGAAGTCATTTTCGAGCAATACATCGAACTGCTTGACCCCAATCGCAGTTACTTCCTGGCCAGTGATATCGAGGCTTTCAAGCGTTACGAGCAAAGCCTGGACGATGCCCTGCGGCATTCCGACCTGCAGCCGGCCTATGAAATGTTCAACATCTACCTGGACCGAGTCCGCGAGCGCGTGGCGTTTTCACGCAATGCGGCGCACCAGCCGATGGATTTCACCATCGATGAGTATTACCAGTTCGACCGCAGCGAGGCGCCCTGGGCCGAGAGCGTGGCTGAACTGGATGAGATTTGGCGCAAACGCGTGAAGAACGATTACCTGCGCCTCAAGCTCACCGACAAGGAAGACACCAAGATTGTCGAAACGCTGGACGAGCGCTATGACAACATGGAACGGCGCATCAACGAACTGAAAGCGGATGACGTTTTCCAGTTTTTCATGAATGCGTTTGCCCAGTCCATCGAACCGCATACGTCGTATCTTTCACCACGCACTTCGGAAAACTTTGAAATTTCCATGAAGCTGTCGCTGGAAGGCATCGGCGCATTGCTCAGCCGGCAGTCGGAGTACACCACCATCGCCAGCGTGGTGCCGGGCGGCCCGGCCGACCAGGATGGCCGGCTGAAAGCGGGAGACCGGATTACCGCGGTTGGCCAGGGCAAGGACGGCAAGATGGTGGACGTGATCGGCTGGCGCGTCGATGACGTGGTCGAGCTGATTCGCGGCCCCAAGGACACCGTCGTGCGCCTCGATGTCCTGCCGGAAGATGCCAGTGTCTCCACGCCGCCCACGTCCATTGAAATCGTGCGCAACGAGGTGAAACTGGAAGAGCAGGCCGCCAAGAGCAACATCATCGAAGTGCCGGTTGAAGGCACGGATGAAATGCAGAAAATCGGCATCATCGATTTGCCGGTGTTCTACCTGGATTTCGAAGGCCGTGCGGCCAATAAACCGGACTACCGCTCCAGCACGCGTGATGTGCGCAAGCAGATTGAAGAGCTGAAAGAGCAGGGCGTGACCGGTATCGTGGTTGACCTGCGTGACAACGGCGGCGGCTCCTTGCTGGAAGCCACTACGCTGACCGGGCTGTTCATCGATCGCGGGCCGGTTGTGCAGGTACGAAATTCGAATGGCCGCATTTCCACCGAGGAAGACCTGGAAAGTGGCATGGCCTGGGACGGCCCGATGGCCGTGCTGGTCAACCGTTACAGCGCTTCGGCTTCGGAAATTTTTGCGGCGGCCATCCAGGACTATGGCCGTGGCGTGGTCATCGGCGAACCGACTTTCGGCAAAGGCACGGTGCAGAGCCTGATCGACCTGGATGACTATGCGCCTTCCGATACGGCATCTGCCGGCCAGCTGAAACTGACCATGGCGCAGTTCTTCCGCGTCAACGGCGGCTCCACACAGAACAAGGGCGTGGTGCCGGACATTCGCTTTCCTTCAGCCGGTGATCCGCAGGAATACGGTGAGCGTTCCTTGCCGAATGCCCTGCCCTGGACCAGCATCGACTCAGCCCGTTTTGAAAAAGCCGGCGACCTGAGCCGGTTGGTGGCGGTAGCTGACAACCTTTACCAGGCGCGCTCCAGCCATGATGAAGAGTTCAACTGGCTGCTGGCCGACATCGACGAATTCAACGAAAACTCGGGCCGCACCGAAGTATCATTGATGGAATCTGCCGCCCGCGAGGAAATGGCCAAGGAAGAGGCCAAGCGGGAAGAGCGCAAGGCCAAGCGCCATGGCGTCGACCGCGTGATTGACGACGCGGTTGTGCCTGATGCGGAAGACTTTGACGAATTCGCTGACGCCGAACTGGAAGACTCAGAAGCCACCGAGGAAGACGAGCCTGACCTGATGCTGCGCGAAGCGGCGGCCATCGTGGCCGACTTGGTTGAGCTTACAGCGGACAGCGAACTGCTCAACCGCCAGTTTTCCCAGTTGGTGGACAAAGAACTCCTGAAGCCCCAGGTCAACTGAGGATCCACCGGAATTCACCGACATTCACCGGCCGGGGCGCCTAGTACGGGCGCCCCGGCTTTTTTGTTGCCGGGACTATTTTTGCTTGAGCAAATCCCGGATTTCCGCGAGCAGGGCTTCTTCGGCTGAAGGTTTTGGTGGCTCCGCAGGAGCGGCTTCCTCTTTTTTCTTCAGCGAGTTCATGGCCTTGATCACCATGAAAATGGCGAACGCAATGATCAGGAAATCCACCACGGTCTGGACGAAGCTGCCATAGTTCAGGCTGACCGCGGCGACATCGCCGCTGGCCTCCTTGAGGGTTACCGCAAGGTCACTGAAGTCCACGCCGCCCAGCAACATGCCGATGGGTGGCATCAGCACGTCGTTGACAAAGGAAGTGACGATTTTTCCAAAGGCCGCGCCGATGACGATACCAACCGCCATGTCAACGACGTTGCCCCGCATTGCGAAATCGCGGAACTCTTTGATCATGCTCATAAGTCTCTCCTTCTGTGATTGCCGCAGTTCAGGCTGGCCGGAACTGCACGTTGGCCGGGTCTGCTCGGCCGCTCGATCATGATAACGGAAGCGGGATTCCTGTCACTGGCCAATTGCTGTTTTTGTTCAAACAACGGAAACGCGCCGTCTATTGGCCTGCGGTTCAAGCGTGCTCAGGCCAGGTGCTCGGGCTAGAATCCCTGCGAGATGAGCCAACAGCAGCTTCACACCCTCGCCCCCAAAGTCGTCAAGGTTGCCCTGCCGGTGCCCTTGCGCGAAGTGTTTGACTACCTGCCACCCGTGGGTGGCGCCATGCCGCTGCCCGGTTCCCGCGTGGTGGTGCCGTTCGGCTCGCGCCAACTGGTGGGCGTGGTGGTGGCGGCCGATGCCGAAACCGCATTGCCCATGAATCGCCTGTTGCGCGTGAAGCAGGTGCTGGACCATGGGCAGGCATTGCTCGACCCGGCACTGATGCGCCTGATGCAATGGTGTTGGCAGTACTACAAGCATGCACCCGGCGATGTGCTGCAGGCAGCGCTGCCGCCGGCGCTGCGTAAGCCCCGGGCCGAATTACCGCCGCCGCCGCTGCAATATCGATTGAGCCGCGAGGGCGAGCAACGCCTGGCGCAGCCGGCTGGCAACGCCACGGCGCAATACGCCCTGTTGCAGCAGCTCCGCGATGGCCCGCGTTTGGCGGAGGAGCTGAAAACCCTGGGCGAACGCTGGCGGGCCAGCCTCAACAAGGTGATGCAACAGGGCTGGGTGCTGGCCGAGCCGTTGCAGGCCGAGGCGGCTGCTCTCTCTCCGGGTCCGAAGCTCACCGATGAACAGCAATCGGCAATCGCCGCCATCGAGTCCGCGGGCACGGGATTTTCCTGTCACCTGCTGGATGGGGTGACCGGCAGCGGCAAAACCGAGGTGTACCTGCAATTGTTGCAGCCCGTGTTGCAGGCTGGTGGCCAGGCGTTGGTGCTGGTGCCCGAAATCGGCCTGACGCCGCAGCTCATTCGCCGTTTTCAGCAACGCCTGGGGTTCCGGCCCGCGGTACTGCATTCGGGGCTGGCGGAAGGCGAGCGGCTGTCGGCCTGGGAGTCGATTCGAACCGGCCGCGCTCGGCTGTTGATCGGTACCCGTTCAGCCCTGTTCACGCCCATGCCGGGACTGGCCCTGATTGTGCTGGATGAAGAACACGATGCCTCGTTCAAACAGCAGGATGGATTCCGCTACTCCGCCCGCGATGTGGCAGTCAAACGCGCTGCCGACCTGGGCATCCCGGTCATTCTCGGCAGCGCCACCCCGTCACTGGAATCCATCAACAATGCCGCCTGCGGACGCTACCGGCATCACAGGCTCAGGCAGCGCGCCGCCCGGGCCAGCATGCCGGCCTGGCGGGTGCTGGACATGCGCCAGCAGCTGACCGTGAACGGCCTGGCGAAGCCGGCCGTGGAAGCGATCGCAGCCACGCTCGCCAAAGGCGAACAGGCCATGGTATTCCTCAACCGGAGGGGCTATGCCCCGGTGCTGATGTGCGGCCAGTGTGGCTGGCATGGCGAATGCCAGCGCTGCGCGGCCAACATGACCTGGCACCGCAGCCAGAGGCGCTTGAGCTGCCACCACTGTGGCCATGAAAAGCCGGTGCCGCGCATGTGCCCGGAGTGTCGCGCCGATGCGCTGGTGGGCATCGGGGAAGGAACCCAGCAACTGGAGGCCGGTCTGGCTGAGCGCTTTCCCGGCACGGTGATCCTGCGCTTCGACACCGACAGCACGCGCGGCAAAGGCGTTCTGGAAAGCCAACTGGCGGAAGTGCGCGATGGCGGGCCCTGTATCCTGGTAGGCACGCAGATGCTGGCCAAGGGCCATCACTTCCCGGCCGTAACCCTGGTGGTGGTGGTGAATGTGGACCAGGCACTGTACAGCGCCGATTACCGTGCCCTGGAACGCCTGGGCCAAACCCTGATGCAGGTGGCGGGCCGGGCTGGGCGGGCGGACAAACCGGGCACGGTGTTGCTGCAAACCCACGAGCCGGGCAGCCAGGCGCTCAACCTGCTCATCACGGAAGGCTATGAAGCCTATGCCGCGTGGCTGTTGCGCGACCGGGAGCTTGCCGGCCTTCCTCCGCTGAGCTTCCAGGCGCAGCTCAAGGCCGAGGCTGCCGCGCGGGACGATGTGCTGGATTTCCTGCGGGCGGCGAAAGCATGTTTTCCGGCCGGGCGCGGCAGTGTGTCAGGGCCGGTGCCGGCGTTGATGGAGAAAGTTGCGGGTCGTTATCGCCTTTACCTGCTGGCGCAGGCTTCCAGCCGGGCCGAACTTCACCGCCAGCTGGATGAATGGCTGGAAAAACTCAAAGCCTTGCCCGGTTCGCGCAAAGTGCGCTGGGCGCTGGACGTTGACCCCCAGGACATGTGAATCCCGGGGTTGCGTCAATCCGGATCATTCATGGTTGAATGACCCGCGACGGGATCAGTTCGAACCGTTAGAGGCTTCCTGCTCTGAATCCGCGTAGTGCGCCAGGTCACCCTCGTCCGGCAAGTTCACCCAGTGTACTTCCGCGCCGTTTCTGCGCGCCTGCGCATTGACTGCTGCCTGGTAGCGCTGGGTCATGGTCAGGGTGGAAACTTCGCTGCTGGCAACAGGTTGATTGCTGGCTGCGCAGCCGGCTGCTGACAATGACAGAACAACGAGGCCCGTGATCAATTTGGCATTCATGTGGGATCTCCTGAATGTCGGGTTGGAGTGTCTATACGAAGTCTATCGTACAATTATTTCCGTAAATTGCAAGTACTTTAAAAATAGCAGAAAAATCCGCCCGGCATGACCTTTGACACGCGCCATGTCCTGGCGGATCGGGGACAGTGTCGGCTTTGCGACCAGCGAGCTCGTGAAACCGTATCGATCAGGCCAGCTGCCGGAACCCTTGTGGTGCTGGCCTGTCACTTCTTAACCGGTATACTTCCCCGTTCGCTGAACACCACTGACACCCTACAAACCAGCATGCCCCCAGAGGAGTTTATGGAGCATTCAGAAAACGCGGCGCAGCCGGCCGCAGAAATTTCCCAGCTACAGGACCCTGCGCAGGTAGACGCACACGCGGCGTTCATGCAACTGAGCACCGCCGCGAATGAGCTGATCATTGGGCAGCAGCGCCTGATGGAACGCCTGCTGATCGCCCTGCTGAGCAATGGTCATTTACTGGTTGAAGGCGCGCCCGGCCTGGCCAAAACCACCGCCATCAAGGTGATAGCGGACCGTATCGAAGGTGATTTTCACCGCATCCAGTTCACCCCTGACCTGCTGCCCGCCGACCTTACCGGTACTGAAATCTACCGCCCGCAGGAAGGCACTTTCAGTTTTCAGCAGGGGCCCATCTTCCACAACCTGATCCTGGCGGATGAAGTGAACCGCGCACCGGCCAAGGTGCAGTCGGCATTGCTTGAAGCGATGGGTGAGCACCAGGTTACCGTGGGCCGCGTCACCTACCGGCTGCCGCAACTGTTCCTGGTGATGGCCACGCAGAATCCGATTGAGCAGGAAGGTACTTACCCGCTGCCGGAAGCGCAGCTGGACCGCTTCCTGATGCATGTGGCCATCAGCTACCCGAACGCCAAAGCCGAGCAGCAGATCCTGCACCTGGCGCGCCAGCAGGCCCGCGATGAGCTGGTGAAGCAGAAAACGGCGCCGGTGCTGGTCACGCAGCAGCAGGTGTTTGCGGCGCAGAACGGCGTGCTGGATCTCTACCTGGCGCCGGCGCTGGAGGAATACATCGTGCAGCTGGTGCTGGCCACGCGTGATCCCGGCCGCTGGGACCCTGAATTGGAGCGGCTGGTGAGCTATGGCGCCAGCCCGCGCGCCACCATCGGCCTGGATCGTTGCGCCCGCGCCCGAGCCTGGCTGGATAACCGCGGTTTTGTCTCTCCTGATGATGTGCAGGCCGTGATCCACGATGTGATGAGGCATCGCGTGCTGCTGTCCTACGAGGCGGAAGCCGACGGTGTCACCGTTGACCAGCTGGTTGACCGCCTGCTGGACAAGGTGCCCGTGCCTTGATCGGATCAAGGTCAGCCCGGAACGGCAACCGGGACAATGGCGACGGCATTCACCTCACTGCCGCCGAGCTGATTGCCCTTCGCCCCCGTTGCCATTCTCTGCGCCTGCCCATGCGCCAGGCCGCCGCTTCGGCCTTGGCCGGCGCTTACCGTTCGCGCTTTCGCGGCCGTGGCGTGGATTTCCTGGAATCGCGTAACTACCAGCCCGGCGATGACATCCGCAACATGGACTGGCGTGTGACTGCACGCACCGGGCGCGCCCATACCAAGGTGTTCCAGGAAGAGCGTGAACGCCCGGTGCTGGTGGTGGTGGACGCCAGTCCCAGCCTGTATTTCGGCACCCGCCGCCGACTGAAGTCGGTGGCTGCGGGGCAGATGGCGGCGGCCATCGCCTGGGCCGCGGTGCGGCGTGGTGATCGTATCGGCGGTTTCCTGTTCGCGCCGGGCAAGCACCGTGAACTCAGGCCCGGTGGCGGTCGGCGCGGCGCCATGCGGCTGATCCAGGGCCTGGTCGACTGGCTGCAGCCGGAACAGGCCAACGGAAAAACCGAAGGACTGTCGGTGGCGCTGGAGCGAGTGCGCCACGCGGTGCGGCCGGGCAGCCTGATCATCATCCTGAGTGATTTTTTCAGCCTCGATGAAGACTGCAACCGGCACATTTCGCGGCTGCGCCAGCACAACGACGTGATCGGCTGCCAGTTGCTGGATGCCGCCGAGTACGCACTGCCCGAAGGTACTTACCCGATCAGCGACGGGCGCGAATCCAGCATCATGGACACGCAACACGGTTCTGACCGCAAGCGCTTTGGCGAAATCAGCCTGCGTCACATGGATGAACCCCGGCGCATGTTCCAGAAACACCAGTGTGGCTGGATGGTGTTGCGCACCGATGACGACCCGGTGGAACTGTTGGGCCGTGAACTGCGCGTGCTGGTGGGGAAACCACTGTGATCCTGCTTTGGCCATGAATTCCTGAGTCTCACGTTTTGAACGAAGTCAGCCCCGAACTGCTTGAACAACTGCGCGATATCCACGCCGCCGCGGAGCCCGGCTGGTGGCCGCCCGCGCCCGGGTGGTGGGTGCTGGCCGCGGTGCTGCTGGCATTGCTGGCCTGGTTGCTGGTCTGGCTGGCGAGACGCTGGGCGGTCAGGCGCCGCCGCAAACGGCTGCTGGCCGCGCTGGCGCACATTCAAGGCCAGTACCGGCCGGACGGGAATAATGCCGCTTACCTGGCGGAACTCAGCAAGCTGTTCCGCGTGGTTGCCGTGCGGGCGTTTCCCGGCACTGCCAGTGCGCGCCTGCAGGGCCGGGCCTGGGTGGATTTCCTGCGTTCCCTGTTGCCGGAAGGCGCAGCGGGCGACAGTCTCGATGCCCTTGAAACCGGCCCATACCAGCCAGCTCCCGAATTTGACGTTGACAACCTGAACGCCATGGCGCGGGAATGGGTGAAACGCTATGGCTGAAGTGGATACTGTTTCCGGCTTCAACCTGGCCTGGCCCTGGCTGGCTTTGCTGTTGCCACTCCCGTGGTTGTTGCGCGCATGGCTGAAGTCCGCGCCTCAAAGCGGCCTGCAGGCCCTGAAAGTGCCCTGGTATGGGTTGATGGCGGGCAGTGGCAGCAGCCAGTTGCGGCAGCCGTTGCTGGCGATTGCTGCTGCGCTGATCTGGCTGCTGTTGCTGGCCGCCGCAGTGCGACCACAATGGGTGGGCGAAGTAGAACAGCTGCCGGTTACCGGACGCGACCTGCTGCTGGCCGTCGACATCTCCGGGAGCATGGACACCCAGGACATGATCCTGGAAAACCGTTCGGTGAACCGGCTGGCGGTGGTGAAAAAAGTGGCCGGTGAATTCATCCAGCGGCGGCGTGGCGACCGGGTGGGCCTGGTGCTGTTCGGCAGCCGCGCATACCAGCAGACACCGCTGACCTTCGACACTGAAACCACGGCGCTGCTGCTGGAAGAAGCCGAGATTGGCCTGGCCGGGCGTGAAACCGCCATCGGCGACGCCATCGGCCTATCTGTCAAGCGGCTGCGTGAAGATGCATCGGCTGAGCGCGTGCTGATCCTGCTCACCGATGGCGCCAATACATCGGGCGAAGTGCAGCCCATGCAGGCGGCGGAATTTGCCGCGCGCGAGAACCTCACGATCTATACCGTTGGTGTGGGCGCCGATGAAATGATGGTGCAGGATTTCTTCGGCACCCGCACCGTCAACCCGTCCGCTGACCTCGATGAAGACACGCTGAAGGCCATTGCCGAGCGCACCGGCGGTGCTTATTTCCGTGCCCGCGATGCCCAGGCCCTGGCGGAAATCTACGAAAAGCTGGATGAACTGGAGCCGGTGGAAAGCGACCAGGAATCCATTCGCCCAGTGGATGAGTGGTTCTACTGGCCATTGTCTGCTGCGTTCATACTGGCCATGCTGGTGGCGCTGGCGCTGATCCAGCCCTTCGGCCGCATGTTCCGGCACAAGGCTGCCCGTGGTCCAATGAATGGCCGCAGTTCACCACCGCGCCGTGGAGCCCGGGCATGAACGGCTTCGATCTGCTGCATTTCATCCGGCCCGGGTGGCTGTTGGCATTGCCGCTGGCACTGCTGCTTCCGTGGTTCTGGAAACGCATGCGCAAGCCGGCCGGGGACTGGGAGAAAGTCTGTGACCCGCACCTGTTGCGCTGGCTGAGCGTCAGCCAGGGTGAGAGCGGCCGTTCGGGCAACGGCGGCGCGGTGCTGTCCGGCCTGGCCATCGCCATCGCCGCGCTGGCGCTGGCCGGCCCGAGCTGGCAGCAGTTGCCGGAGAGCTCCCTGGCGGCGCGCGATGCCCGTGTGATTGCGCTCGATCTCTCAGCATCCATGCTGGCGGAAGACCTGCGCCCCAGCCGCCTGACCCGTGCCCGCTTCCGCATCGCCGACCTGCTGCAACAGGCCGAAGAAGGCCAGACCGGCCTGGTGGCCTATGCCGGGGATGCGTACGTGGTGTCGCCCCTGACCAATGACACCAACACCATCGCAAGCCTGCTGCCCGCGCTGGGGCCGGAAGTGATGCCGGTTACCGGCAGCCGTGCCGACAAGGCCATGGCGCTGGCGGCGGCCCTGCTGAACCGGGCCGGGTTTGAGCGAGGCGAAATCCTGCTGGTTACCGACGCCACGGATTCGCGCGCCGAAGCCAAGGCGCGTGAACTGGCCGACCAGGGCATCATCACCTCGGTGCTGGCCGTGGGCACGGCCGAGGGCGCGCCCATCCCCAGCGGCACCGGGTTTGTCAGTGACCGCTCCGGCAACGTGGTGATTGCGCGCCTCGACGAAGCCGCGCTGCAACGCGTGGCCAACGCCGGCGGCGGCCAGCTCAGCCGGATCAGCGCAGCCACCACGGACGCCTCTCCGTGGATGAGCACCGAAGGCGGCGAGTTCGCCCGCCGCGAGGATACACTCGACCAGCGCTGGAAAGACGCGGGCCCCTTCGTGTTGCTGGCGCTGTTGCCACTGGCCCTGCTGGCCTTCCGGCGCGGTCTGTTTTTCTGCCTGCCGCTGGTGTTCGTGGCCAGCAGCCTGACCTCACCGCCGGCGCAGGCGGGTTGGTGGGATGACCTCTGGCAACGCCGCGACCAGCAGGCCTGGGACGCGCTGCGGGCCGACGACCCCAATCGCGCCGCCGCACTGGCCAGGGACCCGGATCTTTCCGGCGAAGCCTGGTACCGCTCGGGCGGATTCAGCAATGCGCTGTCGGCCTGGATGAACCAGGATTCGGCGGATGCGCACTACAACCGCGGCAATGCGCTGGCGCAGATGGGCGAACTGGATGCCGCTATCGAGGCTTATGACCGGGCGCTGGAATTGCAGCCCGGCATGGAGGATGCCGCCTTCAACCGTGAACTGTTGCAGCAGATGAAGGAACAACAGCAGCAGGACCAGCAGAACGGCGAACAGGACGAGCAGGGCGAAGGCGAGCCCAGCGACGAACAGCAGCAGGGTGAGCAGCAGGAAGGCGAACAGGGCGAGGAAGGTGAGGAGGGTGACTCGCAGGAAAGCGAGCAGCAGTCCGAACAGGGCGAAGGCGAGCCCACCGAGCAGGAAGAAACCGATTACACCCAGGCCTGGACCGAAGAGGATGCGCAGGCCATGGAACAATGGCTCAGGCGCATTCCCGACGACCCGGGTGGCCTGTTACGGCGCAAGTTCCTGTACGAGCACCAGCGCCGCGGCGAACCCGCGAGTGAATCAGAATCATGGTAGTCAACGCGATGCATATATTTAGAACTGGTCAGGATCAAATGCCAAGCCACACCGGCAGGCCGGCAATGCGCCGAGTGGGCGGGATGATCTTGCTGGTGCTGTCTCTGCTCTGGTCATCGATTGCATTGGCCGAACTCACCGCCAGCCTGGACCGCAACAGTATCGTGCGTGGCGAGACGGTGACGCTGGTGATCCAGACCAACGACCCGCAACAGAACCTCGACCCCAACCTGGACGCGCTGCAGGAGGATTTCATCCTGCTGGACCGGCGCAGTGAAACCCAGATGTCCATCGTCAATGGCCGCCAGTCCGCCGTGATGCGCCTGCTGATTACGCTTGAACCCAAACGCGAAGGCGAACTGCGGATTCCCGCCCTGCAACTGGGCCAGGAACGCACCCTGCCGCTGACTGTAAATGTCGATCCCGCGCCTGAAATCCCGGAAGGCGAAATGCCGCCGGTGTTCATCGAGTTGGAAGTTGAGCCTCGCGACGGACCATATTACGTGCACGCGCAGATGCGCCTGACGGTGCGCGTGTTCTACCTGGCCAACCTCACCGAAGCAGCCATCACGCCACCGGAACCCGCCAATGCCTCGGTGCGACTGCTGGATGAAGTGCCGTTCCAGGCCGAGCGGGGCAACCAGCGCTATCGCGTGCTGGAACGGCATTACGCGCTGTTTCCCGAACGGTCCGGCCCGCTGGAGATTCCCGCCATGACGTTGACCGGGCGGCTGGTGGAGCGGCGCTCCGACCGGCTGTGGCAGCCTTCGGTAAGGGGCCGCCGCATCGAAGCCAGCAGCGAACCGGTCCGGCTCGACATCCTGCCCAAGCCCGCCGGTTTCAGCGGAGACCAGTGGCTGCCGGCCCGGCAGTTGCAGGTGTCACAGAATGTCTCGGCCAGCGATGCGCCGCGCGTGGGCGAACCGGTAACCCGCACCATCATCCTCGATGCCATAGGCCTTGAGGAGAACATGTTGCCGGAACCTGCCTGGCCGGAAATCCCGGATGCGCGCATTTACCCCGACCAGCCGCAGGGTATCACCCGCGACGATGGTCGCTGGGTTCTCGGGCACAAGGAATTCCGGTATGCCGTGGTTCCGGAAAAGGCCGGCGAACTGGTGCTGCCGGAACTTCAGGTGCATTGGTGGGACACGGTGAACAATCGTGAGCAGACGGCGATACTTCCGGAGCAGCGCCTGGAAATCGCGCCTTCGGCCCTGCCGCAACCCGAGCCACCGGCAGCCGCGCCCGTGCCGGCAGGCAGCGGGACATCCAGCCAGCCCGGGGTTTCCATGGATGGCAGTGGTGTCAGCGACCTGTGGCGTAACCTGGCGGTCGGCTTCGCCGTGCTCTGGTTGATCACGCTGATGTTGCTGTTACGCCAGCGGCAGGGCGCTCCCAAGGCAGCGGCTCCTTCGCAGCAACGCAGCCTGGCGGAGGGTGAACTGTTGAAGGAATTCCAGCGCGCCTGTGAGCAGGCCGACGCCGGCAAGGCCAGGCAGTCGCTGAGCCGCTGGCTGAAGCGTTTTGGGCCGGTGGAACTCCGCGGCAGCCTGGTGGAATTCGCCCGCAAACAGGATGACCCGGAATTGGCCGCGCGCCTGCGCGAACTCGATGCGGTGGGTTTCCAGGCCGGCAGTTTCGGTAGCTGGGACGCAGCGGGGACGTGGGCTGCCTTCAAGGCCTGGCAGCAGGCGTCGAAAAGCCGCAATGCTGAAGATTCAAGCCCTGCGGCCGTAACGGACCTGTACGCCAGGTAGGAGGCGCTTCAGCGCCGACCCGCTTGGGCTGGATTGTCGGGGCTTTCGCCCCTCCTGCAACTTCAGCGCCGACTTTATCCAAGGTCGCGGGTAAACCCGCTCCTACAGGCTACACCGGCACGATACGAATCAGCTCCGCACGCCGGTCATTGGCCTCGAGTACCTCCAGGCGATAATCCTGCCATTCCAGCGAATCGCCGACTACAGGAATGCGCCCCAGCTGCTCGGTAATCAGCCCGCCAATGGTGGACACCTCACTTTTCGGGTTCCAGTCGATACCCAGCATGGAACACACGCGGCGCAGCTCCACGCTGCTGCGTACGTTGATGGTTCCGTCGTCATTGCGCCACACACGTGCAACCGGCTCGTCGCTTTCGTCCTCGATTTCGCCGACGATTTCCTCGATTACGTCTTCGAGTGTGGCGATGCCCTCGACACCGCCGAATTCATCGACCACGATGGCCAGGTGGCGCTGGTCGGTCTGGAAGGTTTTCAGCAGGTCTTCCAACAGGGTGCTGGGCGGCACCATGCGAACTTCGCTGACGACGCTGTCCCAGTCGATTTCCTCACCCGGGTTCTCGTTCATCCAGAACAACAGGTCGCGCGCCAGCACCACGCCGGATACATCGTCCAACTCCGCGGTGGGTGAAAATGGATACCGGCTGAACTGCATGTCACGCAATGTATTGAGTACCTGGTCGCGGGTTTCGGTGGCGGACAGCATGGCCACGCGCCGGCGCGGGATCATCACATCCATGGCGCGCATCTTGCGCAGCATGGTGGCGCCCACGATCATGTCGGCCGTACGGACGCCGAACACGCCCTCGCTGCGGCCCAGGGAAGCCAGCAGGCGGATTTCCTCAACCGAGGTAACCGGCGAAGCCTGGTTGCCGCGCAAATGCCGCGACATGAATTCGCTGGCAACCACCAGCGGCTTCAGCACGAATGTGAGCGTCTTGAGCACAAAGGCCACCGGTGCTCCCAGGCGGCTGGCGAACGACACACCCAGGGTCTTGGGAATGATCTCGGTGAACAAAAGCATGAACAGCGTGAAGACGATGGTGAATATCCACAGCGTGCTCTCATCAAACACTTTGGAGTAGGTGGCGCCGGAGACCGCTGCGCCAATCGTGTGCGCCGTGGTGTTCAGTATCAGGATGGCGGCGATAGGGACATCGATGTTGCGCTTGAACCCCGCCATCAGGCGGCCGGCCACGGAATGCCGTACTTTCAGGCCCTCCACCTGGGCGTGGTTGATGGACAGCAACACGGCTTCACAGATCGAGCAGATGAATGAGACGACCAGAGCCACAGTCACGGCGGTCACGAATACGAACATCGGTTTTTCCTCTGAAGACGCTATGCCACTGCATTGACGGAACGTGACGGCGCGCCGATTGCGACATCATCCCAAAATCGACTCGCGTTTGCATGTGGGCCGATTTGAGCCAGCGTCCATTTGGCCCGTAACACCATTGACAGGCCCGATGCCGGTAAGGCCTTCCGGTCCACTTCCTCACTTCGATCGAGCCAGCACCTGGTATTCCCCCCGCGTCCCGTATCCGCTGCCCTTCGGGTACCCTCGCAGACT
>CAYYCX010000034.1:0-7670 GCA_964470455.1 uncultured Wenzhouxiangellaceae bacterium
GCAAGGTGCAGTGGGCAGAAAGCTACGAGAGAAGTTCTACTACCCGAATGACAGTGAGAGCATCCCTGTGGCACAACCTGACATTCATGGGAATACCCAATTGATCGACTACTCGAAGCACTCTTCAACTCGTCATGAATGATATTTGGGATATATCGCTGCCGCTGAGTTCAAAGTTGCCCGTTTGGCCGGGAAATCAACGATTCGCCCTACAGGCGGTCCATCGTTTATCGAATGGTGCCCATTGCAACGAATCGGCGTACTCTGGAAATATTCATACTGGCACCCATATCGATGTTCCATGGCATTTCCTGGAGGACGGGGGCAAAACTGAGTCGGTCTCTTTCGATCAACTGATTGGCAAAGCTACCGTAGTAGCAGTGCCCGAGGTAGATCAAATAGACAGGCAAGTGCTGGAATCCTTGGAAATTCACGAGACCACCCGTCGCCTATTGTTCAAGACCAGGAATTCCCTCTTGTGGGCAAACGATGTTTCTGAATTTCAACCTGATTTCGTTGCGCTGACAGTTGACGCGGCAGAGTGGCTCGCCGAGAGACACTTATACCTGGTGGGAATCGACTATCTTTCCATTCAGCCATTCAGGGGAAGCAACAAAACACATGAAACCCTTCTAAACGCCTCGATAGTCATTCTGGAAGGGTTAAATCTTCACGGTGTAGAAGCGGGAGATTACGAGTTGCTCTGCTTGCCTTTAGCCATATCCGGCGCTGAAGGTGCGCCTGCGCGTGCCGTGCTCAGAAGGCCAACTGCGGACCTCCATGGACAATAGAGAACTAAACATCGTTGCAATCATCCCGATGCGGCACAACAGCGAACGTGTTCCGGGTAAAAATTACCGACATTTTGGTGGTAAGCCCCTGTATCACCACATCGTTTCTACCTTGCTGGAATGCCGCTCTGTTTCCAAAGTTCTGATAGACACGGACAGTGAATTTATACTTGAAGATGCAGCGCGAAACTTTCCTTCCCTGGTGCTTTACAAGCGACCGGAGAACTTGAGAGACGGAAGAATTCCAATGAACGATGTGCTGCTGAACTCGATCGACCAGATTTCAGCAGACTTGTACCTTCAGACCCATAGCACAAATCCGCTACTCAAGTCATCCACGGTATCTAGGGCAATAGATGGGTTCATATCCAGGCAAAGCGATTATGACTCTTTGTTTTCCGTCACACGATTGCAATCACGATTTTGGCAAGCGAATGGCCCACCTCTCAATCACGACCCTAGAATCTTGCTGCGCACCCAGGATTTAGAACCTATTTACGAAGAAAACTCGTGTTTGTACTTGTTTACAGGAGATACCCTGGCGAAGTGTGGAAGCCGGATCGGTAACCGGCCGATGATGTTCGAAATTGATCGAATGGAAGCCCAAGACATTGACGAAGAGCAAGACTTCATCATTGCTGAAATGTTGTTCAATCATCAACAAACAAAAAAGTGAATCACATCATGAGTTGGAGAGTTCTTGTTTCAGCGCCTTATATGCAGCCGGTTATTGAAAATTATCGGCATATTTTTGAGTCCAAAAATGCTGAGTTGATCATTCCACCAGTCAATGAGCGACTGGAAGAGAGTGAATTGATGGAACTTATGGGAGAAATCGACGGGGTGATAGCCGGAGATGACCGCTTTACTAGAAGGGTACTTGTGTCCTCGTGTCCAAGGCTGAAAGTTATTTCTAAGTGGGGGACAGGAATCGACTCCTTTGATCTTCAAGCCTGCAAAGAATTGGGGATCACCGTATGCAACACACCTGGAGCATTCACAGAACCTGTGGCTGATTCGGTCCTTGGTTATATCCTGAGTTTTGCACGAAAGTTACCTTGGATGAACGATCAAATGAAGTTGCACGAATGGAATAAGATTCCGGGAATTTCATTGTGTGAAGCTGTGTTGGGTATTGTGGGGTTTGGAAAAATTGGACAAGCTGTCGCCAAGCGGGCCGCAGGCTTTGGAATGACGATCTTGGCAAATGATATTTTGGAAATCCCTAACGATTTACAGACAAGCTTGTCAGTGAAGCAGACAAGCTTTGAGGAACTGTTACGAATGTCCGATTTCGTCAGCCTCAACTGTGACCTTAACCCAACCAGCAGGCATTTGATAAATCTTCAAGCCTTGAAGTTGATGAAAAGCTCAGCCGTTGTTATCAATTTGGCCAGAGGGCCTGTTATCAATGAGAAAGACCTGATTCATGGTTTGAAACACGAAATCATCGCCGGTGCGGCACTGGATGTTTTTGAGTCTGAGCCACTGCCTTCAGATAGTCCATTGCATCAAATGTCGAATGTGATGCTTGCGCCACACAATTCAAACAGTAGCCCAGCCGCATGGTTGAAAGTGCACGAAAATACCATAAAAAACCTGTTAACAGTGCTTGAGAGGAAAACTTGAAAACAGTCTTGATCACGGGTGTATGTGGTGGGATAGGAAGAGCTCTCGCAGCAGGCTTGAGAGATAGCGGATGGTCTGTAATTGGCACCGACAAAGCTCAAGCCCCAGAGACACTTGGCCTGGACAAGTTTGTTCAGGGAGATGTATCTGACGATGGCTTTTGGCACGATGCACTGTTGCCCGAAACAAAAGCCTACTCGGGCTTGGATGGATTTATCCACAATGCTGCTGTCCAGCACTGCGCCCCATTGTTGGAGACCACACTGGAGCAGTGGGATGAGACTTTTGGAGTAAACCTTCGAGCAGCATTTCTGGGCATCTTCCATCTGGCGCCTTTAATGAGAGATCGCAATGCAGCAATAGTGAATATTTCCTCCGTTCATGCTTTGGCAACATCGCTTGGAATGTCCAGCTATGCGGCCAGCAAGGGTGGATTGCTGGCTTTTACCCGAGCGGCGGCTCTCGAACTCGCATCTTTCAGAATCAGGGTTAACACAATTCTCCCGGGCGCCGTAGAGACAGAAATGCTTGCCTCAGGTCTTGCTCGCAGCGCTGGAAATGCTGAATCTGCAAGGCAGTCGCTTGTAGCCCAGACACCACTCAAGCGAATCGCTGATCCACAAGAAATCGCAAAAGCGGCAGAATTTCTTTTGGATGGCACAAAGTCAGCATTCATCACGGGTCAGTCATTGGTAGTAGATGGTGGCGTACTCACAAAATTAGCTTCTGAATAGGGTCAATGACACTTGCTTTAACGTTATAGCAATTGAGAGATTAAAATCTTATGCCTAAGACAGCAGTCCATCTTAAATTGCGATCTCTATGAGGTACGATTTCGAGCAAGGTAAATCGCCGTCCAAATTCTTGGAAGCGAAGAAATGTTAACTAGAATAGCCCGAGCACTTCGATTGCTCCTGAACCATGGTAGGGACAAGGAGTTTCTACGCTGGCATATCCGACACAGAAAGAATCTTGCAAAGTTCAGAGACCGGCACGCAGGCCAGCACTGTTTCATTATTGGAAATGGTCCGTCACTCAATAAAATGGACTTATCCAAGTTGAATGGTTGTCATTGCTTCGGATTAAACAAAATCCACTTGATGCTGGAAAAGGGTGAGTTCAACATCACCTATCATGTAGCAGTTAACCCCTTGGTAATTGAGCAGTCTCTAGAACAGTTCAGAAAGTTGGGCGTTCCATCCTTTCTGTCCTACCGGGAGTGCCGGAATCTCAATATCGATGAGTCGAATTTCTACTTTTTGATGACATCAGAAAGTCCCTTTGTGTTTCGGCAAAACGTTCAGGACGTTTTATTTGAAGGTTTCACGGTCACCTATGTGGCTATGCAATTGGCGTACTTCATGGGATTTACGAGAGTCTACCTTATTGGTGTTGATCATAATTTCGCTGTACAGGGCAAACCGAATGAAAAGCAGACTCTACTTGGCCCAGACCCCAACCATTTTCATCCAGACTATTTTGCTGGAAAGGAATGGCATCTCCCTGACCTGGAAGGCTCAGAGCTGGCATATCGTTTGGCAAAATTTCATTTTGAACGAAAAGACAGACGAATTCTTGATGCAACCGTTGATGGCAAATTGAATGTATTTTCAAAAATTGCGTTTCAAGAAGCCGTGGAAAGCTGCAAAAGGTCAATGGAAATCTAAATCAATAGAGCATTTTATAGAGCCGATGGGTTAGGCAAGAAGTATGCAAACCAAAACATCCTTGAAGTTCTGCTAGCTATTGGTTGAGCGATGAAACTTACATGAAATTCCTAATCGTCACGCCAACTTTTAATCGAATCGACTTTCTGAATGACACTATAACAAGTGTGGTTAGTCAGTCGGGAGACTTTGAAATTGAATACCGGATACAGGATGGTGGTTCAAATCAGGCAATGCTGGAAGTGCTGCAATACTGGAAGAGCTCTATAGACTCAGGCGCATTCAAGCCATCGTGTCGGAAATTGACATTCGACTATTCGGTGGAGCCCGATACCGGAATGTACGATGCAATTAACCGGGGATTTGCAAAGGGCTCGGGGGACGTAATGGCTTGGCTGAATAGTGATGACCGGTATCTGCCCAACGCATTCAGTGCCATAGCGTCCGTTTTTGAGACATATTCCGAGGTTGATTGGATTATCGGGCAATCAACAGCATGCAATAAGGATGGGAGCACTGTTGCCTTTGGTTATTCTCCCAGGGCTTATTCCCGATATTTTGTCGAGCACGGTTTTTACCGTAGCGATTCGCCACCTTTCTCCTGGCTGTCCCAAGACTCCATCTTCTGGCGAAGTTCACTTTGGGATAAAGTCGGCCCATTGTCGACTCAATACAAACTGGTTTCGGACTTCAAGCTGTGGCAGAAATTCGCCGAGCATACAGAGCTGGTCAAGTTGGAAGCGCTCTTGGGTGGTTACCGCTTCCATGGAGACCAGCTGACTGGAGACGCAAAAGCGTATCCAGCGGAACTAGATGTCATTAGGAAGCTTCCTCTCCGTTTCAGGCTTTTGCATAAATTGTGCTTTCGCTTAAGAGGGTTTGGTCGTATTGCGTGCAGCAATGTCATGCGGCCATTCGCTCGGCTGGTATACAGTGTGCCGCTGAGTGCACTATTTGGCCGGGTTATCACTTGGGATTTCGAAAATCAGTCATGGAAACTGGAACAATCAAGAATTCTGCCCTGAGGTCTACAGCCTCAGAGGTCGTAACTCGAGATTTCGCGATAATAGCTTCCCAACTGAACCCAGTTGAAACCGTCTTGATTCATTGCGAATGAAACTCAGAATTGCTGTCATCAGCCGTGGAGATGCACAGGTCAGCGGCGCCAGCAGGGTTGCTGCAGATCTTGCAAATTTGCTGAATGAAGACGGTACTTTCGAAACCCATCACTGGCTGGGCCAGGCAGAAGGTGCCTGGGCCCCACATTTTCGTCGTCTACATGGGCGGAAATTGATGCAGTTCACAAGAAAAGCATGCAACTGGTTTTCCATGAAAGCAGGCTTTCCGGACTTTTTCACACCTGAGATGTGGTATTTCCGCTGGTCAAGTAGTGATAAATACGTTCTCTATCATATCCATGACACTCCGAGAACTGCTTCGCCAATATTTATCCGCTGGTTGAGCAAGCAAGCTCCGGTGCTTTGGACACTGCATGACTGTTCTCCGATTACTGGTGGATGTCTTTACCCGATGAATTGCGCTTCATTTGGGCGCGGATGCGGCAACTGCCCTCAGCTTCACCACTGGCCACTGAAGACCCGACTTGACTTCACTAAGCAAATGCTCAATTACAAAACAAAGACTGCCAGGTCAGGTCAAATTGTTCCGATAGTTCCGTCTCGCTGGATGGGAGAACAAGCAAGACTCTCCGGCGTTTTCAATAAAGGTCCGGTACACATTCCCAACAGCATCGACACAAAGATGTTTGCACCCCAACGCGATAGTGGAAGAGCGAGCGAGCACATCCCGCAAGATAGGTTTGTAATTCTAATGAACGTGCACAATCTTGCAGACGAGCGAAAGGGGATTAGGGATGCCATTGAAGCGATTCGGTTGCTCACATTCAAACCGCTGGTCATTGCATTTGGTTCAGCCAGTTCTTCAGTTCAGGAACAATTCAAGGATATAGATCTTCGCTGTCTTGGGTTCGTTGATAATCATGCTTTAGTCGCAAAATTCAGTGCCATGGCTGATGTATTGCTATATCCCACTTTCGCAGACAACCTTCCTAATTCCGTACTTGAAACCATGGCTTGCGGAACCCCAACCGTTGGATATCGCACGGGAGGTATGCCGGACATGGTTGAGCACATGGTTAACGGATGGCTCTGTGAAACCGGGGATATTGCAAGATTGGCGGCCGGACTTGAATTCGCCCACAGCCATCCCTCAGTGTTGCGAGTCTGGTCGGAAAAGTGCCGAGAATTGGCGATAGAGAAATTCTCTCGTAAGCAGTTCCTCAATGCACATCTCGCACTATACCGCCGAGTGCTTGAGTCTCGTAATTGAGCATTCAACGATGACGGAAGAAAGTTCAAATCTTTTTCATATCCGCACTCAGCTACTAGCAGAGGGCACGCAATTCAGCACGATCTCCTTTGATGTGTTTGACACACTCGTTCAGCGCACCTTGCCGCATCCAGATGCTACAAAAGTCCCCGCAGCAAAGGCGCTCCTCAGTCTGTCCACTCCGCAATCTTCCACATTGCGGCTTGATGAGTTGCTTCGCATGCGCCTTAAGGTTGAAGTTTCTCTGCGTCAAAAGGCAGTATCCAGGGGAAACGATCCGGAATGTCATATCGAAGAGGTATTCCGCGAGTGGATTTCTGCCCTCGATTGTCAGCCCGACCAGGAGACAATAGATCACTTGATCAACATTGAGCTCGAGGCTGAACTGGCGGTGGCGTTTGCCTCCCATGGAATGCTCGAGTTAATACGAGACCTGCAGAGGAGGGGTGCTCGACTGGTGTTTGCTTCCGATATGTATTACAGCCAATCAATGATTTATCGGATTCTTGAACAATGTGGATATATCAAGTGCTTCGAACACGGTTATGTGTCTTCCGAATTGCACAAAGCGAAATACAGCGGAAAGCTGTTTCAGCATATTTTGTCATCCGAACAAATTGCCTCCACTGATTTGATTCACATTGGTGACAAGTTGGAGGTTGATGTGAGTGGCGCAGCAAAGGCCGGCATCAGGGCATTGCAGTTCCGCGACCGGGCTATGGAAAGCATGCATCTAACTCAGTCTTATGTGTTGCATTTGCGTCGCAATAATCCGTTTTGGGAAGGGGCGGGTTGGCAAGCTTGGAATATAGCCAGTCAAGATCACCGCCACCGCGCTGAGGACGACCCGCTGTATAGAATCAGCTATGAGTACCTGGGTGCATTATTCACCAATTTTATTCACCGCGTGCTCAACCTTTCCATAAAGCAAAACCCTGAGATTTTGCTATTTTGTGCGCGTGAAGGGTTCCTGCTGAGCAAGCTCTATGCATTGATGGTGCAATCGTTACAGCTGGAGAATGCGCCAAACGGTGTTTACGCATTCCTTAATCGTAAGTCCGTGTACACCGCTTCATTACATGAACTTGGCACACGTGAGCTCGAAATGGGCTTCCACACCACCAGTCCAACCCTCAGAAACATGTTGGTGCGATTTTCTCTCCCAGTAGAGGAAATACTCGACTTGGCAAGAAAATCAGGAATTGAAAATCCGGATGTTCACATTGACGCCCCT
>CAYYCX010000034.1:7680-19340 GCA_964470455.1 uncultured Wenzhouxiangellaceae bacterium
AATTCGCCAGGCCTGCGACGGCTACTTGATCTCCCTGACTTCAAAAAGATCCTGAATGAATGTCGCCGACGGTCAGCCGACTTGCTTGCAAAGTATTTGGAGGGTCTTGGTTTCTGGTCATCATCAAAAGTTGGTTTGGTTGACGTTGGTTGGAATGGCACCGTGCAGGAAGCACTTTCCGTAGCATTCCGTGATCGTTCTGATTGCCCTGAGGTGCATGGATACTACATGGCAATGCTCGGTAACAAGAAATTTCCCCCTTCAGCCATCACACATTACGAGGGCTTGTATTACGACTACAGAACAGAAAGCCCTTCCGCTGCATTCCACCGGTTTGTTGAGTTATTTGAAACAGCGTGCAGGGCACCGCATCCAACCACTTCTGGATTTGTTGCGGATATCAATGGCAACGTGATTCCGGTTTTTGAAAATTTGGACTCGGTTGCTTATCAACGGGAACGTATTGACGAGAAGTGGGTAGCCACTGTCCAAAGTGGGATACTCGATTATTGCGAAGATTACCTCAGAACGATTCCTTTCAGAAGCGTTGCACCTGAGCACGAAAGCGCTTTCATCCTCTCCCGGATCGAACGATTGTTGCATTTCCCAACACGGGAGGAAGCCGAGTTGTTGACACGATTCGGACACAGCGAAGGATTCGGGCAATCACTGGTGTATGTGCCCGAAGACAGCGCGGAAGGAACTGAACAAGGCACAATGCACAGGCCTGAGAACCATAGGATATTGTGGCCCGAAGCCGCGATGGTCAAGAAGCGAATTCCAGGCTTGAATATCCTGTTCAATGCCGCTCGAATGGTTAAAACCAGGCACTACTGATGCTCGACCAACCAACATTACTATCGCGCCTGGGCCTGATGGACAAACTGAAAGTTGAAGTGCTTAATGATAGTGATGGGCAGGCTTTGATTGGCGAATTCCTGGAACGCTATGAGCAAGCACATGATGCTTTGGAAAATATAGGGCAGAGGCAAAGCCCAGATTACTCGGCTCTAATGTTCGCTGCTTTCTGCCTCAACCGCTGCGAAGCCATCGTTGAAACAATAAGAGCCCCTGGAATCAGGTCGGGGACAATTGGCCTGGTGGCCAGTACAGATATCTTGAACTGCACCAGGGACAAAATACTTACACGATGGTTCTTGGCAAGGGGAACGTGGTTAAGAGCAAAGTTGCTGAATTATTCAAGCTACTACCAAACACCGCCCCTCAAAGAATCTATAACAATTTTGTTTGTTCAACGTTTAGACAGGAACAGCAGGCTTTTTCGAATATTGAAAAAAATACAGTCACGAACCTGAGTACAGCCGAGTCATTCAACCATAATCAGGAACAACCCAACAACTTTGCTTTTCCCATCACATTTAGCTGGAGCGGGCTTGGCTGCTCAACTTCAAGTACTTGTATTTTTCGGCTGCTTTCATCAAGCCAAACAGCCCCCATCTGCGTTGTAAGTCTAGGTCCTTTCGCCGCTTGTACCCGTCAGCCCACTGTGAATAAGTTAAAAACCTGACTAGCTGTCGGCGCTTTTCTCCTGAAAATGCTGCGGCCAGGATGTTCCTGAATAAGGGTACTTTCGACTGATCTGCAAGTGTACCAAGCCCAAAAACTTCGTTACTCTGCAATGAAAAATAGGCGTCAACCAACTCTTGGCAAGGCTTTCGAATAAGCTTTCGCCAATGCTTCATGGCGTCTTGTTTCAGGTTGCCACCCAGGTGAGAGTTAATTGCATCGAGGGGGTCTGCTTGACGGGCTGCTTTCATCACACCTTGCTGGAAGGGAATAGAGAAGCTCTCGATTACCAGGTTTTCCTGTGGGTCAATATGCATGTTGGCCACATACTCGCCGGTCTCGGATTGGCGATAACCCGAAGCGCTTCCGCTT
Organism: uncultured Wenzhouxiangellaceae bacterium; assembly: GCA_964470455.1. Taxonomy (GTDB): domain Bacteria; phylum Pseudomonadota; class Gammaproteobacteria; order Xanthomonadales; family SZUA-36; genus JAWXBM01. The sequence goes on from CAYYCX010000034.1 coordinate 9,580, forward strand.
GTTGACAAACAAACGAACTCGAGCACGTTGACGGCATGGAGTAAATCAACATACTCACGTGAAGCATTCTGGTTTGGCCCATAAGCAATCTTTTCGCAATTGGGCCGCATGATATTGCGCTCAAGCGCCAACCCCAGATAGAGGCCGATGAACTGACTGCCAGGCATCAGAGTGGCAATGCAATTCTGGATGGTTCCGCGCCAGCCGATGTCCACGAAACCAATTTTCTGAAGATCGCCGAATTGCTGTGAAAGGTAACCCAGCGTGGTATTCCGCTTGTGTTCCAGCTCGGGATAACACCGCGCGATAAACTGCTCGTCATGCAGAAACCCCCGAAGCGTGTGCATCGCATCGGCTTCGGATTCCAATCGATCAGCATCCAAGCCATGCCTGGCAATCAAGTCCGCGTATTGCTCAACTTTTAACCCCAGCGACCGAAGGATGGTGTTGACGGACTGCTGCTTGTACAGGCGAAACAAACCAGCAAGTTCCAGGCGCCCGTCCACAAGGACGGTTGCAGGAAACACCGACAGACGGCTTGCCTCAAGCAGATGTGTTCTTACCGCGGGGGATTCATTTGTTCTGCAAAACAAGGCATCAAATACAGCCTTGAAGAAAACCCCTTCGCGGGTGCAGAAGAACAGGTCACTCAACCCCCGCTCAAGGCAATTTTGATAGAGAAAAGTGGCAAAGCCAATGAACAAATCCGCATGTTTCTGGCTACAAACAAACGCAGGATTCTGTTCATTGGCCGGCATCGGTTTCAGCATTCACTGAATTGCCGGATTTCGGCGAAGGACGTTCGAAAATTGCTGGTAAGCCCTTCGCGAATCGCTTTACGTGCAACCGCCGAGTAGGCCTTGCGCTCCGACATTTCATAATGGCGCGCCGCGAACAGGAACTGCGGTACTTTGATCATTGCAACCATTGGAAAACAAACACCAGATGCAACGCGGTACATTTCAAGGCGGTTGCGCACCACGTAGAACACTTTCCACAGAGGGTGGTATACATCTTTTTGTTCGATCAAGGTTTGGCAATCATGCTCAAACTCCAGCCACGGCGCAAACCAGTGCTTCACGCCGGTTTTGCGCATTTCCAGCACGTAGATGATGTCGTCGGCGTAGATGAACAATTCGGTGCGGGGCAGGCCGATTTTGCCTTCACGGATCAGCGACAGGCGCAGGAAGAAGCCCACGAAGGAGGAGGCATCCACATCCTTGGGCTGTTTGAGCTGGTAGTCCGAATCGCTGACATGAAAGCCTTCACGGCCGCGCAGCGCGGTGGAAAAGAACTTCCGCAAATGCCAGAAGGGGTTCACGCTGGGACGGTTCATTTCGCTGATGCGGCCATCGGGCAGGTACACGGCCGCGGCTACGCTGCCGACTTCCTGTGGCACGGCAAGCTCATCGAACGCGGCCAGGGTACCGGGCTTGGGAAAGGCATCATCATCAAACGCAACCAGCCAGTCGCAGTTGGGCAGCTTTTCCGCCGCATACTTGAACCCCTGGTGGAACCCGCCGGCGCCCCCCTGGTTGCTGGGGCTGTGGATGACATGCAGCCGGGGTTCCTGCAGGGTATCCAGCCATTCGCCGGTTCCATCGGTTGAGCAATTATTGACCACTACAACCGCTTCAAAAGGCTCGTTGAACGAACGTGCCAAGGTGTCCTTCAGCTTTTCCAGCCGGTTGAACGTGACGATAACCGCAACCGTGTTCCTGTTTATACAATTGCTCATGACAAAAACAGCCCCACAGGAATGGCGTAATATTTCCGGCCATCGACATTGAAGGGCAAAACATGTTCGCCGCTGTAAATCAGGATTCCATGTTGCAGGCTCTTGCCTGCCACGGCCGCGAGCGCTCTCATGCCCTTGAAGTCGCCTGCGTCCACGCTGGCGGAAGCCTTGCACTCTATGCCGATAATGTTGCCATTCTCACGTTCCAAAACAATGTCCACCTCGTTCATTCGCTTGTCACGAAAGTGGTATAGCTGGCAATGTTCGTCTGCCCATCCCAGTTGTTTGGCGCATTCAAGATAAATCAGGTTTTCAAACAGCCCGCCGTAGTATTGGCTGGCCAGAATCTGCTCAGCGCTTCGCAGTTTCAGCAAATGGCAGGCCAACCCGGTATCGACGAAGTGCAACTTGGGCATTCTCGTGGCCTCGCGCCTGGCGGAGTTCTTCAACCAAGCTGGAACCCGCTGGATGATAAACATCAGTTCCAAAACTTCGATGTACGTTTTGGTGAGTTCGCCGTGCAACTCCAGGTCGTTGGCTACATTGGCGTATTTCAGCAAATTACCGCACAGCCCCGCCAGGTAGGGCACCATGGACTTGAGTTTGCTGTGATAGTCGCCGCGTGCGGCATGCAGGTTTTCAAAATCCTTGTACAAACGTCCCTCCAGATAGGATTTGAACCAGATGGATCGGGTGCGCGTGCTTTTGCCCAGGATTTCGGGATAACCGCCTTGCAGGATACAAGTGGCGATCTGTTCCCGGCGAAACGTAACCGGCGCTTCGCTGCGAAACTCACCAGCCAACAGATAGTTGACCAGGTTGCGGGAAGTTCCGTTAATCTCGGCAACTGACAAGGGGTACAGCTCGAGCCGCGCCATATGGCCCGGCAAAGCTTCCTGGGTACGGGCGGAGCGGAAAATATCGGCTGAACCCGTCAGCAGGAACTTGCCGCTGGAGCCGGGCGGCAGGCCATCAGAAACCTGTTTGATCGCGGGGATGAGTTGTGGCAGATACTGGAATTCGTCCAGTACGGCATTGCGGCCGTGCAGTGACTGTACAAAACCGAGGGGATCGCTCTCGGCTGCCTGGCGCACCGCCTGGTCGTCCAGCGAGAAATAGGCCATCTTCCGGCTTTGTACCAGATTCCGCGCAACCGTTGTCTTACCTGCCTGGCGTGCGCCGGTGAGGTATACGATGCGAAATGCAGACAGCATTTCATCGATGACAGGTTGTAGAAAGCGGTTGTACACGGTGGAGATCCCTGGAGACAGCCCTGTTATCGTATAAAAAACGGACTCTTATCGTAAAATATACAAGCCATTATCGTAAATTTTACACAACAAGGAAAGTCATTTTGGCCCTGTTGCCAGGCGTGGACGTTTCCTGGATTCCCGGGTTCTCGCAAGCTCGCCCCGGGAATGACGGCGTGAAGGAGTAGCGAGTTCCGGGAATGACGGTGAGAAGTTTCAGGTCGCCCGGGGAATGATGAGGTGGAGCCCCCCCACACGGATGTCCTACAAGTATTCAGGCTGTTTTTCCATTTCAACAGTCGTGGTAGTTCGCTACAACTGCAGAAAGTAAATTGCACCGCAAGACCTATTGCCATATATTTACGGTATATAGCTTTTAGTACAAGGAGGTTGCTGTGGCCAACAAGACCGGAACTGTCTTTGAAAACAATCGCACCCAGGCGGTTCGGCTGCCGGCTGAAACCCGATTCCCCAAATCGGTTAAACGCGTGCAGGTGCGAGTGCGGGGCAATGAGCGCATTCTCACTCCCACCGACCAAACCTGGGACAGCTTTTTCCTGGGCGAGGACAGTGTGAGCGACGACTTCATGGAGGAGCGCGCCGGTCAGTCGCAGCCCGAGCGAGAGGCCTTCTGAAGAAATTCCAATGCTCAAGTACATGCTCGACACCAACATGGTTATCTATGTCATCAAGCAGCGGCCGTTGAGCGTATTGGACAAGTTCAATCAGCGAGCAGGTCAACTGTGTATCAGTTCGATCACTCTTGCCGAACTGCACCACGGTGTTGAAAAGAGTGAACAGGTGAGCCGTAATCTTGCCGTACTTGAGGACTTTCTCTCGCGGCTGGAAGTACTACCCTATTCGGCTGAGGCTGCGGGCCAATATGGTGATATTCGCGCCGACCTGGAAAGAAAAGGGCAGGTGATTGGCGTTAATGACCTGCATATTGCCGGCCATGCCCGATCCGCGGGCCTGGTTCTGGTGACCAATAATCAAAGTGAGTTTGCCCGTGTTGACGGGCTCAGGGTGGAGAACTGGTTGTAAAGGTGGGAGTGGACCCCGGCTCGGAGGCCGGGGTGACGCAACACCCCTGTCATAAACAACTCCGGAGAGTTGGAGTGGATCCCGGCTCGGGGGACGGGATGACGAATAAAAACCCCACCGTCATTCCAGAATTTGCGCAGCAAATGTCTGGAATCCAGGAGCTCGAAAAACTAAAGCGGTGAAACAAAAAACGTGGGGATGGGTTCACCGTTTCTGAACAGGGGCAGGAATTCATCGGCGGTTTTCAGTGCTTCGCCGATGGTTACGTCCATGTCGAGGTAACGGTAGGTTCCCAGCCGGCCGATGAAAGAAATGTTCTCCTCGCCTCGGGCGCGTTCCACATACTCGGCCAGCATGGCTTTTTCATCCACCAGGCGAATGGGGTAGTAGGGGATATCATCCGTACCACATTCCCGGCTGTACTCCTCGAAACAGATGGTGTTCTCGTGGCTCTCCCAGGGCGAGAAATACTTGTGTTCGCTGATGCGGGTGTAGGGCACATCAGCATCGCCGTAATTCATCACGGCGCAGCCCTGGAAGTCGCCCTCGCTGCGGATTTCCTTGAAATCCAGCGTGCGGTAACCCAGGCGTCCGAGGTCGTGGCCGAACCAGGCATCGATCGGCCCGCTGTTGAACACATGCCGGTAAGCGGAACATTGCGCTCGGCTGAAGTGGCTGTTCAGGCTGACGGTAATGAGCGGATGATCCAGTATCTGCTCCACGATGGCCGTGTAGCCGTGCTCGGGCATGCCCTGGTGCGGGTGGGCAAAATAGTTATCGTCGTAATTGAAGCGCACCGGCAGGCGCTTGAGGATGCTGGCCGGCAATTCTGTCGGGCTGCAACCCCATTGTTTCTCGGTATAGCCCTTGAAGAAGACTTCATAAAGCTCTTGCCCCACGAAGCGCAATGCCTGCTCCTCGAAATTCTGTGGCTCCTTGATGCTGAGGTCGGCCTTGCTTTCGATGAAGGCTTTGGCTTCCCTGGGCGAGAAGGTTTTGCCGAAGAATTGGTTGATGGTCAAAAGGTTGATGGGCAGGGTGAAAACGCGGCCCTGGGCGGTGGTCTTCACTCGGTTGGTGTAGGGCATGAAGCGGGTGTACTGGTTCAAATAGGCCCAAACGCGCTCGTTGTCGGTATGGAAAATATGCGGCCCGTACTTGTGCACCATCACGCCGGTATCCGCATCGCGCTCGGTGTGGCAGTTGCCGGCCACATGGGAGCGGCTGTCAAACACATCCGAGGCAATTCCAGCTTCGGCGAGTTCGCGGGCGATGACAGCGCCGGAAAAGCCCGCGCCCACAATGGCTATTTCGCCCATCTTTCTTGTCCTTTTCCTTGATTTTTCAGGGGGCAGTAACGATGCCTGATTATTGACGAGTCGGGCTCCATTGTCGATTCAGGGTACGAGCAGGGCTTACTGATGACTGCTCGAGGTCTCCGCCGTGCTTACGCGAATGGGTTACTATTTCGCCAAATCCGATACTTCGTGAATTAAAACTGCAGCCCGCACCAGCACGCAACCGGCCGCGGACTGCAACAGAACCGGAGCACAACAAACAGGAATGGGGACAGGCGAAACACAGCGCTGGTTTCTTTTTGGTGGGCTGGGCTTTATCGGGCAGCACCTGGCCGCTTCGATACTGCAACGCGACCCCGAAGCTACTGTTTATCTGCTGGATATTCGCTCGCCGCAGGAAGCGGGCTGGAACGCTGCCTTGCCTGGCCTGGAAAGCGACCAGCGGATGGCTTTTGTCTCCTGTGACGTACGCCAGCCCATCCAATTACCGGTGATGCCGGTGCCGGGGGATGTGCTGGTAAACCTGGCAGCGGTGCACCGCGAGCCGGGGCACCGCCCGGAAGAATACTTTGAAACCAACATCAAGGGCGCGGAACACATCACCGAACTGGCGCGGAGTTGTGGCTGTGAGGAAATCCTCTTTACCAGCAGCATCTCGGTGTATGGCGAGTTCGAACATGCGGTAACTGAAGACAGCGCACCACATCCAAAAACACCCTACGGCAAGTCCAAGCTGCAAGCCGAACAGATCCATCAGGAGTGGGCAGCGAGCACCGGCGGGCGGCTGGCCATCATTCGCCCAGGTGTGGTTTTCGGCCCGGGGGAGGGCGGTAATGTCAGCCGCCTGGTGCGAGAATCGCTGAAGCGCCAGCGCGCCATTTTGCTCAAACCCGATTTGGCCAAGGCGGGCATTTATATCGAAGAGATGGTCGCCATGATCCACTGGTTGCGCGGGTTCCGCACAAGTGGGAACGAACCTTTGCTGGTCAACGGCGTCTCGGGCGAGCTGTTGCACTTCAATGATTACGGCAAGGCTTTGCAGGAACTGATGAAATTCGAGCGGCCTCCGCTGACCGTTCCCATCAAAGCCCTGGCTGCAGCCCTAAAGCTGGGCAGTCCGCTGAAGCACCTGGTCTCCGCTTCATCCAGGCTGCACCCCGAAAGGCTGATCAAACTGACACGCCCAAATGCCATCCGTTCGCAGCGGCTGCAGGAATGGGAGTATCCCTATTCGTGGCCGCTGGAACGGGCGTTGGCGGATTGGATGAACCGCGGCATATAGACAGGGAACAGTATCGACTCAGGCAATTACTGGATTCCCGGGTTCTCGCAAGCGAGCCCCGGGAATGACGATGTGAAGGTGCAGCTCGCCCCGGCTATGATGATGTGAAGGAGCAGCACGCCCCGGCAATGATGGATAATCAGCCAGATTGATGTCTGATACTATATGAAATATCATCTCAATCCATGAGCAAGGCTGAAAAGCTACTCGCGAAGATGCGCGGGAATCCAAGAGATTGGCGCATCGAGGATTTGGAAGTAGTAGCGAAGAGGCATGGCATTGAGGTGCGCAAAACGGGCGGTAGCCATTTCGTGTTTCTCCATTCTGCGTCGGAGATTGCTGTAACCATCCCATTCAAGCGCCCGATCAAGCCCGTGTATGTGATTGCGTTCCTTGCGTTGTTGGACGAAATCGGAGCCGAGTAATGAAGAAACAAATGGAGTATCCCTTCGAGTTGCGCCCCCTCTCCGACGATGAAGGTGGAGGCTGGTTGATTAGCTATCCGGATCTTCCCGGATGCATGTCCGATGGAGAATCACCCGAAGAAGCGATGGTCAATGGCAAAGATGCCCTCAGCGCGTGGCTTAAGGCAGCGGCCGAAGTTGGGCGGGAAGTTCCGGACCCCGGCGAAATGCCAAGTGGGAAATTTATTGCTCGGGTTCCCCGCAGCATTCATGCCAGACTGACAGCCCGTGCCAAGCAGGAAGGGGTAAGTATGAATGCACTTGTGTCCTCAATTCTGGCGGAAAGTTTGGGTCGCCGGGATGGGACGAAGCGATGATACCCAACAATGCGCAAGAAGATAGGTTTGCACAGCCATGTCGCGCTTTGCGGGTTCGCGAGGAGTCGTATCATGAAAAGACCAGGAGTCTGGGAGAGACTGAAGCGGGCTATAACCTCACCAAGGCGCTTTCCCTGGCCGGGGATTTGGAGGACGCAGAAATTCTCCGCAAGCTTGAACATCGAAAATGAACTTGGGCGCTTCAGAGCTGGCAGCTTGGTTATTGTCTTGACGAACTCATGACCCGCCAGGCCAACGCTTTGCTCGTCATCCTGGTCAGCTTCCTGCTGGCCTGGTGGCTGCGTTTTGGGCACGAGCCGCTGCCGCAACCTTATCTACTGGCCGTGCTGTTCACCTTGCTGGTCGCGGCTATCGTGTTGCCGGCCACGGGCGCGTTCCGGCGTGATTTTGAATGGGCCATGATGCGGCGCCTGCGCCGGCTGGTGGCCGGCTGGGCGATTGTGGTGCTGGTGCTGGTGAGCGTGGCGGCCATGCTGAAGGAAACCGATACCTTTTCGCGTATCTGGTTCGGCTTGTGGGTGATCATTACCCTGGTGGGCCTGGTGGTGCTGGTACTGGTCACGCACGCCGCGGCATCACGGGCGCGCAAGCGCGAGCAGCGCGCCCGCAAGGTGGTGTTGGTGGGTGAAGGCGAGACTGCCGTGCGAGTGGAGCGCCGCCTCACCGAGGGCAGCACCAGCATGAACCTGGTGGCCTGTTTCGGCACGGCGTGGGGCCAGAATCCGGTTAGGCCCATTTCCGAGCTGACGGGTTTCGTGCTGGAGAATCGTATCCAGGAAGTCTGGATAGCGGCGCCGTGGGAGAACAAAACGTTGCTCGACCAGGCGCTGAAGGCCCTGCAGGAAACGGTGGTGGATGTGAACGTGGTGCCCGACCTGGATCAGTACCGACTGTTGAACCAGGGAATTACGGAGTGGGGCGGCCTGCCGGTGATCAGCCTGGCGGGTACGCCGATGACGGGTTCAGAGCGGACCTTGAAATCGGCATTTGACTGGATGACCGCGTTGCTGCTTTGCATTCTGTTGCTGCCGTTCATGCTCTTGATCGCGCTCCTGATCAAGCTGACCAGCCCCGGGCCGGTGCTGTTCAAACAACAACGGCATGGACTGGGTGGTGACGCGATCCAGATCTACAAATTCCGCACCATGAAACAGCACGAGGAGAAGGCGGGGCAGGTCACCCAGGCGCGGGCAGGTGACAGCCGGGTGACTGCCATCGGCCGCTTCCTGCGGCGCAGCAGCCTGGATGAGCTGCCGCAGTTAATGAATGTGCTCAAGGGTGAGATGTCGCTGGTAGGGCCCAGGCCGCACGCCATCGAGCACAATGAATTGTTCAAGTCGCGCATTCCGCGCTACATGCTGCGCCACAAGGTGAAGCCCGGCATGACGGGTTGGGCGCAGGTCAATGGATTTCGAGGAATTACGGACACACCGGAAAAGATGGCGCTGCGCATCGAGCACGACCTCTGGTACATCCAGAACTGGTCGCTGTGGCTGGACCTGAAAATCCTGCTGATGACGCCGCTGGTAATGATTCACCGGAATGCTTATTGAGGTTTAATGTCGGGGCTGAAGCCCCTCCTACGGGTACCCGGCTGTAGGAGGCGCTTTAGCGCCGACCATGGTTTGAGCTTGTCAGGGCTTGCGCCTTTCCTGCGCTACTGTTTGCGCCACGACACCCGGTCGATGATCTGATCGCCGGTCAGGCCATCCAGGTTCTTGGCCAGCTTGGCCCTGTCACGGCCAGCGCTCAGGTCATACACCAGCAGGTACTTGATGGCTTCTTCCAGGGAAATGTAATTGGGCTCCTGGGCCTGTTCCTTGATCTTGGCAAGGCTTTCATTGAACGCTTCCAGGCTGCTGCCGTCCACGGGGATTTGCATACCGGGATCGAGATCAGCCACTTCACCCTTTGCCTGTGAGGAAGCTGCATCAGTTGCTTCTGCTGCTGTGGTTGCGGCCGCGGCGGTTGCTTCCGTATCGGCCTGTTGGGCCATCACCGGGTTTGCCAGGGCCAGAAAAGCACCAACGATCACCAACAATGATATTGAATATTTGTTTAAAAACAATTTATTAGAATACATTATAAACCTCAATTAGCATGTTTAGCGGACGGTACTGAAAACGGATTTTGCCGCAATTCTGGCAAAAAATGTTAAAGACGGCCGTTCGACTGTGCCGTCCCCAAAAAATTCCCTCTGGATGTAGGAGGCAGCCATGCTGCCGACCATTTCATTTTCGGGTCGCGAGCATGGCTCGCTCCCACTGCGGGCCTGGGCTGTAGGAGACAGCCACGCTGCCGACCATTTCCTTTTCGGGTCGCGAGCGTGGCTCGCTCCCACTGCGGT
>CAYYCX010000034.1:19440-36590 GCA_964470455.1 uncultured Wenzhouxiangellaceae bacterium
CCTGGGCTGTAGGAGGCAGCCATGCTGCCGACCATTTCCTTTTCGGGTCGCGAGCATGGCTCGCTCCCACTGCGGTCCTGGGCTGTAGGAGGCAGCCATGCTGCCGACCATTTCCTTTTCGGGTCGCGAGCGTGGCTCGCTCCCACAGCATGGCTTGCTCCTACCTCGCATGGGAAGCATATGCCAGCAACACCTTGAATTCACGATTCTCGGCAACCTTTTCCTGCCGGGCGAAGGATTTCTCCAACCAACCTTCGTAGGGCAGGTGCCGGTTACACACCAGCAGCATTCTTCCGCGGTTCCCCAATAACACCGGCGCGCGTGCCACCATTTGCTGCGCAATTTCCAGGTCGGTGGCGATTCCGCTGTGGAAGGGCGGGTTGCTGATGATCCAGTTGCATCGTCCGCCAATACTTTCAAGCCCATTCGCGGCAACCACCTTAGCCTCGAATCCGTTGGCTTGCAGTGACAGGCGGGTCGATTCCAGCGCACTGGCGGAGGTGTCCAGCATCTCCAGTTCGATGGCGGGATTCCGCTGTTTCAGAAACAGGCCAATAACGCCCACGCCACAACCGAAGTCGATTACGCGTCCCTGGATTTTCAGGCTTTCCGCTGCTGTTGATTGCAGGAAATCCAGCAGCAAGGCCGTGCCTTTGTCCAGCCGGCCATGGGCGAAACTGCCGGGCAGGCTGACCATTTTCAGGTCACCAAGGTTGGTGGGGAGTGTCCATTCCTGCCGATAGCTATCAAGCGAAAACGAGGTGTTACCGCGCGACAGGTTCGGGCTGGGTTGGTCCGGTCGCGAGCGTGGCTCGCTCCTACGGTTACCTTCGGATGTAGGAGGCAGCCATGCTGCCGACTTGTTCTCTTCCGGCTGCGAGCATGGCTCGCTCCTGCGGTTACCTTCGGCTGTAGGAGGCAGCCATGCTGCCGACTTGTTCTCTTCCGGTCGCGAGCGTGGCTCGCTCCTACGGCTACCTTTGGCTGTAGGAGGCAGCCGTGCTGCCGACTTGTTCTCTTCCGGCTGCGAGCGTGGCTCGCTCCTATGATCTTCGCTTGCCGGTTGCTTGGCCTGGTAGAGCACGCAGTGCCGCGCGGCGTCGCGCTTTCGCACGCGAGAAAAGCGCTGTTTCAGGCGGCTCTCCGCGGATTTGACTCCGGCCTTGTTTTCGCCCACCAGCCATAGCAATGCATCCTCAGCCATGTGTGCTGAAAGGAAATGCAGCAGGAATTCCAGCCGGTCCTTCTCGCGAGGCAGGAAGAGGATGATATGTTCGGGCAGGCTATCACCGTTGGGCAACAGTCCGAACCCGGATTCGATTCCAGCGGCTGCGAGGTATTGCTGGTCGCCGAAATCCTGCGTAAAGGCTTTCACGGAATCTGCGCCTGCGCGCACCAGTTCCGCGGCGAGGGCATCGCGCGGTGGGTTGAGCAGCAAAACCTTGGCTGACTGCAGCTCGTGGACATGACGCAGGACAAGTTCGCTGGTCAGGTGCATGGGTTTATCGGGCTACCCGGTCGCGAGCAAGGCTCGCTCCTACAGGACATGACCACGCAGGTCATAATCATCCGCGCTTTCGATCTTCACTTTGACCAGTGCCCCGGGCCGCAGGGAACCGCCATCGCGAATGGTTACGATACCGTCGATTTCCGGTGCATCGGCTTTGCTACGCCCGATGGCGCATTTGCCGGCGCTGTCATTCGCGATACGGTCCACCAATACTTCCTGTACCGTACCTACGCGGGCCTGCAATCGCTGCCGGCTGATCACCGCCTGGGTTTGCATGAAACGCTCCCAGCGCTCCTGTTTCAGGTCTTCGGGCACAGGGTCGGGGAGCTCGTTCGCAGCCGCGCCTTCCACGGCCGAATAGGTGAAGCAACCCACGCGGTCGAGCCGGGCTTCTTCAAGAAAGGCCAGCAGTTCCTCGAATTCAGCATCGGTTTCACCGGGAAAACCCACGATGAACGTGCTGCGAATCACCAGATCCGGGCAGATCTCCCGCCAGCGGCGAATGCGTTCCAGCGTGTTTTCCGATGCGGCCGGGCGGCGCATGCGCTTCAGCACCGTGGGGCTGCCGTGCTGGAACGGAATATCCAGGTAAGGCAGGATGCGGTTCTCGGCCATCAATGGAATGATTTCATCCACGTGCGGGTAGGGGTACACATAATGCAGCCGCACCCAGGCGCCCATGCTGCCCAGCCCCTCGCACAGCTCCTTCATGCGGGTTTTCACCAATTGCCCGCCCCAGAAATCAGGCTGGTACTTCACGTCCACGCCGTAGGCTGAGGTGTCCTGCGAGATCACCAGCAACTCGCGCACGCCGGCATTCACCAGTCGGCGCGCCTCGGCCAGCACCTGGCCAATCGGGCGGCTGGCCAGCTTGCCGCGCATCGAGGGAATGATGCAGAAGCTGCATTTGTGGTTGCAGCCCTCGGAAATTTTCAGGTACGCGTAATGCCGCGGCGTGAGCTTGATGCCGATGCTGTCGTTGGCAGAAGCCCGCCGAGCCGCTCTCTTGGCCGGAACCAGCGAGGTGAACGGATCAAAATCGTCGGGCATGGGTGCGTGCTGGTGAATGGCGCCCACCACTTCCTCGTACTGCTGCGGGCCGGTGACGGCCAGTACCTTGGGATGCACGCGGGTGATGTCGTCGGCGTTTTTGCCCATGCAACCGGTTACGATCACGCGGCCGTTGGCTTCCAATGCCTCGCCGATGGCTTCCAGCGATTCAGTCTTGGCGCTGTCGATAAAACCGCAGGTGTTCACCACCACCACATCGGCGCCGGCGTAATCGGGGCTGATCTCGTAGCCGTCGGTGCGCAGCTGGGTAAGAATCCGCTCGGAATCCACCAGCGCCTTGGGGCAACCCAGGCTGACAAAACCTACGCGAGGAACTTGGTTCATGGGGGATTCAGGCCGTCTTGATCTGCGACATCAGGTTCAAAGAACATCCAGCGGATTCCCAAAGCAAGAGCTGATTGCCGGCATCAGGCAACGAGTAAATGGTTTCGGCCAGCATGGCGCCGCAGCCCTTGTACAGCGGAGTGAAGCCCTTGGCCACCGCAATCGACAGGTTGGCAAAAAAGGCGTACGGGATGGATTTGAGCGAATCTGGCGCTGACATGAAGGCGATACCCGGCTGGGGCCGAAGAATGGCGGGCATTATGACGGAATTGGCTTCGAGTCGCGAGTATGGCGGTTGCCGGTCGCGGCAGCTGTAGGAGGCGCTTCAGCGCCGACAGCGTTGGGTCGCGGCTGAAGCCGCTCCTACGGGGTAGGAGGGGGTTTACCCTCGACCTTTGAACGGTCGCGGCTGAAGCCGCTCCTACAAGAAAAGGCGCCCGGAAAAACTGGGCGCCTGTGAAGGATAACCTTGAGGGTGTCAGGGATGGTCATGAGGTTCAGGGGCTTTGAAGGTCTCATGAAGTCCCATCAGGGCACCCAGCCGGTTATCAGGTAAAACCGCTTTCAGGGTTTTGTCGCGCCGGTCGCGTTTTATCCGCAGCTCGAACTCGGCTTCGGGTTCGATCTCTCGCAACGCGCGGATCATCTCGGCCGGAGAGCTGACCTCGGTGCCGGCCACCGAAAGAATCACATCACCGGATTTCAGGCCGTAGCTGTTGCTGTCTTTCACATCCAGCACCAGCACACCGCGCTCCGCCTTGAAATATTCGCCCAAACCCGGGTTCAGGCTGGCCAGCTCCAGGCCGGCCGTGTAGGAAAGCCCGAACCACATATTGGCCTGGTTCAGTGCGTTCTTGCCCAGCTGCGACAGCTCCTCATCGTCGAACCGGAATTCCTCGTCAAACACGATGCGGGTGCCGTCTTCATCGGTGAACATGTACTGGAACGACTCCACGCGATTTTGGATATCAGCGATCTTCTCAGCCAGCGCGGCATCGTCGATCACCACCACTTTGGCGTTGGTACCCGGTGTAACGATTTTATCGACGACGATACGGGTATCGGAATTGCTGGTCCATGATGGAGGTTCAGGGGCATCCGGTGCGCCCGGTGCTCCGGGCGGAGGAGGCGGCGGATCGGGCAGGCGGATCAGTGACTGCCAGGAACTGGGTTCGCGCTGCTCGGCCTTCACCATGAGGCTGTCGCTTTTGCCATTCCGACTGAAGCCGATGCGTATTTCCTCGCCCGGCTTCACATCGGCCATGGTTTGCATCAATGCATCGCGCGCTTCGTCTCCATCCAGGTCGGTGAGGTCGGTTTCGCGAATGCTGGTAATCACATCGCCTTTTCTCAGGCCGGCTTCCTCGGCAGGCCCGCCCGGCGATACGCCGGCGAGCTCAACCCCGCGGTTGCTGGATTCGCCCAGCAGCACGCCGATCACCGCGCGATCTCCCAGGTTGATGGTATGCACCCGGGCGGCCATGCGGCGGCCGATTTCGGCCTCGCGATGCGCCATGGCCACTTCACGGGAAGCCTCCCGCAACGCACGGTGAGCCCGGCTGAGTTCCGCCCGTGAGCGTTGCAGGTCGCCATCGGGATTGTTGCGCTCTTCGGCCAGTGCGCGGCTGGCCTCATCCATGGCGCGTTGGGCTTCCTCGACCTGGCGTTGTGCTTCGGCAATCTGTTGTTCCTGTTCCGCAATCCGGTCGGACAAATTTTCCGCCATGGCGCGTTCCAATTCGGCCCGTTCCAGTTCAACTTGAGCCTGGGATTGCGCCTGTGCCTGGAACTGTGACTGCACTTCAATTCTGGCCTCAGCTACTTTTCGAGCGCTTTCCGCGGCCTGCTCCTGGGCGCGCATGGCAGCGACCTCGGCCGCTTCCGCCGCTTCCATGGCGGCTTGCCGCTCACCGGCGGTATTGCCCTGGGCCGCCAGACAGTTTCCACTTGCGGCCAAAAGCAGGCTGATCACAGTGGCCAGGCACATGCCGCTCCTGGGGGCGCGGTCTTGCGGGGTTTGATTCGGGTCAGTTCGTTTCATGAAAGACATCCATAACAGCGGGCGATTTGCCTTCGCTTACAAAGACGCAACATAGGGCTCTTCGCGTCGCAAACCGGCGCCATAAATCTGGTTCAGGTCCAGCAACAGGCTCACACGCTGCTGCCACAACTCGCCGGAATCGGGGTGCTGGCTGATTGCAGCATCCACCTGGGCGACCAGGTCTTCCAGTTCCACCTGGTAAACCACCATCTCGGCCGGCATGGCGCCAACGCCACTACGCAGCACGACCAGATTCTGCTCCAGCCGCTGCGACAGCTTCTGCAGTGACTGCAGTTGATCGGCGATCTGGCGGGACCCTGTAGGAGCGGCTTCAGCCGCGACCGGGCTTTCGGTTGGCGCCAGCGTGCTTTCGACGCCGGACTGGACGATGTCCGGTAACACATTCGGGGACATCGGCGCGTCGCCAATCTGCGGCAGTACCGTCACGATTCCGGCCACCAGCGTTACGGTGGCAGCGATGGCCAAACCAGACAGCCAACGCTGCCGGCGACGTTGCCCGGCCTGCAGCTGGGCTGCGATGTCAGCCCAGCCATCCTGCGGCGGCTGCAGTTCGGGCAGGGAAGCGAGACCAAACGGATCACGGGTTTGCGTCATCATGTTTGCCTCCGGGTTTTTCGGGTGGGAAGTGTTCATATCAGGGCTTTCCAAATACCGGTGCCGTGAGACGGCAGGAATGAGTCGTAGGAGGGGCGAAAGCCCCGACAGAATGGTCGTTGGTCGGCGCTGACGCGCCTCCTACACCCGTAGGAGGGGCGAGAGCCCCGACAGAATTCTTGTGGGTCGGCGCTGACGCGCCTCCTACACCCGTAGGAGGGGCGAAAGCCCCGACAGTACCGTTATTGATCGGCGTACCATCGCCACCTGAAGGTTCACCGGGGTTCATGTGCCGCCCCAGCAGCTCGCGCAGGCGGGCGCGGGCACGGGACAGCCGGGTTTTGGAAAAACTTTCCGTCATGCCGAACAGTTCGGCAATCTCGGTGTGGTTATAGCCTTCCACGTCATGTAGCCAGACCACGCTGCGGTCCTGCGCTTCCAGTTGGCCAAACGCGGCCGCGAGATCGGTGCTCAACTCAACGCGGCCGTGGTCGCCATCGGTGCTGGCGTGGTAATCCTCCAGTTCAACCGGTGGTTCGGCGGGCTGCTTGCGCAACATGCTGATGGCCTGGTTGATCACCACACGTCGCAGCCAGCCCCAGAATGGCGCGTCGCCGCGAAATTGTTTCAGCCGCTTGAAGGCATTGACAAACGCTTCCTGCAGCACGTCCTGGGCGAGGTTTGGGCATTGGCAGATACGAAAAGCGATGGTGTAGGCAGGGCCCTGGTACAGGCGATAGATGGCCTCGCAGGCCAGCAGGTCGCCCCGCCGGGCGCGGGCCAGGGTCAGTTCGTCCAGGACGATGTCAAAGGCGGATCCGCTCATTGCTGCATTATGACGCCGCGGCGATCAAAAACGTCGCAACAGGGTCGCGAGCGAGGCTCGCTCCTGCATTTCAAAAATGTCGCAACTTGGTCGCGAGCAAGGCTCGCTCCTACATTTCAAAAACGCTGCGACATGGTCGCGAGCATGGCTCGCTCCTACAGATTTACTGGCGGCGCATTACCAGATTTTCACACGCTCTTCCGGTGGCAGATACAGGGCATCGCCTTCCTTGACATCAAAGGCGCTGTAAAAGCCCGGCACGTTAACCACCGTGCCATTGGCCCGAAAGCGCGGAGGCGAGTGCGAATCGATGGTCAGCAGGCGCTTTTCCTCTTCGGGACGGCGGATTTCACGCCAGCCCTGGGCCCAGCCCAGAAAAAAGCGCTGGTCGCCGGTCCAGCCGTCGATCACCGGCGCTTGCTTGCCGGCCAGTGAAATCTGGTAAGCCTTGTAGGCGATGCTCAGCCCGCCCAGGTCGCCGATGTTTTCGCCCGAGGTGAATTCGCCGTTGATGGTGATGCCATCGATCACTTCGTAACCACTGTACTGCGCCGCCAGCTTTTGCTTGCGTTCTTCAAAGCGGGCATTGTCTTCTTCGGTCCACCAGTCGCGCAGGTTGCCGTCGCCGTCGAAACGACGCCCGGAATCATCGAAACCATGGCCGATTTCGTGGCCGATGATGGCACCGATCGCGCCGTAGTTGGCAGAGTCATCGGCCGCCATGTCAAAGTAGGGCGGTTGCAGGATGGAAGCCGGGAATACGATTTCGTTCCACATCGGCAGGTAGTAGGCGTTGACGGTTTGCGGCGTCATCAGCCATTCGGATTTGTCCACCGGACGGTCCAGCTTGTTCACCTGGCGCTGATACTCGAACGCGGTGGCGCGCTTCACGTTACCCACCAGGTCACCGTTGATGACTTCCAGTGCGCTGTAATCGCGCCACTGGTCGGGGTAACCGATTTTGCTGTTGAACTTCGAAAGCTTCTCCAGCGCCTGCTGTTTGGTCTCGTCGCTCATCCAGTCGAGTTCGGTGATGGACTGCCGGTAGGCCTCGATCAGGTTGTCGATCAGCACCTGCATGCGTGACTTGGCATCCGCGTTGAAGTGCTTCTCCACATACAGCTGGCCCAGCAGTTCACCCATGTTGCCATTCAGCAAGGCGATAGCGCGCTTCCAGCGGGGGCGCTGTTCTTCCGCACCGCGCAGGCCTTTGCCGAACATTTCAAAATTGGCGTCCACATAAGCCGAGCCGAGCAGGGGCGCATAGGCATTCAGAGTCTGGTAGCGCAGGTAGTCCTGCCAGGTTGCGACATCGGTGTCATTGATGATGGCAGAGGCAGCAGTGAAGAAACTCGGCTGCATCACGATATAGGTTTCGCGCCCGGGCAGCAGGCTGGCCTCGAAATACGCCGCCCAATCGATTCCCGGCGCCAGCTCATTCAGCTGTTCCAGGCTTTTGGGGTTGTACTGTTTCACCCGGTCACGGTTTTCTTCCCGCGTCCACTGCACTTCAGCCAGGCGCTTTTCCAGTGCCAGCATGCGCTTGCCGATGCTGTCCGCGCCTTCAAGCCCGGCCAGTTCAAACAATTTCTCCGCGTACTGCTGCATCAACTCGCGGCCCTTCACGTACTGCTCGTCATCCTTCAGGTAATAATCGCGATCGGGCAGGGTCAAACCGGACTGGCCCAGGTAGACGACGTTGGTATTGGCATCCTGGAAGTCCGAAAAAATGAAGCCGCTGATGGGGCTGGTGACGCCATCCCGCCCGAGGGTGCCAAACAACCGGATGATCTCAGCGTGCGTGCTGGCGGCATCGATGCTTTCCAGGTCGGCGCTGATCGGCTCCGCGCCTTTTGCATCGGCAGTGGCTTCATCCATGAAGCTGTTATAGAAATCACGGATTTTCTGCGCCGCGCTGCCCGGCTCGACGTTTTCCTGCTGACTGACTTCCTCCACCAGCAGGCGCACATCTTCTTCGGCCTTGTCCGCCAGAACATCAAAGGTGCCATAGCGCGATTTGTCGGCGGGAATCTCCACCGTGGCCAGCCAACCGCCATTGACGTATTCAAACAGGTTGTCCTGGGGCCGCACGGATTCGTCAAAGCCACTGCGGTCGATGCCGCTGGCCAGGGTTTGCGGTTCAACAGGCTTCGAAGCGGTCCCGTCGGCAGCAACTGCATCAGGTCCAGCGGGTTCGGAACTACTGGGTACCGGTGCATTACGGTCCGTGCACGCGCTCAGCAGCCATGCGGCGGACATTGCCGCCATAACAACAAATCTCAGATTCATAACCATTCCGGAAGGGTTTTCGATGGCGGGAATATACGCAAAGGTGCGCCGAATTGCAGGTGTCGAAAGTTGGGTTACACTCGAACTGAGACCAGCCGAGAGTGAGCACTCCTTATGGGCAGATGGAGCCCGCCCGCTGAGAAAAGCAGCCCTTACATCACGCCCGAAGGCGCGCAGGCCATGAAAGCCGAATTGGCTGCTTTGTGGTCGCTGCGGCGCAAGGATGTGGTACCGGCATTGTCAGCGGCAGCGGCCGAGGGCGACCGCTCGGAGAACGCGGAATACATTTACCGCAAGAAGCAGCTGGCCCAAATAGATCGCAAAATCCGTTACTTCAGTAAACGCCTGGATGAACTCAAGGTGGTGGACCAGCTGCCAGCCAACCGGGACAAAGTGTATTTCGGCGCGTGGGTGCAGGTGGAAGACGCGCATGGCCAGCAACACACTTACCGGATTGTGGGCGCTGACGAAACCTCGGCCGGCAAGGGCTGGATATCCATCGACTCGCCGATGGCACGCGCGCTGGTTGGCAAGTCCTTCGGCGACCGGGTGGGAGTAGCTTTGCCTGATGGCCGGGTGGAGCTGGAAATTATTGACATCAACTACGATCCTCCGCTGGATTCCGCATCAGGTCCGGAATGACGGCGATTAACCAATAGACGTCACCCCGGCCTTGAGCCGGGGTCCATTTACCGCCGGATACTGGATCCCGGATTGCGCTGCGCTTGTCCGGGATGACGCCCGGGAGGATTAACCGTTCCGCACATATCGCTGCCCTTGAAATTGCTTTTGCCATCCCCACTTTTCGGGACGTGGACGCCGCAAGGGTCCACCGGCGCTTTCGGCCTTCGGGCGAGAGCAAATCTGTGATTGAAACCTATTGCTTCAAAGGAGAATACGGTTATGACTACGTTTGATTTTTCACCCCTGTTCCGCACCTCCGTCGGCTTTGACCGCCTGGCTTCGATGCTGAATGCGGCCCACCGGCCCGAGCAGGTTGGCGGATATCCCCCTTACAACATCGAGTCGCGCGGCGAAAACAGCTATCGCATTACCATGGCGGTGGCCGGTTTCTCCGAGAGCGAGTTGAGCATCAGCTCCGAGCTGAACCAGCTGACGGTCAGCGGCAACAAGACGGAAGAGGACGGCGAGAACGGCGAATTCCTCTACCGCGGCATTGCCACCCGTTCGTTTGAGCGTCGCTTCAACCTGGCCGACCATGTCAAGGTCACCGGGGCTTCGCTGCACAACGGCTTGCTGCACATCGAACTGGAGCGCGAACTTCCGGAAGTGATGAAGCCGCGCAAGATCGAAATCCAGTCCGGCAAGTCGGTGCTGGAAGGCGAAAGCACCAAGCAGGTTGCCCAGGACAAGGCGGCCTGATCGACCCACAGCCTGTCACCCCGGACGGCGCATCGCCGTCCGGGTTCCAGTTCCAGGCAGTTAACGCATGCCGGCTCAAAAGGCCGGCATGACCTTTGATGTGGTTTCCGGCAATCAGGTCCATGAACATCTTCAGTCTGGACAGGCACAACGCGATTGGGCACAGCGCGATCCGGATTCCATTTGCACCCTGCAGAAGCGCCAGATAATCTCTGCCTTTTCAGGCAAGCCCTCCAATCGCTGGACAGCCATCACCATGAAGCAATCCGGTTTCCTGCACACCGTGCTGTTCTGGCTGTACCAGCCGTATGCCTGGCTGGTGTTTGTTCCTGTCTCGGTGGTGCTGACGATGGTGTTCAGCGTGTTGACCATTCTCGCCTCCATGCTGGTGAACTCGAGCTTTGCGGGCAGTACGTTTCCCGTTATCTGGGCGCGGATTATCGGCCGACTCACGCCCATGGCTGTTACGGTGAACGGCAGCGAGCACGCCGACCCCGGCCGCACCTTCGTGGTGGTCTGCAATCACCAGAGCCAGTACGACATCCTGCTGGTTTACGGCTGGCTGAAACTGAACCTCAAGTGGGTGATGAAAAAAGAACTGCGCAAGATTCCGGGCCTGGGCCTTGGGTGTGAAAAAGCCGGCCATATTTTCGTCGACCGCGCCAACCCCCGCGCTGCGCGCGCTTCGGTGATGGAAGCCCTGCAGCGCCTGGGCAACGGCGTGGGTATCCTGTTCTTCGCCGAAGGCACGCGCAGCAGTGACGGGCGATTGCTGCCGTTCAAAAAGGGTGCGTTCCGGCTGGCGGTGGAACAGCAGTTGCCGATATTGCCGGTGACGGTGAGCGGCACACGGGAGATCATGCCGGCGCGTACGCTCAAGCTGTTTCCGGGGCGCGGCACCATGACGGTTCATGCCCCCATCGAAACCGCCGGCCTGGGGCTGGAAGACATCGATCACCTGATGGCGCAAACCCGCCAGGCCATCGCTTCGGCCCTGCCGCCGGAACTGCGCTGAGCGCCGCCATGGCTGTTCACCAACCCGAGCCCCGCTATGCCAGTTCGCGCAAGGCCGCCGCCAATTTTCGCCTGGCCGCGCGAATTTCCGCCGCGTTTGTCGCATTGTTGTGGCTGATCCTGCTGCTCGAAGCCGTAACCCCGCTTAATTTGCTGGAATATGGTTTGCGGCCGGGCCGGATCGACGGCCTGTTGGGAATCTTCACCGCACCCCTGCTGCACGGCGGGGTGGAGCACCTGTTCAATAACAGCATCCCTCTGCTGGTGGGGCTGACAGCCTGCCTGTTCCTGTACCCGAACTCTTCGCTGCTGGCCATTCCCGCCATCTGGCTGGGATCGGGCGTGCTGGGCTGGTTCATTGGCCGGCCGAGCCTGCATTTCGGCGCTTCGGGGCTGCTTTATGGCCTGCTGGCCTTTGTGTTTCTCAGCGGGGCGCTGCGGCGCGACATGAGGTCCATTTCGGTATCGCTGCTGGTGGCATTTTTCTACGGTACTCTGGTGTGGGGCGTGTTTCCCATCCGGCCCAATATGTCCTGGGAACTGCACCTGAGTGGCGCGCTCGTGGGCCTCGCGATGGCCATTCTGCTGCGCCGCTGGGACCAGGTGCCGCTGCGGCGCTATGACTGGGAAGATGATGACAGCGTGCCGGCGTGGTACCCTGAGGGCGATGAAAACGGCGTGTTCAACCCGGGCGATGATGCCTTGAAGCAGGAACCGGAAGCAGAGCCCGGCGTCCGCCGTTTTCTGGAAAACCGTGAAAAGGAGCCGCGGTAATCACACCGGGCATCGTTATACTATGCCGGCGAGCCAGCCGGAATGAGCCTGGACAACAGGTAAACTGAATGTTTAAGAAATTACTCTATTCCATTGTTATTATTATAGTTATTTTTGTGGTTGTAGGGCTGTTTCTGCCGCGCCAGGTGCACATCGAGCGCAGCGCTCAAATCGACCGGCCGGCAACCCTGGTATTCACCCTGCTGAACAGCTATTCCAGCTTCAATGCCTGGTCACCCTGGACGGCGCGCGATCCGTCGGCTGTGTACAGCCGGAGCGGGCCGGAAAAAGGTGTGGGCGCGAAACTCAGCTGGAGTGGCGATCCGCGGCTGACCGGGTCCGGCGAGCAGGAAATCATCGAAAGCACGCCATATTCACGTGTGCTCGTGCGGTTTCAGTTCGATAACCAGGGCGCGGCAGACATGGCTTACGAACTCGAGGACCTGGGAGCCAGCACCCGGGTCACCTGGAGCTTCGATACGGACGTTACGGCCGGGCAGGGTTTTTTCGGCAGTGTCATGGCGCGCTATTTCGGCCTGTTTTTTGACCGCTGGCTGGGTACGGACTATGAACAGGGCCTGGCCAACCTGAAGCGGCTTGCCGAATCCCTGCCGGCGGTGGATTTCTCCGACCTGGAAGTGGACATTCTGGAAGTGGAGCCGCAGACCATCCTGTACATCGAAAGCATCAGCAGCCAGGCGCCTGATGACATAGCCATGGCCCTGGCGGATGCCTACCGGGAAATCACCGCATTCATCGCCCGCCATGAACTGCAGATGTCGGCGCAACCCATGGCCATTTCGCGGGCCTGGGACGAGAGCGGTTATTCCTTTGACGCCGCCATTCCGGTGGAGACTGCTGACGTGGAGCCCGAAGGCCATGTCAAAATCGGCCAGTCACCGTCCGGCCGGGTGTTGCGGGTGATTCACCGCGGCGCCTACGACCGCATGATGCCCACCTACGAAAAAATTTCAGCTTACATGGGAGCGCACGGGATCGAGGATGTGGGCGTGTCCTGGGAGCAATACATCTCCGACCCGGGTAACACGCGCACCGAGGAACTGATCACCCACATCTACTTCCTGCTGAAAGAAGACCAGCAAGGCCCGGATGATTCAGGAAGTGTGAACAGGCCCTAGCCTGGGCTTCGCCCGGAACCGTTATTCCTGCCCGCCGGGCCGGATCGACTGGCGGTGCGCGCGATGTTCGCGATAGAGCACATACAAGCCTGAGGCGATAACCACGCCCGAACCGACCCATGTGCGACTGTCGGGCAGGTAGGACCATAGCCACCAGCCGTAAACCACCGCCCACACCATATGCACATAATCAAATGGCGCCACTACGGCGACGGAGGCGCGGCGGAAAGCCGCCGTGAGCAACACCTGGCCCACGGCGCCGGTAACGCCAATCAACAATAACCACACCCAGTCACGCGAAAAATTCACCGGCTGCCAGTTGGGCAGGGCGGCCAGGCCCGCGCCGATGCCCACCAGCAAGACAAACCAGAAGGCGATTGTCATGGTGCGGTCGCGCGAGCCGATCCGGCGCAGCAGGATGGCAGTGAGCGAATAGAACACCATGGCAACCAGGGCCATCAATCCGCCGTAACTCACCCAGCCGCTGCCGCTGGGTTGCAATACCAGCAGCACGCCGGAAAACCCGACGATGGCCGCGGTTGTTCGCATCAGGCCGGCCGGCTCGCCGAGCATGGGCCCCGAAAGCAGGGTGATCAGCAGGGGGGCCGCGAAGAAAATGGCGTAGGCATCGGCCAGTTGCAGCTCGCGGAAGCATTCGCCCACCGAGTACAGCATCACCAGACCGAGGGCGCCGCGCAACAGCTGTCCGCCCGGATACGCGGTACGGAACAGGGTGCGGTCGGTGGCCAATATCCACACCATGAACAGGGGTAGCGAAAACGCGCAGCGGAAAAACACCACCTGCATGCTGCCATAGTTTTCCACCAACTTTTTCAGGCCCACGTCCATGGTAGCCAGCATGAAAACAGCCAGCAGCATCAGGCCGATGGCCTGCAGGGAATGTTGTTTTACGGGGTGCATCGCAAGGGTGGCCAGTCATTCACAAATGTTCAGTTTCGACCTTATCACTGTAAGCCGGTTAAAAAATCATTTTAGGCTGTTATACTTTGTTGTAAGGGATTCATGTACTTCAACCGGGCGGCGGGACTTGCCGCAATATTTTCCACGCTTTGCGTGGCAGCTTCACCCGGTTTCTGTTGCGCAAGGCGGTTATTTTCAGGGGAACTCTGATGTTCAACAATACCTCCATGAAATTCCTCACCCTGCTTGGCGCCACGCTCTTGTTGCTGACAGCTCTTCCGGCACAGGCCCAAAGAACGGGCGATCACATCGTACCAGCGATAGAGACGGTCTGTGACGGTGATCCGTTCAACTTTGGATTGTGCAACGCCTATTGCGAAGCGCTGGATTGCGACAGCGATACACCGCTGGGTACCCCCAAGGCCTGCGCCAACAAGTTGAAGAACTACGTCAAGCACTCAGGGGGCGCATTGCCTCCCTGCGAACAAAGCTGCCCCTGCGATTTTGATGTAGAAAGCGATTTCGCGGATGTGGTGCAGTTTGGCAATGAAGAATTTAGCGACCCGGACACCGGCGAAGGCGAAATCGATGTCGAAGGAACTTACGACGAATTCTGTGACGCCTGGGGCCCAAATGGCGAAAATGCCTTTGTAGGAACCGCCTTTCAGTTTGATCCTGGCTCTTCTCCCTTGAATGATCCGCAGGGTGTCGCCCTGTTTTACTGGGTAGAGGAAGCAGGTGAAGATACTCCTGCCAGCTGCAATGAGATAGGCGGCGGGTTTGATGGCATTCGCGACATCGACCCCGACTTTTCCTACGGCCCATGGATTGACCGCAGGACTGCATTGAGTGGAACGGAACGCATCATTTGCAGCGAGTTGCTGGCCAAGCTTTGCCCGTCTGAACAGCCCTGAGCTTGAACAATCACGGCACGATCCCAGGATCGTGCCGTGATTTGTCCCGGAACAGCTTCAGGTCACCATCGCGCGGCTGAACCAAATCGTTCGCGCCAGGAACCCGGCGGCTGCCCTGGCTGCCCGGGCAGGTTGACCAGGGTCTCGATTTCCTGAATGAACCGGGTGCGTGGCAGTTCAACCGCGCCCATCGACAACAAGTGCGGATTGGTCACCTGGCAGTCCAATAACCCGAAAGACCACTGCTCCAGTTGCCGGCACAGGCCGACCAGCGCCATCTTGCTGGCATCGGTAACGCGGCTGAACATGGATTCGCCGAAGAACGCGCGCCCTAGCGCCATGCCGTAGATGCCGCCAACCAGCTGGTCGCGTTGCCACACCTCTACTGAGTGGGTGATTCCCCGCTCATGCAGTTCCACGAACGATTGCTTCAACTCAGGGGTAATCCAGGTACCGGGCACGCCATCGCGCGGCGCGGCGCAGCCATCGATGACTTCAGCAAAGGCGGTGTCCGCCGTGATCCGGAAGTTGCCGCTGTTGTAGCGCCTGCGCGTGCGGGAGGAAACATAAACCTCGTGAGGCCGTAGTACGCACCGTGGGTCGGGCGTCCACCACAGCACCGGCTCGCCTTCCGAGAACCAGGGAAAAATGCCTTGCCGGTAGGCCCGCAGCAATCGGTCCGGGTGCAGGTCACCACCCCAGGCGAGCAGGCCATTGGGACGTCGCAGCGCAAGTCCGGAAGGTGGAAACGGTGAATCGACTTCGGCACCCAGTTGAAACAGGGGCTGGCTCATGACTGGTCTTCAGGCAATTCGATCCCCACCTCACGGTGAAAAGGCAGGTGTGATTCCAGCCGTTGCCCATAGTCTTCCAGCCACTCGCTTTCCTGTACCAGGTAGCGGGCGATGGCGGTGCGGAACCTGGGATCACTCACGTGATGAAAGGAGCGGGTTTTGACCGGGCTGAAACCCCGGCTGATCTTGTGCTCACCCTGGGCGCCCGGTTCAAATACCGCCAGGCCGTGGGCAATGCAATGCTCGATACCCTGGTGATAGGCCGTCTCGAAATGCAGCCCGGGCAGGTCCTCCGTGCAACCCCAGTAACGGCCGTACAGCCGGCCGCCGCCCTGCAGGAAAAAGCTCATGGCCATCGGTAGGCCGTCCCGCAAGGCGAATACGGCCAGAACCGCCTCGGGCATGTCGCGAACCAGCCGGGCGAAAAACTCGCGGTTCAGCGCAGGAGGGTTGCCATGAACCAGGAACGTGCGCCGGTAACAGGCAAAAATGAAGTCCAGATCCTGGTCGTTCAGTTCACGGCCCAGCCGACGTTCAAATCGGATTCCCGCGTCGCGAACCAGCCGGCGGTCACGCAACATGTTCTTGCGCTTCTTGCTGCGCAAGGTGGCGAGGAAGTCATCAAAGTCCGCGAAACCCGGATTGTGCCAATGGAACTGCCAGTCGAAGCGCGGCAGCAGGCCGACGGTCTCGCCACTGCCATCCGACCTGCCTTGGAGGGCCTGCAGGTCCGTATCTGCCACGAAATTGCAGTGCCATGTGGACAGGTCCAGTTGATCGCACTGTTGCAGCGCAAGATCGATCAGCTCGCCCTGCAATCCGGCCGCATCGGGATGGCCCTTTCGCACCAGCAAGCGGGCGCCGCTGATGGGCGAGTACGGCACCGCAGTCAACAGCTTCGGGTAGTAGGGCAGGCCATGGCGCTGGTAGGCATCGGCCCAGGACCAGTCAAACACAAACTCGCCATGCGAATGGGCCTTCAGCCAGGTGGGTGCAAAGGCCACCAGCTGGCCATTTTCAAACAGGGCCAGGTGGTGAGCAGCCCAACCCGTGGCGGCACTGGTGCAACCCGACTGCTCCAGGGCGCGCAAAAACGGCAGGGCCAGGAAGGGATGTCCCCCATGGTTCAACTGCGTCCAGCTTTGTTGCCAGGCCTGCTCGCCGGCTTCAGCGGTATCCGCGCCCGGATACCGGAAAAGGTCCGTCAGGGTGCGGGCTTCACGGGCCATGAGCGGAAGCCCTCAAATATCAGCTCTTGCCCCTGGCCGACTGCTCGTCCAGCCAGCGCTCGGCATCCAGCGCCGCCATGCAACCAAAACCCGCCGATGTGATGGCTTGCCGGTACACGTGGTCGGCCACATCGCCGGCGGCAAACACGCCCGGAATGCTGGTGGCCGTGGCATAACCGTCAGTACCGCTGCGAATCCGGATGTAGCCGCCCTGCATATCCAGCTGTCCTTCGAATATGCCGGTGTTGGGCGAATGGCCGACTGCGATGAAGACGCCAGTGACATCCAGGTCCTTGGGTGCTCCGG
>CAYYCX010000035.1:0-17978 GCA_964470455.1 uncultured Wenzhouxiangellaceae bacterium
CCGCTCTCGCTTCGAGGGCCAGATGCAGGCTTTTGCGCTGCGCCAGGGTGAGATCCGCAATGTGCTCGATACCTATCGACAGGCCCTGCAGCCGTTTGAAATCGAACCTGAAGACATTCCTTCCTGGCATCACGCCGTGCGGCAGTTGTCGGAGCACGAAGTGGTGAGCTGCAATTGCATCGAACTGCTGGTTGATGGCGAGGAAACTTTTGACAGCATTCTCGATGGCATAGCCGCGGCCCAGAACTACATCCTGTTCCAGTGCTACATGATCCACGACGATGACCTTGGCAACCGGGTGCAGAAGGCGCTGGTCGAAAAAGCCGGGACAGGCGTGCGGGTGGTGGTGCTGTACGACGAAATCGGCAGCCAGGGGCTGAGCGCGTCCTACATCCGGCGATTCACGGACGCCGGTGTTGCGGTCAGTTCCTTCAAGCCCAACCAGGGTTGGCAAAACCGCTTCCAGCTCAATTTCCGCAATCACCGGAAGGTGGTGGTCATCGACGGCAAGGTCGCCTGGATCGGGGGCCACAACGTCGGCGACAGCTACCTCGGGCGGAATCCGGAATTCAGCCCCTGGCGCGATACGCACGTGCGGCTGGAAGGCCCCGCTGCGCTGCAGGCGCAATTCACCCTGATGGCCGACTGGTACTGGGCCACCCGCGAGGAACTGCAGCTGAACTGGAAGCCGCATGTGGCCGAAGGCGCCGACCAGCACCTGCTGGTGCTGCCCACCGCGCCGGTCAGCAAACGGGAAACCGCCAGTCTCCTGTTTGTGGCTGCGCTGAATGCCGCCAAGGAGCGCATCTGGATCACGGCGCCCTATTTCGTGCCCGATGATGCGGTCTTGAAGTCCCTGCAGCTGGCGGCCATGCGCGGTGTTGATGTACGCATCATCACCACCGGCAAAAGCGACAGTTTTCCGGTCTGGCTGGCGGCCTTTTACTACATGAACCTGCTGCGTGACACGGAAATAACGTTTTATGCGTATGCGCCGGGCTTCATGCACCAGAAAGTCATGCTGGTGGACGACCAGATTGCCACGGTGGGCACGCACAACTTCGACAACCGCTCGTTCCGGCTGAATTTCGAAATCATGGCCGTGGCCTTTGATACGGAATTCGCTGCTGAAGTAAAGGCCATGCTGCTGGAGGATTTCAAACGCGCGGTGGTCATCGACCCGCGTGAATTTGACGACAAGCCGTTTTACTGGTGGCTGGGCGTGCGTCTGGCCTACCTGGCAGCGCCGGTGCTTTGATCAAAGCGGGCACCGCCAGGAACATTGGTCAGTGGAATCAGGGTTTGGAAGTGGGGTCAGAATCCGCGATTCTGACCCCGGCATCTTTGACTGATGCGTTGCTCAATCCGGCAGCGGAATGAATTCATCATCGCCCGGAACCTTGCCGAAGCGCCCGGCTTTCCAGTCATCCTTGGCCTGTTCGATGCGGTCTTTTGAGCTCGACACGAAATTCCACCACACCGTACGTTCGCCCAGTGGATCCCCGCCGATTACCATCACGCGGCTGTCGGCAGCGGCCCGCACGGTGGGTGAAACTCCCTCTTCCGCCACCGCCATGACCCCTGCCGGATAGCGCTCTCCGCCAATCTCCAGTTCACCCGTAACCACGTAGAATGCCAGTTCGCGATATGGTTCAGGTACAGCCAGTTGCGCGCCTGCCGGCATGAGGCATTCCAGGTACAGCGTGGTCGAACGCGTTTCAACCGGTGAGGCTTGCCCGAATGCCTGGCCCATGATCACGCGCACGGTGCAGCCATCCTGTTCGATTTGCGGCAGCGAATCCGCCGGGTAGTGAATGAAGCCCGGGTCGCATTCCTCCTGGTCCCGTGGCAGGGCGATCCACGACTGGATGCCGTGCAGGTGCGACACCGTGTGCAGGTCGTCTCCGGCGCGTTCGGAGTGTACGATGCCGCGCCCGGCAGTCATCAGGTTCACCGCGCCGCACTGGATGGGCTGAACATAGCCCAGGTTGTCGCGGTGCATGATTTCACCCTCGAACAGATAGGTGATGGTGGCCAGGCCGATGTGCGGATGTGGCCGCACCTGGATGCCCTTGCCCGGAGGGAATTCCGCCGGGCCCATGTGATCGAAGAACACGAACGGCCCCACCATGCGGCGCTTGGCGGCGGGCAATACGCGCCTGACCGTGAACTCTCCGAGGTCCTTTTCGTGGGGCGTGATGCTCAGGGCTATGGCGCCAGCGGCCCCGGCGGTTCTTGGTTCTAATTCATTGAAACTGCTCATGTTTTCTCACCTTTTATCCCGGATGTTGGCAATTATCGACAGGCCGCCGCTGTGCGGCAATCGGGTCCGGCAGGGAAAACATCGGGTTTCCTGGCCGGAATTGCAACCAAAATGGCAATTTGATTCATCCAATATGGGACGGGGTTGTTGTCATGCCGGTCATGACCAAAGGCACCCCATGACTTCCGACCGGTTCGCATTCGAAGTCCACCGGGTAAGCTGGTGCCTGAAAATGAAGGGTGCGCATTTGTAACTTTTTTACAGGGAAGTCCGTGTTCAAAGTGCGGATTCGAAAATACTGAAATGATCAAAACCATTGCCATTGCTGTGCTCATGACCCTGCTGGTTGCCGGATGCGGCCGCCAGGGTACTGGCTTGCCCGCGGAAAGCGAGGTGCTCAAGCCCATGCTGCTGGTTCGCCAGGACCTCATCACCGTTGAGCCTGAAACCCTGGCCCGGGGCCCGGTCATTGCCGGATCCCTGCAGCCCGAGCTGCGTGCCGAGCTGCGCGCCGAAGTACCCGGCGTTGTGCTGGAAGTGCTGAAGGACAATGGTGATGAAGTCAGCGAGGGCGAATTGCTGCTGCGCATCGACTCCACCGCCTTACGTGACAACCTGCTGTCCGCCCAGGAGGCCGAGCGCGCTGCCGAAGCCGCGCTGGACCAGTCCGAGCGGCAGTTCAAGCGCATGCAGACCATGGTGGAAAAAGGCCTGGTGGCCGTCGAAACCGTGGAAACCGCCGAGGGTGCCCGCAACCAGGCGCAGTCAGCGCTGGCATCCGCCCGGGCGCGGGTGGTGGAAAGCCGCCAGTTGCTGGAGAAAACCCAGGTGCGCGCGCCTTTTGCCGGAGTGGTTGGGGCGCGCAGCGTATCAGCTGGCAATACCGTGCAGGTGGGCATGGAACTGCTGCAGGTTCTGGACATCAGCACCATGCGGTTTGAAGGCATGATCGCGGCCGATGAAGTGGGCAAGGTCCGCACTGGCGCGACAGTGCATTTCCGCGTCAACGGTTTTCCGGACCGCGAATTTGAAGGCCGGGTAGAGCGCACCAACCCGGTGGCCAACGAAGCAACACGCCAGGTACAGGTGTTGGTTGCGCTGCCCGAGGTGAACGAAAACCTGGTGGCCGGCCTGTATGCGGAAGGGCGCATTGAAGTGGAGAGCCGCCCGGTGATCCTGCTGCCGGAATCGGCACTGGTTCGCGATGGCGACCTGGCGCATGTCTGGACGGTCAGCCAGGGTGAGCTGAAGCGCGCCGACGTGGTGCTGGGCCAGCAGGACCCGCGGCTGGGAAGATTTGAAGTGAGTTCCGGCCTGTCTATGGGTGATGAAGTGCTGCGCCATCCGCTGGGCATCCTCAAGGATGGCCGCCCGGTGGAGATCAGCGGGCCGGTTGAGTCCACTGCAACCAGCAAGCTGGCCCATCGTTCCAGAAACCCTGACTCATAAGGTCGAATTCGATGTTTCTTTCCGAGTTCAGCATCAAGCGGCCGGTGGTCACGGTTGTAATCGCCCTGGCGCTCATGGTGTTCGGCTATTTTGCCCTCACCCAGTTGCGCACCAACCAGATGCCCGATGTTCAACCGCCGGTGCTGGTGGTGAGCATTCCCTATCCCGGCGCGTCTCCGGAAACGGTGGAACGCGAAGTGCTGAATCGCATCGAGGATTCGCTGTCCAGCATCTCCGGCATCGATGAGCTGCGTTCCTACGCGCGCGACAGTTTCGGCACCATCGTGGTGCAGTTTGAATTCCACAAAAACCTGATTGAAGCAGCGCAGGAAATCCGCGATGCCATCGCTACCGTGCGCGACAAGCTGCCCACGGAGATGAAGGAGCCATACCTGCAGCGTATGGACCCGAATGCCCAGTCGATTCTCAACATTTCGCTGCACAGCGAGACGCTGACGCAAATGGAACTTTCGCGCATAGCCGACCAGGTGATTGCTCGGGAGTTGCGCACCGTGCCGGGCGTGGCCCTGGTTGAACTGCGCGGCGAACTGATCCGCGAAATGACCGTATTCCTCGACAGTTCCGCCATGCGCGAAGCCAATGTCTCGGTGATGGATGTGCTCAATGCGCTGCGGGCGCAGAATCTTGCCGCGCCTGTCGGGCATGTCCAGCAGGGGCTGGAGGAGCAAAGCATCCGGCTGCTCGGAAGGCTGCAGGATGCCGCCGACTTTGAAAGCGTGGTGATCAAGCAGATGGGCGACGCTTCAGTGCGCCTCGGCCAGGTGGCACGGGTGGAGGATGGCCATGCCGAACAGCGCACCTATTCGCTGCTCGATGGCGTGCCTTCGGTGGGCATTGCCGTCACCAAGTCGCGCGAGGCCAGCACCATCACGGTGACGGACGACCTGCTGGCTGCGCTGGATGAACTGAAGCCGGAACTGCCTGCCGGCGCCGAGATTACCGTCGTTTTCAATGATGGCGAGTGGGTTCGCAACTCGCTGCGGAACGTCATCGAAGCCCTCACGGCCGGCGCGCTGCTGACCATCCTGACGGTGTACATTTTCCTCAACTCCTGGCGTTCCACCATCATCACCGCCACGGCGTTGCCGACCTCGGTGCTGGGCGCGTTCATCGCTGTGTGGGCCTGTGGCTTCACTCTCAATTTCATGACCCTGCTGGGGCTCAGCCTGGCGATTGGCGTGCTGATCGATGATGCCATCGTGGTGCGCGAAAACATCGTGCGGCACATGGAAATGGGCAAGGACAAGCTCACCGCTTCACGTGAAGGCACGCGCGAAATCGGCCTGGCGGTGATGGCCACCACCTTTGCCATCGTTGCGGTATTTGTGCCGGTGGCTTTCATGGAAGGCATGCCGGGCCAGTGGTTCAAGCCCTTCGGCCTGACGGTTGCGGTATCGGTGCTGGTATCCCTGTTCATCAGCTTCAGCCTGGACCCGATGCTTTCGGCGTACTGGGGCGACTCACACACCGGAAAGCCCAAGCATGGCCCGCTGGGCCGGCAGCTGGAGCGGTTCAACAACTGGTTTGACCGCCAGGCGCAGGGTTATTCACGGGTGATCGACTGGGCCCTGCATCACCGGGTATCCATGTGGTTGCTGGCCTTTGGTTCGCTGTTCGGCGCCCTGGCGATGATCGCAACCCAGTCTGTGGGGTCCAGCTTCCTGCCGCAAACCGACAATGGCGCCATCATCATCGAAGTGAGGGCGCCGTCCGGCTCCAGCCTGGATTACACCCGCATCAAGGCGGAACAGGCGGCGTCGCTGGCGCAAGTGCTGCCGGAAGTGGAATATGTCCAGACCACCGTCGGCGCGGATGGCAACATCAGCAAGGCCGAGATCAATATCGATTTGATCAAGCAATCCGAACGCGAACGCAGCGCCCGTGAAATTGCCCAGGGGCTGCGCAGCGAGATCCAGCGGCTGGTCGGCGCTGAATACACTATCATCGACGAACTCAACAACGGCGCGCAGAAGCCGCTGCAGATCCAGTTCCGCGGGCCGGACAGCCGCAAGCTGAACGAGTTGGTCAGCCAGTACATGGCAGAGCTGAAGCGCGTGGAAGGCGCCGTGGATGTCGGCCTGTCCACCCAGGAACCCAAGCCCGAACTGCAGGTGAAAGTGGACCGCGGCCTGGCTTCCAGCCTGGGTATTTCCATGAGCGATGCGGCCAATGCCCTCAGGGTGGCTTTTGCTGGTGTTGAGGTGGGTGACTGGGTGGATCCCACCGGCGAAACCCGCAATGTGGCGGTGCGGCTGTCGCCGGAAGACCGCCTCGCTGCTGAAGACCTGGAAACCCTGCCCATCGTGGCGATTGGCGATACCATCGTGCCGCTGAAGCAGATTGCCACCGTGACCATGGGCGAAGGCCCCGCCGCGATCGAACATTACAACCGGGAAAACACCATTGCCGTTACCGCCAACGTGGAAGGCCGCAGTTTCGGCGAAGTGTTCAGCGACGCCATGGCATTGGCCAAAGCCATGGATTTCCCGCCGGGTTACGACCTGGTAGTGGGCGGCGCCGGCCGTGACCAGCAGGAAGTGTTCGGCAGCATGCTGCGGGCGCTGGGCATCGCGGTAATGCTGATGTACCTGATCCTGGTGGTGCAGTTCCACAGCTTCCTCACGCCCATCGCCATCATGTTGTCGCTGCCGTTGTCGCTGATCGGCGTGGTGCTGGCGCTGAAGTTCACCGGCGCAACGCTGAACCTGATGAGCCTGATCGGCGTGATCATGCTGATGGGACTGGTGGCCAAGAACGCCATCCTCCTGATCGACTTTGCCCGCAAGAAAGAAGCTGATGGCATGGACCGCGACAACGCGCTGATCCTGGCCGGGCAGGAGCGCCTTCGGCCCATCCTGATGACCTCGTTCGCGCTGATTGCCGGTATGTTGCCGGTGGCCATCGGCTGGGGCGAAGGCGCCGGGTTCTACCGCCCGCTGGGCATCGCCATCATCGGTGGCATGATCACCTCCACCGTGCTCACCCTGCTGGTGGTGCCGACCTTCTACGACAGCCTGCAAACCCGCGGCGAGCGGATACTCGGCTGGCTCAAGCGGAAAATGCACATCGGTACTGTCATGCCCGCTCCTTCGCAGCCCACTGCCGAAAAGGCCTGATTCCGCATTCAAGGCCGGATTGGCGGCCCGGTTGAAAGCGTACGCGGAATCGCCGGCACTTTTTCAGCATCGTCCCGATCTGTCAGAATGGGGGCAATGACAATCAAAGGTTCAAAGCTGTGAGCAAGCCATTTCCCGGTCCCAAGACTCGCGCCGCGCTGGAGCGTGGCATTCCATTGTTCAAGAATGGCCTCAGGTTCGATGCCGAGATGGAACGCGCCGGCAAGCGCGGCTTCCGCCCCGTGCGGCAGATCGTCATCGACAAGGCGCAGGGCGATTTTGTCTGGGATCTCGACGGCAACCGCTACATCGACTTCCAGAACGGCTGGGCCACCAACCCGTTGGGCAACTGCCACCCGGAAATCCTGGAGGTGGTTGAAGCCGCCAACCGGCGCTACGGCTTTCATTACGACCATCCGCTGCGTTACGAACTGGCGGAAATGCTGGCAGGCGTCATGCCCAATCAAGCGCTGCCGCGCACCAACTATGAAGTTTCCGGCACCGAGGCCGCGGAGGCTGCGGTGCATCTCGCGCTGACCCACACCAAACGCCGCTACATCATCACCTTCAGTTCGGCTTACCACGGCATGAGCATCGCCACCAAAATGCTCAGTGGCCTTGGTGGTGAGTACAGCAATTACCTCGAAGCCTGGGGCGGCGGCGTGATCAAGGCGCCGTATCCCTACAGCGAACGCATTCCGGCCGGGATGGATGAGGACCAGTACACCGAGTACTGCCTGTGGTACCTCGACAACCACATTCCTTCCTGCATTGCCGATCGCAAGAACATTGCCGCCATCATGGTGGAACCGGGCCTGGCGGAAGGCGGCAACTGGATACCGAATACCCGTTTCCTGCAGGGCATACGCGAAATCTGCGACAGGAACGACTGGCTGATGATTTCGGACGAAGTGCTCACCGGCCTGGGCCGGACCGGCAAAATGTGGGGCATCCAGCATTACGGAGTGGTGCCGGATATCCTGGTTTACGGCAAGAACCTGTGCGGCGGTATCGCGCCACTGTGTGGCATTTCCTCGCGCGATGACATCATGGGCGACAACACCGAATTCATGTCCGGCTCGACTTTTGCCGGCATGCCGGCGGGTTGCGCGGCGGCCATCCGGACCCTGCAGATTTTTGAGCGCGATGGCATCGTCGCGCATGCCCACAGGCTGGGTGAAATTGCCGCGGAGATCATGAGCGGCTGGCAGCAGTACTCCATCGTGCGGCAGGCGCGTGGCAACGGCCTGTTGCTGGGCGTGAGTTTCGGCAAAACTGAATCGGCCGACCCGGATGCCAAGGACTG
Source organism: uncultured Wenzhouxiangellaceae bacterium (assembly GCA_964470455.1). Lineage (GTDB taxonomy): Bacteria > Pseudomonadota > Gammaproteobacteria > Xanthomonadales > SZUA-36 > JAWXBM01. The sequence goes on from CAYYCX010000035.1 coordinate 8,156, forward strand.
GTGGATTTCACGCGCGGTGCGCGGCCGCATGCTGGAGAATGGCGTGTGGGCCATCTCCGACCGTCAGGACACCATCCGTATGTATCCCGCGCTGAACATGGACGAAGCCGTGCTGCGCGAAGGCCTGCGTGTGATGGAGGACGCCATCCGGCACGTGGAACAGCACGGTTATGACGAGGGCGATGCCGCCGCCTGGCCGAGCGGCGTGGCGGGATTCTGAGCCTGCACGGCCCGTCGTGTCGGGGCTGGGTGGCACAACGGCGGTGCAGCCCTGAAGTGTTGTCGCCGTAATGGCCCGAACGCAACTTTAAGGCGTATGCATCGTCTCAGGTGATGTTCATGTTCACAGGTGTACTGTGCTGCTGGTCGATTCCGCGGGAGAGTTTCCATTGAACCGTTTCATGTTGGGTGTGCGCGCTGCCATGCGTTTCTGCGTTGCCTGCAGTGCAGTGGCAGCGTTGTTGTTCTGCATGCCCGCCGAGGCGCAATCGCGCATTGCGGTTGAGGAAAATTGTGGTGGCGATTCTGCCCATGCCATCCACTTTGACCAGACCATTTACCAGGCGGATTACAAAGTGATGGTGAGTGAGTACGAAGTGGAGCCGGATCTGCGTATTCGCCTGGTCGACAGCCCTGCGCTGGCTGACCTGGTGCTGGCCGACGGACTGCCCGGCACTGATTTCGTGGTGTGCCGTTCGTCAACAAGGTATCAGGCCACAACCCTGTTCGTGGCCAAATTCGTCACCCAGCCCGATGTCACCATCATGCTGAGCCGGAAAGACCGCCATGCCGATTTCACGCTGTACGTGGAGTCGGAAATTGTTTCGAATGATGAAGCCGCCGCCCTGTTCTGGCTGGCTTTAAAGCAGGCCAGGCCATAAACGCAGGCGGCTGGCGACAGGCCAAGGCAGAATTCCCACCCGCAACGGCTGCAGCCCGATAGAATGCCCGGTACCGGCCATTTTGTCGGGCAGCAAACCGGCTGCCACTGGCCCATGCTGTGAAGCTTCCATGAAAACGACTTTCACCCTGCTCATGCTTGGCCTGTTGCTGGCGGCCTGTGATGAACAGCCGGCGCGGAAATACCAGGGTGCGCTGTATTTCGGGCAGGGGGCCTACCTGATGCGCTACAGCCTGGCCGACGGTGGTCGCTCGATTGCTGCCCACCTGGGCGATACGACAATCCGGCAGGTCACAGCTCTGGGCAACGAAGACCTGCTGGTGGCCGAGTTGGCGTCAGTCAACCGGCAACGTGTGTCGCGCATTTCCTGGGTCGATCCCCGCACCGGAGAGACGGCCGATCTCTACGCCGGTATCCGCGCCGAACACCTGGCCGAACCGGGAGTTGTGGTCTACGACGACGGCACGGCCGTGTATGCCGTGCCGCAGCAATCCGCCAGCGACAATCAGGTCATTTTCACCCATGCGCAGAAAGCGCTGACCGGCTTGCTGGAGGCATCTCCGGGAACTCTGCTGATCGGCACCGGTGATTCCGGCCAGGCGGCCATCCATCTTTGGGATGCACGCACCGGAACCTTGCGCGAATTGACCGGCCTGGCTGCCAGTTGCCGCCTGGCTGGAGCCGTCTGGATCGGCCACCTGGAACGGTTGGCCTGCAAGCAAAGGTCCGGCGCGCTGGTTGATTCAAGGTACGTGCTGGCCGATCTCGAAGGCCGCGTGGACGGCCACTTGAACCTGCCCGAGGGCAGCGACTTTTTCGCGCTTGCCTACATCGGCAGATACCATGCCATTCTGCTGCAGGAGACCCGGGCAGGCTGGCTGGGTATGCGCCAACAGCAAGACGTGTGGATGCATGAGCTGGATTCCGGTGAAAGCCATCGGGTGGCCGAGAAACTGAACCTCGGCGATTCCGTGGTGTACGCCGAATACTAGCTAATCTTTCAAGTTGATGGCACTACTGCTATTTCCACCCGATCGCCGCCATGGCCTGGTCGCGCAGCCGGGACTTTTCCCTGATCTCGTCATCGATATCCTGGCTGGCCAATTGCGACAGCAGTTCGAGGTCATAAAAGGCCAGCGGGTGGAATTCGCAGGTGGTCACCAGGAGATTTTCCCGGTGCAGTACATCAATACCTTTCAGGCCGCCTTCCTCAGCATTGTAACGTCCTTTCTGGAACTGCTCCTCGCTGAGGATGCGGATGGACTTGTCCGGCCTGGGCAGGGACACCCAGGTGTTTCCGCGCCGGTAAAACAGGTGCAGGTAAGGGCTGGCGGAATCTGCTGCGTAAAGCACACTTCCGTCCGCGGAAAACTGGAGCCCGTGCGGGCACACCACACCTTCCAGAATGACATCCGGCAGTGTGGCGCGGTCCAGTTCGCGGTCCAGCCGGTACAGGTACAGGTTGCCGCTGGTGTGAACACTGACCGCCAGCCACTGTTTGTCCCGGCTGATGCAGATGCCGTCGGGAACCGACAGATTCTTTTCAAGGAAAACCCCATCCGTCCTGATCCGTTTGAGTTTGCCGATGCCGCCGCGCGTCTCTGCCGGCAGCGTGCCGGTGTGCGAAGTGATGGTGTGGATGTAGTTGTTGCACACCAAAACCTGGAACCGGCCATTACCCAACTCTTGGCAGGCAAGGGATCCGGGTGAGCTCACTTTTGCGCCAATTCCGCTGCGCAATTTCCTGATGGGGCGCAGGTGCAAATCCTGTTGCTCGAGCGCATCAGCGGGAATCCTGAATACGTACACGCCGCCATTGCGGTTCGCAACCACCATGTGCGAGTTGTCGATAAATGCAATGCCGTGCGGGCCTTGCAGCACATTGGAATGTATGGTGACACAGGCAGGAATGTCGATCGATCTGGTTTGGCCCCTGCCCACCACTTCCATGGAAAACAGGTTGATCCGGTTCAGCCCAAACCCGCCAATGGCCAGCAGGCGGCCATCGGGAGAGAATGTGGCCTCCTCCGTGCGTTCCATGCTGCGGATGGCAGCCATCACCCGATCAGTCGCTCTGAACCCGACTCGGGCTTGATCGGCCGGCAGTCCGCTGCCGGAAGCCGGCGTTTCAATGGCAGAATGCAGGGTTTCAATCGAACGCATCGCGACAATATACATGAGACCCGTGTTGTCATGAATTCCGCCGGCACTTTCCGGTACCGCCTGGCGCTCATTGATCGCGCTGTCGATTTCCTGCGATCCAGGCCGGTGGTCAGAAGGCGGACGCTGAAGCGCAAGTTGCAGGCTGAGCTTACGGCAGCAGGCTCGCCGGTTGACTCCATTTCGCTTGAGCATGGCCCGCAAGGGCAGCCTGCCTGGCTGGTGGGCGTCACGGTAAAGGCAAACCGCATCGTTCTTCGAATCGCCCCCGGCTTGGAGCGAAGCCGGGTGTTCTGGTACCTGTTTGACCGCCTGCCGGCGGTGCTGTATCCCGCCCGTTTGGCGGGATATGGCCTGGAGTTCGTGGTTGATGTTTCCGATGGGCACCTGGGTTTTGAGAACGTGCTGGGCTTTTGTGGCAACCACGAATCAGTTTGGCTGGTGCCGGATCCGGATTTCTACACCAGCCGTGGCTATGCCGCACTGCGCCAGCAGGCACCGCCCGACTGGCTAGAGAGAAGGCCGGAGATCATCTGGCGCGGATCGCCCAATGGACAGGGCCTGATATCAAGCGCCATGATGAACCCCGACGATGCGGCCCTGATCCAGCGCGTGCGGATGTGCCTGTTGCTGCGTGGCCAGCAGGGCATCGACGCCCGGCTGGTGACTTCGGATCGTACGGAACCTTTCAGCCTGGAAGACCAACAGCGATTGGCGCAGGCAGGCATCACCGGGCAGGCCGTCGATCAGGCCGAATGGTGGCAGCGCCGTTTCGCCATCGACATCGACGGCTACACCAATGCCTGGTCCGGGTTGTTCACCCGGCTGTTGATGGGTTGCTGTGTGCTGAAAGTGGCCTCGCCCACGGGGCACCGGCAATGGTATTACCACCGGTTGCAGCCCTGGCAACACTATATACCGGTTGCGGCTGACCTCAGCGACCTGCAGCAGCGAATTGAATGGTGCTGGGCACATGAGAGGGAGTGTGAGCGGGTGGCAGGGCAGGGCCGCGAACTGGCCCTGGCCATGGATTTCGACACCGAATACCACCGGGCCGCCCAGGCATTCGCGGGCTACCCGAGAGCTTCAGCGTTGCCGTAAAGCCGGGCAGGCAGTTGGAAATGCCATCCGGCCGTGGAAAAGGACTGTCATTTTGTCGGAACGGATGGAATGTTTCCGGCTGGAAACAATTGCATATATTGACAGGTCTCAATTCAGCCGGCCTGTGATACTTTGAATTACTGAATTCTAGGGGTGCGAGATGAAGACTCCCGGTTCCGGAGAACTTGCGGGCGACAGGTCCGCCTTCGCTGTTGTTTGGCAGCAGGCGCGCAGGGATCGGCTGTTGCATTTCCTGCTGGCCGTTGTGTTCCTGTCGTCCGTCCCGTTGTTCGTGCCGGTGGTTGATTCGGCGCTGCGAACCACTTACGGCTGGTTGCACTCCAGCCTGGTTCTGATACCCATGGTCATCCTGGTGTTTTGGCCCCGCCGCAATGAACCCATGGACGACAACCAGCGAAAGATGTGGATGTTGCTGTCGCTGGCCTGGGTCTTTTGGTGGGTAGCCAGTGCGTACAACACACTGATCAACCTGGCGCCTGAAGAGCTTGAAAAGAACTTCGTATTCAATATCGATTACCTGTACCTGGGCTATTTCATCTGTTGGTTGTTTGCCCTGGGCACCCGGCCACACGACGGCCCAGGCCCGATAGAGCAGCAGCGTTATCGCTGGTTGCAGATGAGCGGCTCCATCGGCCTGGCGTTGTGCATGTTCCTGTATTTCATTCTCATTCCCAGCCGGCTCAGCCCGCAATCCTACGACACCTGGGTGCCGTCATTCCTGTTCTATACCGGACTTGACCTGTTTCTGTCCCTGGTGCTGCTCAGCATGTTGCTGAACACTGGCAGCCTGCGCTGGAAAATGATTTACGGTGCGCTGATGGCCAGCATGGTGTTGTTGACGGGAGTGGATTGGCTGTCTGCGCTGGATGAACACATTCGCCGCTATTGGGCCAGTCACTATCTGATCAATGCTTGCTGGGTGAGCCCGTTTTTCTTCCTGGTGCTGGCTGCAAGGCTCAGAACCTATGATTTTCCGGAGCCCAAACAACCTGAGGAAAATAGGGAACTGCTGCAGCACTCGCGCCTGCTGGCCAGCCCGCTCGTATTGATCGCCATTTTTCTGCTGGTGATGCACGTAGCGCTTGAATTGATGGGCCTGGTGCAGCCCGAATTGCGCACCTTGCAGGCCACGGTGGTGATTATCGGCCTGATGATGTTCCTGATGCTTGCCGTAGCGGAAAACAAGTCCCTGCTCGAACTCGCCGAGGTGGCCAGCCGGCGTGCGCAGGAACTGGAGCAGTTGCGCATCCAGCATGAGGTGGAACAGCAATCGCAACTGGCCAAGAACCAGTTCCTCGCCAATGTCAGCCACGAATTGCGCACCCCCATGAATGGCATCCTGGGCATGACCGAACTCATGCTGCATGCCGAACTGCCGGCAGATCAGCGCAAGCGGGCCACCCTGGTGTATTCATCGGCGGAAAGCCTTCTCAAGACCATCGATGACATTCTCGAATATTCGAAGCTGGATGAGCACGATGTCGTGATGGTGCAGGACGAGTTCAATATCGAACAGCTTGCGGAACAGGTATTGGGCCTGAAGCAGGGTGAAGCGGAACAGAAAAACATCAGCCTGCAGCTGGAGGTGGCGCCCGAGGTTCCCCGTTGCCTGTCGGGTGATGGCCCAAGGTTGCAACAAGTGCTGATGAACATCGTCAGCAATGCCATCAAGTTCACGGACGAGGGCGAAGTGCAAGTGCGCTTTTCGCGGGTTGGTGAAATCGACAGCGACAGCTCCTTGCGCATCCGCTGTGAAGTGACTGACAGCGGAATCGGCCTGGCCCCAGGCGTGGAGCGGAAACTGTTCCTGCCATTCTCGCAAGGGGATTCGAGCACCTCGCGCCGGTTCGGCGGCAGCGGGCTGGGCCTGGCCATATGCCGGCAGATAGTCGAAGCTCAGGGTGGCCGCATCGGCGCATTTGCCAACCCCGGAAAAGGCGCCACTTTCTGGTTTGAGATCGACTACCCGCCTTGTACCAGCCAGACGGAGCAATCGGACCAGCCTCGAGCAATGGGCTGAGATTTGATCGCTGGCCCGAAGCAAAATGGCAGGGTGCGTCGAGTGCCTGGTAAACACTGTGCTTATCGATGGATACTGACAGCCCATTACCGGGATGTCCTTGAGAGAAGGACGAGTGTGGGCAGTATTCTCCTTTAATGAAGGATAAATAGGTGATATATTCTCCTTAAACCAAGGAGAATATCTGTCATGACCGAAAATCTGGCCGAAACCCGGCGAGATGCAATGACCGACATCCTCGCCACCTCGCTGGCAGGCGCAATACCGGAAAGCGTTCCGCGCCAAATCCACGGCAGAGTGGCCTTGCCGAACAAGGCCACCGCTGTAATTGGCATGCGGCGCGCGGGCAAGACGACGTTTGTTCACCAGTTGCGGCGCGAACGGCTGGCGCAAGGCGTGCCGCGCAATCGGCTGCCGTTTGTGAGTTTTGAAGACGATCGTCTTGCCGGACTCGAGGCGCACCAGCTTGGCTTCCTGCTCGAGGAATACGGGAGGCGTGTGCCGGATGCGGCCGAGGGCGAACCGGTATTCTGGTGCTTTGACGAGATCCAGCTGGTGCCCGGCTGGGAGCGGTTTGTGCGCCGCCTGCTGGATACTGGTGGGGTTGAGGTGGCGGTCACCGGCTCATCAGCGGCGCTATTGTCGCGTGAGATCGCCACGGCCATGCGCGGTCGCGCCTGGGAAGTTGCAATTTTTCCTTTCAGCCTCGCTGAAGCACTCGCCCACAGTGGTGAAGAGGTGCCAGCCAACCCGGGCGTTCTTACGACCGCCAACCGTTCCCGCCTTGAGCACGATTTTTTACGCTGGTTGGCCGGAGGGGGATTTCCGGAAGCCCTGGGGCTGGACGAAGGTTCACGCCGCCAGTTGCTGCGCGACTACGTCGATGTTGCGATGCTGCGGGACGTCGTTGAGCGGCATCACGTGAGTAATGTCCTGGGCCTGCGCTGGCTGGTGCGGCACCTGCTGGGCAACGCGGGCAGTTCGTTCAGCGTCGAGAAGTTCCATGCGGTGCTCAAGAGCCAGGGAGTGGCGATCGGCCGCGACACGCTGCACCAGCTGCTCGGTCATATCGAAGACTGCTTTCTCGTGCGCACGGTCTGGCTGGAGACGGCATCCGAGCGTCAGCGCATGGTAAATCCGCGCAAGGTCTATCCTGTCGATTCCGGCTTGATCCCTGTCTTCGATCGCACGGGTCGCAGCAATATCGGCCATGCGCTGGAAACCGCAGTGCTGATCGAACTCGAGCGCCGTCGCTGCACGGTGACTTACGTACGCACGCCGGGTGGCTTCGAAGTGGATTTCCTGGCGCGGGAGCCGGATGGCAAAGCCCACCTGATTCAGGTGTGTTCCGATGCCAGTTCAGCCGACACCGCAGAGCGCGAACTTCGTGCTCTGCACGAAGCGCGCAAGATGTACCCCACGGCCCAGCCATGGCTGCTGACACTGACCCGGGACGGCGCGCCAGCTGCAGCGGAAGGTGTAACCGTTCAGCCGGCCTATCAATGGATGCTTACGGATTCGGCTGCTAGTGGGTGGAACACCTGAGAGAACAAGGCGTTGGCCAGAACCGACCAGGAACGGGTAGAGTCTTTGGGACTTGGTGGTGATGGGTGGACTTGAACCACCGACCTCAGCATTATGAGTGCCACCTATCCAACAAATCACAACAGACTACAACAATAAAAACAATCGGTTATCGTGAATTGAGTTTCGTGGTTCACTGCGCTTTTTGGCAGTTTTTTGCCGGTGAGTGCGCCAAATTTGCGCCAAAGAATGATTTTCGCTGTCGGGAAAAGAAGTGTCCGTCGAGCCAAGATTGTTCAACTAGGAACTTGATCCCTAGCAATTGTCGTTCAGACAACGCAAATCAATCTAAGAGGGACTAAGGAGCGCTCTCCTTAATGCTTTCAGCTGTAAGAATGAGTTTTTTGATCTCATCTTCAGTCAGCTTCGCTTCCTTGATGCAGCGAAGCAAATTCATCACCTCAGGTTGCTCATGAAGATAGTCCACAACTTCTGGATCCGTTGATGATGACAAGCGAAATAGTACGTCAGGATCGGCGGCCAGTATCTTTGCCAGTGCCTTGATTACCTCTGGCCTCGGCGGGCGTTCCTTGCCACGTTCGATTCGACTTAGATAGGCAGGGGAAATGCCTACTTTGATTGCGGTCTCTCTAAGACCGAGATCTTGGGCGACTCGAAGGTCGCGAATAGTTTCGCCAAAGTCTTTCATGGCGACAAATTTATCTCTTTGTTTAGTGTTATGCAACACTAAAATTGTTTGGTAATATCTGGTGTGCTCTAGAGTATCAAGGTATTTTCTACTCAGGAACAAATGGATTGCCCCTTAATCTTGCACGACGCTTGTACTGAACTAATTGCCCTGCGAGAAGAGTGACATGAGCACTGAAGAAGTCCTAAAACTGAAAGATGTAGCTGCCCTACTTAAGGTTGGTGACAAGACAATTTATTCCATGGCCCAGGCCGGAGAACTACCTGCTTTCAAGGTGCGAGGACAGTGGCGATTCTCTCGAAAGGACATCGACACATGGATAGAGCAACAGAAACACACAACCCAGGATTTCGGCGAGGGCGGCCGAAAATGACACCAGCTTTGGTGAACGGAGTTTTCATATGAGCAGAGTGAAAAACAAGCAGGCCGAGAACACCATCCCGGCGGGATACACGCTCGACTACGTTTCCGGTAAGCAGGTCAAGGAAACGAAAAAGGAGCTGGTCCGGCAGCGGGTCGTTCGCGCCTTGATCCACGAATACGGATTTTCGCCGGAAGACATGGAACTGGATTTTTCCATTGGCGGCCGCAAGAAGGTGGACGTGGCCATCTTCCACCATGGCAAGGATCACACTAACGAGAACCTGGGGCGAGCCGTACTTTGCCGTCAGGAGCCGAACGTCGGCAAGAATGCCGTACGCATCCGCGATTTCGAGCAGGCCGCCAAAGATCTCGATGAGATCGAAACCATCATGCGCGAGGTTGACGCGGTCCAGTATGGCTTGTGGACCAATGGCTTGGAGTTCTTCTTTGTCGAAAAGGAATTGAAGCGATTCGAAACCAAGTGCAACCCCATCGGTGACTGGCCGATGGCCGAAGAGTCGGTCGGCACCAAGGAGGTCATATCCGATGCCCATACCCGCATCGCCGACAACGAGATGCTCAAGATCACCTTCCGCCGCTGCCACAACTACATCCATGGCAACGAGGGCATGCCCAAGGATGCCGCCTTCTGGCAGTTCCTCTATCTGATTTTCTGCAAAATGCACGATGAGAATCTGCGCGGCAAACAGCGCCAGGCTTGGAAACGTCGGTTCTGGGCTGGCCCGAAAGAGCAGTTCGAGCCACAGGGCCGCAAGGCCATCCGTGCCCGTATTGAAGAGCTCTTCACTGAGGTCAAGAAGCAGTACAAGAACATTTTTCGGGGCAACGAGGAGATCACCCTCTCCGACCGGGCGCTGGCCTTCATCGTTTCTGAATTGGCCAAATACGATTTCACCCGCACGGATGTCGATGCCAAGGGCGTGGCCTACCAGGAACTGGTGGGTGTCAATCTGCGCGGCGACCGTGGCCAGTATTTCACTCCCCGGGGCGTGGTCAAGCTGGT
>CAYYCX010000035.1:17988-36323 GCA_964470455.1 uncultured Wenzhouxiangellaceae bacterium
GAAATGCTCGATCCCAAGGAGAATGAGACGCTACTGGACCCGGCCTGTGGGACCGGCGGCTTCCTGGTCGCGACCCTGGGGCACATGCTGAAGAATTTCCGCGAGGAGCAGAATACCGAGGTTGGGAATGAGAATACCACTGAGTTTCTGAATGTCCACGAGCGGTTGAAGGAGTATGCCGCCGCCAATATGTTCGGAGCCGACTTCGACCCGTTTCTGATCCGAGCCGCCCAGATGAACATGGTTCTGGCGGGTGATGGCCGGGGACACATTTACAACATCAATTCTCTTGAGTTTCCGCTGGGCCATCTGGCCGATCTGCCCTCAGCTAAGAAGGAGATACCGCTGGGGTCGGTGGATATCATTGCCACCAATCCTCCGTTTGGCTCTGACATCCCGATCACCGACACACATATCCTAGAGCAATACGAGCTGGCTCACGCCTGGGAACCGGATGGCGAAGGCGGCTTCCGCAACACCGGTAACGCAAAGGGAAGCGTCGCCCCCGAGATTCTCTTTATCGAGCGCTGCATCAAGTGGCTGAAACCCGGCATGGGCCGCATGGGCATCGTTCTGCCCGATGGCGTTCTCGGCAATCCGGCGGCGGAATACATCCGCTGGTGGATCATGCGTGAAACCCAGGTGCTCGCCTCCGTCGACCTGCCGGTGGAGGCCTTCATCGCCGAGGCCAACGTCAACATTCTCACCAGTCTGCTGTTCCTGCGTCGCAAGAGTGAAGAGGAAAAGCGAGCCGAGGCACTGGGCGGCATCGACGAATATCCGGTGTTCATGGCCGTGGCCGACAAGGTTGGCTTCGACCGTCGTGGCAACAAGCTCTACAAGCGCACCCCGGACGGAGAAGAGATTGTCGAACCCAAGCAGCACATCGAACGCATCCGCATCGGTGGGCGCTTCGTGGAGCGGACTTTGACGCGCAGCGAAAAGATCGAGGACAACGATCTGCCGGTCATCGCTGAGAAGTACCGTGAATTTCAAAGCGAACACGATGGACGGACACCCGCCAAGAAATCTTCGTCCAGCAGAATGCATGAACGCCGCGAGAACAAGGTGGCAAGCAGATGAACGACGATAACGACGACATCATCGAAGCCTCGCAGGATGCCCCCGAAGAGAGTGGCCCAGATAACTTTTTCATTAACATCCTGACCGGCAACAAGGAAAGCGCCTCGGCCAAGAAGCTGCTGGTGCAGAAGGTCTTGCGTCAGCTCATTGAGAGCTACGGCTTTGACCGGAGCGACATCGAGGTCGATTACAAACACCACATAAGGGGCGGCAAACCGGCAAAAATTGATATTGCTATTTTTCGGCCCGATGCCGAGCACAACAATGACAACCTGCAGCGGATCATCGTCTGCAAGAATCAGAAGAAGCGCGACAAGCTCCGCTCCATTACCGAGGCCGACACTGACCTGCGCGAACTCAAAGAGCTGCTGGAGCTGATCCCTGGCGCGACGCTGGGCATGTGGACGAACGGCCAGGAAGAGTTCTTGTTCCAGGTCGAGCGTGCCCGCTTCGAGGTCCGAGCCAAGCCTCTGGGCGTTTGGCCGGTTCCGGGCGAGCGCACCACCGATCTCGACCGCACCGGCGGTGTCATCCAGGTCAGCGCCGAAGCGGAAGACCTGGAAGACGCCTTGATGCGCTGCCGCCAGTACCTGAACCGCAATTTGGGGCTCGATCACAAGGATTCCTTCAAACAGTTGGCCGTGCTGATGCTGGCCAAGATCCACGATGAGACGCTGCCTGCCGGCGAGCGCAGATTCTGGATCAGGGGCGACGAGCCTTTCACCGAGGCAGGCCAACAGGCCATTGCCCAGCGCATCAACGAATCTATTGCCGCCGCCAAGGCCTGGCAACCGAACTTGCTGACCCGTGGTTGGGATCTGACACTGGAACCCCACGAGACCGCCCGCGTGGTCATGGAGCTGGCTCGTTACTCCCTGAGCGAAACCCAGCCCCGTAACCGTACCGGGGCCTTTCGTGCGGTCGCCCGCAGCGTCATGGACGGGCGTGAGGGCCGCTACCCCACACCGCTCAACGTGGCCGAAATGGCGGTGGAGATGCTCGACCCGCAACCCGGCGAACGCATTATGGACTGCTCTAGCGGCATCGGCACCTTCCTGGCCATGACCGCCGCGCACATCTTCAAGAAGAAACTGGTGGCCATGGGCACCACGCCTGAAGAGGCCACCAACGAACAGATCCGCCAGGCGCAAATCGAAACTGCCGCCTGGGCGGCCAGCAATGCCCTGGGCTGCGACATTGATCCCTTCCTGGCCGTGGCCAGCCGCATGAACCTGCTGTTCACCACCGGCAATCCCGGCCGCGTGTTCCGTATCGATGCCCGAACTTTCCCGGACGGCGATCTGGATGGTATAGAAGCCGCCCGCCCGGCTATGCCGCTAGGCAGCATGGATATGGTTCTGCTCAACCCATGGTTCTCGACCCAAGACACGGTGAGCGACACCCCCATCCTGGAGCGGTACGACCTGGGCAACAACTGGGAACGCGACGAAGAAGGTGGATTCCGCAACACCGGCAATCTGAGCGCCGGCGGCGTGCCGCCCGAGGTGCTGTTCATCGAACGCGCCCTGCAATGGGTGAAACCCGGCACCGGCCGAGTCGGAATTCTTCTGCCTGATGGCTTGTTGGGCAATCCCGGCGATGAATACGTGCGTTGGTGGATTCTGCGCCACTGTGAGGTGCTGGCTTCGGTCGACCTGCCGGTGGAGCCGTTCAAAGTCACGGTCAAGGAGTATGGTCTGACCCCTGCCTTGCCTAGCCTTCTCGTACTTCGCCGCCGCAGCCAGGAGGAGTTGATCAATACGGAGCACCCGGAATACAAGGTCTTCATGGCCGTGGTGGATCGTGCCGGAGAAGACACTCGTGGGAAGCTGTTTCAGCGTGCCCCTGATGGTGAAGTGCTGATCTTCGATGAGGAGGTCATCGAGAGAGTGCGCAATGGCGGTCATGTCGAGGTACGGCGTGTCGTAAAACGAGGACCGCGTATTCATGACGAACTGCCGCTGGTGGCAGAGAAATACAAGGAATTCCGTGCGACCGGCAAGGTGACGTTATGAACAGAAAGTTCCAAGTGAAAGCGATTCCAAGCACCTGGCTAGAAAGCAATGGGCGGCGGCTCGACTGCGGCCCCTATATGTCTGGTGCGGTAGAGATTCGAGAACTCCTAAAGAAACATAAAACTGATGTACTTCCCGATTTGACAGCAGGCCATGATGGGGGGATTTACAACGGCCCTCAGTTCGAACGGAATTATGTTGATGATGTGCGATACGGAGTTCCGTTTCTAACAACCACTTTCATGATGCAGGCTGATTTGAGCCGGTTGCCCCTTCTGAGCAAGAAAGATGCGCACTCCAGAAGACTCAATTACTTGCGGGTTCATGAGGGGATGACGTTAATTACGTGTTCCGGAACGGTGGGAAGGACCATCTATGCACGCTCAGACATGAACGGCGTTTGGTCCAACCAAGATATCCTAAAGATCGTTGCTGACCCAAATCGAATACTCTCGGGCTATCTGAATGCATATCTTTGCACGAGATTCGGAGTGCCCTTTGTTGTTTCCGGGAAATACGGTTCGGTAATTACTCATCTTGAGCCTAAGCATTTTGCTGATCTCTTGGTTCCTCGACTCGGCGAAACTACCGAACAAAAAGCCCACAAGCTTGTTGAGGAATCTGCTTCACTACTTGACAAATATCAGGCCGATTTAACTGAGGCAACGGAGCTCTACTTCGATTCTGTTGGCTTAAGCGACATCACACCAAGCGAGTGGCATTCCTGGGGTGCAGACCTGGGATTTGCAACTACTGGTGGAGTCCAATCGTTACGAGCGTTGAACTTTAACCCGCGTTTCCAACGTCTTTGCGAACGCATCAAGAAAGGCTCATGGAAACCCCTGGGTGAGCTATGCGTATCCGGAACGCTTAAGCGAGGAGTGCGTTTCAGTCGTGTAGATGCTGACCCTGAATTTGCTTATCGTCTAATTGGGCAAAAGGAACTCTTCTGGTTGCGTCCACAAGGGCGATGGATTGGGAAAAAATTTGTACCAGACGGAGTACTCGTTGATGACGGTTGTGTACTTGTTGCCGCTCAAGGCACACTCGGCGAATCGGAACTTTATTGTCGTGCAGAATTTGCGACCGGAAAGGCCTTGGAGAACGCATATTCAGAACATATTCTCCGTGTCTTGGCTGATCAGAGTTTGATTGAGCGTGGTGCTCTCTTTGCCTTCATGCGTTCCGAGTCTGCTTTCAGGATGCTTCGTTCCATTTCGGTGGGCAGCAAGCTTCAAGACCACCATTACGCGATGCTCCCCTCACTTCCCATCCCTTATCCGTCCAGTTACATCAGGAAGCGCTGTAATGACCTTGTTATTGCAGCATATGAGGCAAGAGAAAACGCAATAGAGCTTGAAGACCAAGCCCGAGCCCTCGTCGAGCGCACCATTGAGGAGGGAGATCGTTAATGGCGAAAGTCATACCCATTGGGCAACCCGCAAACGAATCTGAACGCCAGGCTATCGGTTTCCTTCGGGATCATCTGCCTGATGGCTGGCTGATCTTCCACAACTTCGAGATGCGCCAGGGTGAGGAGGTGTTCGAAATCGACATCGCGATTCTCGCGCCTCACGCGGTGTATCTGGTGGACGTCAAAGGAACGCGGGGCAACATCGATGTGTATGGCTCCAAGTGGTATCCCGAGGGGCGGCAGCCGTTTTTCTCGCCGCTCGCCAAGTTGCGTAGCCACGCCAAGACCATGGCCACCATCATCCGCGAGAGCAACACCGGCCTGATTGAGCTGCGCAAGGCCCATGTGCATGCCGCCGTGCTGCTCACCGCAAATGACGCCGCTGTGTTCGACCAGGCGGGCATCGACAGTCCGGACGTGACCGATTACAAGCACTGCCTGAAGTACTTCACAGACAAAGCGCGAATCCCGAACCATCGCCTAAACGACATCAAAAAATTCTCAAAGATCATTGCCGGTGCAATCACAGGCAAAGCGAAGCCAAAGACTGCCGCAACGGTTTTTCGCGACTGGCAGGTCGAAGAGAAGTTGGGCGGCACTGACCGCTACACCGAATACCGCGCCAAGCACAACCTATTGGGCAAGAGCGGCGGCATGGCTCGCCTGCGGGTCTATCAGGCCGATCCTTACCAGGACGCGACTGCCCGCGAGGAAGAGTTCAAGAAGATCAGCAACGCCTATCGCGCTGTGGCGCACATGCCGACCCACGCCAACGTGCTGGCTGTGAAGGATCTGTTCGTCTCCGACGATGAAGATAAGGTGGTGCTGGTTACCGAGGACCTACCCGGCCAGGCCCTGCGCCTGCACATCTACAAGATTTCCCTAGCGCTGACCTTTGACCAAAAGCTCCAGGTGATGCGTGATGTGCTGTCTGCCCTGGACCATGCGCACCGGCATGAGGTGATCCATCGCAATCTCACCCCGGACGCCATTCTGGTGACGAAGGGTGGCCAGGCCCGGGTGACGGGTTTCGATTTCGCCCGGGTGGGCAAGAACCGCACTTCCACCATCGCTGATCAGGTGGTGGATGATCTGGATGCCGCCTACCAGGCTCCAGAGTGTTTCAAAGACCCGACCCAGGCCAGCATTGCCTCCGACCTCTACGCCGTTGGGTGTATCTTCTATGAATTGCTGACTGGCGAGTTGCCCTTTGAAAGCGTCGACCAGATGTTGGAGGCTGACGGCCGGTTCTCGATGAAGCCCTCGGAACACAAGCCGGACCTGCCCAAGGGGATCGATGAGTGGTTGCAGAAATTCTGCGAGTTCGACCCCGAGGAAAGGCACGCCAGCGCGGCCATAGCCCGCAAGGGCCTGGATGACCTGATACTGCCCGAGGCCAAGAATGACTCTGCCTCGGATGTGACCGGCCCTTCGGTGGTCGTGCCGCAACTCCCCGATAACCTGATGAACCTGCCGCAGGATTTCATCCTGGCGGATCGCTTCCGCATTCAGAAGAAGCTGGGCAGCGGCGGCTTCGGCGTCGCCTACAAGGTGTTCGATTCCCTGGGTGATGTGGTGCGGGTCATCAAGCTCGTGACCAAGGACCGCCGCAGCGTGTACGAAAGGCTACGTCGCGAATACAAGACCCTGACAAATCTGCCCGACCATCCGCACGTTGTGAAGGTGATCTGGGCGGATCGCATGGCCGACGCCAAACAGACGCCGTACATTGTGTTTGAGTACGTGGAAGGTCTGGACGTCTCCGATCTGATCGATGCCGAGGCGCTGTCCCTGGATGATGCCGTGCGCATCGCGCGCGAGGCCGCCGATGGGCTTGCCCATCTACACAAGCACGGCGTTTACCATCAGGACGTCAAACCCTCCAACCTGCTGTGGACCGATAAGGGTGTCCGCATCATCGATTTCAACGTCGCGGTCTCCGAAAATGACGAGGTTCAGGGCGGTGGTGGCACACGTCGCTATCTGCCGCCAGATTACGATTACTCCTCCGAGCCGGATGCTTCGGATCGAATGGACCGTGACTTGTATGCCCTAGGCATCTCATTCTATGAGTGTCTGACTGGCAAGTATCCATTCGACGACCCCACGCCGTCGATCAAGACTCAGCCCAAGGACCCCAAGCAGTTCAAAGGTTGCGCCGACTTCAGTTCGTCGCTGGTCAATTTGCTGGTGAAGATGATCGCGCCCGCGCGCAAGGATCGCTTCGCATCTGTCGATGAGTTCTTGACCGCCATGGCCGAGGTCAAGCGACTGCGCTCGGTGCTGACCACCGGCGAGATTGGTACCGGACCCAAGGTGGTGTCCAAGCTGGGCTTCGAGCCGACCAAGCCCAACACCAACCCCTTTGTCACACATCTGCTGACCCTCTATAGCCAGAGCCAGGTATCCAACGCGGGCACCCGTGGCCTCGACGAAGTTGGCAAAGCCACCTACGTGCCGACCTATCTGGATGAGAAGCTCAAGCCCGCGCTGCTCAAGGGAGAGTTCCACCTGGTCATAATCAGCGGTAACGCCGGTGACGGTAAGACGGCCTTCATTCAGCAGTTCGAGGCCTTTGCCGAAAGCAAGGGCGCACAGATGCAGCGCGGCGCGAATGGGGCTGTGTTCCAGCTCAAGGGGCATACCTACCAGAGCAACTACGACGGCAGCCAGGATGAAGGCGACGAGCGTAACGATGCAGTGCTACAGAAGTTTTTTGCCCCCTTTGCGGGCAAGGACACTTCCGGCTGGCCCGAGAATCAGACCCGCCTGATCGCCATCAACGAGGGGCGGCTGGTCGATTTCTTCCTTGAGCACGAAGAGGAGTTCCCGCTGCTCGCCATGCAGATCCAGCAGGGTTTGGCCCGGGCCGTTCCAGAGGGCGGCATCGCGGTCATCAACCTCAACCTGCGTTCGGTGGTCGCCGAACCCGAGGAAGGTCAGTCTTCGATCCTGGAGCGGCTGATTGCCCGCATGACGCAGCAGGAATACTGGCAGGCCTGTGAGAAGTGCGACCTCAAGGGCAAGTGTTTTGCCTACCATAACGCCCGGACCTTCCAGGACGCGGTTGCCGGACCCAAGGTGATCGAACGTTTGAAGATGCTCTACACGATTACCCATCTGCGTGGGCGACTGCATATCACCATGCGCGACCTGCGTTCGGCGCTGGCCTTCATGCTGGTGGGCACCCAGGACTGCGACGGCATTCACCAGCTCTATCTGAACGGCGGTGAAGAGACCCAGAATCGCATCCTTGAAGGTTTCTATTTCAACTCGTGGCTTGGCGGGGCTGAAGGCTCCAATGACCGGCTGATTGCCTTGCTGCGCGAGATTGACGTTGCCGAAGTCAGCAACCCCGATCTGGACCGCGAGCTTGGCTTTCTTAATCCCAAGACCAAGACCATGAGCCGCTTCTCGTTCGCGGAGCGGGCCGGGTATGACAATGAGCTGATGGAGACGCTGTTCCGCAATCTCCCTCGGGATTACTCGTCGACCAACCGTGCCCGATTGATCGCCAAGCACCGGAATTACCTCTCGCACATGCGCCGCCGTCATTTCTTTGAACGACGCGACATCGGTTGGAAGGAAATGCTGCCTTACGGAAGCATCGATCCCTTCCTGGATGCCATTGAGCAGCCAGGCGCGAAAAGCGCCGATGATGTGACCGCCATTCTCCGAGCCATCAACCGAGGCGAAGATTTGAGTGATCCGGCGCGGCTGGGCAACCAGTTGGCGCTACGTGTTCGCCAGGTGGATAAGGGTACCATCCGCAGTTACCGCCTCTTTGACGGCAACCATTTCACGCTCCGCACCGAGCAAGAAACGACGGCTCATCCTTTCCTTGAGTGCCTGTCTCAGGCGCTGGTGCTGCTTTACGATTCTGGTGACGGGCACAAAGCCCGCCTGCGCATCAATCTCGACATCTATGAAATGCTGATTCGCCTCAACAGTGGCTACCGTCCAAGTTTAGAGGAGCGGGAAGGTTTCTATCTGAGTCTGGCGGTCTTCAAGAACCTGCTGGCTTCTGTTCCGTATAAAGAAGTGTTGTTAACAAAGGCTGGCCACAAATTTTATGAGATTTGCCGGGAGGATGATGGTCGACTGGCGATGAAAGTTTCTGAGAAGGGGGCTGAATACCGTGTCAATTAAAGGACGTGATAAAGAGTTCAGAATCCCCAAAGTCTCATATCTCGATTTCAAACATATTGAGATGGACCGTGTATTAACGATGCTGTTTCCTCGGCTCAAGTACGACGGATATGGCAGCCGCCGGCCGCCCAGGGGAGGGGATCTCTCAGTTGACGAGTTTGTGCAGGACTTTTTAGAGCATCCAGAGTGGTTTTCCGGCTTCGACAAACATCCAGACATTGTTCACGCATGGATTGAAACTGACCTTATGGATTTGGTTAATCGAGGGAAGAGCAATCAAGCATTGGCTGCACCTCGACCATTGCACGGAAACACTTATAAGTTCCGTAACGCCAAGCATACCCGTGACTATGGCGCGGCCGAGCAGATCTACTGGATGCTTTTCTATGCCCGCAAAGGCAAGGGCCAAGCGGCGCGGGATGCCTTGAAGCGCTTTTTCTTCCCGGGCATCGACCTGGTGACGGACCGCTACGATCCCAACGCATCCGTGGATGTGGAAACGCAGGCCATTCTGCGTCTGGATCATCAGGTTACCCAGGACATGAAGGACTCCAAAGAGCCCTCGCGCTTCCCGCCAGTTTGTATCGGCCAGGCCGATATTATGGCCGACGATATTCTGCGGCTATTGGCCTATGAGCCCTACATACCGCGTTCGGTCCTGGTGGATTACCTCAAGACCCTGATGGCATTCCATCTGGCGCTCTACCATCTCAAGCTGCTGCAGATGCTGCCCAAGCTGGTGAAGCAGCGCTCCGGAAACGATCTCTGTACAGCCAAGGAATGCCCTATCAACCCGGGCCTCGACAATGCACTTGAAGGCTGTCCTTACCGCGTGGCGCTGGTCGTGGACATGGGCGACATCAACAATACGCACATGGCCGAGTTGGCTCGCAAATCCACTGACCGTCTCTATCGTCAGATACCGGCCTTCGTGCAGGCCAATTTTGTCGTCAAGAAGCTCGATGAGATGGCTGAATACCTGAGCAGAAAAACGGGCAAGCTGGCTACCCCAGGGGGAGGCGTGTTCACCGTTGGCGATTTGGTATCCCTGCTGAAGCCCGAGTACGACGCAGAGCGCCAAGCTTACTTCAAATTCCGCCTGGCGAGCCTGATCGAGGAATCGACCTCCGGGAACGAGGACGTCGATCCGGAGATCCGGGAAGTCACCGGCATGGGCCTGGGCGAGTTCGAATCCTTCATCGAAATTCTGATGGCGTATCGCGGCAAGTATCACCGCCAGTACATCACTGAGTGTCTGGACTCTCTGCTGCTGAAGAACAAAGAAAATGGCCTGCTGGCCCAATCCCGAACCAAAGGAAGTCCTCGGCGATTTGTGCTGGGAAGCAAACTGCTCGAAGTGCTCCTTCAGATTGCTGTGCTCACCCAGGACGGCGGGAGTTTTGTGACCCGTGAAGTTCGCATCGAGGAATTGCTGACCTTTTTGAGAAACCGCTACGGCCTTCACATCGACCGGCTGCCGGAAGGAAGCCAAGCCAACAGCAGCATCCTGGACAGACGCGCTCTGCGTCTCAACCTTGAAGCCTTCAAGCGCCGCCTGCGTGAAATCGGGTTCTACGAGGACCTGTCGGATGCCTACGTGACCCAAAAGGTATCGCCCCGCTATGCTATTGAGGTTTTCAGCGCATGAGTAACGTGTTCACCAAGCTTTCCCAGGATAAATTGAACGCGGCGGTCGCTGGTTTGCTGTGCCCTCGTATCGAAGCGATCCTGGGTAATCGTGGCCCAGGCCACTGTATGCGGGTCACCGATCTCGATGACAATGTTACGGAGTCGGTCTGCAAGGAACTGCGGCGAACCCGGCCCGACGGAAACATCTTTATCCTCGGAAGCCATGACCAAGAAGGCATGCCTTTCCGGGTGACCTCAACCAAGCTGGTGGAACTGCGAAACCCTGACGCCAACGGCGAGCTGCGCCAGCCTTTGCTGGTCTTCATACCGACCTCGCTCCGTACCAGCGCCGAGGACTCTTTCGGTGTGGCAACCTTCGAGGAACTGGCATTCACTGGCATCTACGAG
Source organism: uncultured Wenzhouxiangellaceae bacterium (assembly GCA_964470455.1). Classification (GTDB taxonomy): domain Bacteria; phylum Pseudomonadota; class Gammaproteobacteria; order Xanthomonadales; family SZUA-36; genus JAWXBM01. The sequence continues at coordinate 28,687 of CAYYCX010000035.1, forward strand.
GACCTGATCGACTCGCTGCTTGACCGGCTTCCGGCAACGCTGGTCGGCCATGTCCGCGATCTCTTGGGCAACCTCACCGAGGAGGAATGGCTGTTTGCCGACGATGTTTCCCGGGTGCGGTATTTGCTCACAGCGCTCGAAAATGGAATTGATGGAGAAACCCTCGGGGCCAGTCTGTATGAATTGACGTTGATTCCTGACTTCAAGCTCTTTGCCGATCTCGGCATGGTCAATGGAAAGATTCGCCGTAACCTCGGCAGCGTCCGCAGTCTGATGACCTCGCACAAGTCGGTTCGTGGCCGTATCGCCGATCTGGGACTCAGTGACAATGCACTGGAGTCGCGCCTTTTTGCTTACCTTGAAAAATACGATGTCCAGGAGCCCGAATCATGGACACCGCCAATTGCGACTGACAAGAGCTGGTGGAGCATTTCTTTCGACAAATGGACGTTTCAGGAAGAGCTTTCGCTGGACAAGGTTATTCTGAAAGTGCTGGAGACCGACTTGCCGGTCGTTGGGGAGGATGAGGCCGACGACCAACTGTCCGGCCTCATCGGGCAACAGGTTCTGGTCCCGAACGACCGTCGCAAAATGAACGTGGTATTCGAGGTTAACCCTCACCCCGGCAAGGTCAGCGGGCTTGACCATTTTACGGTTCAGATCATTTCACAGAATGACGGCCCAGTAGGAAAATCCAAAAAAGTTAAAGCCTGGACGCCGAACCGCCATCAATGCACAACTAACCTGGCCAAACTCAATAAAATCGAATTCGAGGAGGGATGGCATTTCATCCGTGTAATGCCTTGGACAGCCGATGGCGACCCGATTCCGCTGGAAGTGGATTCCATCTCCGAGGGCGGTAAACGCTCTTACGAGAGCGAACCTTTCTACGTCCTGCCAGGTGGCAACATTGAGGAAGAACCGCCGCAACGCGCCATACCCATTGAGCAGAGCCTGGAGCATGCACGTTTCCGGCTGCAACTGACTGCCCTGGGTGATGACCGCGATCCCGATGATATCGCCATCAGTGGTGTCACCTGGGCCGAGGGCGGTCGTTCCAAGAAGACCTCCCTACAGGAAGCTCTGCACGTCAAATTCGGTCGTGAAGGCGCCGTTCAGATCCCGCTCTCGCGTATGCTCAAAACCATTGAGCAACGCATTCTGGCGGAGCCCAAGCACCCTTCGGGCTGGCGAATGCAGATCAACTTGGATATTGCCGAGCCGCCTTCCGAGGTTGGACTCACACTGCCATCATCAGCAGCGATGGCTTCCTTCCTGGCTGCCCGCGAAGAGTTTGTCGCAGCGGTGCGCAAAGACACTGCCGAGCTGATCATGCAGGGGCTTTCGTTCCGAGATTCGGAAAAGGAATGCCTCGCTTACGCTGAAAGCTACCTTGATCTGGTCAGGAACCTCATCCGTCAGGCCGAGACGACTTCCGGTGCCGAGCGTCAGCAGCACCTGCAAGCGCTCAAAAACGTGCTGGCCGTCGATTCCATTCATATCATCTTGACCGACTTCCGAGGAAGGCATCGTGAGGCTGTTTTGGTCTCTCCAACCCATCCGCTCCGTGCCTTGTGGCTGATCAGTTGGGTCGCCCTGGGCAAGGATTGGATCCAGAAGCTCAAGTCAGGCGCGAAAGATCACATTCCTTATGTCCGTTCCGCGTTGTTGGATGGCCTTGTGCCCTCTGCCTATCCGGTCGGTATTCCCGTCGAGGATGGCCGCATCTTCACGCCGGTGGACAACCTGAATGCGTTTTGGGCGCTCTACGCCCCGACAACCGAAGAGAATTCCCGTGGCCTGATGGCGGAGATCTGTTCGGCCCTCGGCTTGGCCGAGCCCTCTGCGGTGGGAACAGATATTTCTGGAAAGGTCATTGCGGACAAAATCGAGCGTTATCTCTCACAGCATCCATATGTTCGAGAGCTGTCCCTGAACATCTTCAACCCCGGGGCTGGTTCGGTGATAGCGGAGGCCCTGATATCGCTCCAACAGAAGCGTGAGCATGCCGATTTGCGCTATGACATCCGGCTTTTCACCTCCGATCCCGATTCGCCGGTTTTGGGTGAGGCGTTGGAATCCATGGTCCGTCCCGGAGCGACGGTAAATGAGGCTGCGGACGCCTTTGCGACCTCAACCGGCAGCCATCTGTTCTCCAAGTTCAACTTGGCCAAGCACGCGCTGAATGAGTTCCATGCAAATTCAAAGGAGTTTCCGACACACATCAGCGTTCTTCTGGATGTGTTTCCCGCCGAGGAGCTTTCCATCGCCGAGAATTCGATGGGAGTGACCCCATTGCATGGGTTGATACAGGACTTCGACACCGAATTCGTCGATGACGATTCGGGCACATTCTGGAATAAACGGCCGATTGTCGGGCGCTCACTCGGCGCGGACAACCACGCTGCTTGCTTCGATTTGCTGTCGTCGCTGAGCCGCCACCTCTGTTTTGCCACCTCAGCAGTTGCTGCCTCTGGTGCCAGCTTCAAAGCCGTACCCGTCGTGACCCTTGGCCTCGACGTGGCCCAACGAGAACTGATCTACGAGGTTCACCAGATCAGTGATTGGGTGTTCACCATCGACCGAAATATGGGGATTGAGTTTTTCGACCATGGGGGGCGGAAAAATAGACCGGATTATCTGATTGACTATGTGCCGGGGGCCACCGCCCAGGCGACACACAACCTGATCATCTCCTCGTGCTCGAGCGATGGGCTGGAGGCGATGTTAAAGCCGGTGCTGCTTGATTATGGCTTGTCCGCCGACGGTGAGCAGTCAGTCCAGATTCTGGCGAACCTGCGGTCGCTTTCCGGTCAGCTTGCCTTGAAACTGATTTCTGCACGCACGCAACAGGCGGAGGCTCTTGGCCTAGCCTTGGCACGGCTCTATCTCGAATATCAAGGCGCTTTGAGCAATCAGGTCATTGTGCCGCTGGACGCACACACGGACCTCTACCGCTCAAGCGGTGAATCAGACGATGTCAACGATGCCATTAGCCTACAACGTACCGACTTGGGTTTGTTCGATTTGGATTTGAACACTAGGACAATCACCTGCAATTTGGTCGAGGTGAAGTGTTACTCGCAGGTCGGCGACTTTGCTGCCTTCAACCAACTGAAGGAACGGATATCCACCCAGATCAATCAGAGTGAGCGTATCCTCCAGCGTCACTTTGACCCGGCCTTGAAAATGCCGGACCGGCCGGATAGGTTGCTCAAGAGCCGGGAGTTCGCTCAGATCCTTCGGTTTTATCTGGAGCGCTCACTGCGTTACGGGATCTTTGATGTGATTGCCGCGCAGGAAGCACGAGGGCTCCTTGAATCCATCGAGCTGGGTTACTCGCTACAATTCAGACGCTGCGCCCTGATCTTCGACTTTGACAAAGCTGGAACCGAAGCCCCCGATAACGAGGTGGGCATCGAATTCCACCGCATTGGCAAGGATCTCATTCATGCATTGTTGGAGAACTGCCGCAAGCCTGTTTCCGTCGAGATTGAGGAGGAACGAACCGCGCACCTCCTGAGCGAGCAGTTCATACCGAACGTGCCGAAGCTCGAGACAGCGGCTTTCATCGCACCCAAAAGAGCTCGGTCAACGTCCTGGACGGTCGATGAGCACTGGGACGGTGAGCCGGAGGCAACAATCAGCCAGCCAATACCTCCTTACGTAGAGGAGACGCCTGCAACTACCCAAGAGAAAAAGCAAGAACAGGCGGGACCCGTCGACGAGCAAGCACCTAGCCCTACCACCATTGCGCCCGAACAAGAAGAAGACGACGAACAGCCAGCCGCCGTTGCTGTTGAATCGGTAGCACCAGTTCAAACCAAGCTTGAAGCGCCAGAGCACCCGACACCCGAGTCCACGCCCCTAGCCGGGGTTAGTCATGACATCATGCTGGGCGTTAATGGCGACTCTCCCCAATATGGTTTGCTCGGAGAGGTTTCCGGCAGAAAGATAGCCCTGGACCTCAACCACACCCACACGATAAGTCTCTTTGGGGTTCAAGGCGGCGGCAAGAGCTACACTCTTGGAACCGTCATTGAGATGGCTTCCATGCCGCTCCAAAACATTAATGTGCTGCCAAGCCCGCTCGCCACGGTCATTTTCCACTACAGTCCGACGCAGGACTATGCGCCGGAGTTTACCTCGATGATCAACGCCAACTCGGTGGATGAGGAGATCCGCATCCTTCGTGAGCGTTACAAGGCAAATCCGGAAGCCCTGAAGGATCTGCTGATTCTTACCCCGGCAAACAAGGTGGATGATCGCCGGGCCGAGTGCCCGGATATCGAGGTTAAACCGATTGCTTTTTCTGCCTCGGAACTCAAGGCGGCGCACTGGAAATTTCTGATGGGAGCAATTGGCAGCCAGAGCATGTATATGCGGCAAATCAATCTCATCATGAGAGGGCTGCGGGATAACTTGACATTGGATGCCTTACGATCTGGTATCGATAACTCGGGTCTGTCCGATCACCTTAAAGAGCTGGCCCAGACCCGTCTGCTGTTTGCCAGCGAATATATCGATGATAACCAACGGCTCCAGGATCTGATTCGCCCCGGCCGGTTGATCATTGTGGATCTGCGAGATGAATACATCGAGAAGGACGAGGCCCTCGGCTTGTTCGTTGTGATGCTGCAGATTTTCTCGGAAGCAGCCTACCAGGGAAGCGCCTTCAATAAGCTGGTAGTTTTCGATGAAGCTCACAAGTACATCGAAAACGATGACCTGGTTTCCGGCCTGGTCGAGGTTGTCCGTGAAATGCGACACAAGGGAACCAGCATCATGGTTGCCTCTCAGGACCCGCCATCGGTCCCGGTCTCACTCATCGAGCTGTCTTCACAGATCATCATGCACAAATTCAACTCGCCCGCTTGGCTGAAACACATACAAAAGGCGAATGCCGCACTTGGCGAGCTGACCTCCGACAAGATGAGCCATCTCGGAACCGGCGAAGCATATGTGTGGTCGAGCAAAGCTTCTGAAGACTCATTCACTAGGGGCGCGGTGAAGATCAAGTGCCGTCCTAGGATTACTCAGCATGGGGGAAGTACCAAAACGGCAGTGGGTCGATAGAGGAGACGAAAATGAATTCAAGACCTGACGGAGCTGGAGCGAGAGCTAGTTGGTTTGTTGGTGCGACCTATTATGAAATCGAAGACCAAACCCCCCGCTTTCTGCAGGAGAATATCTGGGAAAATGGGTATAAGGACAAATACCTAGACGCAGTTAGGTCTATTCAAGTAGGGGACCGCATTGCGATCAAGTCGTCCTATACGCGAAAGCACGATCTCCCATTTGACAACCGAGGCCAAACCGTTTCCGTTATGGCAATCAAAGCCATTGGCACGGTAAAAGAAAACCTCGGCGACGGCCGCACTTTAAAGGTTGACTGGAAACCCTTCGATCCTCCGCGCGAGTGGTACTTTTACACCAATCGGAGCACGGTGTGGAGGGTCTTGCCTGGCGACTGGACAACAGATGCTTTGATCGGATTCACATTCGAGGAAAAGGTGCAAGACATCAACCGGTTCCGCAATGCCCCTTACTGGCGTGAGCGATTCGGTGATAGCGCTGTAGATAAGCGCCGTTTCAACTGGACCCGCTTTTACGAGGCGGTAGCTGACCAACTTCTGACCTTTCGGGATAGGCGAGATGAGCTGATTGAGGGAATCCACATTATTGCCTCTAAGGTGGATGGCCTCTCCAATCTGCAGGATCAATTCGCTGATGGTTCCTCTGGTCCCCTGAAGGATATCTGCCCATTTACGGTCATGGGAATATTCAATCGGGGGATTACCGACACAAATCGTAAAGCCATTGCAAGCGAGCTCGCTAGTCTGCTTGGAGTGTCGGTGCCCGTTCCGGACTCCTTTGAAGGGATTCCCATTCTCAATAATCAGAGGTCATGGTTTTTCGGGTACGACAAAAAACGCCAACCAAATGACATAGACACCCTCTGGGAAGTCTTCCACCAAGGAATCGCATTTGTGGAATCTGATGACGTAAAGACTCGGTCAGCATTTGCATCGGCATATGACAATGCGACGCAGTGCTATGGAGTGGGGTGGAACCTTTCCATGGGACTGTATTGGATTCGTCCATGGAATTTCCTGACCCTCGATGCACAGTCCCAACGTTACATCAGCAAAAAGCTCAACATTCAGATTGGATTGAATGGCCCAAAGGGTCGTAGCAATGCAAAGGATTATCTTGGGGCACTGTTTACGCTAGAGGCTCATTTTAGGGAAGATGCATATCCCGTCCACTCGTTCCCGGAGTTGTCACTTGCAGCTTGGCTATTCAAGGATCCTGGGGTATCTGATCAGGTATCTGCGATCGACCCAGATGCGCAGGATGACGAAGAAGAACTTACACCCGACGAGGGTGTCATGGCTGCACCCATCGAGCCATACTCCGTCGATGACATTTTGACCGATGGGTGCTTCATTGCCCGAGAGAAACTCGAAAACATTCTCGAGCGCCTTCGGACCAAGAAGAACCTGATCCTCCAAGGCCCGCCGGGCACCGGAAAGACTTGGCTGGCCAGGCGATTATCATTCGCCCTGATGGGGCAACGTGATGACAGCAAGGTCCGGGCGGTGCAGTTTCATCCAAACCTTTCATACGAAGATTTTGTTCGAGGATGGCGGCCGGCAGGAGATGGAAAGCTCACACTGGTAGATGGGCCCTTTGTGGAGATGATGAAGGCGGCTGCAAAAGATCCGACGTCAAGACATGTCGTCCTCATTGAGGAAATCAATCGTGGAAATCCAGCGCAGATTTTTGGTGAGATGCTGACACTCCTCGAGGTCGACAAAAGAACGCCTAACGAGGCGCTTGAGCTTTGCTATAAACGGTCAGATGGCGAGCGTGTATTTATTCCGGACAACCTCTACGTCATCGGGACGATGAATATTGCCGACCGCTCGCTCGCTCTGGTCGATCTAGCGTTGCGTCGCCGTTTTGCCTTCATCAATGTGGAGCCCACCTTCGGAAAGCCCTGGCACGATTGGGTACAGTCCCAATGTGGTGTTGAGTCTGAAATTCTTGTCGAAATCGAGATGCGTCTCCTTGCCCTAAACAGAGATATTTCAGCCGACGCCGGTCTCGGACCTCAGTTCCAAGTGGGGCACAGCTATGTCACACCGCCGTTCGGAATTCCCATCAGTGATACCCGGAAGTGGTTCCGTCAGGTGGTGGATACCGAGATCGGTCCGTTGCTTGATGAATACTGGTTCGATGCGCTCGAGAAATCCCAAAAGGCCAGAGAAAGATTGCTGGAAGGATTTTGATCGTGACACTTGCCGCGGCCAACTTGATTCCCAGCACCCCTAATGAGATGGGTCGAATAGGCCGCATCCCGGTGCGAAACCTTTGGCTGCTCATGCTGTACGCATCGAATTTGTACAAGGATCTCGATAAGGCGAAAGTCGCCGTGGAGGATAACGCTGATGACATACCAGATCTGGTCGCAGAAATGCTTTGCCGTCGCGTGGAGCGTCGTATCCAGCGCAACTTAAGTTATGGCTACCAATCGCGTGAGGCTGTTCTTGGCCGCGTGCGCGGGCGCATTGATCTACTTACTGATCAGTGCACTAAATAGTGCGTAGTTATGGTACAATGCCTGGCATGAA
>CAYYCX010000036.1:0-36125 GCA_964470455.1 uncultured Wenzhouxiangellaceae bacterium
AGGATTGATTTTGCCGTCAACACGCACTGGCATTTCGACCATGCCGGCGGCAATGAGGCACTGGCTGCCGACGGCACCTGGCTGGTGTCGCAGGCCAATTCCCGGAAGAAGCTCCAGGCCGACCAGCGCATCAACCTGGGACCAATGACGGTGCTGCAACCCGCCTACCCGCAGCAGGCCCTGCCCGACATCACCTTTGATGACAGCATGCAATTCCATTTCAATGGCGAGCGCGTCGAGCTGTGGAATTTCGGCCCGGCCCACACCACCGGCGACGCCAGCGTGTACTTCAGCGGCCACAACGCCGTGCATATGGGCGATGTGTTCAACCTGGCGGGCTACCCGTTCGTGGATGCAGGCAATGGCGGCACGCTGGATGGCATGCTGGCCAGCTGTGAAGCCGTGCTGGAGCGCATTGCCGAGAATGCCATCGTCATCCCCGGCCACGGCCCGGTTTCAGACCGCGCCGGGCTGGAGGCCTATACCGCCATGTTGCGCCACGTTTACCACGAGATGTCGCAAATGATCCGGGCGGGCAAAACCCTCGAAGACATCCAGGCCGCCGGCATCACCGCGCAATGGGACGAGTTGAAAGGCGACCCCACCAGTTTCATCGAGCGCTCCTACACCAGCCTTACACACAGGTACACGGACTGAGCTGCCCGGTTGGCCCTGTTTATCAGGGGTCCTCAAACCCGTCCTTGAAGATCACCTCGCTCACCGGCGCCGTATTGAAGGTGGCGGTCACGGATTTGTTGTTGGCGATGGTGACCTGGCAAAGGCCGGTGCCCGTGCAGGCGCCATCCCAGCCGGCGAATACGCTGCCAGGGGACGCGGTTGGAGTCAGCCGTACCAGGGTTTGCTCGACATAGTTGGCGGAACATTGTGGGGAACAATAAATGCCGGGTATGTTGCTCTCCACCACGCCGAAACCGGTGCCCTGCACGCTGACCGTCAAACTACCAAACGCCGGATCCTGCTCGAACTGGTATTCCACCGCGCCGATATCACACAGGTTGGCGCCGGACTCGGCGCCATCCACCGGCCGGGTTTCACCGCGCTGGTCGGTGGTGATCGAGCCACCCAGCGGCCCGGTGCAGGTATCCAGCTCGCCTCCATCCACCGCCGGGCCGCCCGGTATGGGCAACATCGTATGCAGCTCGATACCCGCCGCCGAGTCGCCGTAATCACCGTAGGCGGCCAGTTGCGGATCGGTGTTGGGCAAATCCGTTCCGAGCGTGGCGCAGCTGGAACCACTGTCGATGTTGTGCCCCAGCGAAGTGTAGCTGCCGCCCGAGACCTCGATGTCGCATTGGGTGATACCGGCATTAATGTCCCAGGCAATGCTGCCGCGCATGAACAGCGATGCATCCGAAGCCAGGCTGGCTGCCCGGCCATTGTCGTAGAATGTGGAATAGGCAACCAGGGCCGTCGCCTCTCCACTGAACCTCATGGCCGGGCTGTTGTTCTGGTAGAACGTCGAGTTGGTCACCGAAACGGTATAGCCGCCGATATCCAGGGCAGAGCCCCCGATACCCTGGTTGTTGTCAAAGCTTGTATTGCTGACAAATACCGTGGTTCCGCCCTCACCAATGAGGGCCACGGCAGTACCGCGACTGCCTGAAATGGGTGACTGGATCCAGTCCTGGCCGGCGAACACCGAGTCCGTAATCGATACCGCCCCCACATAACTGGCAAAAATCGCTGAGCCGCGGTGCTTGCTGGTGTTGTCGCGGAATTCGGAACGGACAATGCTCAGGCTGGTCAGCGGCCGGGTGAGGAAGGTGCCGCCTCCGCCCGAATAGACAGAGGTCCAGATGGCGCCGCCACGGCCCAGGTGGACATTGTCGAACTCACCGGTGGCCCGGTTGTCCTGGAACAGGCAGTCCTGCACCAGCAAGGTTGGATCGGCGCTGTCCAGCAGCGGCCCTGCACCCACCGCGCCACCGCCTGCCCAATCCAGCGCTGAGGCGACAGCAACTTCATTGTTGATAAAGGCCACATTCCTGAGTTCAAACGTATCGCCTTCCATGAACTGGATGGCGCCGCCCATCAGGCCGGCTACGGCAAAACCATCGCGCAGGGTCAGCTGGGACAGCTCGAAATCATGCGAGGTATTGGCCATGTCCACCCGCAGCAAGGGGTGGCTACCGGAGCCCTTGATGATGGTGGCTTCGCGCCCGCCGCCGGTGATGGTGACCCGGTCCGTGATGGTGATGTGCGAGCCGAGGGTAATCTCACCCGCCAGCGGGATGAAGATGCTGTCGGTCTGGACTGATTGCCCAGTGGTGCAGTCATCCACGGCGGCGTTGGTGTTGGCCGCTTCCACGGCTTCGCGGAATGAACAATCGCCGTCGCTATTGAGCTCATCATCCAGCGTATTCACGAAAATCAGGCTGGCCTGGGCGCTGCAGGTCCAGGCCAGACACAGCAGTGTGACCAGTCGCTGAATTGTCATTCCACTATCCCTTCAAGTTAGCTCTATTTCCTCTAACGGGTGGGAGATACAAAAAGGGACACGAACGCCGCTGGTAAATCAGGGATCCTCAAAGCCATCCTTGAAGATCACCTCGTTGACCGGGGCAGCCTGGAAACTGGCCGTAACGTTCTTGTTGTTGGCAATCTGCACCTGGCATTGGGCCGAGCCACTGCAGGCACCACTCCACTCAACGAACTCATGCCCGTTCCCGGGTGTTGCGGTGAGGCGCACGACGGTTTGTTCTATATAAGATGCTGAACAGGCGCCGGAGGGGCAATCAATACCGCCGATATTGCTGGTCACTTTGCCTGTCCCCAGTACCTGCACGCTCAGTCCACCAAATTCCGGATCCTGTTCGAACTGGTATTCCACGGCGCCGATATCACACAGGTCCGCACCGGATTCGGCGCCATCCACTGGCCGGGTTTCGCCCCGCTGGTCGTAAGTCAGGGACGCACCCAGGGGACCGGTGCAGGTGTCCAGTTCGCCACCATCCACGGCCGGGCCACCCGGGTCCGGTAACAGCGTCGGCATATCAAACTCCGTAATGGCATCCCCGTAGTAAGCCAATGGGGCGAGTTGCGGGTCGGTAAAGGGCAGGTCGGTGGGGTGGAATGAGCAATTGCTGTCGCTGTCGATGTTGTGGCCCAGCGAGGTGTAGGACGCAGTACCCGCGATATCGCACTCAACCGCAACCGCATTGTCATGCCAGACGATGCTGCCGCGCATGCTGATGGCGGCATTGCCTTCGCCCAGCAGGCTTTCTTTCTGGCCATTGTTGGACATGGTGGAGTAATTCACCGCCACCAGCGCATTGCCCCTGGCCTGAAGGGGCGGGGAGTTGTTGTTCGCGAATGTGCTGTTGTGGATGGTGACGATGCCATCATTGACATAAACCACACCGGTCAAATCGTCCGTCACATTACGCACAAAACTGCTGTTGCTGATGAACGAAGGCGTATCGGAATACAACCACAGGAACACCACGCCTCCTGAGTAGATGTAGCCTATGTGGTCCCAGGGGTCCAGGTTGTCCTCGAACAGGCTGTCGGTGATGGTGACCACGGTATCCCCTTGAATGTGCACGGCGCTGGAACCGCGGCCGGCACTGTTGCCGCGGAACTGGCTGCGGCTGATCTGCACGCTGGCCAGGGGCTGGGTGATGGCTTCGCTGCTGGTGTTGTAGCGCTCCAGCGCCAGGATGGCGCCACCATAGCCCACCTGGCCCGGCCCGGTGGCGGTGTCGTGCCTCGCCGTGTTGTCTTCAAACACCGAGTCTTCAACAATCAGCCTCGGGTCTTCGCTGTCGAGCAAGGGCCCGGCGAAAATCGCCCCGCCACCGGCCCACCAGAGATCGCCGTTGTTGATCAGTGCCTGGTTGTTGATGAAGGCCACGTCTTCCACCCGGAAGGTACCCCCTTCCATCAACTGCAGCGCACCACAGCAGAATCCGAAAGTTTCACTGCGGGTACCGCCATCGCGCAGGGTCAGCGCTTCCAGCTTGAAGTCGTCATCCGTGTTGACCATGTCTACCTTGATCAGCGAAACCAGGTAGTCCGGCGCCGATCGGATGGTGAGCTGGTCACGGCCGCTGCCCACGATGTCGACCTGCTCGGTGATGACCAGCGGAGTAGCCAGTTCGATATCACCGGCCAGCAGGATGAAGATGGTGTCCGCTACGCCGCCGGAAGTGCAGTCATCCACCCCCACGTTGTCATTGGCGGCCGCCACGGCTTCGCGCAGCGAACAATCGCCGTCCGTGTTCAGTTCATCGTCCAGCGTATCCACGAAAATCAGGTTGGCCTGTGCGCCGCAGGCCCAGGCCAGGCACAGCATGGACATCAGCAGGATGGTGGTCAGTCGCTGCAGGGTCATTGACCTGGTCTCCCGGCAAGCACCATTACTCACGTTTGAGGTAGAAGCGGTCTGTGCCGCCTTCGAGGAAGTTCATGGGATCGGCGGATTCACGATCCTGCCGGCCGGTCATGGGCAGGGCGCCGCCGGGCGCGGTGTAGCGATAAGTGCCGTACAGCTCGCCATCCACCAACAGCCGGAGGGTGTAATCACCCGCCTGCAGCATGTCCGATGCCGGCATGAAGCCACTGTCATCCGCATTGCGCAGCGCCAGTTCCTGGGCTATCCACCAGGGCTTGGCCTGGGCGACTGCAGCACCTTCCTTGCCGTACTGGGCTACCAGTTCATCGCCGCGCAGGACTTCCACCAGAAGCTTTTTGTCGATCCAGTTGCCGGGGCTGGCCGCCTTGTCGCGCAGGAAGAAATTGAACGTGGGCGCCTGGCTGAGGTTGCCGTTGGGCACATAGATGTAGGCCCAGTCGTTCCACGGCCCGTCCAGGTAGTGGTTTGGCGGATCATAGGGGTTGCTGGAGGGTGCATCGCTGATGGTGAAGCCCAGGCTCCAGAACGGCTTGCCTTCCAGCAGCCAGGTGAGGGTGTATTCACCGGCCGGGAATACCGGTGGTTCCGAGTTGCCGGTGATGGTGGCGGTCCAGAACGGGAAGCGGTCCTGGCGCGCTTCCCAGAAGCTGGTATGCACCACCTCACCGCTGGCATCGGCCAGTTGCGACACCAGGAAGGCGCCGGTGTCCGGGTTGTAGCCGGCGATGTGCTGCGGGTCCTGGAAGTCGGGCAGGAAGGTCATGCGCACGCGGTCGAACATGCGCAACTGGCCTTTTTCCCAGAACACCTGGTCGGACATCACCTTGAGGATGTCGCTGTACATGATGGCCGGAAAGGGCCTGGAGGGATCGATGGCGACGTCGTGGCCGCTGGTAATCTTCTCTTCCGCAAAGGCAGTACCTGCAAGCAGCAGGCTACCACTCAAAATCAGGCCCAGAATCGAGTTCGCGATAGGCATGGCATTCTCCTGGCGTGGTTCGTTTACCTGTTAAACGGACCACGGGCAGGAAAAGGGACATCCCCCTTCGCTTGCTTCAGCAGCGGATGTGACGCGGGGGTTCAGTCCAGGCCATGCTGCGCCAGCAACTCACGGAACCCCTCGTCCTCCATGGCTGTGTTGCGGATGGCTGCCACCAGTGGCGCTGCCTCGTCGTAGCGACGCAGCTTGACCAATGGCACTGCCAGGGCATAGACATAGTATTTGTTGTTGGGCTCGGCGGCCTGCACCGGCTGCATGATGGCCACGGCTTCTTCCAGCAGTTGCCGGGCCTGCGCGTTCTCGCCCGCACGTTCCAGCATGCCGGCCGCGCCAGTAAGGTCTATCGCCAGGTCGCTGGCTGAGGAAAAATCGCTGGCATCAGCCTGGTGAATGGACCGGGAAATCGCCAGGCCGGAAAGGTAGTGACCGAGTGCCAGCTCATCCTGCTGGCGGGTTTCCGCCAGTTCACCCAGGCTCGTATAAGTGTAGGCCAGTTCACGCTGGTACTCGCGGTTCTGTGGCGCCATCAGCTGCAACTGCTGGCCAATCTTCAATGCCCGTTGCAGTGCCGCGTCAGCGGCCGATAGCTGGTTGTGCTCGAGCATGAAGAAGGCCTGCTGGTTGAGCAGGATGCGCTGGTTGTCCAGGTATTCGATGTTCTCCACTTCACCTGCGGTGGTCTGTTCCGCAAGCTCCAGCGCCCGGGCGATTTCCGCGGGCGCGCGGTCGGCATTGCCGTAATCAAAGCCCCACCAGGCCTGCGCCTGGTGGGTTTGGGAGCGGTTCAACAGCCACTGCTTGTCGCCAGTTTGTTGCCAGCCCTGCCCGGCCAATTGCATGGCCGCCTCCAGGGCCTGTTCCGCGTGTTCCGGCTGGTCATACTCCATGTAGTGCCAGCCCAGCTGCAGGTACGATTCCCACAGGATCTGCCGGTCGCCACCGGGGACCAGTTCCAGGTACTGGTTTGAATAACGGATGGCATCCAGCAGCGCCTGCTCGGTCTGGTCGAACTGCCCGCTGGTTACCAGGGTTTCTGACCGGTACTCATTCAGGCGCGCCAGCTGTTCCAGCACCTGCGCACGCAATCCCGCTTCCCCGGCCAGGGGTTCGAGATAACCCTCGGCGAGTCTGAATGACTCCAGTGCCAGTGTGGTGAGCTGCAAGGCATCCAGCACCCGCGCCACGTTGATGTGCGCGATCGCCGATTGCAGCTGGCCGTCCGGCCCCAGGCGCGCGGCATCCTGGTTTTGCAGATGTTGCAGGCTGCGATTGGTTACGTCCTGTAACAGGTCGATGCGGCCAATGCGCTGCAGGCGCTCAAACAGGTCGGTGAGCATGAAGTTGTTCAGCACTTCGCCGGCTTGCTTCTCGGCCAGGGTAGCCTGCTGCAAATGGCGGATGTCCTGGGTGTATTTCCATCCGGCCGCCAGGCTGGCCAGCAGGACCACGAGCAGGCCGGTCGAAATCCAACGGTGCCGCTCCACCCACTTTGCCAGAACGTGCATGGGGCGGTTGCGGTTCTCCAGGAGCGGCAGGTCACGCAACCAGTTGTTGAGGTCGGTGCGGACGGCGTCGGCATCGGCATAGCGCGCGCCGGGCTCACGGGCCGTACAACGCTGGATGATGCGCAGAAGATCCGGGGGAATGGCATTCCTGCGCAACCGCTCCAGCCGTTCATGCTCCCCCAGCATTCCGATCGGCTCCTGGTCACCAGTGGCGGGCGCCCGGGCCAGAACCTGGGCCAGCATCATGCCCAGCGCATGAATGTCGGCACGATGGTCGGGATCCAGGCCGGCCAGCTGCTCCGGGGCTGCATAACCGCGTGAACCGAACACCGGCTGGGCGTTCGCTTCGCTACCGGAAGCCGACTGCAGGGCGATCCCGAAGTCGATGATCACCGGGTAAGGCACGCCGTTGATGTTTCTTACCAGTACATTAGCCGGCTTGAGGTCCAGGTGAACCACTTGCCGCATATGGATATAGCTCAGGGCGTCACAGAGGTGGATGAACATGTTGACGATGGCCCGGACGCCGGCCCGGTGCACCCGGCAATAATCATTCAGGGGCGTCCCGGGGATGTGGTCCAGCACCAGCCAGGGCTGGCCCTCTGCGGTAATGCCACCATCCAGCAGGTTGACGATTCCGGGATGGTTGAGCTCGGCGAGCAACTGCATTTCCTTGAGGAACTGCTGTTTCAGCAAATCGTGGGAGTACTCGGCCGCCACAAACTTGATCACCACCGTGCGGCTGAAGATGCCGTCGGAGCGATCGGCCAGGTAGATCTCGCTTTGCCCGCCCACGTTCAGCCGCTCACGGATGCGGTACTTCGCCAGCTTCAGGCCTGGCGGCAGCTGGTTCTCGCCAAACGCCTGCCGTAGCAGGTCGCCTGCAACCTCCCCCAGGGCTTCAGTCAGAGGTTTGCGCCCGCCGGCCTCTCTTTCCAGGAACTCTTCTGCCTGCAGGGTTTCGTCGCGGTCAAAGGCCGCTTCGATTTCCCGCCATTTCCGGGTGAAATCACTCATGGGTCCGGTCAGGGGCTCATGGCGGCGGCCAGCATGGCCCTGGCCTTGTTCCAGTCACGCTTGGCGGTTTTTGAACTGACGTCCAGTACCGTCGCGATTGCATCAAAGGTCATTTCACCAAAGAAGTGAAACACGAACACCGCCTCGAGCCGGGGCGAATAGGATTTGAGCAACTTGAGGTGGCGGTCAAGTTCGATCAGGTACTCCGATTGCTGGAATACCGGCTGGCGGTCCAGCAGGGTTTCATCGTTGATGAACGTAACCAGCTGGTTGCGCCGCGCCTGGTCCACCAGGATATGGCGCATGGCCAGGGCCGAGTAGGCAAAGAAGTGGTTCCGGTCAGTAAATTCGCGGGCCGAGCCCCGGGTTTTCAGCCAGGCTTCATTGACCAGCGCGGTGGTGTTGTAGCCCTGGTCGCTGACCTTGAGACGCTGGCCGTGGGCGATCTGCTTGAGGTGCTGGTAGATCTCCTGGAATGCATCCTGCTGCGCGATGTGCCGGGCGCCCTGCCCATCGTTCAGCAGCTGTGTAACGTCAAGCGCATCCATTCGCGATGCATCCCTCTTATTCCGGTATCTGCACTCCCTGGGCATTGACCTTAACACCTGCGGCCTCGCGGTCCCAGATGTCCGGCGTAATGCCTTCGGCGCGCAGGCGGTGTTTTTCAATTTTGGCCGTAGGGGTTTTGGGCAGCTCGGGCAGGATGCGGATGTAACGCGGCAGCATGAAATGCGCCATGCGCGGCGCCATGAACTGCAGCAATTCAAGCGGTGTGACGGCCTGGCCCGGCGTCAGCGATATCACCAGCATCACCTCGTCCTCGCCGAGTTCGCTGGGCACGGGGATGGCTGCTGCCTCACGTACTGCAACATGCACAGTAGCTTCGGATTCCACTTCGAAAGAAGAGATGTTTTCACCGCGGCGGCGGATGGCGTCCTTCATGCGATCGACGAAATAGAAATAGCCCTCCGCATCGCGGCGGAAGGCATCGCCGGTATGGAACCAGCCGTTGCGCCAGACCTCGGCCGTGGCCTCGGGGTTGCGGTAATAACCCTGGGTGATCTCCCACGGCCGGCTGCTGCGCAGGATCAATTCTCCCACCTCGCCGTGGGGTACTTCGTAATCGTGCTTGTCGACTACCCGCGCTTCAATGCCGGGGCGTGGCTTGCCGCAGGTGCCGAGCTTCGGCGCATTGGCCGGCGAGCGGATGGGCGTGGCGATCTCGGTCATGTTGAACGCGGTATACATCTGCAGGCCGTAGCGTTCCGCCACGTCCAGCGAGTCCTGGTTCCAGGGCACGGTGATCACCGACTTCAGCGGGTGGTCGCGGTCGCGATCACTGGGCGGCTGCTTCAGCAGGAACTGGGTCATGGCGCCCACCAGGCAGCAGCCAGTGATGTTGAAGCGGCGTACCGTGTCCCAGAAGCTGGACGGGTGGAAGCCGTCGTACAGCACGCAGGTACCGCCCTTGGTGAGGCGGTCCATCACCGCGCCGGCGCCGCTGACATGGAACATGGGAAGGTTGGCCAGCAACCGGTCGTCCTGGCCGAAATAATCCATGGCCATGGCGCCACCCACCCAGGTTTGCACATAGGTGCAGAGCACGGCCTTGGACGGCCCGGTGGTGCCCGAGGTGAAGATGATGAAATTCACGTCCCAGGGTTGGACCGGGTTTGCGGGCGCCTCCGCTGTTTCCTGCGCATCCGATAGTACGCTGGCCGGGTGGTAGTTCAGGTGGCTGGGCAGGTCATCACCCTCTGGCGTTTCCCCGCCCACCACAACTACATCACGCAGGCGGCCACAATCCTCAGGCTGCAGTCGGGGCAGCAGGTCGGCGTGCGCCACCAGCACTTCGGCATCGGAAAGCTCAACCGCATTGCGCAGCAGGTTGCCGCGATAGGCGGTATTCAGCGGCACAAAAACCGCGCCGAGGTAATTGGCCGCAAACCAGGCCAGTACCGCCTCGGCGGAATTCGGCATCCAGCACAGCACATGCGAGCCGCGGCTTACGCCCAGTTGCTGCAATCCGGCCGCTGCCACGCGGGTGCGCTGCAGCATGTCGGTGAAGGTCCAGCTTTCGCCTTCTGCGAATTCGAGGAAGTTTTTGTCCGGCCGCTCACGCGCCCAGCGCTCCAGCAGGGCACCCACCACGCAATCTTCGCGCGTGGGGACCAGGCTGGTTTCGGTTTCCGCGGCCCCGGTCACCGCGCCATCAGGGCCGGTAACCAAACGAGGCGAGTCCTGGCTTGCGCAACGGAGCCGCGAGGTCGGCGAATTCGCACAGCAAAGGCCGCGTGTCGCGCGGGTCGATCATCTCTTCGATCTGGAAACGCTCGGCCGACCGGAAGGGTGAGCGCAGCCGATTCAGGCGGTCCTTGATCTGCTCGATCGCAGCGGAACGGTCTTCGGCGGCATCCAGTTCAGCCCGGTAGGCAGCCTCCAGGCCGCCCTCGATGGGCAGCGAGCCCCAGTCGGCCGACGGCCAGGCATAGCGGTAGCCGAACCGTGCATGGTTGGCGTGGCCTGCGCCGGCCACGCCGAACACCTTGCGGATGATGATGGAACACCAGGGCACCGTGGCCTGGTAAACCGCGCTCAGCGCGCGCACGCCGACGCGGATGGTGCCTTCCTCCTCGGCCTGCTTGCCGATCATGAAACCCGGGTTGTCCACCAGGTGCACCACCGGTAAATGGAAGGTTTCGGCAAAGCTCACGAAGCGTTCCAGCTTGGAGGCGCTGGCGGCCGTCCACAGGCCACCCACCACAAACGGGTCGCTGGCGACCAGCGCTACCGGCCAGCCGTCGAAACGCGCCAGCCCGGTAATGATGGAGCAACCGTGCAGCCTGCCGATTTCAAAGAAACTGCCCTTGTCCACCAGCGACTCGATGATGGGCCGCATGCGGTACACCTCACGGCGGTCGCGCGGCACGGCGTCGATCAGCCAGTCGTCACGGCGATTCGGGTCATCCTTTTGCGGGCCACGCTCCGGCAGCTCATACACCGAGGACGGCAGGTAGGACAGGAAGCGGCGGGTTCGTTCAAACGCCTCGAACTCGGACTCAACCTCATCATCCACCGCGCCATTGCTGGCATGGATGCGGCTGCTGCCGAGCTCTTCCTTGCTGAGATTCTGCCCAATGGCAGCCACTACCGGAGGGCCGGCCACGAACATCTGCGCCTGCTTCCGGACCAGCAGGGAATAATGGCTGGCCACCATCTTGGCAGCGCCGAACCCGGCTACCGGCCCCAGGCCCAGGCTCACCACCGGAACCGTGGCCAGGTTCAGCGTTACGTGATCCCAGCTGGGCAACTGCGGCACGTAGGTATAGCCCAGGTCCTCCAGCGATTTGACCGAACCACCGCCGCCACTGCCTTCCACCAGCCGCACCAGCGGCAGGCGCAACTCATGCGCCATCTGCTCGGCAGCCACCTGCTTTTCGATGATGGACGCATCGGACGCGCCACCGCGAACGGTGAAATCGTCTGCCGCTACGGCGATGCGCCGGCCATCGATCCGGCCCCGGCCGAACAGGAAGTTGGTTGGCGTCATGCCAACCAGCTTGCCGTTCTCGTCGTACTTGCCGTTGCCGGTAATCGAACCGATTTCGTGAAAGCTGCCAGGGTCGAGCAGCGCGTCGATGCGCTCGCGGACCGTGAGCCTGCCGTTCTGGTGCTGGCGCTCAACCTTGTCAGCGCCGCCCATCTCGCGAGCCAGGGCCTGTCGCTGCCTCAGCTCATTTAATTCCTGTTCCCAGTTCAATCTGATGTACCTGCTTTGCCCTTTGACTTGCGAATAGTGACTTTCATTATTAGACTATCAATTCAACCTTGATTCAACCATTAAACGGGGTTTTTACCATTCTCAACATCAGCCGCAGCCTGAGTTGGGCCACCCAAAGATTCAGTGAACGCGAGGCACTGGTCTGTGGCGGCCACCGCTGGAGTTACGCCAGGCTCAACCGGGATGTGCATGCACTGGCATCGGGCTTGCGCCGGCTGGGAATCAAACCGGGCGACCGGGTCGCCACCGTGGCGATGAATTCCGCCGAATACCTGATCCTGTCGCTGGCCGTGGCCCGGCTGGGTGGTGTGCTGGTGCCGCTCAATTATCGCCTGCAACCACAGGATTTGCTGCAGCTGATCCAGCGCAGCGGCGCTGTGGCCCTCGCCAGCGAAGCGGACTTCCGCGAACTGGCGATGGCGGCTGCGAACCTGCACAAGCTGAAACTGCGGCTGGATTTTTCCAGCCAGCTGGAGGGGGATTTCATTTCCATTCCCGCCCTGATTGCCGAACACCGCGGCGAGCAGGTTGAAGACTACGCGGCCGGCCCGGACAGCCTGTTGCGCATCATGTACACCTCCGGCACCACCAGCCTGCCCAAAGGTGTGCGCATCACCCACGGCAACTGCTGGGCCAACATGCACGCGCATGCGGTGGAATTCAGCATCACGCATGAAGACCGGCTGCTGCTGGTGGCGCCGCTCTACCACGTGGGCGGTTTCGATATTCCCGGGCTCACCCTGTTTCACGTCGGCGGCTGCATCGTGCTGACGCGGCGGTTCGATCCGGCGGAAGTACTGGACACCATTGCGCGCGAACGCATCACCGGCACCACGATGGTGGCGACCATGATGAATATGCTGCTGGAAGTGCACGGGTGGAAATCCTGTGACACATCATCCATGCGCTGGATCATATTTGGCCAGGTGACGCGGGAGCTGTTTGATCGATCCCTGCAGTTGTTTCCGACGGCGGAACTCACTGAGGGCTATGGCATGACCGAAACCTGCGGCGGTGTGGCTTATGTGGATGCCGGCCACCGGCGTGAGAAATTGGGCTCGGTGGGCCTGGCGGTACAGGGCATGGAAATCATCGTGGCCGGACCCGATGATCAACCACTGCCACCGGGAGAGACCGGCGAAATCCTCCTGCGCGGCCCCAAGGTCTGCGCCGGCTACATCGATGATCCCGAAGCGAGCGAGAAGGCGCTGCGCAATGGCTGGCTGCACACCGGCGACGTAGGCCGCTTCGATGACGACGGTTATCTTTACGTGCTGGACCGCATCAAGGACATGATCCGCAGTGGCGGTGAGAACATGTCGGCGTCGGAAATCGAGCGCGTGCTGGAAGCCTGCCATGGCGTCAAGGAAGCAGCGGTGATAGGCCTGCCGGACCCGCACTGGGTCGAAGTACCCGCTGCCTTCGTGGTTAGCCGGAATGGCCAGGCCATCGATTGCGCGGCATTGATAGCGCATTGCCGAAGCAACCTGCCCGGCTTCAAGGTGCCCAAGGCCGTATTCCAGGTCGATGAGCTACCGCGCAATGTCGGCAGCAAGGTATTGAAAGCCGAACTGCGCGAACGGGCGCAGCAACTCGAGCCGGATTGGGTGGCACAAAGCCCGGCCTGATTTACGCCTGGATGCAGATCTGAAATTTGGCCTGAACCATTGCCTGCACCAAGGCCTGAATTTAACGCCTGGGCGGCAGGGGAAAAAAGCCGCTGGTCCGTGCGACATAGGCGCGGTATTCGGGCCGACGCCGGCCTTGGCCCGGGTGCCTCGCGCCTACAGAACCTCGAACAGCCCCGCGGCACCCATGCCACCACCGATGCACATGGTAGTGACCACGTATTTCACACCGCGGCGGCGGCCTTCGATCAGGGCGTGGCCGACCATGCGCGCACCACTCATGCCAAAAGGATGGCCGATGGCAATCGAGCCGCCATTCACGTTCAGCAGGTCGTTGGGAATGCCCAGGTAATCGCGGCAATAGAGCACCTGCACGGCAAACGCTTCATTCAGTTCCCACAGGCCGATGTCGTCCATTTTCAGGCCGGTGCGTTCCAGCAGGCGTGGAATGGCGTAAATCGGGCCGATACCCATTTCATCGGGCTCGCAACCGGCTACGGCATAGCCACGGAATACACCCAGCGGCTCAATCCCGCGCTGCTCGGCGAGTTTCTCGTTCATCACCACACACGCTGAAGCACCGTCCGACAACTGGCTGGCATTGCCCGCCGTGATACAGCCGCCTTCCATCACCGTTTTCAAACCGCGCAACCCTTCGATGTTGGTGTCGGCGCGCAGGCCCTCATCCGCTTCCAGCAGCACCGCCTGGTCGCTGATGGCGCCAGTGGCCTTGTCCGCCACTTTCTTGGTGGTGGCCAGCGGCACGATCTCGTCGCTGAACTTGCCGGCCTCGTAGGCTGCCGCGCAACGCAGCTGGCTCTGCAGGCCATACTGGTCCTGCTCCTCGCGGCTGATGTTGTAGCGCTTTGCCACGGTTTCTGCGGTCTGGATCATGCTGTCGAAAATATGCGGGTGCAGCTTGATCAGCTCCTCATCCTTCATGCGGTGGGTGTTGTAGTGTTCGGTCATCACCAGGCTGACCGATTCAACACCCCCCGCTACCGTGATGGGCACGCCTTCGTTGATCACGCGCCCGGCGGCGGTGGCAATGGCCTGCAGGCCGGAGGAGCAGAAGCGGTTGAGCGTCATGCCGGAAGTGGTGACCGGCAAGCCCGCCTTCAGCGCCGCCAGGCGGGCCACGTTCGAGCCGGTGGGGCCTTCGGGGTTGGCGCAACCCATCACCACGTCCTCGATTTCTTCCGGCGCCACTCCAGCCCGCTCTACCGCGTGCCGGATCACATGCGCGCCCAGCGTGGTTCCATTGGTGTCGTTGAATGCGCCGCGGTAGGCCTTGCCGATGGGCGTGCGGGCGGTGGAAACGATTACGGCATTGGTCATGTTCAATTCTCCGGAATGATCAAGAAATTCTGTGGTGCAATTCTACTGCTTCACCCGAGCTTGACCCCAAGGATATCCAGCAGGATCTGTGCTTCGTCAAGGCTGGTCCTGGGCACGGTGAATCCGGCCGGGTCAAGAATCTGCTCCATGTGCCCGGCCACTTCTTCCGGCGACACGGGCTCGGCACCGCCATACCAGCCGGGGGCCAGCCCCAGGAACACCCGCGCAAAGCGTCCGCCGCCGGCGGTGATGATTTCACTGGTGAAATCGCAATCGCGCGAACACAGAAAGGCTACCAGCGGCGCCACATGGGCCGGCGCCAGGTGCTCGGCCAGGGGTCCCAGCAACTCCTCGGTCATGCGCGTGCGGGCTGCCGGTGAAACGCAGTTCACCTGGATACCATAACGCGCGCCTTCGATGCTCAGCACGCGCATCAGGCCTACCAGCCCGGTTTTGGCGGCGCCGTAGTTGGACTGGCCGAAATTGCCAAACAGCCCCGATGCGGACGATGTCAGCACGATGCGCCCGTAGCCCTGCTCCTTCATCACGGCGAAGGCGGGCTGGCACAACCAGAATGCGCCCTTTAGATGCACGTCCAGCACATCCTCGATGTCCGCCTGCTCCAGCTTCAGGATGCTCTTGTCGCGCAGGATGCCGGCATTGTGCACCA
Organism: uncultured Wenzhouxiangellaceae bacterium; assembly: GCA_964470455.1. Taxonomy (GTDB): domain Bacteria; phylum Pseudomonadota; class Gammaproteobacteria; order Xanthomonadales; family SZUA-36; genus JAWXBM01. Next base: position 15,315 of record CAYYCX010000036.1, read on the forward strand.
GCGCGTCCAGCCGGCCGAAGGCTTCGACGGCACTGGCGACAATCGCCTTGCCACCTTCCGGGGTTGCCACGCTGTCGTAATTGGCCACCGCTTTGCCACCGGCCGCGGTGATCTCGGCGACTACCTGGTCGGCAGGGGCGTGTCCCGCTCCGGCCCCGTGGACGTTGCCGCCCAGGTCATTCACCACCACGCTGGCGCCACGTTTTGCCAGCAACAGCGCATGCTCGCGGCCAAGCCCGCCGCCGGCGCCGGTCACAACGACAACCTGGCCGTCAAATCTGATCTCGTTCAAAACCCACTCCTTCAATCACTGCAAAGCATTTGGCTGCGGAAATATCTTCGGTGTTACCCAGGGCACTACCCGGGACGCTGCTTGCCAAGAAACCTGACTGCCCTGAAGAACAGCCAGGCGGCGACCGCGAATCCAACAGCCGTCACAATGGACACCGCGTAGCGGATGCCATCATCCTGCGGGAAAAACGTATCGCCGATCAAGGCTGTTGCGGTTGGACCCAGCGTCATGCCGACGATGCTGACAAAAAACAGGTACACCGCCGACAGCGTAGCGCGCATTTCGTTTGGTGCGATCTGCTGCAGGGCTGAAACCGCCCCGCCCGAAGGCGCGCAACAGGCGGTGAAAAACACCACAAACAGAACCGTTGCGGTAACCGTATTCTCCACCAGCGGAAACAGTATGCCGGAAACGATGCCAACCAGCGCTGCCACGCCACACACGAGCATCCGCTCACGCGGCGTGCCGCCCATGCGATCACTGATCCAGCCACCTCCAAGCATGCCAATGAGGCCACCAATGATCATGGCGCTGCCGGCCAGGTAACCCGCCTGGCTCAGCTCCAGGCCGTGCGCGCGAATGTACAGTACCGGCAACCAGGATACCGCTGCAAATACCGCCAGGTTGACAAAGCCCACGCCCACGCAGATTCCCACCAGCGTGGTCATATTGGCCCGGGCAAACGCCCACACCTCGCCGATGCTCGAAGCCTTGCCGCTGGCGCCTTGAGTGATGCGGCGCACCGGCTCGCGGATCAGCAGGAACAATGCGCTGAGCAGGATACCGGGCGCGCCCACGTAGATGAAGGCGGCCTGCCAGCTGCGCACGGTGCCGATCAAGGGCACCTCGACATTGCCGGTACTGGCCACCAGCGCAATCACCGCCGCGCCGAGGATGAACGCCAGCCCGGCTCCTACCGATGAGCCCAGCACGTAGACGCCCATGGCCACACCCAGGCGCTTGGGCGGAAAGCTGTCACTGATGATGGAATATGCGGCGGGAGAAAGGCAGGCCTCGCCCACACCCACACCGATACGCGCCAGGAACAGCTGCCAGTAGTGAGCTGAAAGCCCGCACAGCATGGTCATCAGGCTCCAGACAAAAGTGCCGATGGCCACCATCTTCACGCGCGAGGTGCGATCGATCAGCCGCCCCAGCGGAATGCCGGCCACCGTGTAGAACACCGCGAAAGCCATGCCCTGCAACAGGCTGATTTCAGTATCCGAAATGCCGAGGTCGGCTTTCATCGGCTCCACCAGCAGGCCGATGATCATGCGGTCGATAAAGGAAAATATGTAGGCAATGAACAGCGCCGCGACTGTGATCCAGGCCAGCGCGGGTTTGGGGTAGCCCAGGTCCGCCGGTTGCTGGAGTGCCTGCACCGGCACCGCCCTGGCCTCAGCCACCGGCTTCGTCCTGCCCTGCCATGCCGATTTTCTCCAGGACGCGGGCGCGCAACTCAGGCCGCAAGATCTTGTTCATCGGGTTGCGCGGCAGTACATCGATGGTCTCCAGCCGCTGCGGCAGCTTGTACACCGCCACGCCCTTGGCCTTCAGCCACTCAGCCAGCTCCGCCACGGTGGGCAGCGTCTCACTGCCGGGAACCACTACGGCACAGACGCGTTCACCCAGCGCCTCATCGGGAATGCCCACGGCCGCCGCATCGCGAAATGCCGGATGCCCGACCAGCAGGTCATCCAGTTCGGCCGGTGAAATATTCATGCCGCCGCGCACGATGATGTCCTTGCAGCGGCCGACGAAGCGGTAGTAAAGCGGCACTTCGCCCTCGCCAGCCAGTTCAAACAGGTCGCCGGTGCGGTAATAGCCCTGGTCATCAAAGGCATCTTTCGTAATTTCAGGAAGGTTGTAGTAACCGCTGAAAACATGCGCGCCCTGGCTGCGCAGCTCACCCACCCTGCCCGTGGTGGTGATTTCTTCCTCGGTCTCCGGGTCTACCAACCTGGTTTGCACCATGGATGCGGTAGCGCCGTCCCAGTGTATGCCCTTCACGCCCATGCGTGGAAAATAGCGCGCCCTCTCCTGCGGGTCGGGCACATGATAGTGCGCGCTGAACAGTGTCGGGCCTTCGGATGAACCGTAGATATTGCAGATGTGGATTTGAAAACGGTTCCAGAATTCCTCGATCATCCACGGCGACAGTGGCGCCGCACCGGAGCCGATGGCGCGCAACGAGGACAGGTCGGAGATGTCCAGCAGTTCCGGTGTCTTGAGCACCATATTCAGAATCGATGGCGCAACAATGGTGTAGTTCACCTGCTCTTCGCCGATTTGACGCAGGAAAATCTCCAGGTCAAACGGGTGATGCAGCACCAGCGTGCCGCACTGCAGCAACCAGGGGGTGACCAGCCCGAACGAGGCGATGTTCACCAGCGGAAACGGATTCAACAGGGTTTCGCCGTCCTGCAGTTCCGACAACTCCACCACCATGCGGCCATTGACCAGCCAGTGGTTGTGGTCGCGCGGCACGCCCTTGGGCCGCGCTTCGGTACCGGATGTCCAGAAAATCGTGAACAGTTCGGCAGCCTTCACCGGATTCTCTTTCCGGTACTGCGCTGCGGTTGCGGGGTCGGCGGCAGCCACCACGGCATCGAAATCGGTCGCGCCTGCCGGCGCATCACCCCCGACCACCAGCACCATGGGTTCGCGGCCACCCCAGTCCAGCTCCAGCGCCGTTCGAGCGTGGTCGTGCCTGCCAAAGCGGGCAACCGTGATCACCGCCCTGGGCTTGACGGTGTCGATGATGTAATTGAGCTCATAGGCACGATAGGGCATCACTACCGGACTGATGATCAGGCCGATACGCGAACAGGCCAACGCCAGGATGGCGGTCTCCACCACGTTCGGCAGCTGATACGTGACGATATCGTCCTTGCGAAGGCCCACCGCAAGCAATGCCGAAGCCACGCGGTCCACTTCCTCACCAAGCTCACCCCAGGTGAGCCGTTGCGGTTCACGGCCATCCAGCGATGAACGGTTGGACGGGTCCACCAGGGCGGTACGGCCGGGGTGCTGGTTCCGGTTGCGCTGCAACAGGTCATCCAGCGTGAGATCGCCCCACCAGCCCCTGGCAGTGTAATCATCAACCCGGGCTTTGGGCGTCAGGAACATGGCAGTGTCTCAGGCAGTGTTTCAGGCCAGATCACAGGCGGAATGCACCCGCTCGCCTGCATCAGGTTCAGACCTCAGGGCGGGCCAGCAGCTCTTCGACTTCCGCGGACACACCCTGGCCAGCCATTTGCTGCTCGATCAGGCGGCCATCGTAATACTCCCGCCAGTTGAGGATCAGGCCGTCCCTGAATTCAAGCGTTCCGGCATAAGGCACCGCAATCCGCACACCATCATGGCGGATGAACTCATCCACGCCTTCCATCCACACCGTGCTGCCGCTTTCCGCCACATCAAACAGGCGCCAGCGACCTTCCTTGATGGCTTTGGCCATGGCCTGCAGGGTTGAGCGCATGGCGTCCTTGCCTCGCAACGGCGGCTTCAAACCGCCCGTGTTGTACCAGGTGAAATCCTCGTGCAGGTGCACGAGGACTCCTTCAACGTCCAGCCTGCGCCAGGCGGCGATCAGGTCTTTCAGTGATTGGGTATTACGGCTCATCGAATCATTCACCGCCGGGCTCAGAACGTCATCGCGACGCGCACGCCGTAGGTCTGCGGCGCGCCGAATATCGAGAATTCATCGCCCGCGAACGGGATGATGCTTACCCGGTACAACTCGTCCGTGGCGTTTTTCATATAGCCATACACCTGCCACTTGCCATCCGCGCTGCCGATGCCGGCGCGCAGGTCCAGCAGGCCGTAGCCCGGTTCCAGGTTGGTGTTGTCCGGGCCGTAGTACATCTTCGACTGGTAGCCGTACTGGATATTGCCCTGGAACTCCAGGTCATCGGAGAAAGGTACGTTCAGGTCCAGGCCGACATTGCCCTGGAACTCCGGCGTACGCTGGATGCGGTTGCCGCTGTAGTCGATGCCGCGCAGCGGGTCGATGTAATTCTTGTATTCGGCTTCGATATAGGAAGCTGATGAATACAGGGAAACATTCTCGTGCAGCAGGAATTCAAACTCGCCTTCGATGCCTTTGATGGTGGCGTCGGCGGCATTGGCTACCACCAGCACCAGGTTCACGTCATCCAGCAGTTCCACCTGCAGGTCTTCGAAGTCGGTGTAGAACGCCGCCAGATTGAGGCGCACACGGCGGTCGAACAATTCCGATTTGAAGCCCACTTCGTAGTTCCAGGCGGTTTCCGGCTCGTACGGGGTGGAGGCAGCAATCGCGTTGGCCGCGCCACCCTGCCAGCCGCCGCCCTTGAAGCCCTTGGCCACCGAGAAGTACAGCAACTGGGAATCCGCAACCTGCCAATCCAGGATGGCCTTGGGTGTGAACTCATTCCAGGATTCCTTGGTATTCACCAGGAACGGACCGAGCAGCGGTGCGGTGGACAGCACGCCGCCAGGACGTCCATAGCTGTACTCAACTGCCTCGACATCCCATGTCTTGCGGTCTTCGGTGTAGCGCCCGCCGAGTGACAGGGTGAGTGTGTCAGTCAGGTCAAAGTTCACATCGCCAAAGATGGCGTAGTTCTTGGAGATACCCGTCTGGATATATTCGTTGTCACCATCGAGAACGTCGCCGGTACTGCCGGCGCCACCGGGCAGGAATGAGGTAGCGGTGTTGCGGCTGGTGCGGTCGGTATCATCATCCAGGTAATACAGCCCGACCAGCCAGCGCAGCCGCTGGTCCTGCTCGGAGGCGAAACGCAGTTCCTGGGTCAAACCGGTGTTGTCTTCCGTCTGGGTCAATACGGAGCTGGTCAGTGAAGGCGGCGATCCCGCGCCGGCCTGGCTCCAGGCCTGGTCGGCTTCGCCGTTGCGTATCGCTCCCAGGTAGGTCATGTTGACAGCACCCAGGTCCCAGTCAAAACGCGCCGTGATGCCGGAGGTATCCTTCTTTGCCCATTGCGCATACGGAGAATGGTTGGTGCGAGGGTCTGATGAAACGGCGCTCGTCACAGGCCCAATGCCGGGCGAAAATGGATTGTCCACGGCGTGCCGGGAAGGCCCGTGGCCGGTGTCGGTGCTGCCGTCCACGATGAGCTCAAAGGTCATGTCTTCGTTCGGGTTCCACAGCAAAGAGCCGCGTGCCGCATAGGATTCGAGATCTTCCATCTCGTAGCCGGCCACCACATTCCTGGCATAACCGTCATGTTTGTTCTGGTAGAAAGCAAAACGCACCGCGGCATTCTCGCTCAGCGGGCCTGTGACGTGCCCGCCGCTGCTGATGGCGCCATAGTCGCCTACCGCAAGGTAACCGGAACCGCCCATTTCGAATTGTGGCTTCGCAGTAGTCAGGTTCAGCGCGCCACCCACCACGTTCTTGCCGAACAGCGTGCCCTGCGGGCCGCGCAGTACTTCCAGCCGCTCCAGGTCAAAGATCGGTGGCGTGGACGCGCCGCGACGGCCGATATAAACCTCATCGAGGAAGTAACCTACCGAGGCGTCGGCCGTGGCGCCGTTCAGGCGTACCGTGCCCACGCCGCGAATGAAGATTTCCGACTCGATGTTGTTCTGTGACTGGATGGTCATGCTGGGGACTTTGCCGACCAGCTGCATCAGGTCATAAATCTGGTCTTCACCCAGCTTCTCGCCGCTGAACGCAGTTACGGCGATGGGCACGTCCTGCAGGTTTTCTGTAACCTTCCGGGCCGAGACCACGACCTCTTCCAATGCCGGGCGCTGGGACTTCGGGGCATCGGTATCTGTCTGGGAAAATGCCAGGCTTGGCATGAAAGCCGCCAGGGCCAGTACGGGTAACACTTGGTTCAGTACTTTCGTGCGCATATATCCTCCATGCGAAACACGCAATAATGGGATCTAGGTCTTTTTATAAAAGCTTGTTAGTCTATTTATACAAGCTGCGGAGCAGGGTTTCAAGTGGTGGAGGTACTATTTTTCATTCCTGCTCCTGCCAGGTTGCCACCACTTGCAGGTTGGAGGTGTTTTTTGGAAACCCCTGGATTTTCAGGGTTTCCGCGGCATATGGACGCGCCGCCATTTTCGATGGTTGCAAATCATTGAAAAGCAAGCCAAACAAATTACGCACTTTTTCCCAATTTGTTTTATTGGGCATGCTCTGATAATTCAGTGACGAATTGAACAGAGTTTCCTGAAATTAATCGCACTCGTTTTCACATGATGGAATGAACATGACAAATCAAGCCCCCTCGGAAATTTCCCGCGAACAACTCAAAGACTACATCGGCAAAACCCGAACTTCGGACAGCTGGATGACGATCACCCAGGACATGATCGATGCTTTTGCCGATGCCACTTTTGACCACCAATTCATTCACGTCGATCCGGAGCGTGCCAGCCAGACGCCTTTCGGCACGACGATTGCGCATGGATTTTTCACCCTGTCGCTGGTGCCCAAATTGATGGAATCCGTGCCTCTCACTCCACGCGGCGTGGTGATGGGCGTGAACTACGGCCTGAACAAGGTGCGTTTTCCCAACCCCGTAAAGGTCAATTCCAGAATTCGCGCGGTGGCAACCCTGAAGGAGCTGGTGAACCCGGCCCCTGACCGCGTGCTGTTGACCAGCGAGGTGGTGGTGGAGATCGAAGGCGAAACCAAGCCCGCTGTCGTGGCGGAATCGCTGGCGCTGCTGGTGTTCGGCTGACCTCAGGCCGGGCTTCGAGTACCGACATGCAAGCCGCGCGGCAAAGGGTCGCGCGGGTCCAGCACGAACTGGTGATGGCCGGTGAGTGAAGCGCTGCCGGTCACTTCGGGAATCACCGCGCGCGTTCCGCCCACGAGGGTTTCCTCGAGGCAACGGACGCGAAAGCGCGTACCGATGATGCTTTCGATTTCAAGCATCTCGCCCAGGCCCAGTTCACCCCGCGTCCAGTGAATGGCCGCGCGGCCGCTGACGCCAGTACCGGTGGGGCTGCGGTCCAGCTGGCCATCGGCGAACACGCAGGCATTGCGTGACCGGCCCGGCGTCTCAGCGGACGTTTCAGCGGGCGTCTCACCGGACTTCACGAATATGCAGCCGTAAAGAAAATTCAGGTCATCATCGCCGGCCGGGTGCTCGATGCGGTAATGGGCGCTGACGGCCTCTTTGATCTTTTGGGCCTGCTCAACCAGCCTGGGCGCTTCCTCGGGAAGCAACCGGAAACCCAGCGCCTCCGCATCGACGTAGGCGTAAAAAGCGCCGCCGAATGCAATCGTCGTGTCCACCACCCGCCCATCCACGCTCACCGAGTAATGCGGCTCGAGCACAAACGAGGGCACGTTGCAAAAGGACACCTCACGCACGCATCCACCTTCATTCAGGTGCGCCCGTGCAACCACCTGCCCGGCGGGCGTGTCGATTCGAATCGCTGCGGGATCAGCCACCGGGAACAACTGCTGTTCAACCGCGGCGGTCGCAAGCGCAATGATGGCATGGCCACACATGGTGCTGTAGCCGCCGTTATGCAGGAACAGCGCGCCTGTGTCACCGTCAGCGGTGACCGGTGGCGTGAGCACGGCGCCATACATTTCGCTGTGACCGCGGGGTTCCCGCATCAGCAGCTTGCGGTAGTCATCCAGATTTTCAGCCATGAACCGGCGCCGGGCCAGCATGCTGTCGCCGGGAACTTCCGGCAGGCCCGAAGTGATGATGCGCAGCGGCTCACCCGCTGTGTGGTAATCCAGCGTGGTAATGAGCGCGCTTTCCGGCATGGCCACGATCAGCTGACCAGGAATCCCTGCCAGTAGGGGTCATCCTGAGGATCAACGGTGATGCGGTTGCGGCCGTATAGCCGCGCCCAACCTTCGATGCTGGGCACGATGGCCGGATGATCGCCCAGCATGGTCTGTGCTTCCACGCGGCCGGTAAACTGGCTGCCGATGTAGGATTCATGCACGAACACGTCGCCCGGGCCGAGCTCTCCGCGCGCCGCCAGCTGCGCCATGCGGGCTGAAGTGCCGGTGCCGCAGGGCGAGCGGTCGATGGCCTGGTCGCCGTAAAACACCGCGTTACGGGCGTGGGAGTCCGGCTTGAGGGGTTTGCCGGTCCACAGCAAATGGCTGAGTCCGTTGATGCGCGCATCCTGCGGGTGCACGAATTCGTAGCGCTGGTTGAGGCGCTGGCGCAGCAATGGACTGATACGAACGATATCCGCGGCACTGAGATCGGAAAGGTCAGCATAACCATCCTGCGGCTCGACGATGGCGTAGAAATTTCCACCATAAGCCACATCGACCTTCAGCATGCCACCCAGCTCGGGGCATTCGACTTCAAGGGCTTGTGCGTGCAGGTAGGAGGGAATATTGGTCAGGCGCACGGATTTGACCTTGCCACCTTCCTGTTTGTAGCGGGCTTCTACCTTGCCCGCGGGAGTTTCCAGCACCAGCAACCCCGGCTCGCGCGGCTGCGCCAGTCCGTGCTCTATCGCAATCGTCACCGTGCCTATGGTGCCGTGGCCGCACATCGGCAAACAGCCAGAGGTTTCAATGAACAGCACGCCGATATCGCAGTCGTCGCGGGTGCTGGGATAGAGAATGCTGCCGGACATCATGGCGTGGCCGCGTGGTTCAAACATCAGCGCCGTGCGTATCCAGTCATATTCACGCAGGAAATGCAGGCGCCGCTCTGCCATGCTGTTGCCTTCCAGTGAGGGCCCGCCGTCAGCCACCAGCCGCACCGGATTTCCGCATGTGTGGGCGTCGATGCAGTCGAACTGGAAAGCCCTGTCAGGCTGCATGGGCTTTTGCTCCTTTGAATCGTGTGATGGAAAACGGCCGGATATCGAGATGCGGTGTCCGGCCAAATACCAGGTCGGCGATGATGCGGCCTGAGGTAGGGCCCTGAGTGATGCCGTAATGGCCATGGCCGAAAGCGCACAGCACGCGCTCACGCCCGGGCAGCCTGCCCAGCACCGGGATGGAGTCGGGCAGCATCGGGCGCTGGCCCATCCATTCGGTTACGGTTTCGCCTTTCAGCCCCGGCAAAAAGCGTTGCGCATGGTGCAGCAGCGCTTTGGCGCGACGGTAATCCGGCCTTGCGTCGATGTGCGCGAATTCCGCGGTGCCGGCCACGCGCAAGCCATCCCGCATGGGCGTCATGACGATGTATTCCTTGATCTGCATCAGCGGGTGCGAAAGCTTCACATTGGGCTGCGCCAGCATGCTGTGGTAGCCGCGCTTGGCCGTGAGCGGCACGCGATGGCCCAGCTGGCTGAGCAGTGCATTGGTCCACACGCCGGTGGCCAGAACCAGGTAATCGCCCGTGACCTTGCGTCCGGAACGGGTGGTGACCTCGGCGCCGGCATCTCCGGTCGCAACCTGCGTCACCCGGTCCTGTATCCAGGAAGCTCCATCGGCGAAGGCAGCTTCAGCGATTTGGCGTGTGACATCCGCCGGCGACAGCAGGTGCTGCCAGCTGTGGTCCATCACCGCCAGCCCTTCAGCCGGAAGCTTTACATCAGGCTCGAGATCATGCAGTTCGGCATGGCTGAGTTTCGACCAGGGCAACCGGAACTGGTCCTTGATGTCATAGTGCCAGCGGTCGTCGTCAAATTCCGCCTGGTCGCTGTAGAGCAGGATGAGGCCTTTCGAGTGCCGCAGCGCTTCACTGCCGGTTGCCTTGAGAATGGCGTCGTAGTCGGCGGTCACCGACTGCATCAGCCGGTATTGCGCTGTGGATATCGCCTGCACCTGCTCGGCCGTGCCTTCGCGCCAGAAACGCCAGAACCAGGGCACCAGGCCGGGCAGGTCGCTCCAGCGGATCTTCATCGGGCCCAGCGGATCGAGCAGCCACCCCGGCACCTGCCTGATGGCGCCAGGATAGGAGAACGGGTAGATGGAGGACGGTGACAGGCAACCGGCATTACCGAAACTGGTGGCCTGGCCAGGCAGTTCAGAGTCTATCAGCGTGACACGCGCACCACTGTGCTGCAGGTGCCAGGCGCAGGAAGACCCGACTATGCCTGCGCCGATTACGATGCAATGGGGTTGTGGTTGCGGCACTCTGGATTCTCAGTGGGCTGGGTTGAATGGCAGTGTTGAAGGGTGCATAGCGGGCAATTCATCCGGATATCAGCTCATCCGGTCGATGCCGCCCACCAGTCTTTCCAGCACGGCGATGGTCGCATCCGAAGCCTTTTCGGCTCCAGCCGGGTCACGCCGCGCAATCAGCCTGGCCAGCGCAGCATGGGCAGTGATCGCATCTGCCAGCTTCACTTGCTGGCGGTGAAAATACCAGAAGCGCCGGCTGTGGCTGCGGAACGGCGCCAGGGCAGCGGTGGCATAGGGGTTGTTGGCGCATGCATCAACCAGTTGGTCCAGCTCATAGTCCAGCCGCAGGAAATCTTCCAGGTTTTCATGCACCAACGCCATTTCACGCGCAATGGCCGACAAGGCGCTGCGTTGCTCATCCCGCGCATTGAGCGCAGCCCGTTGCACCACCAAGCGCTCCAGGGGTTTGCGCGTTTCCAGGATGTGCATCATGCCGGTTCGGCTGACCGGCGTGACCAGCAGGCCCTTGCGCGGTATCACCTGGAAAAGCTCCTGGTTGGCCAGCCGTTGTATGGCTTCACGCACCGGTGTGCGGCCGATACCGGTGATTTCTATCAATTCACCTTCCGAAATCAACGCCCCAGGCGCCAACTGCAGCGTTACCAGCTTCTCTTCAAGCAGTTCGTAAGCCTGTTGGGCCAGGCTGGCGGTAACGGTTTCTGCTTGAGCGTTCATGGCTGGCCTGAATCGTACGGATGAGAATTAATCAACAGGACGGGCGGTTGTCGAGGGCGGTTTGCAGCACCTGCTCCACCCGCGCGGCATCCTTCTCGGCCAATTGTAGACGAGGAGCTCTCACGCGTGCACTGCCAACGCCCATGAGGGCCTCCACCAGTTTGATCTGCTGCACGAATTTCGGGCCGATGTCCAGGTGCAGCAATGGCAGGAACCACTCGTAAATGACCCGGGCCTCATCCCATTTCCCTGCCTGCATCAGTTCCCATAAACGCACCGTTTCACGCGGGAAGGCAACCACCAGGCCGGCAACCCATCCCTTTGCGCCCAGGGCAAAACTTTCAAAGGCAAGGTCATCAACACCGCAGAAGATTGAATAGCGGTCGCCGGTGAGGCGGCGGATCTCGGGAATGCGGCGCGTATCCGCACTAGACTCCTTGATGGCGACAAATTTCGGTTGGTCCGCCAGGCGTTCAAAATCTTCCGGGCTCAGGTCTGTGCCATAGGCGACCGGGTTGTTGTACAGCATGATGGGCAATTCCGTAGCCGTTGCTACGGCATTGAGGTAAGCCAGGGTTTCCCGCTTGTCGCTGGGGTAACGCATCGGTGGAAGCAACATGAATCCATCCGCGCCCGCTGCAGCGCACTGTTGGGCAAATTCCTGGGCCCGGCGTGTGGAACATTCAGCAATGCAGGCTACCAGTGGCGTACTTGCGCGCTTGCGTGCCGCGAAGAACTTCACCTGTTCCAGCTTTTCCTGGTCGGTGAGGGTGGAATTCTCACCCAGCGAGCCCAGCACGATCAGCCCGTGAACCCCGGCATCGAGCTGGAACTCCAGATGCTCCTCCATCGCTGCCCAGTCGAGCTGATCATTGGGGGTGAATTTGCTGGTCAGCGCGGGAAAAACTCCCCGCCAGTGTGGATTGCTCATGGTTTTGGCCTTTGGATGTGGATGGTTCGGTCGCGTCAGCGCGTGATATCTTCATGATATATCACAGGTCGACAAAAAAACCAGCCCTGGACCAGGCTGGTTCTCAATTACTTCATGAGCATCTGCGCTGCGAGCGCCTTGATCGGTGCGGTTACAGACACAAAAGGGTCAGTTCAAGCAGGGTTAACAGAGCCTGGCAGCATTCCCGGTAATCGGAGCGGGCGCAAGATTGGCCCGTTCCATTTGGCGCTGATTCACACGTTTACTGTTTGCGGATGCGGATACCGCCATTCACCGTATCAAGGTCAATGCGCGCTTCCCCACTGCCGATATTGCCTTTGAGGTTCTTACCCACAAAGCTGCGTTCATCAACGTCCAGGCCGAAGTCGCTGGCATCTATTCCGCCGTTCAGGGTTTCAGCGCTGACCCGGGCACTGGCATCTTCCGGCAAGAACAGCGTGATGCGTCCATTTACCGTGTCGGCGTTGACTCTCTGGTTGCCTTTGAGCGTGTCAAAGCTGGCTTCAATGCCACCATTGGTGGTTTCAAGGCCGACATCCGCAACCAGGTTGCTCAACTCCAGGTCTCCGTTCACGCTTTCAGCCTTGACCGGGCCGTCGACACCGCTGACGCGAATCCCGCCATTGACGGTGCTGATGGCATCCAGGTTTGTGCTTGCCGGCACGGTGAGGGTGTAGTTCACTTCGCCGCTGTTGTTGTTATTGAACCAACCGCCGGTCGATTTTTCGTAAACCGTCTCGATGCGGATTGAATCGGCATCCGCCTTGATTTCGACCCGCAGCCTGGCCAGGTCATCTGCATCATCGGCGCTCTTTTCAGCAGTGACCTGAACGGTGTTGCCGGCACCTCCGGTGATTTCGATGTCGCCGTTCACATTCTCTATGCTGATCCTTCCGCCTTCATTCAGCTCGTAGCTGAAGGTTTCCGTTGCGCGTTCCGTGGCAAACGCCGACAGGCTGGTGAAAACCGTGGCGGCCAGGGCCAGCGCCAAAGTCAGGGTTTTGATCAATCGCATACTGCAGTCTCCCGAGTGAGCAAAGGCCTAGTTGAGCATAGAACTGTCCTATCGTGCTTGGATGATGGATTGGGCCAAAGGGTTTAAACAAACCCCAGAAGTCATGAATGTCGTATCAGGGCCTGTTCACACTACCTGAATGACCGCAGTCCGGGGTGGAACCAAGCATTCCCTGTTCACATCCTGATGGCCAATGCGCTCCTTTTCCGGCATACGGGCGGCAAATCCACAGGATGAGCTTGATTTGGATCACAAGCCCGGTTACCATCCCGTATTAACGCGCTATCACACTGTTACATTAATACGATGAAACACCACGACCAATCGCAAAAGTACGAGATCAACACCGCCGCCCGTTCGCTGTGCGATGCGCTGGCGTCGCTGCGCAACGCCGATGAGGCCAAGGCGTTCCTGGATGATCTCTGCACGCCGGCGGAATTTGAAGCCCTGATTGACCGCTGGCGCGTGGCGCAGCTGTTGGACCAGGGCAAACCCTATCGTGAAATCAGCGAGCTCACCGAAGTCAGCGTCACCACCATAGGCCGGGTTGCGCGCTTCATGGAACTGGGCACGGGAGGCTACCGCACGATACTGGACCGAATGAAGGGAAGATCCCCGAAAGGAGAAACCCAGCAAGGAGAAACCCAGCAAGGAGAAACTCTGTGACCCGCTTACGCATCGCCATCCAGAAGTCCGGCCGGCTGTCGGAAAAATCCCTGGATATCCTGAAAAATTGTGGACTGCGCTTTGCCCACAGCAAGGACAAGCTGTTCTGGTATGGCCAGGATTTCCCGGTGGACCTGTTGCTGGTCCGCGACGACGATATTCCGCGCATGCTGCTGGACGGCGTTTGCGAACTGGGCATCGTCGGGGAAAACATCGCGCGGGAAGTGATGCTGGAGCGCAACGGGGGCTCCGGCCTGAGCTGCCTCAGAACCCTGGGCTTCGGCGGATGCCGCCTCTCCATCGCAGTGTCTGAAGACCTCGAAATCAGCAGCCTGCGGGAACTGGACGGCAAGCGCATCGCCACCAGCTATCCCGAACTCACCCAATCGCTGCTGGCGGCCAAGGGCATATCCACCCATATCGTGGAGCTTTCCGGTTCGGTGGAAATCGCACCAGGCCTGGGTACCGCGGATGCCATCGCCGACCTGGTGTCCACCGGCTCAACCCTGCGAGCCAACCACCTGCGGGAGCTGGAAGTGCTGTTCAACAGCCAGGCCGCGCTGTACCGCCATGACCTGCCATTGAGCCAGGAAAAGCAGGAGTTGCTGGATCGTTTGCTGTCCCGCCTTGAAGGCGTACTGCAGGCGGCTGAAAGCAAGTACGTGATGCTGCACGCGCCACGCGAGGCGCTGGACCGCATCACCGAATTACTGCCCGGCGTGGAACATCCTTCGATCATGCCGCTGGAAGGTTCCGACCGCATCGCCATTCACGCCGTATGCGTGGAAACCCTGTTCTGGGAGCACCTTGAAGCCCTCAAGGCGGAAGGCGCATCCGCCATCCTGGTGTTGCCGGTGGAGAAAATGCTGGCATGAGATTCTCCAGGCAAGATACAAAAGCATGTTGCCCATCCATTCAGCCTGGGCGGCGGGGGCGGCGGATATGAGCCGTTATGCACTGAAACCGGTACTCTGGGCCGGGCTGGACGAGGCTCAGCAGAAAACCCTGCTGCAAAGGCCTGCCCAGGATGCCGGCGAGCGCAGCCAGGCGGTGGCCGACATCATTCGCTCGGTGCGGGAAGGAGGCGACGAGGCCGTGCGGTCCTTCACGCAGCGTTTTGATGGCCGCAATCCCGCGCGATACCGTTACGACCAAGCCGACATGCAAGCCGCCTGGACGCGAATTGATCCGGCGATGGCTCAGGCGCTGGAAGAAGCAGCCGGGCGCATTCGCGCCTTCCATGAGGCTGACCTGCCGCGCGACATGGCGATTGAAACCGCGCCCGGCCTGCGTTGCGAAGTGGTTTACCGCCCGCTGCAATCGGTGGGTTTGTATATTCCGGGTGGCAGCGCACCATTGGTATCCACCGTGCTGATGCTGGCCATTCCCGCGGCGATAGCGGGCTGCAGAAAGATCGTGCTGTGTTCGCCCCCCAATCCCGAAGGCCAGGTTCCCACCGAGATTCTCGCCGCTGCCGCACTGTGCGGCGTAACTGAGGTGTTCTGCAGTGGCGGCGCGCAGGCGATTGCGGCCATGGCATACGGCACGGAGCAGGTTCCGCGCTGCCAGAAGATTTTCGGCCCCGGCAATTCCTGGGTTACCGAGGCCAAGCAGCAAGTCGCGCAGGACCCTTCGGGCGCCGCCATCGACATGCCCGCCGGCCCGTCCGAAGTGCTGGTGATCGCCGACGAAGCGGCCCTGCAGGACGATGGCGTCGAGCTGGTCGCCTGGGACTTGCTGTCACAGGCCGAGCACGGCCCGGATTCGCAGGTGCTGTTGTTGACCGACAGCGTGAAGCTGGCGGAAGCCGTGGTGGAACAACTGGAACTACTGGCACCGGCGTCGCCTCGCGCCGCAATCCTCGAACAATCCCTGGGCAGCTCCCGCATCATCATTACCCAGGACTTGGATGAGGCCATGCGCGTTTCCGAACAGTACGCACCGGAGCACCTCATCATCAACACTGCCGATGCGCACCAACGGGCACACGAAGTCATCCACGCGGGCTCGGTGTTCATTGGCCGCTGGACACCTGAATCGCTGGGCGATTATTGCTCCGGGCCCAATCATGTGCTGCCCACTTACGGCTGGGCGCGTTCGCACGGCGCATTGGGCGTAACCGACTTCCTGCGCCGCATGACCCTGCAGCAGGCCAACGCAGCGGCCTTGCAGCAGGTGGGGCCTTGCGCCGAAACCCTGGCGGCATTTGAAGGCCTGGACGCGCACCGCATGGCGGTCAGCGCGCGCCTGCGGCAAATTGCCGCACGCCCGGATCCCGCACCCCCGGATCCCGCACCCCCGGAGCCTTCCACGTGAACAAACCGATGACAATCACGCAGCTGGCCCGGCCGGAAATCGTCGCCATGAAACCCTATTCTTCAGCGCGCTCGGAAGCGCCGGGACGCGGCATCCTGCTCAATGCCAATGAAGCGCCGCTTGCGCTGCTGGAAGATGATCCGCTGGCGCTCGATATCAACCGCTATCCCGAGCCGCAACCCGAAGCACTGGTGGCCGGCCTGGCGGAGCTTTACGGAGTTGAGACCCCGCAGGTCCTGGTCACCCGCGGCAGCGATGAAGGCATCGACCTGCTGGTACGCGTGTTCTGCCGCGCCGGCCAGGATGCGATCCTGCATTGTCCGCCAACCTTCGGCATGTACCGCATCGCAGCGCAAGCGCAGGGCGCCGCCATCGTGTCCGTGCCACGCAGCATCGACAAGGGTTTTGAACTCGATGGCGCGCAACTGGTGGCGACGCTGCAGGCTGACGAACGCATTCGCCTGGTGTTTCTCACCTCGCCCAACAACCCCACCGGCGACCTGATCTCACGCGACCTGCTGCTGCAAGTTCTGGATGCCGCGCAAGGGCGGGCCATGGTGGTGGTGGATGAAGCCTATGCCGAATTCTGCAGCGCGCCGTCGGCCTGCGATTTGATTGCGGGTCACCCTCACCTGGTGGTTTTGCGTACCCTGTCCAAAGCCTGGGCTTCGGCGGGTTTGCGCTGTGGCAGCGTGATCGCCCAGCCGGAAGTGCTGGGATTGCTGCGCCGCGTGATCGCACCCTATCCGCTGGCCGCGCCGGTAACTGCCATGGCTTTGCGAGTGCTGCAGCCCGACATGCGTGAGCGGCAACGCACGTTGCTGGACGAACTCGGGGCCAACAAGGAAATCCTGCTCCAACTCCTGCGAGGCCGGCCGTGGATACGGCGGTTGTGGCCTGGCGAGGCCAATTTCGTGTTGCTGGAAGTCAACAATGCCTCTGGCCTTTTGGCTCACTGCGCAGCCCGCAACATCATCCTGCGAGGTTTCCCGGCCGATCCCGGCCTGTGTGATTGCCTGCGCATTTCGGTGGGCAGCCGCAGCGAACTGGCAGCCCTGGCAACCGCACTGGACCAATGGAAGGACAACGCCGAATGAGCGCCAAAAGACGCATCCTCTTTGTAGACCGTGACGGCACGCTGATCATCGAGCCGCCGGACCAGCAGATCGATTCACTGGAAAAGCTGGAACTGGTGCCGGGAGTGATTCCGGCCCTGCTGGCCCTGCAGAACGCCGGCTACGAACTGGTGATTGTCAGCAACCAGGACGGACTCGGCACGGACTCCTACGCGCAGGCGGATTACGATCTCGTACAGGACAAGATGCTCGGCCTGTTCGGCTCGCAGGGCATCACGTTCAAGGCCGTTCACATTGACCCGCATTTCGAACATGAAGGCTCACCCAACCGCAAGCCTGGCATCGGCATGGTGCTGGATTACCTCAAGTCGGGCGAACTGGACCTGCAGGACAGCTGGGTGATCGGCGACCGCGACACCGACCTGAAGCTGGCGGAGAACATGGGCATCGGCGGCCTGAAGCTGGAAGATGGCAAGCTCGACTGGGCCGGCATCACCCACCAGTTGCTGAACCGCCCGCGCCGAGCAACCGTGCAGCGCAAAACCAACGAAACCGACATTCGCGTGTTCGTCGACCTGGATGCGGGCGGCGGTAGCGCCTGCCAGACTGGCATCGGCTTTTTCGACCACATGCTGGACCAGCTGGCCCGTCACAGCCTGATCGACCTGAAGGTTTCGGCCAAGGGCGACCTGCACATCGACGAGCACCACACGGTGGAAGACTGCGCACTCGCCCTGGGCCAGGCGCTGGACCGGGCGCTGGGTGACCGGCGCGGCATCGGCCGCTACGGCTTTACCCTGCCGATGGATGAATCGCTGGCGCAGGTGGCGATCGACCTGTCCGGCCGCCCGGCATTTGCGTTTGAAGCCAACTTCGGGCGTGACAACGTGGGCGAACTCTCCACCGAGATGGTGCGGCATTTTTTCGCCTCGCTCAGCCAGTCCCTGCGCGCCGCCATCCACATGCAGGTTAAAGGCGAGAATACCCACCACATGATCGAAGCCCTGTTCAAGGGCGCCGGTCGCGCCTTGCGCCCGGCCCTGGCGCGCAGCGGCCACGACCTGCCCAGCACCAAGGGTACGCTCTGATGAGCCTGGCAGTCGTCGACAGCGGTGGATCCAATATTTCCTCCGTGCTGCATGCGCTGCAGCGGCTGGGCGTGGAAGCCAGTTTTACTTCCGATGCCGCCACCATTCGCAAGGCCGACCGCGTATTGCTGCCCGGTGTGGGCGCCGCCGGCCGCGCCATGGAAGTGCTGCGCGGCCATGGGCTGGTGGAGGTGATACGCGAATTGAAGCAGCCGGTGCTGGGTGTCTGCCTGGGCATGCAACTGCTGTTCGAGTCTTCGGCCGAGGACGATGCGCAACTGCTCGGGCTGGTTCCGGCACGGCTGGATCGACTGCCGGAGTCACCCGGCCTGCGCGTACCGCACATGGGCTGGAATTCAGTCCGCTGCGTGAAAGCCGATCCACTCAGCGACCCGCTGGATGGGAAGTGGTTTTATTTCGTACATTCCTATGCCGCGCCCGTGGGTGATTGGACCCTGGCCACCGCGGAGCATGGACAGGCATTCAGCGCCATCGTTCGGCAGGGGAACTTCTATGGGGCTCAATTCCACCCCGAAAGATCAGCGGCAGCAGGCGCGCAACTGCTGGCGGGCTTTCTCGGCAGCAATCCCGAACATACCATTCAAGGACAACTCAACACATGCAATTGATACCCTCCATCGACCTGCTCGACGGCGATGTGGTGCGCCTGCACAAAGGCGACTTCAACCAGTGCAAGCGCTACGAACAGAGCGCGTTGCAGATTGCCAACCGTTATGCCGAGGCCGGCGCGGAATGGCTGCACCTGGTGGACCTGGCCGCATCACGCGATGGCGCTCGGGCTGACCAGGCGCCGGTACTGGAGCTGCTGTCGCAGGCCAGCCAGCGCACGCAGGTAGGCGGTGGCGTGCGCAATCTCGAGGATGTGCGCAAGCGCCTGCAGGCCGGAGCCGACCGCGTGGTGGTGGGTACGATCTGCGTCAACAAGACGGCGCTGTTCGCGGAATGGCTGCAGGAGCTGGGGGCGGAGCGTCTGGTGAGCGCGCTGGATGTGGCCATCGATGAGCAAGGCATCCCCTGGCCCAAAACCCACGGCTGGACCGAAGGCGGCGAGCGCAACCTATGGGACCTGCTGGATGAACTGTCGGCCGCGGGCCTGAAACATCTGCTGTGCACCGACATCAGCAAGGACGGCGCACTGAAGGGTCCGAACCTGGAGCTCTACCGCCAGCTGAACCAGCGCTATCCGCAGTTGAGCGTGCAGGCCTCCGGTGGCATCTCCGGCTTGCGCGACCTGGAAGACCTGAAGAGCACCGGGGCCGATTCAGCCATCTCCGGCAAGGCTCTGCTGGAGGGCTGCTTCACCGTTGAAGAGGCGCTGGAGGTGCTGGCCGCATGAACATCCCCGCCACAAACCCGAAGCCCGCCGTGGCGAGGAGGCTGGTGCCCTGCCTGGATGTGCGCGATGGCCAGGTGGTGAAAGGGGTGCAGTTCCGCGATCACCGTGTGATGGGCGGCATCCTGGAACTGGCCGCGCGTTACCGTGATGAAGGCGCGGATGAGCTGGTGTTCTACGACATCACCGCCAGCCCCGAAGGCCGCAGCGTGGACGTGGAATGGGTTCGGCAGGTGTCCGAAACCATCGACATCCCGTTCTGCGTGGCCGGCGGCATCCGCTCGGTCAGCGACGCCGGCCGGGTGCTGAACCAGGGCGCCGACAAGATCTCCATCAACACGCCGGCATTGGAACGCCCCGGCCTGATCAATGAACTGGTGAGAGCGTTCGGCAGCCAGTGCGTGGTGGTGGGTGTGGACTCCATTGCCCAAACCGTGGACCGTAAGCCTTTTTACAGCGTCCGCTCACACACCGGTACCCCTGACGCAATGCAGAATCCGGGCCGGGAAACCCTGTCCTGGTTGCGGGAAGCGGTAGACCGGGGCGCTGGCGAAATCGTGCTGAACTGCATGTCCGCTGACGGCACGCGCAACGGCTTTGACATCGCGCAGCTATCGTTGGCCCGGAAGGTTTTGCCGATACCGTTGGTGGCTTCCGGAGGCGCCGGCAGCATTCAGCATTTCATCGACGTTTTCGAGCAGGCCGATGTGGATGCGGCGCTGGCGGCCACCGTGTTCCACTCCGGCGCGATCGCCATTCCCGATCTCAAGCAGGAACTGGCCGCGGCCGGTATCGGAGTACGACCATGCGCATAGCAAACCCGGAAGACATTCAGCAACTGGACTGGAGCAAAGGCGATGGCCTGTTGCCGGCCATGGTGCAGGACACCTTTGACGGGCGGGTGCTGATGCAGGCGTGGATGACTGCGGAGGCGCTGGAGCAAACACTGCGTTCGGGAAAGGTCACGTTTTTCAGCCGCACGCGCCAAAAGCTCTGGTCCAAGGGTGAAACCTCCGGTCATTTCCTGCACCTCGACTCTGTCCATGCCGACTGTGACAACGACAGCCTGCTGGTCCTGGCCAGGCCGGATGGGCCCACCTGCCACCGCAACACCACCAGCTGCTTTGATGCGGATACTCCGGTCTTCCCGCAACTGGCGTTTCTTGCGGAACTCGAAAGCCTCATCGCACAACGTGACCGGGAGCGCCCGGCGGGCAGCTACACCACCTCATTGTTCGAATCCGGAATACGTCGCATCGCGCAGAAAGTCGGCGAGGAGGGCGTGGAAAC